>CANMWT010000006.1 GCA_947501635.1 uncultured Roseobacter sp.
ATGTCACGCCCGGCTTCACCAAAGAGCTCGTCGTTGCCCTCGCCGCCGTTCAGCACGTCATTGCCTGACGGACCGCCGAACAAACGGTCATTGCCAACGCCACCGTTCAGCGTGTCAAAGCCTTCGCCCCCCGTCATGAAGTCGTTGCCATTGCCGCCGTCGACACTGTCCGCGCCGCCACCAGCGTAGATCGCGTCAAAGCCGTCGCCTGCATCGATGGTGTCGTTGTCGCCCTCCGAGCGGATTTCATCGGTGCCGCGACCGCCCATGATCATATCGGCACCCGAGCCGCCGAAGATCGTGTCGTTGTCGTTGCCGCCGTCGATGGTATCCGCCTCGGTGCCGCCTTCCAGCCGGTCCGTCCCGTCACCACCCAGCAGCGTGTCTTCACCGCCACCACCACGCAGGGTGTCGGCCTCCGTGCCGCCCTCCATGCTGTCATTGCCGGCCTCACCGATCAGCGTGTCAGACCCCGCGCCGCCCAGCAGCGTGTCATTGCCGACACCGCCCCCAAAGAGCAAATCGTCGCCATTGCCGCCATCCAGATGGTCACTGTCCGCGCCGCCCTCAAGACGGTCCGCATCCTCACCCCCCACAAGGCTGTCAGACCCCGCACCACCACGCAACGTGTCATCACCAGAACCACCCGTGAGCAGGTTGGCAGCATCAGAACCGGTTGCCGTATCGGCGAAGTCCGTCAGCACCAACTCCTCGATGCTCGTAAGCGACTGGGTAAAGCCAGCCCCGTTGTAGGAGCCAGTCACAACGCCTGTGGCCAGGTTGGCAACAATTGCAGAATGACCCGACTGATCGTAGTGCACCACATCGCTGCCGCCGAGACCGTCAATGCTGTCATTGCCACCCAGAACGATAAAGCTGTTGGCTCTGCCATCGCCGGTAAACTCATCGACAAATTCCGTTCCGTGCAGCTGTGATACAAAGCTTGCACCAATGAGGATTTCGCCTTGGGCTGTACCGTTGTCGAACCCGTCGTTGAGTATCTCGGACGTATCGAGGTTCACAATCGCGCCCTTCGTCGCGCCGATGCCACGGAAGTCGAGCCGTATAAAACTGTCCCCGCCCAGCAGATTGAACGTGTCACCGCCCGCCCCGCCATTCAGCGCAATATAGCCATCCGCGCCGGCGACATTGTCGTCAGCTCCGGTGATATTGAAGATATCGTTGAAATCGGTACCGATGAACCCAACGCCCCCGAAGGCGTCTACGCCGTTGCCATTGAGTATCGCCTGCTGAATGTCGTTGATGGTCGTTGTGCCTGATCCATCCTCATCCGCGTCGAGCGACTTGCTGATCAGCCCCGGGCTGCCAGCACCGCTGGCATCGACATCTACCGTGATCCGGCCCGGCAAAAAGAAGTGGGTGAAATCGACATAGCCCTGTTCGAGGTCGATCAAATCGACAATGTCAAACCCTGTACCGGTTTCGATTTCGTCAAAGAACGTGTTGTCGCCCGGGTTGATGCTGTCATTACCCTCACCGCCGCTGAGGAAGTTGGAACCGTCGCTGCCGATCAGGGTGTCGTTGCCCTCGCCACCGCGGAAAATAATATCCAGATCGGTGCCCGCAGCAGTCATGACGTCCGCAATGGTCGTGCCGCGGATTTCGTCGATGTTCTTGATCGAGTCCGTATCGTTCTGTGTGTCGATAACCGTGCCATCAAATCCGTTGACGGTGTCCTCGGCCATGGTGACGGTGATGCCGGTCGCATTGGCAAAACCATTGGTGAAGAACAGCACTTCGCTGCCGTAGTCCAGCACGTTGAAACCACCGCCGCCGTCTACCGTATCGTCGCCGCCCAGCAATTCGAACCCTTCAAAGCGGTCATCATCCGACCCGGTGATGTTGTCACCGTCCTGTGAGCCCTGGAAAAAGTGCACGTAGTCAAAGGTGGTGTTAATCAGACCGTTGCCGCTCACCGCTGTCCCGGAGTTCCCGCTGTCGAGCCCATTCAGCGTACCACCCGAACCATCATCCCACTCGGAAGAATTGATCGTGATGCCACCGACACCGATAAACTCGGCAAAGGAAAGGTCGGTGCCTTCGCCCAATTCGTAAAGTTCGCGGTGTCCATAGAGAATGTCGACACCCAGACCCGGGCGCGCGAAGTCGCCTTGCAACTGCGTGCTTGCGAGACCGTCGCGTGCATCCAACGTGTCATTGCCCGAGCCACCTTCGAGCAGATCAACCCCTGCTCCGCCGTTCAGGCTATCGTTGCCCGCACCGCCGCGCAGCGTATCTATGCCTTCGCCGCCGAAAAGCTCATCCTGATCGTTGCCGCCATCCAGAAAGTCATTGCCGGTGCCACCGATCAGACTGTCGTCGTCATCGCCACCCAGGATTGCGTCATGACCCGACCCGCCGTCGATTGTGTCATTGCCGCCATTCCCTTCGATGATATCGTTACCTTCGCCGGTTTCGATAAGGTTGCCGACGTCATTATCAAAGATTTCATCATCGATGATCAGATTTCCGGATAGTGCATTAGACACGTCAAAGACCTCCTGTGGAGCGTAAACACCCGTTGCCGGGCCGCGATAGTTAAGACTGTTGAAGAAGTTCACAAATGAAGCAGGGCTTGCAAAACTTCCGATATCGTCGCCGTCCAGCGGGATAACAAAGGTTTCACCAGAAGAAAAATCGAAAAATTCAAGGATGACGGCAACCTGCTCATTCTGCAGATCACCCCAGCGGATTTCCCCCAGTCGCAGTTCATCTTCCGGCTGCACAAGCGTGTATTGGGATTCGCCGTTGATCTTGAACTCGATAGCGTTGCTGGGATCCACGAATTCGATGGTCGGCAGCAGACCGGGGCCGTTGTCCGTTGCTGTGTAGGACAGTTGCGGCTGGTCGTTCACGTTGAAAAAGATTCTGAACGTGCCCTGACCGTTGTAGCCGGTCGCCGTGCCCGAACCGTCAAAAGTGCCGCTGAATGCAACGAAAGAGAATGTGCCGCCAGTTTGTGTCATCAGATTGCTTCGTCCAGCGACAGGGGCCGCGGGCCCGTCCATGCGCGGTTTCTAAGGGGTTCAGACCCTATGCATTTCCATTTTTGGTGACCGCTGCTTAAACCAAGCAAGGGTACTGATACCGGCACAGTTGTCATAGTTACACAGTCAAAGTTGACCAAACAGTTTACAAATCTTTAACCGTTGTGGCCACGCGACGCTCCAATTGCAAGCTGAATAGCCGGACTACAGCAAAATGCTGCCGGAATAGAGCCTTGCAAGCGCCATAATTCAACCTGACAGGCCGGTTTTACGGACAGTACGCCAAGATCAGCAAGATTGCAGGGAATCAGGAAACCGCCTCTGTCAGCGTTAACGTTTCCTTTTTGACGCGTGCGCGGATGTAAGCCTGTGGCAAAATTTCCCCGCGAGAATGGCGGTCGATTTGAACCTTTCTCATGGGAACCCACATGGCCGATATCTCAAGCAGTCTGTCTTTACCGTTTATCCTGCCCAGTCAGGCGCAAAAACATGTGACCCATAACGAGGCGCTGCGCATTCTGGACGTCGTCACGCAACTCAGCGTGGTTGCGGATGACCAGACCTCTCCGCCTGGTTCTCCGGCAGAGGGCACACGCTATATTCCGGACGCAGGCGGCACGGGCGCATGGGCCGGACATGACGGCGAAATTGCACTTTTTGAAAATGGCAGCTGGCGGTTCTTTGTGCCGCGCACAGGCTGGCGTGCCTATGTCATCAACCGCGATGTGCTGGTGGTGTTTGACGGTAGTGACTGGGTCGATCTGGACAGCGGCGAGCTGGAGGATGTTTTAGCCTTTGGTCTTGGCATGACGTCTCTCCCCGGCATCCCGTTCGCCGCCAAAGTCAACGCAGCCCTCTGGACAGCACTGTATCAGGCCGATGGCGGCACCGGTGATATGCTAAGCACATTGAACAAGGAGACCGCCACGGATGACGCAGGGTTTGTGTTTCAGCAGGATTTTGTCACGCGTGCGCTTGTTGGTTCATTCGGGTCGGAAGACCTCAGGTTCGCTACGTCGCCTGATGGTACCACGTTCTTCGACGGGCTGATTGTCAGTGGCACCACAGGTATCGTTGACCAACCCCGCCTGCCCCGTTTCAAGGGGGTCACCAACTTTGACAATTATGGCGCCGCCGACACATGGATCACGATTGCCATCAATGATCTCGACAGCAACGATCAGGCCAGTTTCGACGCCGGATTGAACGAATTCACTGCACCGGCAGACGGCACATACCATTTTGGGGCTCTGCTGACCTTTAAAGCGGACGCAAGCCTTGATGCCCGCATGGGCGCACAGCTGGTGTTGAATGGCGGTACGGCGATTTCGGGAACGCAGGTGGAAAACACGGGCCAGCACGTCGACGAACGCACAACATTGGGTCTGCAGACACTCGTGCCCTTGCTGGCAGGGGATACTGTGACGCTTCAAGGTATCATGCGCGACCAGCCGGGATACTTTATGGCGGATCGAACCGATTTCTGGGGCTACAAAGTGGGCTGAAAGTTACAATAGCACGTCTTGCGCCAAAACATCAAGACTGGCTATTCCGTCGACAGTCAGCACATATCCAACACCGAAATCAAGAACGGCTGTACCGCCGTCGATTGTGCCATAATGCTGCAAAATTGATTGTGCAGAGACAAATACCGAGGCGTATAGCTCTTCTTCAAGCTGCAACTTGTCCACGCCGGTCACAAAATCGGCGATCTTGTCATGGCCGGCGCCGAAAACAAATGTATCAGCGCCGGCGCCGCCTGTCAGATGATCGTCGCCCGCGCGACCGTTCAGCGTGTCCTGCCCGACCCCACCATACAAAGTGTCATTGCTTTGCGTGCCAATCTCCACGCTGTCATAGATCGCGGTTTCAATGAACCGTTTGGCAATATGAGCGCCGGTCCCGCCGCCGGCACCAAACAGGGCGAAATCATAGAAGGTCGGGTTTGAGAAAGCCTCTGTCACCGGGATGGCTGGTGCGGAAAGTCCGGCAGGCACCGGAATATCGCCATGTGACAGTGCCAACACCGGGCGATACAGAACTTCGGCGCGGTTCAACGCGCCGCCGTCCTGGCTTTGCACCAAAAGCGTATCGTTTCCAAATGTCACCTCGGCTCCTGTCTGCGTGGACCTGATCAAGAGCTGGTCACTCGATCGCAATTGCGCAAATGTGGAAAGATCAATGCGGTCGATGCCGGGTTCGAAGTCGGCGATCACATCCGTTTCGCCATCCTGACGCAAGACAAATACATCCTGCCCCGGGCCGCCGGTCAGCCTGTCCGTACCCGCCCCGTCGACCAGCACATCGTTGCCGGCACCCCCAAGAATTGTATCATCACCCATACCTCCAGACAGTATTTCACCTGCGTTAGTGCCTGATATTACCTCAGAACCGGCACTTCCGGTTATGGGCGCACCCGTTGGTCCGGTGTCGATTTCAAACCATGTCACACCCGGCTCATTTTCGCTGGCGGCGTAGACATGCAGCGTGTCTTTCGCAACATGCGCCGCAATCCCCGAGACATTGTTCAGCGTGGTATCGGTAGCGTCCGCTTTTGTCCCATGCCCGATCAGCCGCCCGTCCGGTAACAGCTCAAGCAAGCTGAAACCATCGTCCGAACCTGCCACAACGATAAAGGCCCTGTCGCCACCTTGGGTCACATCCAGCTCGCTGATACGGAAAAACCGCGTCGAGAGGTCGTCAAACACATGGTCCGTGGCCGAAAGCGTGCCGTTTTCAAGCACCTCAAATACAGAAAGCGACGAGCTGCCCTGCCCGGCAACAAGCAGAAATGTCACCTCGCCAAGGGTAACCGTTTCGAGATGGCTGGGACCGGAAATACCCAAAGCGGAGAATTGCGCCCCGGTCCAAAGCTTGTTCAACGTGCCGTCCGGCCCGAGAAGAAAAGTGTCGATCCCGTTGCTGTGACTGGCAAAGACAAAGGTTTGGTCATTTGTCCAGGTGCTGGCCAGTTTGGTGTTGGCCGCATCTTGGTAGGTCACTGCAGAAACCTGGAAAAACACGCCGGATTCGTCATAGCGGAAGACCTGCAGCGCCGCGCTGCCAAAGTGGCTGCTGACCACAAATGTCTGGCCGGAGATGACAACATCCGTCAGCGCCAGTGTACTTGTGGCTGGCCCGCCGACGAACGACGCGCCGGAAACCGCGTTGAGTGCGCCATCCGCGTCTGACGCATAGCTGTCAAACTGCGACAGGTTCCGGCCCATGCCATGCACCACCACGCCGCTCGCGGTTTCGAAAAAGGCATGATCTGTTGGGGCGAAGCCACCATAAGTCTCGACCGTCAGACGGTGTTCCACACTCAACTGACCGCTGGCGGCAAGTTCGAGCGTGTCGATACCTGCCGTTGAACGTGTTGTCGCATACAGGTGCCAGATACCCCCGATCTGGTAGAGATCCAGATCGCTGATGCCTGACAATTCCGCGCCCTGCGTGCCCGCAGTCACACCTTTTGCAACGATTTCAACCATACCCGTCCCCACGCCCTCGCGTGTGGGAAGAGTGCTCTTTCGGGATTAAGCGAAACTTAGAGCTTTGTGGTCACAAAAGGGCGTTTCATTAAAACTCCGCCCTTTGAGGGCTTAATCGCCCTGCCAGGGAGGCATCGGCTTTTTGTCGATAAAGGCGGCGATACCCTTTTCAGTGTCGCGCGCCATCATGTTTTCGGCCATGGCAGCGCCGGTATAGGCATAGGCGTCCTCCAGCGACATACCGGCTTGGGTATAGAAGGCCTCCTTGCCAATCTTTATGGCGACGGGCGCCTTGCTGACGATCGTCTGGGCCATCTCTCGGGCCGTCTGAGACAGCGCGTCCCTCGGTACAGCCCTGTTGACGAGGCCCATTTCCTGTGCCCGCGCGGCGGGCAGAAAATCGCCCAGCAGCAGCATCTCCATTGCCTGTTTGCGGGCCACATTGCGTGACAGGGCAACCATAGGTGTCGAGCAGAAAAGCCCGATATTCACGCCTGACGTGGCAAAGCGCGCATCTTCTGACGCAACAGCCAGATCGCAGGTAGCAACCAGCTGGCAACCAGCGGCAGTGGCAATCCCCTGTACCTCAGCGATGACAGGCTGGGGCAATTTGACGATCGACAACATCATTTTGGTACAGGTTGCAAAAAGCGTGTTGAAGTAGGCCTTGCCACCATCGTCATCCGTGCGGCGTGCCGTCATTTCCTTGAGGTTGTGACCGGCACAGAAGTGGTCTCCCGCGCCGCGCAGAATGACAACTTTGATGTCGCGGTCGCGCGCAATCTCGTCCCATGTGGTTTGCAAGGCGGCCAGCATGTCTTCGGACAAGACATTCATTGCGCGCGGATTGTTCAGTGTAACGGTCGCAATGCCATTCTCTGTGTCAACAAGAACCGGTCTTTCACTGCTGTCTTTCATGTCACTCTCCGCTTTGGGCCCAGCATACAACATTATCTGTATCAGACCACACCGTGTCGCAACCCCGCGCTACAGCGTCAACTGCTTGTCGCCGTGCAATGGTTCGGTCTGAGGGTCCGGCGGCATTGCCATCAGCGTATGGGGCACCGGATCTTTGGCCTGAAGGAGAAACATCGCGATGACATCGCGGTAGGACCGGTAGGCGTAGCCTCCGTTCCTTTTGAGAAAACTTTCGCGCTTGGCAGTGTAAACGGATTGCAGCCGATACCACGGGACCGTCGGGCAGGCGTGGTGCACAGCATGCAGGTTGTTTTTCAGAAAAAGGAACGACAGCAGGCCCCGATCCTCGATGATAACACTTCGGCAACGCACCTTTTCATGGGCGCAATGTTCAAGGAACGTGCGGATTTTCAGAATGGAATGACTGAAATATACCGCGAGCATGTAGACCAAGAATGGCATCTGGCCTGCATTGGCGATCCACCACAACACCGTGATGACGCCAGCGATGTGAAAGAGCCATCCGTCAATGACCCGTTTGTCGCCTTTAACGGCAGCGCGTGCATCCTGAAGATAGAATGTAGCGATGCTGATAAACGGCCCCAGCACCATGCGACCCAGCAACGTGTTGTTTGCTGTATAGAGGCGGCGGCGCAGGGGCGACCAGGTCACCCAGACAGCGGGATCTATGAAATTCGTCTCGGGATCGTCGTAGGGGTCCGTCAGCGACGGATCATGATGGTGCGCCAGATGGGTATCACGAAAGCGGGGATAGGGGATCAGAAGACCCAATGCCGGAAAGACCAGCAGTGTGTTTGCCGTGACGCTGCGGAACGGGTGACCGTGCAGCACTTCGTGGGAAAACGACGAGAAAAGCGTGAGTGCCAGGGTCAGCACAATCGTCGACGTGACGGGCCCCAGCGTATCGTAAAACAGCGTTGAACATAAAAAACCCAAATAACAGAGACTGCATATCAGTAACGTTGGCCATTGAACAACAAGCGGTTTCGTCACAGTTTGCGTCTTCAAATCAGTCTCCGGCAACGGTTTAACGAGCGTATTTTCTAGAAATCGCTATGTCCGGCAAGCGCGTGAATGCGCATCTTAAAGATTACATTCGCAACGTTTTCGAAATTTTGATGTATTTCCACTCCATTTGTGGCTTTATGACTGACATGGATAAACGGCTTCTCTCGCAGGAATTCAAAAAGCGGCTGGCGCAGGTGGTGGCCTCACACACCGATGGGCGCGCCAGTTTTATGCGCGCGGTGGGCATTGACCGTTCCGCGCTAAGCCAGTTTCTAAGTCTGGAGACAGACCGCCTGCCCCGCGCCGAAACGCTGCGCCGGATCGCATCTGTCACCGGTGTGTCGGTCGATTGGCTGCTGTGTCTGGAAAATGCGCCGGAAGGCCGTCAGGAGGTGGCACAAAGCGTCCAGATCGAAAAGGAAACGCAAGCGGACGGGTCTACGCCTCTGGACCAGTGGCGCAACGAAGCGGCCGGTTTCAAACTGCGCACCGTGCCATCGACCCTGCCGGATATCGTCAGCCTTGCGCCGGTCACGGACAAGGCGATCGAGGATGCGCGCGGCGGCGGGGTTGAAAACGTACTGGAACGCATATCGCTTAGTGACATGGATGTGGAGATTGCGATGCCCTTCCAGACACTGCAGGATCTTTCTGCGCGGACCGGACTATGGCGTGGCAGCACTGCAGACCAAAGCCGCCAGCAACTGCTTCACATGGCCCGCATCTGCCACCAGCACTATCCCGCGCTCCGCCTACACGTCTATGACGGGACCCAAACCTTTTCTGCACCGTTCACCGTCTTCGGCAACCAGCGGGTCGCGCTTTATCTGGGTGATGCCTA
This sequence comes from uncultured Roseobacter sp., assembly GCA_947501635.1. GTDB lineage: Bacteria > Pseudomonadota > Alphaproteobacteria > Rhodobacterales > Rhodobacteraceae > Roseobacter. The sequence continues at coordinate 9,288 of CANMWT010000006.1, forward strand.
TCTTGTGGTCAGTAGCCCCGAACAGGTACGCGGCTTTGCGCGCCAGTTTGACCGCCTTGTCCGGCAAGCCATCATCGGGTCGGATAAAATCCATGAAACGCTGATAGAACTGGCCGAGGAAGTCTAACGTACCGCGCTTGGGTCAGACCCGGCGCAACCGCAAGGCATTGGTCAGCACAAAGACACTGGACAGCGCCATGGCACCCGCCGCCAATACCGGCGACAGCAAAAGTCCCAGAGGCGCGAACAGAACACCCGCTGCGACGGGAATGAGGGCCGTGTTATAGCCGAAGGCCCAAAAAAGGTTCTGGCGAATATTACGCATGGCACAGGCAGAGATATGCTGCGCCGTCCCCACGCCCTGCAAGTCGCCGGACATCAGCACCACATCTGCCGACTGAATAGCGACATCCGTCCCGGTGCCAATCGCGATTCCGATATCCGCCGCCGCCAGCGCAGGGCCATCGTTGATGCCGTCGCCGACAAAGGCGACCTTGCGGCCGCCCGCCTGCAGTTTTTCGATGGCCTCTACCTTGCCGCGCGGCAGCACCCCCGCGATAACATCCGAAACACCGATCTGCTGCGCAATCGCTTCGGCGGTTTCAGCCTTGTCGCCTGTTATCATAACGGTGTGCAGACCCTGTGCTTGCAGCCCACCGATGACCTCTTTCGCGTTCGGTTTGATCCTGTCGACCACGGTAATCATTGCTGCAACATTCCCGGCAACAGCCGCAAAAAAGACAGTCTCGCCCTTTGACGCGGCCTTGCTTGCGGCAGCGCTAAACACAGAGATATCGACACCAACGTCCCCCATCAGGCGGTCCGATCCCACGATCACAGGTTGACCTGCGACTTGTCCGCTGATCCCCAGGCCATTCTGCGCCGTCACCCGTTCTGCCTCGGGAAGGACAAGGCCTTCGCGTTGCGCGGCCGACACGATGGCCCGTGCAACGGGGTGTTCCGCGCGCGCCTCAACGGCCGCGACAAGCGTCAACACGGCAGAGCGATCAAAGCCGTCAGCTGCCAGAAAATGCTGCATTTCGGGCTGACCTTCGGTGAGCGTGCCGGTTTTGTCAAAAGCGATGACATCAACCTCCGCAAGACTTTGAAGGGCGTCACCCTTGCGGAACAGCACACCGCGCTCTGCTGCGCGGCCAGTAGCGACCATGATGGAGGTTGGTGTCGCCAAACCCATCGCGCAGGGACAGGCAATGATTAAAACCGACACGCCAGCCACCAGCGCATAGGACAAGACAGGCTGCGGACCTACAGCCAGCCAGACCAGAACAGTGGCAGCGGCAATTATCAAAACGGCGGGGACAAACCACAGCGTTACGCGGTCCACCAGAGCCTGTATAGGCAGTTTTGCGCCCTGCGCCTCTTGAACCATTCGCACGATCCCCGCGAGAACCGTATCCTTGCCGACCCGTGTTGCCTGCAGGGTCAGGCTGCCATTGCCGTTAACGGTGCCGCCGGTGATCGCGTCACCGGGCGCTTTGGGTACGGGCATCGGCTCACCGGTCAGCATGCTTTCATCGACGATGCTTTCACCTTCTTTCACGACACCATCGACCGGCGCGCTTTCGCCGGGGCGCAGCAGGATAAGGTCTCCCGGCACCAACTTTGCAACCGCCACATCAATGGCTTCACCGTTCCGCATCACCTGTGCCGTCTTGGGCTGCAGGCGCAACAAGGTACCGATGGCGGCGCCAGTCTTGCCCTTGGCGCGCGCCTCAAGCCAGCGGCCGACAAGGATCAGGACGACAATGACCGCCGCCGCCTCAAAGTAGACCACACGCGCCTCTGCAGGCAGGGCATCGGGCACAAACAGCACCGTCATCGAATACAGATAAGCGGCCAGCGTGCCGACGGCGACCAGACTGTTCATGTCTGGTGCGCCGCGCATCAGGGCGGGCAGGCCTTGGGTGTAAAACGACCGGCCCGGCCCAACCAAAACCATCGTCGTCAAAGCAGCCTGTATCACCCAACTGGTCTGCTGCCCGATAGTCTGGTGCACCAGATGGTGGAAGGCGGGCACCATATGCCCACCCATTTCCAGAATGAACACGGGCAACGCAAGAACGGCCGCAATTAGTACGCGCCGGTTCAGGGCGGCGGCTTCGGCGTCACGTTGATCTTGCTTGTCAAAGTCAGCGTCTTCAGCAACATGCGCAGGATATCCCGCTGCCTCAACAGCGCCAATCAATGTCGAGACAAAACCACTGCCTTGTCCTGTGACAACAGCCGTTTCCGTTGCCAGATTGACTGACACCTCATCAACGCCAGGCACAGCGGCCAAAGCCCGGTCCACGCGCCCCACACAAGAGCCGCAATGCATCTTTTCAATCGACAGCGTAACAGTGCGCGTCATGGCAATAGGTCCTTAGCCGGGGTCTCCCTCAGATAAGGTGACGCCAGCACGTGGCGTCAAGGGTCAAGGCTGTCGCATCAGCCGGCTTTTGCCTTATCTGCTTCCGCAAGGTTTGCTGCTTCGGGCGCGGGGTCATTTGCCGGTGTCATACCTTCATCCGGCAGAATTTCCGCATCCTCGATTTCCGCTTCAGAAGCCGCCGCCGGCGTGTCTTGCGATTTGTCCTCAATGGCTCCCACGATCAGCGGCAACATCTGCGCACCACCGGGCATCGCAACCTCGGACACGGGCGGTTTCTTCCATGCCAGCGTGTCGAAGCTTTCGCAGTTCTCACAGAAGGGTTCCCACTCTGCATGAATGTGCTGGCAGTTGCCGCAAATCCACTGCGGGCCGCGTGACACCGTCAACGCCTTGGCAAGCCAGCCGCGCACGATTGCATCCGAGGCACCTTCGCCCTTTTCGATCGCTGCCATCAAGGTAACCGACCGCGCATCCGGGTCGGTTTCGGGCAGATCGCCCAACGCGCGGCGCGCTTCAGGAAAATCTTCATTCGCGATGTGCAACTCAGCCAGAAGCATCTTGGTTTCCGGATGGTCGGGTTTTACCCGCGTCAGGGCCATGAAGCGACGGATACGCTCTGCCGGGGTTTCGTCAGGCGCGATACCGGCGAAAGCCGCCGCCAGATCGGGATGCGGTTGCGATTCCCATGTTTTCTTCAATAGCCGCACGGCCAGTTTCGGACGATCCTGCGCGATGTAGCTTTTTGCGGCCATAACAGCGGCAGGCACCAGATCCGGCGAAAGCTTGTTGGCTTCAATAGCCTTTTCCTGCACCTCGATCGAACTTTCGTCCGCCAGAATGTCCTTGGCCTCGGATAAAGCCAGAACAGCATCGCGACGCTTGTGCACATCGCGCGGCAGACTGCCGTGCTTGAGCTTGGCATTAAGCGTCGTGCGGGCGCCTGACCAATCCTCAGTCCGGGCCTGAAGGCGCAGCAATACGTCCTGGGTCTCTTCGTGCTTGGGCTTGATCGCGAATGCTTTCTCCGCAAGCTTGAGCGCGGTTTCAGTGTCACCATCCTCAAGCTTTTGCTTCATGATCCCGCGGACACCTACAAAGCGTGTGGCATCTTTGGTCACCAGCTTTCTGTAGGTCTCTTCCGCCTTGCGGCGGTCACCCGCCATCTCGGCAGCCTGCGCCACGAGAAGGTTGGTCAGCTCGGGCTTGTTGAGGTATTTTTCCGCCTTTGCGGCCTTGCTCATCGCCACGCGGCCTTCGCCGCTGGCAAGGGCCATCATACCCTCTGACAGTGCCTCAAAGCCCTTCCGCTCGCGACTGCGGTCGAAATAGCGCGAAATGGCGGTTTCATCCCCGTTCAGGAACCGCCAGCAGGCCACCAAAAGCGACAAAAGCTTGAGCAACAACCAGACCACAAAGAACAGAGCAATGATCGCCATCACCGTTTGCAGCGGGCCAAAGGTGTATTCAACACCGTTAATTACATGCCTGGATTCAAGCAGTCCATCGCTTTCCAGCAGGTAATCCGCCCCCAAAGCCAAGGCAGCAACCGCGGCCACGAAAATAATAATCTTTATCAAAGACCAAAGCATGAGATTGTTCCTTAATTGCTGTTCAGGCTGTCAGCCAATGCATTTGCCGCATCCTGTGCAGCTTGTCTGGCTGATGCTGCTTCCAGCCAATCAGTCATCGAGGCGCGGGCTGCCTCTGAAAGCCCGTCCAGTTCCACCAGTGCCGTGCCTATATCGCCTGCATTAACTGCAGCTTGCGCCCGAGACAAAATTGCATCCGGGTCGTCACCTTCACGCGGCGTGACAGACCGCACATTCAGCTGACGTTTCAAAAACTCGGTGACGCCAACCACTTCGGATTCCGGGACTTCCGCCCGCGCGGCAGCCAGCCCGGTGCGGGCGGCATCCGGAAAGCTTTCCTGCAAGGACGCGAGCGTGGGCACGCCTGTCTCCGCAGCCGCGCGCAAAGGTTCCGGCACCTCGACGGGGGTTACGTCTTCCAATTCGGTCAAGGCCGGTGAGAACGTCTGACCACTGTCAACGGCCGTCACCACCCGCAGCAGCGCCGCGCGCGCAAGGATACGGGCGGCTTCTCCGGCTGCCTGCGCCTCTGCCTCTTCGGCGCGGGCTGCCAGCTCCGCGATCTGCGCTTTTTGCGCATCAAGCGCCGCTTGCAATTCGGTGACCGCTTCGGGATCAACGCCAGGTTCCGCCGTGACCGTTTCCGCAGGGCGGCTTTCAAGCGCCGCAATCCGTTCGGCCAACGTCTCGATATTGCTTTCAAGACCCGCAACAGTCTCTAAAACGGCGCCCGCGCTCACTGTCTCCAGCGCTTCAAGGCGCGCGGTCTGTGCTTCAAGCAATGACGCCTGCGCTTCAAGAGCGGCGGCCTGCTCGGCAGCGGTTGCCTCTATCGCGGTCACATCAATAGCGGGCGGCTGTTCATCCGGACCGAAGAATCCGTCCAGCATATCGCCTTTGCCTGCGATAAATCCGATCATCGCGGCAATCACGCCGCCAAAGAACGCAGGCCAGATGCTGCCTTGCACCACCTGGGGTTCGCGCTTGGGTTCCGGTTTGGACTTCTCGGGTTCTTTGGCCGGTTCTGCGGCAGCTTCTGCATCTGCCTCTTCGACAGATGCTTCCACGGCTTCTGCCGCAAGCGCATTTTCGACCAGATCACTATCATCCTGCGGCGTATCCTCGGCAGAGACCGCGTCGCCTTCCTTTGTCTCGTCCAACGCCGCGATATCCTCGTTGGTCTCAGCGTCGTGTTCAACTTCGTCGGACACGCTGGTATCGACGTCGGTTGTGTCGTCTTCTGCGGGGGCTGTATTTTCGTCCTCTGCCTCCCGAGGCATGTCTTCAGCAGACGCGTCCGCTTCAAGGTTTTCAACCTCGGCGACATCATCGGCGGCAGGCTCCGCATCAAGGGGGTCAACTTCCGCTGTGATGCTTTCCTCGGTGGTGTCGCCCGCAGGAACGTCCGGTGCGTCACCCGAAGGCGCGTCATCAGCTTCTGCAACGTCTGACGTCGCCTCTTCAGCAAGGTCAACCTTGTCGCTTTGAAGACCGGCAGCCGCATCCTCGACAGCTGTTTGTTCCTCCGTTAGTGCGTTTTCCAGCGCTTCCGAAGTCACGCTAGTCTTGTCGTTGTCCGGCGTTTCTACGTCCGGCTCGCCCTTGTTTTTTGCCTTGTTGGACTTTCGTGATCTGGCCAAAATTTCCACCTTTTCGAATCTAGTCGGGCGCGCACATTATCTGAACCTTACTCCTGCGTGTCTGGCCTCTCAACCCAACCTGTTGGCAGTCACCAGCTTTTCGATCACGCTTATCATCGCGTCCGACGTCGGCTCCGATGCAGTAATTGCCTTGAATCGCGGCGTTTTTCCCAATGACTCTGTGACTGCATCGCTCATTGTGACGACAGTTACCTGCGGATTCGACGGGGCAACTGCGGCGAAATGCGTCGCGGCACGCGGCGAAAAAAGCGGCACAATCACAGGTGTTTGGCGGCCAAGTACGGTCTGAGCCTCGGGCGTTAGCGGCATCAACAGCTGGTCGTAAAGCGGCACGCGATGGGCTGAGAAACCCGCCTCCTTCAGCCGCTCGACAATACGGCCGCGCACATGCACACCACTCAGGTGATAGAGAATGTCCGTCGGCTGCATCTCGATCAGCGTTTTGACCATTTCTTCAGCATTCTGACCAACACACTGGGCTTTCCAACCTGCCGCCTGTGCTGACTGCGTTGTTCTGGCCCCCACGCAGTAGGCTTTGCGACCGATATTCGGCGGGGCAAAACGGACGCCGTTCACAGACGTGAACAGCGCGGCCGAATGCTCTTGCATCCCGATCTGGACCCCGATCGACTTGATCCGGATCAGAGGGCTTTCGATAAATTGCAGCCGACGCGCCAGCGGGGCGGGGAAAGATGCCGCGAAAGCCTGGTTTGAGTCTTCCGGCCTTGTGAGGATCGTGGGTATCTTGTCGTACATCGGTCATGCGCCCCGGCATTGTTTGCAACCCCCGTCGGTGTTACCTGCCATGGATACCTCTTGCAACGGGAAGGCTTATGCGCCGCGCACATACAATTCTGGGACTGGAGAGCAGCTGCGACGACACAGCAGCGGCAATCGTGCGCCAGTCCGACAAGGGCACTCAGGTGCTGGCCTCTGTTGTGCGCAGTCAGGAAAAGCTGCATGCGGCCTATGGCGGTGTTGTGCCCGAAATCGCGGCCCGCGCGCATGCAGAGGTGCTGGATCTCTGCATTGAAGAGGCGTTGCAGCGCGCTGATGTGATTCTTGCGGACGTTGACGGCATCGCTGTTACAGCGGGTCCGGGCCTGATCGGAGGGGTTGTCTCTGGCGTGATGTGCGCCAAGGGGCTCGCGCTGGCGACAGGCAAACCACTTTTTGGGGTCAACCATCTGGCCGGTCACGCGCTTACACCGCGGCTGACCGATCAGGTCGCCTATCCCTACCTGATGCTGCTGGTGTCCGGCGGCCACTGTCAGTTCCTGCTGGTCAAAGGCACGGATGACTTTGTGCGCCTTGGCGGGACCATCGACGACGCGCCGGGCGAGGCTTTTGACAAGGTGGCGCGGCTTCTGGGCTTGCCGCAACCGGGCGGACCAGCGGTTGAGGCGGCAGCGCAGCAAGGCGATCCTGCGCGTTTTGCGCTACCGCGGCCTCTGCTGGACCGCGCGGGATGCGATATGTCGTTTTCGGGCCTGAAGACAGCCGTGCTGCGAACCCGCGACAGCCTTGTCGGCGCGCAGGGCGGGCTGCACCTGCAAGACCAGCGCGATATCTGCGCGGGGTTTCAAGCGGCTGTGGCAGAAGTTCTGGCCGAAAAGGCAAGGCGGGCTTTGCACCTGTATCTAGAGTTGGAGCCACAGCACAAGACATTCTGCGTGGCAGGAGGCGTGGCGGCCAACATGTCGATAAGGTCAGCGTTAGAGACTGTTTCAGAGCAGTGTGGCGTTGGTTTCATTGCTCCGCCTCTTGCGCTGTGCACCGATAATGCGGCGATGATCGCCTATGTCGCGCTGGAGCGGGCAGCGCAGTTTCCAGCCGACGGCCTGGACCTGTCGGCCCGCCCGCGCTGGCCGTTGGACCGTGTCAGTCCCGCGTTGCTGGGCAGCGGCAAGAAAGGCGCGAAAGCATGACCCTCGGCGTTCTGGGCGCTGGTGCTTTCGGCACGGCACTTGCCATTACCCTCGCACAATACGAGCGCGTCTTGCTGTGGTCGCGCAGCGATGCACAGGCAGACCAGATGGCCCGCAGCCGCACCAATGCCCAACGGTTGCCCGGGGTGATCTTTCCCGGCGACCTTGGTGTCACATCAGATCTTGCGGACCTGCGCGCGGTCGATGTTGTCCTTGTTGCCGTGCCCATGCAGAAGTTGCGCAGTTTTCTAAGTGCCCATGCGCATCATCTGGCGGGCAAAACGCTTGTCGCCTGCTGCAAGGGAATGGAATTAAACACCGGCCTTGGCCCGCTAGACGTGATTGATGCGGTGCTCGACAAGACGCCACGCGCGCTGCTCACCGGCCCAAGTTTTGCCGCCGATATCGCCAAGGGACTGCCCACCGCATTGACGCTGGCCTGCGCCGATCCGGAGCGGGGAGTGGCGCTTCAACAAAGGCTGTCCGGCGATACGCTGCGGATTTACAGAACTGCCGACGAAGTGGGCGCAGCCTTGGGCGGCGCGCTCAAGAACGTTGTAGCCATCGCCGCTGGTGCAGCCATCGGTGCGCGTCTGGGAGAAAGCGCACGCGCAGCGCTGATGACGCGGGGGAACGCCGAAATGCAGCGGCTGGCCCACCATAGAGGCGCTGTTCCAGCCACTTTGTCCGGCCTGTCGGGGTTTGGCGATCTGGTCCTGACCTGCACGTCGGACCTGTCGCGCAACTACCGGCTGGGCCTGTCCATCGGCGCGGGCGAGCCCTTTGACGAAAACGTCACCGTGGAGGGTGCAGCAACAGCACGTGCTGTCGCCGATTATGCCCAACGGGAAGGGTTGGATATGCCCATCGTTCAAGCGGTTGCAGCGCTTGTCGAAAAGCGGTTGGATGTAAACGACGCCATGAAGGCGCTTTTATCCCGATCTTTAAAGGAAGAATAATATGCTTGTGGCCCTTATCGCACGTGACAAAGCGGGCGCGTTGCCCATCCGGCAGGAAAACCGCCCCGCCCATGTGGCATACCTCAAAGCCAGCGCCTGCGTTCAACAAGCCGGCCCGCTGCTGGATGACACGGGCGAGATGTGCGGCTCTCTCATCGTTCTGGACGTTGCCGATATGGCCGAAGCGCAAACATGGGTTGACGGTGACCCTTACGGCAAGGCCGGTCTGTTCGAGAAGGTCGAGTTGATCCCGTGGAACAGGGTGATCGGGTAATGGCCTACTGGCTTTTCAAATCCGAACCCTCCACCTGGAGTTGGGATGATCAGGTCGCCAAAGGCGAGGACGGCGAAGAATGGGACGGCGTCCGCAACTATCAGGCCCGCAACTTCATGCGCGAGATGAAAATCGGTGATCTGGGGTTTTTCTATCATTCCCAAAAGGAAAAATCGATCGTCGGCATCGTCGAGGTGATCGCCGAAGCCCATCCCGACAGCACAACCGATGATCCGCGCTGGGACTGTGTTGATATCAAAGCGGTCCAACCCGTCAAAACGCCGGTAAGTCTCGAGATGGTCAAGCAAACGCCGGAACTGGCGGAAATGGCTTTGTTGAAGATGTCGCGCCTGTCTGTCCAGCCCGTCCGGGAGACGGAATGGGCGTTGATTTGCCAAATGGCAGGCGTTGCCGCCCACTGATCGCCCGAATTGAAAAAGGGTTCCGAGCCGAAGCCAGAACCCTTCTTCACCCCACGTGCTCCCATAGCCACCGCACGCGTTTGAATTTCGGTTCTGGCCATACTGGCCGGATGCCTTATCCGTACCTGATGTTTCGAAAAATCGCAAATATTCAATGTTTTAAATGCAGTACAAAAATGAAACCCTTATTTTACAAAAGGGTTCATCGCACCGGCGTCAGCTGTATACGGCTTCTTTTCCGAAATGTTTCGTGAGCATATAGTAGACAACCGCACGGTATTTGTTCCGCTCAGATCTGCCATATGTATCAAGAACTTTGCCGATCGCTTCCATCAGTTCAGGACCATCGGCCAGCCCCAGCTTTTTGACCAGAAAGTTGTCTTTGACCGTTTCCAACTCCGACGGCTGACTGGCGGCAACAGTCGACGCGTCGGCGTTGTAAATCGCGGGCCCGCAGCCAATTGTCACTTTGGTCAAAAGATCCATATCCGGCGTTACGCCACATTTGTTTTTCAGATCATCCGCATATTGTGCGATCAATGCGTCCCGTTTGCCCATTGCAAAACTCCTTGCTGTGTTTTTACGCGCCGTGTCTCCGGCCACACAAACAGCCTATGCGGCCGCTGGTCGCAATTCAGGGGTTTTATGCAGCAGCTTTTCCCCGCAATTGAAAACGAAAAAGCCCAAGCATAGCGTTCTATGCTCGGGCTTCATTCAGAAAGCATGGCGCCTTTTTAGTAGCGGTAATGCTCGGGCTTGAACGGGCCTTCGGGTTTCACGCCGATGTAAGCCGCCTGCTCGGGATCAAGCGGCGTCAGCTTGACGCCAATCCGGTCCAGATGCAGCCGTGCGACTTTCTCGTCCAGATGCTTTGGCAGGATGTACACTTCGTTCTTGTAATGCTCGCCGCGGGTCCAAAGTTCGATCTGCGCAAGCACCTGATTGGTAAAGCTTGCCGACATCACGAACGACGGGTGGCCCGTCGCGTTGCCAAGGTTCAAAAGACGCCCCTCGGACAGCAGGATGATGCGATTGCCCGAAGGCATTTCAATCATATCCACCTGTTCCTTGATATTCGTCCACTTGTGGTTCTTCAGGCTTGCCACTTGGATTTCATTGTCGAAGTGGCCGATGTTCCCGACGATGGCCATATCCTTCATCGCGCGCATATGTTCGATGCGGATCACGTCCTTGTTGCCGGTCGTGGTTATGAAGATATCTGCCGTGCCGACCACATCTTCCAGCAGCACCACCTCAAAACCATCCATCGCAGCCTGCAAGGCGCAGATCGGGTCGACTTCCGTCACTTTCACGCGCGCGCCGGCGCCCCGCAGCGAAGCGGCGGAGCCTTTGCCCACGTCACCATACCCCATGACAACCGCAACCTTGCCGGCCATCATCGTATCTGTCGCGCGGCGGATACCGTCCACAAGCGATTCCTTGCAGCCGTATTTGTTGTCGAACTTCGATTTCGTGACCGAGTCGTTCACATTGATCGCAGGGAACGGCAGTTGCCCATCGCGCACCAGTTCATAAAGGCGGTGCACACCGGTCGTGGTTTCTTCGGAAACACCAACGATCTGGTCGCGCATCTTGGTGAACCAGCCCGGGCTTGCCTCCATGCGTTTCTTGATCTGAGCCTTGATAACCGTTTCCTCTTCCGAAGAAGGCACCGGTATAATGTCTTCGCCCGCTTCGGCGCGCGCACCCAGAAGTATGTAAAGCGTGGCATCGCCGCCATCGTCCAGAATCAAGTTCGGGCCTTCAGGGAACATGAACGACTTGTCCAGATAGTCCCAATGCTCTTCCAAAGACTGGCCCTTGATCGCAAAGACAGGTATGCCGCCAGCCGCGATTGCCGCCGCCGCGTGGTCCTGAGTCGAAAAGATATTGCAGGATGCCCAGCGCACATCCGCACCCAAAGCCACCAGAGTCTCGATCAGAACAGCCGTCTGGATTGTCATGTGCAGCGAACCGACGATGCGCGCACCGGCCAGCGGCTTGCTTTCACCGTATTCCGCCCGCAACGCCATCAGGCCCGGCATCTCCGTTTCTGCAATGTCGAGCTCCTTGCGGCCATAGGCGGCAAGGGCGATGTCTTTAACAATAAAATCCTGCGTCATCTTTATCACTTCCTTTGTCTAAGGTTTGCCGCGCGCTTAGCACCCCTACCCCAACCGTGCAACAGATTAGCCGACCACTGCCCAGGCCAGACATGCAGAACGGGCTGGCTTTCCAAAACGACGTTGATAAAAACGGCACAACCCGATGCTGTCTGCCCCATTGTTTTGCAGACCAAACCAAAAGAAATGGTGAACACCAGATGACCGCAGACGCGTCCCATTCCCATTGCAGCTTCAGGCGCCTATGCACTGGGTCCGGCCTGTGCAAGGGCTGCGGAACCTGTCGCGCCCATGGCATGCAGGATCACCAGTGAAGCGTGCGTGGCAACGAATGCTCTCGGGGCGTCGGCTCGATTTGCTGGACCCGACGCCTGTCGATATCGAAATCGAAGATATCGCCCGCGGGCTGGCCTTTGTCGCGCGGTGGAACGGGCAAACCGTTGGTGAACACGCCTATTCCGTGGCTGAACATTCCCTTTTGGTAGAGACGCTTTTTTGCAGAATAGCACCAAGATCCGATGCCAAATGGCGGCTGGCCGCCTTGCTGCATGATGCGCCTGAATATGTCATTGGCGATATGATTTCTCCGGTCAAGGCTGCCGTCGGTCCCGGCTATGAGGCGCTCGATGTGCGTTTGACAGCAGCCGTGCATATCCGCTTTGGTCTGCCTGCGGCGATCCCGGCCAACGTCAAAAAACAGATCAAAAAGGCCGATAAGGTGAGTGCCTGGATGGAAGCGACCCAGATCGCCGGGTTTTCCCAAGACGAGGCCGACCGCTTTTTCGGTAAACCCGACCCGGAACTGATGACGGGGTTGACCATCACGCTCAGGCCACCCTTACAGACCCGTGACGCCTTTACCGCGCGTCATGCAGCCCTTTTGAAAGAAATGTCATGATTCCCGTCAGGCGTGCTATGGCGCTGGATCAGGGATCAATGGCCCGTCTGCTGAATGCCATCATCGAAAAGGGCGGCACCACAGCGCTGACGCGTCCGGTCACAGGCACCGATATCGCCGAATGGATGGCCGTCGACGCCGACCGCTCGGCGTGGCATGTGGCGCTGGACGAGGCAGAACAGGTCGTTGGATTCCAATGGATCACCCCGCATGAAAACCTCCCGCCCGAGGCTGTGGATGTCGCGACCTTTGTTGCCTTGGGTCAATCGGGCCTTGGCATCGGATCGGCCCTTTTTGACGCCACGCGCAAGGCGGCGCGCGACCTGGGGTATAGGTGGATCAACGCGACGATCCGTGCAGATAACGAAGGCGGTCTGACCTATTATCAAAGCCGCGGCTTCCGCGACTGGGCCTATGACGAGGGCATCAGACTGGACAGCGGCTTGATCGTCGACAAAGTCAGCAAACGGTTTGACCTGTAGGCGCGCCGCCCATACGGACGGTTTCCATACGTTGTATGTATGGAATATTGCTCCTTAACATTTCGGTAACTCAGCGCGGGGACCGCTTTGCCAATATCCGCTGCAAGGTTCGGCGATGCATGTTCAACCGGCGCGCCGTCTCGCTGACGTTTCGATCACAAAGCTCGTAGACCCGCTGGATATGCTCCCAACGGACACGGTCCGCGCTCATGGGGTTTTCAGGCGGGGGCGGCAGATCATCACCGCGCGTCAGAAGCGCATTAACAATGTCGGCTGCATCGGCAGGCTTCGAAAGGTAGTCCACAGCGCCAATCTTGACCGCCGCAACCGCCGTCGCAATCGCGCCATAGCCCGTCAGGACAACAACCCGCGCATCGGGGCGCTTTTCACGCAGCACTTCAACCACATCGAGACCGTTTCCGTCTTCCAGCCGCAGGTCCACAACAGCGTAGGCCGGCGGCCGTGCTGTCGCAATCGCGCGCCCGGCCGTGACAGAACCCGCTGTCTCGACCTCAAAGCCGCGCTTTTCCATCGCTTTTGCCAATCTGCGCAGGAATGGTTCGTCGTCATCGAGCAAAAGAATGCTCTTGTCCTCACCAATCTCCAAAGCTTCCATATCCGGCATTTCAGCACTCTCCCTGCACACTGAGTATTCGTAGAGAACAGTTATGTGGTGCAAATCGTCGCAGGTCAAACAGCAATCCGCCGAACCCTATGAACAATCAGGCGTTATTGACGAAACACCCGATCGTTTCGGCCATCTGTTCTGGCGATACCTCACGCCTGAAAAATTCGACAAAACCGTGTTCGGGCATCACCAGATAGCTGAAGGTGGAATGATCGACGAGATAGTAATCTTCATCGCCATCCTGCGCCTTGTAGTAGGTGCGGTATGCTTTGCTGGCTGCCGCGACCTGTTCGGAGCTTCCGGTCAGGCCGATCATCCGGTCGTGCATGTTGGCCGCAAAATCACCTACAACTTCGGGCGTGTCCCGTTCAGGATCAATCGAGATAAAGACCGGGGTTACGGACATGCCCTGCTCTTCCAGTATCTCAACAGCCACTACGTTGCGCGCCACATCCAACGGGCAAACATCGGGACAGAACGTATACCCGAAGTACAAAATGGACGGTTCGGTTATTACGTCGCGATCCGTTACGGTTTCGCCCTTTCCGTTCACCAGTGTAAAGGGCCCGCCAATAGCACCAGCGCCGCCCGCAACTGTGCTGGCGCGGCATTGTGCGAACTGGTCATCCTCATCGGGCGATTGGGTCGCAAGCCATAAACCGCCCAAAAGCCCCACAACAGCGGCCACCGAAATCAGGGCGATAAAACGGATATTCATCTGTAGCTCCCACAAAGGCTTGTCTTGATCCTGCTCAAGTCCAGACCTAACGTCTTTCTTCAAGTGTGCAACTCAACAAGCGGTGATTTTGTGGCGGATCTGAATCTCAGACCAATAACGGGCAGTACGCGCGCCAACTGGATCAGGTTGCGGTCCATGATCCTGCTGCGCTGGTTTGCCATCGCGGGCCAGTTGACGGCGATCACTGTCGCACAGCAGTTTTACGGGCTACGTCTGGAACTGGGGCTGTGCTATCTCGCGGTCGGGGCATCGATCATCGCCAACCTCATTGCAATTTTCGTGTTTCCGGAAAACAAACGCCTGACAGAAACGCAGAACATGCTCATGGTTTTGTTCGACCTGCTGCAACTAAGCTTTCTGTTGTTTCTGACCGGCGGGCTGCACAACCCCTTTGCGCTCTTGATGCTGGGGCCGGTGACCATTTCTGCCGCGGCACTTACTCTGCGCTCGACTGTCTTTCTAGGGGGCTGCGCCATTCTGCTGGTGTCGTTTCTGGCCCAGTTCAATTTCCCGTTGCGCACCGAACAAGGCTTTATCCTTGCCATCCCGGATGTCTTTGTTTTCGGCAACTGGATCGCTCTTATCATCGCTATTGTCTTTATTAGTGCCTATTCGATCCGGATCACGTCCGAAGTGAATTCGATGGCGGATGCGCTTTCGGCCACGCAGATGGCCCTCTCGCGCGAACAAAAACTCACCGATCTTGGCGGCGTCGTCGCGGCTGCCGCGCATGAACTGGGAACACCCCTTGCCACGATCAAGCTGGCCAGCGGCGAATTGTTCGAAGAACTGGATGACAGGCCAGATCTTCAGGAAGACGCGGCGCTGATCCGCGAACAGGCGGATCGCTGTCGCGATATCCTGCGGGACATGGGCCGTGCCGGAAAAGACGATCTGCACCTGCGGCAAGCGCCCTTGCGCGCCGTGCTCGAAGAAGCCGCAGAACCGCATATGGACCGCGGGAAAGAGATCGAATTCGATATCATGGGCCCCGAGATGGCGCAGCCGTCCATCCTGCGCAAACCCGAGATTATTCACGGTGTCCGAAACCTCGTGCAGAACGCCGTGGATTTCGCACAACAGCAAATCTGGGTAGAGGCAAGCTGGACGGATGACGCAATCGCGTTGCGCATCATGGACGACGGCCGCGGATTTCCGCCGCAACTGATCGGCCGCATCGGGGACCCATTCATGAAGCGCAGGAAATCGGCCTCGGAAAAAAACAGCCGCCCGGGGTATGAAGGGATGGGTTTGGGCCTCTTTATCGCCAAAACGCTTCTGGAGCGCT
This sequence comes from uncultured Roseobacter sp., assembly GCA_947501635.1. Lineage (GTDB taxonomy): Bacteria > Pseudomonadota > Alphaproteobacteria > Rhodobacterales > Rhodobacteraceae > Roseobacter. Next base: position 24,671 of record CANMWT010000006.1, read on the forward strand.
CGGGCGCGGAGCTGAGCTTTGCCAACGGGCGCGAGGCTGGTCCGCGCGGTACCGTGGAAACAGATAGCGGGATTGGTGCCGTGGTAGAGGTGAAATGGCGCCGCCGCGATATCGATGCCGTGTCCGGGGATGCGCCGGTGCCTGTAGGTGAAAACCAACGCATACCGGTGTAATTCTTGCCAGTCGCCAAGAATATTAACCAAAGGTTAACCATAGTGAGCACACCCTGAAAGCTGGAACAGCGGCAAGGGACCGGGCATCAGATGGAATTTTTGGAACTGGCGGCAATTGTCGGTGCTGCGACCTGCACATCCGCGGGTGCACTGTTGTGGCTTTCCAAAAGACAAGTTGCGCCCGCTTCCCACGGCTCTCCTTTCGAGCTGCAGAGCGATGACGCCATCGCATTGCTGTTCGAGGGCGAAGAACTGCAACACGCTTCGGAAACGGCGACACGGCTTTACCAATTGTTTCCAGGACAAGACAATTGGGCACGGGTGCGCGAACAACTGGTGAACCGCTTTCCCGGTTTGCCGGAGCATCCGGAAGAAGCGGTCAGTGACCGGATGGAGTATCCGGCGCGCGATATAAAGGATGCGGCGTCACTGGCGATGGCGCGCGACGGCAGCTTCACGCGGATCGCCCTGCGCGAGGACATCGCCTATTCGCCTTCGCAGTCGCAACGGTTCAACGCGATCCAGCAAGAACTGGAAGACCTGCGCCGCGCCAGCGACACGACCCCGCATGCCATCTGGCAGCTGGACGCTGAAGGTTTGGTCACATGGCACAACGCAGCCTATGAATCGCTTTACAAGAAACTGCACAAGACTGACCCCAATGTCACAAAACCCGTGTTTGACACATCCACTGGCATCGACGACGCGCAGGAAAACCATCGTGTATCGGCCGTGCACGGAAGTGACGGGCAGAAGGACTGGTATGACATCAGCGCCTTCAGCGTGGGCGACATCACGATCTACCATGCAGTTGATGTCAACGCGGTGGTAAAGTCAGAAATCGCCCAACGCAATTTTGTGCAAACGCTGGCCAAAACATTTGCCCAACTTTCCATCGGTCTCGCAATTTTTGACCGCAATGGGCAATTGGCACTGTTCAATCCCGCTCTGATCGACCTGACGCAACTGCCAGCAGATTTTCTGAGCGGACGGCCGACGCTTTTGTCTTTCTTTGACCGGTTGCGCGAAAACCGCCGCATGCCCGAGCCCAAAAACTATACGTCGTGGCGACAACAAATCGCAGAGGTGATCGCGGCGGCCACCGACGGTCGCTATCAGGAGACCTGGACACTGGAGACAGGACAAACCTACCGCGTCAAAGGGCGGCCACATCCGGACGGCGCCATCGCCTTTCTGATCGAAGACATCAGCGCCGAAGTCTCTCTTACACGCAATTTCCGGGCCGAGCTTGAGCTGGGCCAGTCGCTGATGGATACCTTCGGTGATGCGTTGGTTGTCTTTTCTTCCACTGGAGTTCTCACCTTTTGCAATCTGGCCTATCGCGAGCTTTGGGGGCTTGACCCGGACAGCTCTTTTGCTGACGTCACGATCAACGACTCTGTACGCGCATGGACCGATCTGTGCGCGCCAGGTGCCAGCTGGTCTGACGCTGCGGATTTTGTCCTCGACTTCGGTGAAAAGTCATCGTGGGAGATGTCTGCTACACTATTGTCCGGAGACGGTTTGAAATGCACCGTGTCGCGTGTCGCCTCAGGCGCGACAATCATCCGGTTCGAGAAAAAGCCGCTCGCCGCTTTTGAGGCCGCGCCTGCCATAGAAGGTCACGGCGACAACACCGGCTGAAACCTGCGCTTATCGCTTGCAGCCGTTGCTGCGCAGGGTAAGCATGGGGTATGGTTCAAAGCCCGCTTCACATTACCCTTGCGACACCTGATGCAACGGCACGCTATGCCGTGACGCTGGGCGCTGCGCTTCGACCTGCGGATATTGTGCTGTTGGACGGCCCTGTAGGTGCAGGCAAAACCCACTTTGCCCGTTGCTTGATCCAGTCCTTGCTTATCACGCCCGAAGATGTGCCCTCTCCGACCTTCACATTGGTGCAAACCTACGACACCACGGCAGGGCCCGTCTGGCACAGCGATCTCTACCGTATCAGCAGCACATCCGACATCGAAGAACTGGGCCTGCTGGAAGCCTTTGAAGACGCCATCACACTTGTAGAATGGCCCGACCGTTTGGGCAGCCTTGCACCCACGCGCGCCTTGACGCTTACTCTGGCGCAAGGCGACAGGGACGACGAACGGATCATGACAGCGGATTGGCAGACCGCGCGATGGGATCGCCCGATGCAAGACTGGGCAAACCTATGACGCGCGCAGAACAAGCCACCGCTTTCCTGGCTGAATTTGATTGGGGCGACGCAACAATAGCGCCACTGGCCGGGGATGCATCGAACCGGCGGTATGACCGGTTGGTGAACCGCGATGGGGCGGCGGCTGTCCTGATGGATGCGCCTCCCGAAAAAGGTGAGGACGTGCGCCCCTTTGTTCGCATCGCGGAATGGCTGACGGCGCAGGGTCTTAGCGCGCCGCGGATCATGGCGCAGAATGCCGAGCGTGGGTTTTTGCTGATCGAAGATCTGGGCGACAGGCTGTTTGCCCGCGAAATGGCGTCAGATCCCGCATCAGAAGTGCCGCTTTACACTGCCGCGGTGGACGTTCTGGTGGCCCTCTACTGCGCCGAACCGCCGGCCCTGCCCGCCTATGATGCGGCCACCACGGTGCCACTGGCCGCACTTGCATTTGACTGGTATCTGACCGGCGCGACGGACCAAAACGCTGAACCCGCGCGCAGCATTTTCTGTGCCGCGTTTTCAGAAATTCTGACACCCTATGACACCACGCTGAATGTTCTTGTGCAACGAGACTATCACGCGGAAAACCTGCTCTGGCTGCCAGAGCGCACAGGCGCGTCCCGGGTGGGGTTGCTGGATTTTCAGGATGCGATGCTGGGTCATCCGGCCTACGATCTGGTCTCGATCCTGCAAGACGCACGCAGGGATGTCAGCGCGCAAACAGAAGCCCGCATACGCCAGCAATACGTCGACAAAACCGGCATCGACGAAGAAGCGTTTTCTCAAGCCTACGCGGTCTTTGGCCTGCAGCGAAACATGCGCATTCTCGGCGTGTTTGCGCGGCTATGCTTGCGGGATGGCAAAGCGCATTATGTCGATCTTTTGCCACGTGTTTGGGGCCACCTTCAGACCAACCTGCAACACCCTGCACTGGCCGTGCTCAGGCCCTTGATTGAAAAGGAACTTCCAGCCCCGGACAAAGCCATCATGCAAAGACTCAAGGACAAATGCGGCACATGCGCTGGCCGGTGATGATCTTTGCCGCCGGGTTTGGCACGCGCATGCGCCACCTCACGGCAGAGCAGCCAAAGCCTTTGGTCCCCGTGAACGGAAAGGCGTTGATCGATCATGCGCTGGCCCTCGCGGCACAACTGCCCGCCGCAAAAACTGTGGTCAACCTGCACTACAAACCGCAACCGCTGCTACGGCATCTGCAGGGTCGGGCGGTTGAGACCATTCTTGAGACACCGGATATCCTCGATACGGGCGGCGGTCTGCGAAACGCTTTGCCGGCTTTGGGCCAGACTGAGGTGATGACACTGAATTCCGACGCGGTCTGGGCGGGTCCAAACCCGTTGCACCTGCTTGCCAAGGCGTGGGATCCGGCGCGGATGGATGGTCTGTTGATGTGCATCCCGATGGAACAAGCAGTCGCCTATGGCGGCACCGGGGACTTTCAGATCGCAGCGGACGGGCGCGTGTCACGTGGCGCGGGCGTCGTCTATGGATGCGCGCAAATCATAAAAACCAACCGGTTGGCCGAGATCTCCACGCCCTGCTTTTCGCTGAATGTCCTGTGGGACTTATTGATCGCGGAAAACAGGCTCTATGCAACGCAATATCCCGGTAGATGGTGCGACGTAGGCACACCCGAAGCGATCGCTCCGGCAGAAAAAATGCTAAGGTCTCACCATGTTTGAGCCATCGGATAAGCCGCGTGTTTTCGGCCTTGCCCCCGGTGTGGATTTTCCCATGGGTCTATACGACGGGTTGCTGGAACGCACGAAAGACGCCGCACCCCATGCGCTGGCCCGTGTCCAGCTGATCGTGAACACGGCACGGATGGAACGGCGCCTGCGCGATCTGTTTGACGAAGGCCCACCTGGTCTTTTGCCGCGTATTCACCTGCTGACACATCTTGATCAACTTGATCCCGCCGTGACCTTGCCGCCCGCTGTCTCGCCGCTGCGACGTCGGCTTGAGTTGATATCTCTGGTATCGCGCCTGATCGACCAGCAGCCGGATCTTGCTCCGCGCAGCGCGCTCTATGACCTCACCGACAGCCTCGCGGCATTGTTGGACGAAATGCAGGGCGAAGGAGTATCGGCACAGACCATCTTTGACCTCGATGTCTCGGACGATTCAGGTCATTGGCAGCGCGCGCAAACGTTCATCCGGATCGCACATGACTACCTTCAGCACAGCACGACAACCCCCGACAAGGAAGCGCGCCAACGAAACCTCGTGATGGCGCTGGCCGCGCGTTGGGCTGTCTCGCCCCCAAAGCATCCCGTGATCCTCGCCGGCTCCACGGGCTCTCGCGGCACGACGATGCTCTTGATGGAAGCCATTGCGCACCTGCCTCAAGGGGCGCTGATCCTGCCGGGGTTCGATTTTGAGATGCCCCACGCTCAGTGGCTGCATCTGAACGATGCGTTGCTGTCCGAAGACCATCCGCAATTCCGGTTTCACAAACTGCTCAACCGTCTTGAGCTGGGCCGATCAGACGTTGCGCATTGGCATGACCAGCCCCCGCCCTCTGCCGCACGCAACGCTTTGATCTCTTTGTCTTTGCGGCCGGCACCGGTGACGGATGCCTGGCTGACAGAGGGGCCAAAGCTGCCCGATCTCAGCGATGTGCTTCGCGATGTCACTCTGGTCGAAGCGCCAAGCCCCCGCAGCGAAGCGCTGGCAATTGCCATGCGGTTGCGCAAGGCGGCTGAAAATGGGGAAAAGGCAGCTGTCATCTCACCCGACCGGATGCTGACACGGCAGATTACCGCGGCACTCGATGCGTGGGATATCCTGCCTGACGATTCCGCGGGCACGCCCCTGCAGCTAAGCCCGCCTGGCCGGTTCCTAAGACACACTGCCACTCTTTTTCACAAACGACTGGATGCCGAGGCATTGCTGACGCTGCTAAAGCATCCTTTGACACACAGCGGGTCCGACCGTGGCGATCACATCCTCAACACCCAGCGGCTTGAACTGAAAATCCGGGCAAAGGGGCTTCCCTATCCGGATGCTGCGGGCATCGCCAAGCTGATGCTGGACGCGGTGGCGACGCCGGAGCAACAGGCCACAGTTGACGCCTGGGCGGCTTGGGTCGGTGCCACGACAACAGCGCAGGAAACCCAAGGCGCCTATCCGCTCGAACACTGGGTCGAGGCACATATTGCCTTATCAGAGACGCTTTCCAGAGGTCCCGATGGCGCAGACAGCGGTGAGCTTTGGCAAAAGAATGCAGGTATAGCTGCGTTGCAAACCATGGAAAACCTGCGCGCTCAGGCAGAACATGGCAGCGAGATGACCGCGGCGGACTACGGCAATCTTGTAAGCGCGTTGCTGGCCGAGGGCGAAGTGCGTGACCGCGATGCCCCGCACCCCGATATCATGATCTGGGGTACGCTGGAGGCGCGAGTGCAGGGTGCCGATCTGGTGATCCTCGCCGGTCTGAACGACGGCACTTGGCCCGAAGCGCCGGCTCCAGACCCTTGGTTGAACCGGAAACTGCGCAATGCCGCCGGGCTTTTACTGCCCGAACGGCGCATCGGACTTTCTGCTCATGACTACCAGCAGGCCGCAGCCGCACCCGAGGTCTGGCTCACGCGGGCAATCCGGTCGGATGACGCGGAAACCGTAGCCTCGCGGTGGATCAACCGTTTGTGCAATCTGCTCGACGGGATCAAAACACGCGACGGCCCTGCGTTACTCAGCGCGATGCGCGCGCGTGGCAACAGGTGGATCGCCAAGGCCGAACGATACGAAAGCGTGACGCCCTGTCCTGCGGCTGCGCGCCCGTCGCCACGCCCGCCAGCTTCGGCGCGGCCCAAAGAACTGGTCGTGACCGACATCAAACACCTTATCCGGGACCCGTATGCGATCTATGCCAAACGTGTTTTACGTCTGCGCAAACTCGGGCCACTGGTACAAAATCCAGATGCGCTGTCGCGCGGTACGGTATCGCACGAGGTGATGGAGCGCTTTATTCGTCACACGCTGGACCATCCGGAAACGCTTTCGGCCGAAGCGATGCTGGAATGTGCCAGCGCCGTGCTGAACGAGACCGTCCCCTGGCCTGCCGCGCGCGCCCTATGGTTTGCCCGCCTGAAGCGGGTCGCGCACTGGTTTATCGCCAACGAAAAAAGGCGGCGGGAAACAGCCACACCTGTCGCGTTGGAGCGGCAAGCAACGGGCATGCTGAAACTGCCGGACATAGGGTTCACGCTGATCGGGCGCGCCGACCGAATTGACGAAACAGATGATGGTGCCGCGTTGCTTTACGATTACAAAACCGGCACGCCTCCCAGCGCTAAAGAGCAAAAGCACTTTGACAAACAGCTGTTAATCGAAGCTGCAATGATCGAGGAAGGCGCATTTGAAAAACTTGGGCCTCGGTCTGTAAAAGACGCGGTATTCATCGGATTAGGCTCTGGTATGGTTGAGGTGCCGGCGCCTTTGGACAAAGAACCAACCCATCAGGTTCTGAAAGAGCTTCGGCTTTTGATCGCTGCGTTTCAGAATCCCGAAAAAGGGTTCACTGCACGCAGTTCAATGAAGAAGGACAGCTTTGGCAGCGACTATGACCTGCTGTCTCGATATGGCGAATGGGACGTCACCGACGACCCCGTGCCAGAGGATTTGACATGACCCCGCGCGATGATGCGACCGCCGCTCAGGTTCAGGCCGCGCGCCCGGATACATCCACCTGGCTTGCCGCAAACGCAGGCTCGGGCAAAACCCGCGTACTGACCGATCGGGTGGCGAGGCTTTTGCTGGATGGCGTGGAACCGCAGCATATCCTGTGCCTCACCTACACAAAGGCCGCCGCATCCGAAATGCAGAACCGTCTGTTCAGGCGGTTGGGCGAATGGGTGATGCTTGACGAAAAAGCGCTCACGGCAGCGCTGCGTGAACTCGGGGTCGAGGGCGCTATCGAGGCTACCCGCCTGCGCGAGGCGCGAACCCTCTTTGCGCGCGCCATTGAAACGCCCGGCGGCCTGAAGATACAGACCATACACTCGTTTTGCGCGTCGCTGTTGCGGCGGTTTCCGCTGGAGGCCGGTGTAAGCCCGCAATTCACCGAGATCGAAGATCGCGCAGCCGATCTCTTGCGCGCCGAAATCATTGATCTGATGGCCGAAGACACTGACGCCTCTGTGATTGCAGATCTGGCAACATATTTTACCGGAGAAGACTTGGGCAAACTGTCGCAAAGCGTTGTCAAATACCGCGACGGGTTCGCGTCCCCGCTGGGTTGGTCCGAGTGCCTCGCCCTGTTCGATCTTCCTGCCAGTTTGGATGAGGCACAGATCTCGAACAGCATCTTTCTGGGGGATGAAGAAACGATTTTGCAGCAAGTCATTCCGGTTCTTCAGGCCAGTGGTGTGACCGACAGCAGGGCAGCGGATAGACTGCGCGCCATCGGCACTCCCGGGTTGCACAGCCTGCCAATGTTGGAATCTGTATTTCTGACAGGAGAAAAGGCTGCATCGCCCTTCTCTGCCAAGATCGGCAGCTTTCCGACAAAATCCGCCAGAGAAAAGCTTGCCGCCGTTCTGCCCAGCCTTGAAGCCTTCATGCTGCGTGTTGAAGACGGCCGTGCCCAACGCATCGGTCTGGAAGCTGCACGCAAAACCCATGCGCTGCACCGCTTTGCTGCCCGTTTCCTGCCCCGTTACGAAGAGGCCAAAACCCTGCGCGGCTGGCTCGACTTTGACGATCTGATCGATCGTGCCCGCACATTGCTGAGCGATGAAAAAGTGGCGGCTTGGGTACTTTGGCGTATTGATGGCGGCATCGACCACATTCTGGTGGATGAGGCACAGGATACCAGTCCGGCGCAGTGGGATGTCATCCGAAAGCTTGCCGCTGAATTTACCAGCGGGGAGGGCGCCCGCGCCGAGGCGGCGCGCACCATCTTTGTCGTCGGGGACAAAAAACAGTCCATCTATTCCTTTCAGGGGGCCGACCCGCGCCAGTTTGATGAAATGCAGGCCGAGTTTGCCGGCAAAATCACTGCTGTCGAACGCGCCTTTCAGAAACGTTCGCTCGCGTTTTCGTTTCGGTCGGCGCCAGCGGTTCTGAATCTTGTCGACCAGACTTTTGCGGGGCAAGAAGAGGCCGGTTTCGGTATGGATGCCACGCACATCGCATTCCAGCATGATCTGCCGGGCCGCGTTGATCTCTGGCCAGTGATTGAACCGAACCCCGAGGAGGAAGACGGCCCGTGGTATCAGCCGCTTGACCGGAAGGGCGCGCATCATCACACGGTGGTGCTTGCGCATCGGATCGCCAGCCAGATCAAGCGGATGATCGATACCAAACAGGGCATACCGGTATCGGGCCAGAAAAATGACGCGAAAATGCGGGCAGTAAGTGCGGGAGACTTTCTGATTCTGGTTCAAACCCGTGGTCCGCTGTTCACCGAGATCATCCGCGCCTGCAAGGCCCATGACCTGCCGATCGCCGGTGCCGACCGGCTAAAAGTGGGCGGCGAAATGGCTGTGCGCGATCTAGCGGCGCTGTTGTCCTTTCTTGCGGTTCCAGAAGACAGCCTGTCACTTGCCGCAGCGTTGCGCTCACCACTTTTTGGCTGGTCGGAGCAGGCGCTGTTCGATCTGGCGCACAAACGGACACAAGATCATCTGTGGCAAGCATTGCGGGACCGCGCCGCTGAATTCCCCGAAACGATGGCTATCATTCACGATCTGCGGCGCAACGTGGACTTTCTGCGTCCCTACGATCTGATTGAACGAATTTTGACCCGCCACACTGGCAGACGCCGGTTGCTCGCGCGGTTGGGCACCGAAGCCGAGGACGGCATAGATGCCCTGCTGTCTCAGGCTTTGTCCTACGAACGGAGCGCAGTCCCCAGCCTGACCGGTTTTCTGTCGTGGATGGAAACCGACGATCTGGAGATCAAGCGCCAGATCGACAGCAATTCAGACCAGATCAGGGTGATGACAGTGCATGGGGCCAAAGGTCTTGAAGCGCCCATTGTCATCCTGCCGGATACCGGTGCAAGGCAGAACAAGGTCAAGGACGATATCCTGACACTTGGCACCGCGCCCGTGTGGAAGACAGCTTCTGCGGAAACGCCACGGGCCATGTCTCAGGCGCTCGACGCGCTGCGCGCTGCACAGGCGAACGAGAGGTTGCGTCTGTTGTATGTGGCTCTAACACGTGCGGAAAAGTGGCTGATCGTTGCTGCAGCTGGTAAGCTGAACAAGGAGGGCGACACCTGGTTCCAGCTGGTTGATGCGGCGCTAGACAAGGCTGGCGCAACCCAAGCTGAGGCGGGTGATCTTTTGGTCAAACGACTGGAAAGCGGCGACTGGCACGCGGATCTGTCGCCCCAAGAAGCATCGAACACCCAAGATATCCCGACGCTTGAGGATTTCTTTGCGCGGCCTGCACCGCGGCCGGTGTTGAAACCAGACACCATCTCACCGTCCGAGTTGCCGGGCGCCAAGGCCCTCTCTGGCGATACCGGACGCGATGAAACCGCTGCCAAAGCCTATGGATCACTGGTGCACCGCTATCTGGAGCACCTTGCCGCGGTCCCAATTCAGGACCGGCCAAAGGTCGCCGCCAATATCCACAGCCCTGACTGTTCGGCAGAGGATCACGCCCAGGCGCAGGCGGAAGCCGAACGGGTTTTGAACACGGACGCGCTGGCACATCTGTTTGACGATACCGGTCTTAGCGAAGTGCCCGTGTCTGCGCATTTCGCGAACGCCCGCATGTCGGGTGTAATCGACCGTCTTGTCGTTGAGGGGAAAACCATTCTGGCGGTGGATTTCAAAACCAACCAAACCGTGCCAGCCTCTGCTGACGCCTGTCCGGTCGGTATCCTGAGGCAAATGGCAGCCTATCTTGTTGCTTTGCAGCAAATCTATCCGGACAAGCATGTGGAAACAGCAATTTTATGGACGCAAACGGCTCAGCTTATGAAGTTGCCGCACGAGATCGTGATGGCGTCGTTAGAAAACACGCCATATCTTGACGCGACCGCTCAGGCTACATAGGTTCGACGCTCAAGCAAAGCCGGTTAGGAGATCATGATGGCCACCCTTGCTGTAACAGACGATACATTCGACGCCGAAGTGAAGAATTCTGACATCCCCGTCGTGGTGGATTTCTGGGCCGAATGGTGTGGTCCATGTAAACAAATTGGCCCCTCTCTCGAGGAGCTTTCCGCCGAAATGGACGGCAAAGTCAAAATCGTAAAAGTGAACGTTGACGAGAATCCAAACTCGCCTGCTCAAATGGGCGTACGCGGTATTCCGGCGCTGTTTATTTTCAAGGATGGTCAGGTTGTATCCAACATGGCTGGTGCCAAACCCAAGGCAGCATTGCAAAGCTGGATCGAAGATTCGATCTGATCGGCACGTCTGTCTGTACCTTTTGGAAAGCAGCTCTCACGGGCTGCTTTTTTTGCGGGCTGGTGAGAATTCTGGGCGTTATCGGCAGAATTAATCCTGTCGTTTAGCAGCCGTGCGCAACACCTATGGCCTTGTCAGATTTGCAAACCTTGTGCCCGCCTCTGCGCCGCGCCATATAGTTTGCTATCAGACAGGAGAGCAAAATGACCCGAGAAGATTTCCCCGGCTGGCATGGCACAACAATTATCGGCGTGAAAAAGGGCGGTGAAGTCGTGATCGCGGGAGACGGGCAGGTCTCTTTAGGCCAGACTGTTATCAAGGGTACGGCACGCAAAGTGCGACGCCTCAGCCCCGGCGGCTTTGACGTGGTCGCGGGCTTTGCCGGATCGACCGCCGATGCCTTCACCCTGCTTGAGCGTCTGGAAACCAAATTGGAAGCAACACCCGGACAGTTGGCACGCGCCAGCGTCGAACTGGCCAAGGACTGGCGGACTGACAAATACCTGCAAAAGCTCGAGGCCATGCTGATCGTATCCGACGGCAAGGATATCTTTGTCATTACCGGTGCCGGCGATGTGCTAGAGCCCGAACATGATGTCACTGCGATCGGATCGGGCGGCAACTACGCGCTGGCGGCGGCGCGCGGCATGATGGACAGCGACCGCAGTGCCGAGACCGTGGCACGCGACGCCATGGCGATTGCCGCGGATATCTGCGTCTATACCAACGGCAATCTCACGGTTGAGACCATCAAGGCATGATCGAGAAAGACGATGTGCGCGCGGCTGTCGGAGCGGGGATACTTAGCGAGGCACAGGCAGCATCGTTGACCGCTTTGGCGCACAGTCGTCGTGGGGCACGCGAAAACCTTGATCCCGGCGATGAGCCGTTCGAACTGTTCAAAGGTTTCAACGAGATTTTCATCGTTGTGGGGCTTGCGATCCTGACCTTGGGCTGGATTGGGATTGTCACGCTGGGCATGGTCGAATTCCTGACCGAGGCCCAGACCTACCTTGTCACAACCAGCGTAATTGGCGGCGTCATGCTGTGGTTGCTGGGCGAATATTTTATCCGCCGGCGCCGTATGGTCGCGCCCGCCATCGCCTTGACGGTGCTTTTTGCCGGTAACGCCGTTTATGGTTTCGTCAGCGCCTATGGCCAACTGGTGATGATCGCGCGCGAAGATTACAGCAGCCTGCCACTGCCGATCGCTCTTGCGACCTTTGCGCTGCTGGTGTTCTGGCTGCGTTTCAAAGTGCCCTTCGCGTTGGCAATTATCGCGCTATCTGCTTTTTTAGTCTCTGTTCTAATCGCCGCCAACAGCGCTGGCGCACCCGCCAACACACGAGATCTGTTCCTGTTGTCGGCGGATGGTCCTTTTGCGCTGATTACGCTGGTCCTGGGATTGCTGGTTTTCATTATCGCCATGGCCTTTGACATGTCCGACCCGCATCGCGTGACGCGGCGCGCGGCTAATGGTTTCTGGCTTCATGTCATTGCAGCCCCCGCGCTGGTCAACACCATCGCGCTTAGCTTGCTGGCGCAGGACAGTGCGGCAAGTAATGCCTTGCTGATGGGAATACTGGCGATGGTCGCGCTGATCGCCATCGTGATCGACCGCCGGTCGTTCCTGATCGCAGCGATTGGCTATATCGTTATCCTGAGCCGCACGGTCTTTAGCGGACAAGAGGCAGTAATCACCGTTTTCGCGCTTGGGGTTTTTCTTGTCTTGCTTGGAGCGTGGTGGGAACGCGTCCGGTCTCTTCTGATGGCGGCTTTGCCAAGGTTCTTTCCCAAAGACAAACTGCCGCCATCAGCCTGATCCGCTTACAGCGTCGCAACCGCCAGCGGCACGTTGTACTGCTCGCACCAGATCCAGATTTCATTGTATTCCTCGGCGTTTACGCCCGCCGGGACCTTGTAGGACGATGCCCCCTTGTTTGACTTCAGCAAGCCCATGAGCGTTGACTTGTCAAATCCGTTGCGGCCCAGGGCAATTTTCGGGTCGGGTGCTTTCGCAAAGCTGAAGTCGTCCAGTAAATTGACAACATAGCCATTACCTTCTTTCACCAATTCTGCGCGCCCCGAAACGGCATAGCTGTTTTTCTTGGCGAATTTGGCAACGCGGCCGTGTCCACCTGCCAGTGCTGGTGCGGCAACTGTCACAGCAGCAGCGGTTGCGCCCGCTTTAAGGGCAAAAGTTAGAAATGCGCGGCGGTCCATGTTAAAACTCCTTTTTCGTTCCGTTGCGTTGGACAACAGGTACGCGTTCAGGGTTTTCAAAAAAGGCCGCTCTCTGCCACGTGAGAAAGCCGGATCATTTCGTGTTCGTGGTTGCCGTTTTTACCGCTGATCCTTACATCCTCTGTAACAAATCAGCTTAGGACAGAGTTTTGACCGACCTTACCCCCCGTGAAATTGTTTCAGAGCTTGACCGCTTTATCATCGGACAGAAAGACGCCAAGCGCGCAGTTGCCGTTGCCCTGCGCAATCGCTGGCGGCGCAAACAGCTTGCCGACGACCTGCGCGACGAGGTTTACCCCAAAAATATTCTGATGATCGGCCCCACAGGCGTTGGCAAAACCGAAATCAGCCGCCGTCTCGCGAAACTGGCCCGTGCGCCATTTCTCAAGGTCGAGGCGACAAAATTCACCGAAGTCGGCTATGTCGGCCGTGACGTGGAGCAGATTATACGCGATCTCGTGGATTCCGCCATCAGTATGACACGTGACCACATGCGCGACGATGTCAAAGCCAACGCACACAAAGCCGCGGAAGAGCGCGTCATCTCGGCCATTGCGGGGGAAGATGCACGCGAAAGCACACGCGAGATGTTTCGCAAAAAGCTCAAAGCGGGCGAATTGGATGACACAATGATCGAACTAGAGGTGGCTGACACCTCCAGCCCGTTCCCGATGATGGATGTCCCCGGCCAGCCCGGCGGCAATATGGGTATGATGAACATCGGCGATATCTTCGGCAAAGCCTTTGGCGGGCGCACCATTCGCAAAAAACTGACCGTCGCACAAAGCTACGACATCCTGATCGGCGAAGAAGCCGACAAACTGCTGGATGATGAAACCGTCACGCGAACCGCGATCGAGTCGGTGGAGCAGAACGGCATCGTGTTTCTCGACGAAATCGACAAGGTCTGTGCCCGCTCTGATGCGCGCGGTGCGGACGTCAGCCGCGAAGGTGTGCAGCGGGACCTGCTGCCACTGATCGAGGGCACCACCGTTTCAACCAAGCACGGGCCGATCAAAACCGATCATATCCTTTTTATCGCCTCGGGTGCTTTCCACATTGCCAAACCCTCTGATCTCTTACCGGAACTTCAGGGCCGTCTGCCAATCCGGGTCGAGTTGCGCGCCCTGACAGAAGAAGACTTTGTGCGCATCCTGACGGAAACGGACAACGCGCTGACACTGCAATACACCGCGCTGATGGGAACCGAACAGGTCAAGGTTTCATTTACGCCAGAGGGGATCGCGGCACTTGCAAAGATCGCCGCGGATGTGAACCAATCCGTTGAAAACATCGGCGCCCGGCGTCTCTACACCGTGATGGAGCGGGTGTTCGAGGAACTCAGCTTTACCGCCCCAGACCGCGCAGGCGAAGAGATCGTGGTGAACGCCGAATTTGTCGACAAGAACCTTGGTGAGCTGACGAAATCCACCGATGTCAGCCGCTACGTGCTTTAAGCCTTTTCAAACCGCCCAGCGCCTGCAACAGCTTGGCACATGGGCTACTTGCGCTTTCTCGCTGAAAACAGGCTGTTCCTGCTGGGCGGCTTTATACTCTCTTTCTCGTCGTCCTACGGGCAGACGTTTTTCATCGCGCTCTTTGCGGGTGAAATCATGCGGGAATTCGACCTGACGGACGGGCAGTGGGGCGGGCTTTATACGCTGGGTACGACACTCTCTGCCGCCACAATGATCTGGGCGGGCGTTCTCACCGACACCTACCGGGTCAGGTTGCTGTCGCTCTGGGTGATGCTGCTGCTGGCCCTTACCTGTCTTGCGATGTCGATGGTCAGCAACTGGATCTTGCTGATCGTGGTCATCTATGCGCTGCGGCTGTTGGGGCAGGGCATGATGTCTGAAATCGCCTATGTCGCGATGGCCCGCTGGTTTGTCGCGGCGCGCGGGCGCGCGATATCAATCGCCTCCATGGGGTTTGCGACGGGACAGGCCGTGTTGCCGATCATCTTCGTGGCCTTGCTCGTGCTGTTCGACTGGCGGCTTCTTTGGGTCGTTGCAGCATTTTGTGTGCTGGTGACGATCCCGGTGATCCAGCGCCTGCTGCGGCAGGAAAGAACGCCACAGTCACTGGCCGAAAGCAACGCGAGCCTTGGCATGGGGGGCCGCCACTGGTCGCGGAAAGAGATGCTGCGGCATCCGCTTTTTTACCTGCTGGTGCCGCTTCTGCTGGGCCCGCCCGCCTGGGGCACCGCGCTGTTCTTCCAGCAGGTGCACCTGACCGAAACCAAGGGATGGA
The DNA here is from genome assembly GCA_947501635.1 of uncultured Roseobacter sp. Taxonomy (GTDB): domain Bacteria; phylum Pseudomonadota; class Alphaproteobacteria; order Rhodobacterales; family Rhodobacteraceae; genus Roseobacter. The sequence continues at coordinate 39,883 of CANMWT010000006.1, forward strand.
GCCTTGTTGCCTATGTATCCCTGATGCCGATCTTCACCCTGTCCATGATCGTCACAACATTTGTGGCGGGCTGGGCAGTTGATCGGTTCGGAGTAAAATGGGTTGTTCCGTTCCAACTAATCCCTTTCGCAGCTTCCTTCGTGTTGCTTTCTTATGCCGAGACGGTTTTTGCCGCAGGGATTGCCCTGACCATATTTGGCATCGGGCAGGGCATGCATGGGACAGCAATCACTGCCTTCTGGGCCGTGTTCTATGGCACGCGGCATCTGGGGTCGATCAAGGCGGCGGCAGCAGCGCTAATGGTATTTGGCTCGGCCATCGGGCCGGGGATCACCGGGGTTTTCATTGACTATGGTGTTGATTTTCCGCAACAAATGACCCCGATTGCCGCCTTTTACCTAAGCGCAGCACTGCTGGCCGGTCTTGGCATCCTGCGCTACCAACGCGACCTGCCTACCGTTTCCGCCTGAGATAAACGTAATAGGCTCCGCCACCACCATGGCTGACGTGGGCCTGCGTGATCTGCATGACCACGGACGACAACGGAGGAGTAGCAAGCCACTGCGGCGCCTGATGGCGCAAGACACCATAGCGCACGGGTATCGGGCCTCCTTCGTCGCGATCTTTTCCCTTTCCGGTGATCACCAGCACCAACCGCTTGCCAGAGGCATGCGACGACAGAATAAAACGGTTCAGCGCGCCATGGGCCCGTTCAAGCGTCATTCCATGCAAGTCGATCCGACCTTCGGGTTTCAGTTTGCCGCGGTTCATCTTGGCAAAGGTCTTGCGGTCCATTTGAACCGGCGCTTTTTGCAGCCGTTCGGGCAAGCTGGGCACCAGATCATAGCTGGTTTTTCGCGCCGGCGGTTTCGGTGGCGATTTCCCATCCAACGTCACCGCGCGGGCAGGGTCAGGCTCTCGCCGCGTTGCAGGGCGGGGCGCGTATGCCTCAGGATCAAAGGTCTGACCGCGTTTAAGGCTTTCTGTCTGATCCGTCACTTTTCGCCACAGCTCGATCTCATCCGGCTTCAGACGACGGCGGGTCATTCCACCGGCTCCGGCACCATGGCATAGGCCCGCTGAATAGGAAGCAGAACCACCATACGCCCCGGATCTTTTAACCGACCGGCGGCGCGACCGGCTTCGTCACCTGTGCCAAAGAAAATGTCGGCGCGCTGCGCACCCTTGATGGCCGAACCGGTATCCTGTGCAATCATCAGACGGCGCATCGGATCTTTACCGTCTTTTTCGATCCAGACAGGCGCGCCCAGCGGCACAAACGCAGGATCGACCGCGATGGTGCGCAATGTGGTCACAGAGCGGTTCATCGCCCCCAAAGGCCCAAGATGCGCCGGCACTTCGCTGACCTCGCGAAAGAATACATAAGACGGGTTATGATACAGCAGTTCCCGGCCTTCCAGAGGATTGCGGCGTACCCAATTCTTGATCACCTGAGCACTCACTTGGTGCGGCTGGAAAATTCCCTGACGCACCAGTTCTTTCCCGATCGACCGGTATTCATGCCCGTTCTTACCGCCATAGCCCACCCGCAATTTGGACCCGTCTGGCAGGTTCACCCGGCCAGAGCCCTGAATTTGCAGAAAGAAAAGCTCAACCGGGTCATCCACCCAGGCGATCTCGAGGCCGCGGCCAGCAAGCTTGCCTTCTTCAAGCAGCGTGCGGCGGCTGTACCATTTGTCCACTTCCCGCGCTTCGGGTGGCATCTTGTGAAGCGGATAACGGTACTTTTCCGACGGGCTACGCGCCCCATTCAGTTCCGGCTCAAAGTAACCTGTGAACAGCGCATCATTGCCGTCTTCAATCAAGACAGGGCGAAACAGCAGTTCGAAAAAGGCACGTGGGTCCGGGTTTGACGTCGCATAGGCGCAAACGGACTGCCAGTCAGGATCGTCCAGATCGGCGCAGGTGTTCCGAAATACCTCAAAGGCTGCGGCGTGATCGTCCGCCTCCCACCCTTCCAACTGGTCGAAGGACAACACCGTTACCCGGGTTTCCGCCTGTGCGGGCGCAGTCATCAAGGTAAGCCCCGCACAGAGTATCACAGCGACGGTCTGTTTCACCCGTCCGTAGAGATCAGCATCCAGTTTGGATCGTCCGACCCCATCTCGCGCGCGAAAATCCAGGTATCTTTCTGACGTTTCACATCGGTCAGGCTGCCTTCGATGATATCACCGTCGCTGTTGCGCACCGCAGAGGTCAGCTCGCCGGTAAAGCGGATTGTCAGCTCTGCCTCGTTGGTGTCAGGGTCAAGCGTGGCATCCAGCAATTTCAGCTCGCGGACGCCGATGAAATTCGCCTCGATGGTCAGGCCCTGATCCTCGCGCGCGGCGACACCGTCGACAAAACTGTCATAGATATCCTCGGCCAGAAACGGTTGAATGCTGTCCAACTCGCCGTTTTCGTAACCCATAACGATCATCTCATACGCTCCGCGCGCACCGCCCAGAAATTCGGTTACGTTAAACCCGGGTTCAAGCCGTTTCATACTGGCGAGTGCCTCCGCAGCAGGTGTGCCTTCCTCTACGTGGTCCGTGATATCGAAGTCAGGGCCACCTTCGATCACCTCGAAATCGCGGGACGGGCCACTGTCCGGCAAAGGTGCCTGCGACGGGCCCGGTTCAAATCCGTCACGCGTTCCAAGCACGTTTTTCAAGCGCAGGATCAAAAACACAGCGATGCCGGCTAGGACCAGAAGCTGTAGAAGGGGCGAATTCATAAGAACCTCGTGTTCAGACGGAATATGGAAACAAGTCGTCAGAGCCCTTATGTAGGGTCAGGGATGGCTCAAGTCCACCGTAGCTCGTACGAAAGGAAGTACCAAAATGTGGCTGTTTATCGCCTTTCTTGCGATACCGTTGATTGAAATCACACTTTTTATTCAAATCGGTGGTGCAATTGGCCTGGGCTGGACGCTGGTCACAGTTGTGTTGACGGCAATTTTGGGAACGATTCTTGTTCGGACACAGGGTGCACTCGCTCTCGGACAGGTAAAATCGTCATTCGAGGGCATGCAGGATCCGACCGAACCGCTGGCCCACGGAGCCATGATCCTGTTTTCCGGTGCGCTTTTGCTGACACCCGGTTTCTTTACGGACGGCATTGGATTTTTGCTGCTTGTCCCCGCGTTCCGCTCTTGGGCTTTTCGGGCAATTCGCGCCCGGGTGAACGTTCAAACCTTCGAGACGCAGCACAGCGCACAGAGATCAGGCCGCACCTATGATGCGCGCGGCGACGTCATCGACGGCGAGTATACCGAAGTTCGGCCTGCGGCGAATGAAATCAAAAGGCCTTCCGGCTGGACCGACCATTGAGAAGCGCCTGACAAGCTGATAATGCACCGCAAAGTTTTTAGCCCAGGAGCATAACGATGGCCGAAGAAGAAACAGCAAAGACCGAAGAAGCGGCACAGCCGCAGCAGCAAGCACCGCAGATGCGTGTCTTGGGTCAATTTATCCGCGATATGTCGTTCGAGAATATCATGGCCCAGAAAGGTGCCCCTTCGGACGCCACACCCGATGTGCAGGTACAGGTGAACCTTGACGCGAAAAAGCGTTCCGCAGATCACCAGTACGAATCTGCCATCAAGCTGAATGTCACCTCAAAGGTCAAAGACGGAGACAAGACGCTTTTCGTGCTGGAAATCGACTATGTCGGCATCTTCCACATCGAGAATGTGCCGGACGACCAGTTGCACCCATTCCTGCTGATCGAATGTCCGCGCATGATTTTCCCGTTCCTGCGCCGCGTCGTCAGCGACATTACGCGTGATGGTGGCTTCCCGCCGCTGAACCTTGAAAACATCGACTTCCTGCAGCTCTACCGCAGCGAACTTGCGCGCCGTCAGGCCGCCGAAGCACCGAAAATGGACGCTTAAGTCAGTTTTTCAACCACACTGCGTCGTCGCCCAGTTTCGCTACAAAAGCAGCGTGGGCGGCGGCCTCTTTTTCGGATAGGCGCGGATTAAGCGGTTTAGGCCGTGGCCGTGGTGTCCAGCTTGCCGCGTCGCCACCAGACCCTTTGTGCGTATTGGTCGACAAGCCAAAGTCTGGCTGACGCCCCCCAATCAGCTCCAGATAAACTTCAGCAAGAATTTCGCTGTCAAGCAAGGCACCGTGCAGCGTTCTGGATGAGTTATCGATGTTGAACCGCCGGCACAGAGCGTCCAGCGACGCAGGCGACCCGGGAAAGCGTTTGCGTGCAATCTCAAGCGTGTCGATAGCCTGTTCCCAGGGAATTTGCGGCAAACTCATCCATTTCAGCTCTGCATTGAGAAACTTGATGTCAAATGCCGCATTATGGATGACCAGCTTTGCGTCACCAATGAAATCCAGAAACTCCCGGCCGATCTGCGCAAATTTTGGTTTGTCACGCAGAAAATCATCGCCAAGCCCGTGCACCTGAAAAGCCTCTTCAGGCATGCTGCGCTCGGGGTTGATGTATTGATGGTAAGTCTTGCCGGTCGCCATATGGCCAATCAGTTCCACGGCACCAATCTCCACGATCCTGTCGCCGGTTTCCGGGTCAAATCCTGTGGTTTCCGTATCAAGAACGATCTCACGCATCGCGGGTCTGCTCCCTTATCTTTTGCACAATATCCTGAACCTGTTGACGCGCATGTTCAAGCGTATCCGTCACCACCACATAGTCCGAACGCGCGCATTTTTCTGCGTTGGGCATCTGCTTGTCTCTGATCTGGCGGAACTGTTCTTCGGTCATTGTGCCCCGGGCCAGAACCCGTTCCATCTGCATTTTTTGCGGAATAGAGACACATACGACAGCATCCATCAACGCATCTGCACCTGTCTCGAACAACAGCGGCACGTCCAGAACAGTGATCTCTGCCGTGCTTTCTGCCAGAAAAGCCGCACGGTCGGCGGCCACCAGCGGATGCACGATTTTCTCGATCCGCGACAGGGCGGTGCTGTCGTCTTCAATGATCTTGCGCAACGCGGGCCGTGATACGACTCCGTCTTCTATCGCCTGAGGAAACTGCGCCGCCAATGGGGCGATGGCGGCTCCTCCTTTGGCATAAAGCCGGTGAACTGCTGCATCCGCGTCCCACAAGGCAGCGCCCTCATCCACAAACATTTGCGCTGTTGTTGATTTCCCCATCCCGATTGATCCGGTGAGACCCAGCTTGAATGTCACGCAAGTACCGCCTGTCTGGTTTCTTCCGTTACTTCCGGCCTCCGGCCGAACCAACGTTCAAATCCGGGAACGCCCTGGTGCAGCAACATGCCCAATCCGTCCACAGTGGTGCAACCTTTTGCGTCGGCAGCTTCAAGAAGACGGGTTTTCAAGGGTGTGTAGACCAGGTCAGTGACCACTGTCTGTGGCTTAAGCCCATCGAGCGATACGCGCATCTCTGGCTGGCCCACCATCCCCAACGAAGACGTGTTCACAACAAGAGCGCAGCCTTCAAGGATGTTGCCGGCCTGTACCCAATCGACCACCATCACCCTGTTACCAAAATCAGATTGCAACTTGTCGGCGCGTGCACGTGTCCGGTTTGCAAGCACAATTTCCGGCACACCCGCATCAAGCAGCGCGACAATGATGGCACGCGCGGCACCACCAGCCCCAAGCACCGCCGCCGGACCACTCTCTGGCTGCCAGTCGGGCACCCCCGCTTTGAGGTTTTCGATAAATCCGTAACCGTCGGTGTTGTCGGCATGGATTTTACCGTCCTTGCCAAAGGTAAGCGTGTTCGCGGCACCGATCAACGTAGCCCGATCCGTGATCTGGTCAGCTATCCGCAACGCCAGCTCTTTGTGAGGTATCGTTACATTTACACCGACAAATCCCATCTGCGGCAGCGTCCGAAGCACCGTCTCAAGATCCTGAGGCGCTACATCCATCGGAATATAAAAACCGGGCAAGGCATAGGTGTCCAGCCAGTGCCGATGCAGAAGGGGCGATTTCGAATGCGCAATAGGAGTGCCAATCACACCCGCCAGCGGGATTTTCGTCTCGCTCATCTTGGTAAATCTCCCCTCAACCCCAGATAAGACAGTAATTCCAACAGCGGCAAGCCAAGAACAGTGAAATAGTCGCCGTCAATTCTGGAAAACAACCGCACACCTTCTTCTTCCAGCTTATAGGCACCGACAGCGTGGCGGATGCTGTCCCAGTTGCGGGCAATATAGTCTTGCAGGTAGGCATCGCTCACATCATGCATACGTAAGCGTACTACACCCACATGGCGCCAGATCGGTTTGCCTTGCTCGCAGATCACGGCCGCAGACAGCAACGTGTGCCGATCGCCCCGCATTGCGCGCAACTGCTCGAGCGCCTCCTCCCTGCTTTGCGGTTTCGAAAGCAGCCGACCCCGATAGTCTAGGACCTGATCGCATCCAAGGACCAACGCTTCGGGTGACTTGTCGCTGATCTTGCGCGCTTTCATCTCTGCTAATGTATCGGCTATGTCGCGCGGACTGGCAGCTTCTGCGAGAAGTGCATCGCGTATCATGTCCTCGTCAATGCGTGCGGGGATGGCGGTGAAATCCACACCCGCCTGTCGCAACAAATTTCCGCGTATCTCGGATCCGGAAGCGAGAACCAAAGGCTGTGCCATGTGAATAACCCTGTGTGTACCGTAAAGGATATATTAAGGATTGCTTCTGAGCAAAAACGTGACATTCCGCAAGAGAAGCACTGATTGGCATTCACGCACCTTTTGCACGACATTCATACCTCGCGGTACAAGGATAACTCTGATCTGGGCATAACCACCCCGCGCTGCATTCATCCACAGTTATATACAGTCTGGATGTACCGAATACTTCAATTAATCACCTGAAAATATTATTCTTTTTCTGTCATGTTTAATTTTCTACGGGCGCAGGCATAACTTTTTCCCCCGTGTATAAAGACGGTGACAAAACCTTAATCCACAGAAATCCGTCGCCCTACAAAATCATCATCCTTTTATCTTTCTTTATTTATTAATAAGGAGACCTGAGAACGGAGAGTGATATGACAGACCTGCTTTATGATGCTTATCCCTGGATCAAAGCATTACACATCATGTCTGTTATCGCCTGGATGGCGGGCCTGTTCTATTTGCCGCGACTGTACGTTTATCACGTAGAACAAGTTGGCGCAGAGGGATCAACGCATGAAATGTTCCAGACGATGGAACGGCGCCTGCTGCGGGCGATCATGAATCCCGCGATGATCGCGACTTGGGTGTTTGGACTTTGTCTGGTGTTTACACCTGGTGTTGTGGACTGGTCTCTTGTCTGGCCGTGGACCAAGGCGGGTGGCGTTCTGGCGATGACGTGGTTTCATCACTGGCTTGGGCTGCGGCGCAAAGACTTTATGACGGGAAACAACAGTTTGAGCGGCCGTCAATACCGCATGATGAATGAGGTGCCGACGCTTTTGATGGTACTGATCGTTCTTTCGGTGGTCGTTAAGTTCTGAATCATTTGACAGCTGTGGTGCTGTTGCTTAGATGGAGCTCACCACCCCGTCCGGGGATGGCGCAGACCTGACACCATTATTTGTTTTCGCTTGATGCATGCCATCGGGCCATTCCGGGTATTCCTATGACATCTGACCAAATTGAAACGCTTGAAAAACTCAACCTTGCCGACCTGAAGCGCAAAAGCCCCAAAGACCTTTTGTCGATGGCCGAAGATCTTGAGATCGAGAACGCATCGACGATGCGCAAAGGCGAGATGATGTTCCAGATTCTGCGCGAACGCGCGGATGAAGGTTGGGAGATTTCCGGAGATGGCGTTCTGGAGGTTCTGCAGGACGGGTTCGGATTTCTGCGCTCGCCCGAGGCAAACTATCTGCCGGGCCCCGACGATATCTATGTGTCGCCGGAAATGATCCGCAAATACTCGCTGCGCACCGGAGACACGATTGAAGGGGTGATCAAGGCACCAGACGACAATGAGCGTTACTTTGCCCTGTTGGACGTGACGCAGATCAATTTTGAAGACCCTGAAAAAGCGCGACACAAGGTTGCTTTTGAAAACCTTACACCGCTTTATCCGGATGAACGTCTGACGATGGAAATTGACGACCCGACGGTCAAGGACCGGTCTGCGCGGATCATTGATCTTGTGGCTCCGATCGGCAAAGGGCAACGCTCTTTGATCGTGGCGCCCCCGCGCACGGGTAAGACGGTTCTTTTGCAGAACATTGCAAATTCCATCGAACGGAACCATCCCGAATGCTACCTGATCGTTCTGTTGATTGACGAGCGCCCCGAAGAGGTGACGGATATGCAGCGTTCGGTGAAGGGGGAGGTTGTCTCGTCGACCTTTGACGAACCCGCGACGCGCCACGTTGCCGTGTCGGATATGGTCATCGAAAAGGCCAAACGCCTGGTAGAGCATAAAAGGGACGTTGTGATCCTGCTTGATTCGATCACCCGTCTGGGGCGGGCCTTCAACACGGTTGTCCCATCCTCGGGCAAGGTTCTGACAGGTGGTGTTGACGCAAACGCCCTGCAGCGGCCCAAGCGCTTTTTTGGTGCTGCGCGAAACATTGAAGAGGGTGGATCGCTGACGATCATCGCGACGGCGCTGATCGATACCGGCAGCCGGATGGACGAAGTGATCTTTGAAGAATTCAAAGGGACGGGCAACTCCGAGATTGTTCTGGATCGCAAGATTGCTGACAAACGTGTCTTCCCGGCGATGGATATCCTCAAGTCCGGTACCCGCAAAGAAGATCTGCTTGTCGACAAGGTTGATCTGCAGAAAACCTTTGTGCTGCGGCGTATCCTGAATCCGATGGGAACAACCGATGCCATCGAATTCCTGATTTCAAAGCTGAAACAAACCAAGACAAACTCGGACTTCTTCGATTCGATGAATACGTAACTTATTGTTTTAAAACAGTGGGTTAACATATGGATACCATTTTTGCACTGGCGTCCGCGCAAGGCCGCGCGGGGGTTTCTGTTGTTCGCATATCTGGCCCGGAGGCTCAGCACGCGGCGTCGGTTTTGTGTGGTCCTTTGCCATCCCCGCGCCATCCGGCACTTCGGGCGGTGCGGGATATACAGGGCGGTCTGATCGACCACGCCCTTGTCTTGGTTTTTGCGGCACCTCACAGCTTTACTGGTGAAGATGTGGTCGAGCTTCAGGTCCACGGGAGTATTGCCGTTGTGTGGGCAGTTCTTGATGCATTGGCGGCGACCAACTGTGCGCGTCTGGCCGAACCTGGTGAGTTCACCCGTCGCGCGCTTGAGAATGAAAAGATGGACCTGGCGCAGGTCGAAGGGCTTGCGGACTTGATTGACGCGGAAACTGAGGCACAGCGCAAGCAGGCTGTCCGCGTGTTGTCAGGTGCCTTGGGCGCAAAGGTTGAAAGTTGGCGCACTGACTTGATCCGCGCGGCAGCCCTGCTTGAGGCGACGATTGACTTCGCTGATGAAGAGGTGCCCGTGGATGTGACGCCAGAGGTCTCCAGTCTCCTGGAAAAGGTGTCGGCGGGGCTATCAGAAGAGATCGCCGGGTCTTTTGTCGCGGAACGTATCCGTCTGGGGTTCGAGGTCGCCTTGGTCGGCGCGCCCAACGCTGGCAAGTCAACGCTGTTGAACAGGCTGGCAGGTCGAGATGCCGCGATTACATCAGAGATTGCCGGAACGACTCGGGATGTGATCGAAGTGCGGATGGACCTGAATGGATTGCCGGTCACTTTTCTGGATACGGCAGGGCTGCGCGACAGCGATGACACAATTGAAACCATTGGCATAGCGCGGGCCATCGAGCGCGCGAAACAGGCCGATCTGCGTGTTTTCTTGACGGAAGAGGGAGGCGCACTGCTGCTTGCGCCAGAGAAAGGCGACATCGTCTTGCGGGCCAAGGCTGATCTGGTCCCGGATGCAGAGGGCGGAGTGTCAGGGTTAACAGGGCAAGGCGTGTCCGAATTAATGGCGCGGATCACTGATGAGTTACAATACCGGTCGGCCGCAGCGGGTCTTGCGACGCACGCGCGGCACCGCTCTGCCATGCAGCGGGCTTCGGATGACCTGTCTGCAGCTTTGATGCAGGTGGCACATGGTCCGGTGGTCTATGATATAGCGGCAGAAGAGTTGCGGTCAGCGATTCGAGCGCTTGAAGCGTTGGTTGGCCGGGTGGACGTTGAAAACCTGCTGGATGAGATTTTCTCCAGTTTTTGTCTTGGAAAGTAATGGAGTGTTTCACGTGAAACATTTTGATGTAGTGGTCATCGGCGGGGGACATGCGGGTGTGGAGGCGGCGCATGCCGCCGCTCGGATGGGGGTCAGTACCGGGTTGATCACGATGACCGAAGAAAGCATCGGCGTTATGTCCTGCAATCCAGCGATTGGAGGCCTTGGCAAGGGGCATCTGGTGCGTGAGATAGATGCAATGGATGGGGTCATGGCGAAAGTCGCTGACCTTGCAGGTATCCAGTTCCGGTTGCTGAACCGTCGGAAAGGCCCGGCGGTTCAGGGGCCGCGTGCTCAGTCGGATCGGGAAATTTACCGGTCAGAAATGCTCGCCGCGACAAAGGCGCAGGAAAATCTGGACATTATAACTGGTGAGGCGGTGGATTTTCTCATGCGGGGGGACCGTGTTGCCGGAGTGATTTTGGACGACGGTTCAGAAGTAAAGGCCACATTCGTCATTTTGACGACAGGGACATTTCTGCGTGGCGTTATCCACATTGGCGATGTCTCACGCTCTGGCGGGCGAATGGGAGACAAGGCCTCGGTGCGGTTGGCAGACCGTATTGATTCTTTTAATCTGCCGATGGGTCGGCTCAAAACCGGGACGCCGCCACGCCTTGATGGCAGGACAATCCGATGGGATTTGCTGGAAGACCAGCCGGGAGACGACGACCCCACGCTTTTCTCCTTTCTTTCAAAGGGGGTAAGCGCGCGGCAAGTGTCTTGCGGCATAACGCACACCAATGAAAAGACACATGACATCATCCGGAACAATCTGGAGCGATCTGCCATGTATGGTGGGCATATTGATGGCGTTGGTCCTCGTTACTGCCCGTCGATCGAAGATAAGATCGTGCGTTTTGCTGATAAAACCTCGCATCAGATTTTTCTTGAGCCTGAGGGGCTGTCGACCGATACGGTTTATCCCAACGGAATTTCGACGTCTTTGCCGCAGGATGTGCAGATGGACTATGTTAAATCCATCTATGGGCTGGAAAACGCCACGATCCTTCAGCCGGGTTATGCAATTGAATATGATTATGTTGATCCACGTGCGTTAGATGCGTCGTTGTCAGTACGGACGGTGCCGGGTCTATATCTGGCGGGTCAGATTAATGGAACCACTGGATATGAGGAGGCCGCGGCGCAGGGATTGGTCGCTGGTTTGAATGCGGCGCGTGATGTGCAAGGCCGTGGGCCTGTTCAGTTCTCGCGTTCGGAAAGTTATATCGGCGTGATGGTCGACGACCTTACCACGCGCGGCGTGTCAGAGCCCTATCGCATGTTTACCTCGCGGGCTGAATTTAGGCTGTCTTTGAGGGCGGATAATGCGGATCAGCGTCTGACGCCGCTTGCGATAGCGCTTGGCTGTGTTTCCGACGCGCGCAGCGAGGTGTTTCAGAAAAAACTGGCAGAGCTGGAAGCAGCCCGAAGCGCGCTGACGGCGACGACATTTACACCCTCACAGGCGTCTGAGGCGGGTATCCGTATTAACCAGGACGGCTCCAAAAGGACGGCCATGCAGTTATTGGCTTTTCCGGATGTGTCTTTTAACGAAATCCTGCATCTTGATGCTGGCTTTGCTGGAATTAATAGCGATATCAGGCGTCAAATGGAGCGGGAAGCACTGTATGCCAACTATATCGAGCGTCAGCAAAAAGACATTGATTTGATGCGCAAGGATGAGGCATTGGCGATTCCGGATGATTTTTCTTATGAGTCTCTTGAGGGTTTGTCGAATGAACTGAAATCGAAGCTGATAGCATCACGCCCGGCGACACTCGCACAGGCTGGGCGTTTGGACGGGATGACGCCTGCGGCGCTCACGATCATTTTGGCGCGCATCCGCCAGCAGCAAAAGAAGCGAAGTGCTTGATGGTCATAGCGCCCGATGGGATCAATGTTTCACGTGAAACAATTGAAGATCTCGGCAAATTTCACGATTTACTGTTGAAGTGGAACCCAAAGATAAATCTGGTCTCCAAATCCAGTATTCCAGTCATTTGGGAGCGCCATATATGGGATTCTGTGCAGATCGTTCCAATCGGCGGTGACGGGCATCATTGGGTTGATATTGGTAGCGGGGGCGGCTTTCCTGCGTTGATTGTCGCGATAATGGCCAAGTCGGACCACCCGACCCGCAAAGTAACCATGGTCGAAAGTGATCAGCGCAAGGCGGCGTTTCTCAGAACTGTTGTGCGAGAGTTGGCATTGAACGCGGAGGTTGTGGTCAAACGCGTTGAAGCCTGCGTTGGCTTACAGGCAGATGTGTTGTCTGCCCGCGCTTTGGCAGATCTTGACCAACTTTTGGGCTATGCGGACAAACACCTGTCAAAGAGTGGCAAAGCTCTTTTTCTAAAAGGTGAAACATGGGAAAATGAAGTGGAAATCGCCCGCCGAACGTGGTCTTTTGATCTGAGGGTACACCAAAGCAAAACAAGCCCATCGGCAGCCATACTAGAAATAAAGGATATCGCACGTGTCTGATTTGTCGCGTCCAGAGGGCCCAAAGATCATTGCGGTTGCCAATCAAAAGGGTGGAGTGGGCAAGACAACAACGACAATCAATCTCGCAGCAGCTTTGGCAGAGGCGGGCGCGCGCGTTTTGGTGGTTGATCTTGACCCGCAAGGCAATGCGTCGACCGGATTGGGCATTGAGGTGGAAGACCGTTCTTTTACCACCTATGAACTGTTGCTCGAAGATCTGGACTTGAAATCAGTGATTTTGCCGACAGTTACGCCAGGTTTGATGATTGTGCCCGCGACGGTTGATCTCAGCTCGGCTGATCTGGAGCTTATGTCCAACGAAAAGCGTAGTTTTTTACTGCATGATGCCTTGCGGCAAACGCAAATGGATCAGTTCGAGTTGGATTACATTCTCATTGATTGCCCACCGTCGCTGAACCTTTTGACAGTGAATGCGATGATTGCAGCGCATTCTGTACTGGTGCCGCTGCAAAGCGAGTTCTTTGCGCTGGAGGGGCTTTCGCAGTTGATGCTGACCATTCGCGAAGTGCGGCAGGCCGGCAATAAGGATTTGCGGATCGAAGGTGTACTGCTGACGATGTATGACGCGCGCAACAATCTGTCTTTGCAGGTAGAACAGGACGCGCGCGATAACCTTGGGGACTTGGTGTTCCAGACACATATTCCCCGGAACGTCCGCGTTAGCGAGGCGCCATCCTTTGCGATGCCGGTTTTGACCTATGACACAGCATCGAAAGGAGCGCAGGCCTATCGTGCCTTGGCGCAGGAACTGCTACAGAAAAACAGAGTGAAGGTCGCTTGAGGGGGCAATTATGGCTGGAATGGATCGCAAAAGAGGATTGGGGCGCGGGCTTTCTGCATTGATGTCCGATGTTGCTGAGACCGAAGCAGTGGTCAGTGCAGGGCCGTCATCGGCAGAGCGTAGTATACCGATTGAACAGATATCGCCGAACCCAGATCAGCCCAGAAAGCGGTTTGAGGACAGTGACCTTGATGACCTGACAGCCTCGATCAAGGAAAAGGGGATCATTCAGCCGTTGATTGTACGGGCAATCGGTGACGATCGGTTTGAGATTGTTGCAGGCGAAAGGCGCTGGCGTGCGGCACAGCGCGCACAGCTCCACGAAATTCCTGTGGTCGTGCGCACATTTAGTGATGTCGAAGTGCTCGAGGTGGCCATTATTGAAAACATCCAACGGGCCGACCTGAACCCGGTGGAAGAGGCCGCCGGCTATCGGCAACTGATGGACCGTTTTGGTCACACTCAGGAAAAGATGGCAGAAGCTCTGGGCAAGAGCCGTAGCCATATCGCCAATCTTTTGAGGTTGCTCAACCTGCCGGATGCCGTGCTTGAAATGCTGCGCGAAGGCACGTTGAGTGCGGGACATGCCCGCGCGCTGATCCCTGCAGAAGACCCGCTTGCCTTGGCCCAGAAAATTGTGAAGGGCGGCCTGTCGGTGCGTGCGGCAGAAGCCCTGGTCAAAAATGAACGTCCTGGGAACATGGATGCGGCCTCGAAGCCCAAAGTGCCAAGCGTGGATAAAGACGCGGATACCAAAGCGCTGGAGGGTGATTTGTCTGCCGCGTTGGGGATGAAAGTTGCGTTGAACCACAAGCCCGGGCAGGAGAAAGGGCAATTGGTGGTGAGCTATAAGTCTCTGGAGGAGCTGGACGAACTATGCCGGATCCTAAGCGGTACTTAAGCGTCCAGCAGATGAGATATTACTGCGTTTAAAACCATAAACCCTTGATTTGAAACAATTAATCTATCTTGGTGCTGTTTCACCATGCCAAGTTCGATCAAACTGCTGATCTTGGCGGGTGCCAACTCTTTCCCGCTGAGCGCGGCGTAGCGGGACAGGCTTATGCCTTCCTTCAGGCGCAAGCCCATCAGCAGAAATTCATGCGCCTGATCGTCGGTTGTCAGCGCAGTGCGCGGTTTTTCCGACGTTAGCGACCCAACAGCGCCAAGCCATCGGTCGGGATTTGAAAATGCCTCCGTCGCCCATTTCGTACCCCGGATCGTCAGCCGTCCATGGGCCCCGGGCCCAATGCCGGCATAGTCACCATAGCGCCAGTAAATCAGGTTGTGACGGGATTGCGCTCCGTCGCGCGCGTGGTTCGACACCTCATAAGCTGGCATGCCTGCCGCGCCACAGACATCCTGCGTCAGTGCATAGAGATCAGCCCCCAGATCTTCGTCGGGCAGATCGCGTAGCTTACCGGCATTGTATCGGTCCCCAAATGCAGTGCCTTGTTCGATTGTGAGTTGATAAAGCGACAGATGGTCAACGGCCATGTCCAGCGCGACCTGCAGTTCGGCCTCCCAGTCTTTCAAAGACTGCCCCTGCCGCGCATAGATCAGATCAAAGCTGACGCGATCGAATGTTGAACGCGCGATGTCAAAGGCTGCCATCGCTTCGGCGGTGGAGTGAATACGCCCCAGTCGTTTGAGGTCAGGATCATTCAGGGCTTGTACGCCCATAGATATACGGTTTACGCCGCCATCACGGTAGGCAGAAAAGCGGCCAGCTTCGACAGAACCGGGGTTGGCCTCCAGCGTGATCTCAAGATCATTTGCCACAGGCCAAAGGGTTCGAATTTCTGCGATGACATCCGCCACGACATCCGGATCCATCAAACTGGGTGTTCCACCGCCAAAAAACACTGACCGCAACACGCGCCCCGACGTTTCAGAGGCGATGCGGCGTAACTCTGTCAAGTAGGCTCTACACCAGGCTTTTTGGTCGATTCTGCGGGTAACATGGCTGTTGAAATCGCAATAGGGGCATTTGGCCTCGCAGTAGGGCCAATGGATATAGAGGCCAAAGCCACCCTGTTGCCAGTCTTCAGCCAAAACAACCCGCAATCAGCTTGCGAAAGGCGTCGGCACGATGGCTGACGCGGTTTTTCTCTGCAGGGTCCATTTCGGCGAAAGTGATGGCATAACCGTCCGGTTGAAACATCGGATCATAGCCGTGCCCGATCGCACCGCGGATGGGCCAGACCAAGGTGCCGTTTACGCGACCGTCGAATACTTCCTCATGCCCATCTGGCCAGGCGAGGACAAGCGTGGCCCGAAACCGCGCGCTGCGCGGATGTGCTGCGCCTGCTTCTTCCAGCTTGTTGTGTGTTTTGGTCATCGCCATCACAAAGTCGCGGCCGTCAGGTGTTTCGGCCCAATCGGCGGTATAAACACCGGGCGCGTCATCAAGTGCTTCGACCTCGATGCCTGAATCGTCTGCCAACGCGGGAAGGCCAGTGGCCATCACAGCCGCACGCGCCTTGATCCGCGCATTACCGATAAAGGTTGTCTCGGTTTCTTCCGGCTCAGACAGATTAAGTTCGGCGGCCCCCACAACCTCGACCCCATGCGGCGCAAAAAGCTGCTGCATTTCTTCGAGCTTGCCCGCGTTATGCGTCGCAATCAGAATGCGTGTGCCGTCGAACTTTCGTGTCATGACGTGGCCGCGTTCTGTGCCGCTACGAGTTCACCGATTCCTTTTTCAGCAAGATCCATGAGAGCGTTCATCTGATCCCGGGAATAGGTGTCGCCCTCGGCGCTCATCTGGACTTCGATCAGTTTTTTGGAACCGGTCATGATGAAGTTGCCATCGACACCCGCTTCGGAGTCTTCGGGGTAGTCGAGGTCCATCACTGGTTGGCCTGCATAGATGCCACAACTGATGGCTGCGACCGGATCAACCAGCGGGTCCGAGATGACATCGCCAGTTTTCATCAACTTGTTCACCGCAAGGCGAAGGGCAACCCAGCCACCGGTGATGGATGCGCAACGTGTGCCGCCATCGGCCTGAAGCACATCGCAGTCCACCGTGATCTGACGTTCACCCAAGGCGACGCGGTCGACGCCGGCCCGCAGCGCACGTCCGATCAGGCGCTGGATTTCCACGGTGCGGCCGCCTTGTTTGCCGGCCGCTGCTTCACGCCGCATTCTTGTGTTTGTCGCACGCGGGAGCATTCCGTATTCCGCGGTTACCCATCCAAGGCCGGACCCTTTGATGAAGGGCGGCACACGGTCTTCGATTGTAGCGGTGCATAGTACGTGGGTGTCGCCTATTTTGATCAGTGCCGACCCTTCGGCATGTTTTGTAAAATCTGTTTCAATCGAAACAGCACGCATTTCATTCAATTCTCGACCAGAGGGGCGCATATTATTTCCTTTTTATGTGCGACAAACAGGTACAGGTGTCGAAGGTAAGGATGCAACCCCGATTGAATTCTGTGGAAACTGTGCTTTTATCAGTTTCGGTTTAGGAATCTGATATGAACGACGTGCCAAACATCTTGGGAGAGATGAACGACCGCTCGCGCGAGGTGTTCCGTCGCGTGGTCGAAGGGTACCTGCAGGACGGCGCTCCTGTCGGGTCTCGAACGCTGACGCGCGATTTTAGTGAAAAGGTGAGTGCAGCAACGATCCGCAATGTCATGCAGGATCTGGAATTCCTTGGTTTGCTTGATAGTCCGCATGTAAGTGCCGGGCGCGTGCCGACCCAATTGGGTTTGCGCATGTTTGTTGATGGGCTGCTGGAAATTGGTGATCCGAACGAGATGGATCGCGAACGGATTGATGCAACGCTGACGACGAATTCGGATGATGTCAGCGGTATCCTGGATCGCGTCGGCTCTGCTTTGTCGGGGGTCACGCAGGGTGCGTCACTTGTCATGACGCCCAAACGGGAAGCGCCGATCAAGCATATCGAATTTGTGTCCCTGTCACCTGATCGCGCGCTTGTGGTGTTGGTTTTTGCCGATGGGCATGTGGAAAATCGTCTGTTCCAGCCGCCACCGGGACAGACGCCCAGTTCGATGCGGGAAGCTGCGAATTTTCTGAACGCGCTGATCGAGGGCAAAACGCTGAGCGAGCTTTACGGCGCGATGCATCAGGAAGTCGCCAAGCGCCAGCAGGAAATCGATTCGCTTGCCAGAGAGCTTGTGGAAAGCGGTCTGGCGGTTTGGGAAGGCGAGGGTGAGCAAATCGAGCGCCTGATCGTGCGGGGACGCTCCAACCTGTTGAGCGATGAGGGTGAAACCGGGGATCTGGAACGTATTCGCCAGCTTTTTGACGATCTGGAGCGGAAACGCGACATCGCGGAGTTTCTTGAGCTTGCCGAAGAAGGTGACGGGGTGCGCATTTTTATCGGCTCGGAGAACAAACTTTTTTCACTTTCGGGTTCCTCTCTGGTGGTTTCCCCATATATGAACGCTGATCGAAAGATCATTGGCGCTGTTGGCGTCATTGGTCCGACACGACTGAATTACGGCCGTATTGTTCCTATTGTGAATTACACGGCGCAACTGGTGGGCAAGCTGATTTCCGACCGGAGCTAGAGGGTTAAAATGGCAGAACCTAAGAACGATGATTTCCTGGATGACATCGACGACGCAGAAGCGGACGCCTTTGCCGAGGAAATGGAAGAGATTGATGATGAAGCGTTGGAGATCGACCAGCTTCGCGCCGAGCGGGATGAGTTCAAAGACCGGTTCATGCGCGCGTTGGCCGATGCCGAAAACGCGCGCAAGAGGTCGGACCGCGACCGCCGCGAAGCGGAGAATTACGGCGGCTCCAAACTGTCACGGGATATGCTGCCGGTTTATGACAACATGAAGCGCGCGCTAGAGACGGTCACGGAGGAGCAGAAAGAGGCGAATGCGGCCTTGATCGAAGGGATCGAGTTGACCATGCGCGAGCTTCTGAGTGTTTTCAAGAAACACGGGATCGAGATTATCGCACCGGAAGTGGGTGACCGTTTTGATCCGCAACAGCATCAGGCCATGTTTGAGGCACCGGTCCCTGGCACCAAGGCTGGCGATATCATTCAGGTCGCCGCGGAAGGCTTTATGCTGCATGATCGGTTGTTGCGCCCTGCGCAGGTTGGGGTTTCATCAACGCCTGCGTCTTGACAGTCGGATTTCCGCCTCCGGCGGGGATATTTAAAGACCAAAGAAGGGGCGGTCATGATTTGGCCGCTTCTTTGAGTTTGTAGAGCAGGTCGAGCGCGTCTTTCGGGGTGAGTTCGTCCGGGTGGATCTCTGCCAGCGCGTCCTCGACGGGCGAAGATTTTGGCGCTGGCGGCTGTGCCTGCGGCGTTGCTGCGAAGAGAGGCAGGTCGTCGATGAGTGTCTTTTGGGTGGCGCCGCCCTCGCGTTCGCCTTTTTCCAGAGCGTCGAGGACCACGCGCGCGCGGGCAATGACGGCAGGTGGCAGCCCGGCGAGTTGAGCGACCTGCACGCCATAGGACCTGTCGGCAGCACCTTTTTTGACTTCGTGCAGGAAGATTACTTCGCCTTCCCATTCCTTGACCGATACGGTGGCGTTCTCTACGCCGTCGAGCTTGCCCGCAAGAGCCGTCATCTCGTGATAATGTGTGGCAAAAAGCGCGCGGCTTTGGTTCACGTCGTGCAGATGTTCCAATGTGGCCCAGGCGATGGAGAGCCCGTCGTAGGTGGCTGTACCGCGGCCGATCTCATCGAGGATGACAAGCGCCCGGTCGTCGGCCTGATTGAGGATGGCGGCGGTTTCCACCATTTCCACCATGAAGGTAGAGCGACCGCGTGCGAGATCGTCCGAGGCGCCAACGCGGCTGAACAATTGACTGACCAGACCGATGTGGGCAGAGGAGGCGGGCACGAAGCTGCCCATCTGCGCCATGAGTGCGATGATTGCGTTCTGGCGCAGGTAGGTGGATTTGCCGGCCATGTTCGGGCCGGTCAGCAGGTATATATGGGCTGATCCGTCCTCGGCGCTCAGATCGCAGTCATTGGCGATGAAAGGGTCGCCCGATTGTTGTTGCAGGGCTTGTTCGACAACGGGATGGCGGCCACCTTTGATCGAGAACGCGCGGCTGTTGTCGACTTTGGGCCGGGTCCAATGATTGATGGATGCGCGTTCGGCCAGTGCGAAACAAAGGTCTGTCTCGGCCAGCGCGGCGGCGGTCTGGGTGATATCTGCGGCTGCTTCGAGCGCTTTTGCGCGTAGTGTCTCATACGTCCGCTTTTCAATTTCAATCGCGCGGGCACCCGCGTTGATTATTTTGGTCTCGAGCTCGGACAGATCGACGGTTGTGAAACGTACTTGATTGGCGGTGGTCTGGCGGTGAATGAATGTGTCGGACAAGGGGGGCGACATCATCTTTTCCGCGTGCGTGGCCGTTGTTTCGATAAAGTAGCCCAGCACGTTGTTATGTTTGATCTTCAGCGATGAAATGCCCGTGTTAGAGACGAACTCCTGTTGCATGGCGGCGATCACGCCGCGGCCTTCATCGCGCAGGGTGCGTGCCTCGTCCAGATCCGGGTCATATCCAGACGCGATAAATCCTCCGTCGCGGGTCAGCAGTGGCGGTTCGGCGACTAGGGTGCTTTCGAGCAGGTCGATCAGGTTGCCGTGGCCTTTGAGACGGTTTGCGGCATCCGACAGCAGCCTAGGTACATCCGGGTGTGACAGCACGTTGTGCAAGAGCGCGGATTGGGTCAGTCCGTTTCGAATGGCGGCGAGATCGCGCGGCCCGCCGCGGTCAAGTGACAGGCGGGACAAAGCGCGGTCAAGGTCGGGGACTTTGCGCAGCTGGTCGCGGACTTGTGCGCGCAAAGAAGAGTTTTCGTGGCCGAAAGAGACCGCATCGAGACGCGCGTCAATCACCGAGAGGTCACGCGAGGGGCTGGAAAGGCGCTGTGCCAACAGCCGCGCGCCTGCTGCTGTGACTGTTTTGTCGACAACTGCCAGCAGTGAGCCGGCGCGTCCCCCGGACAATGCCTGTGTCAATTCGAGGTTCCGGCGCGTTGCGGCATCGATTTGAACGGATTGCTTTGTGCTTTCGCGTTGTGGTGGCCGCAGCAGGGGCAGTTTGCCCTTTTGGGTGATTTCCAGATATTGCAGCAGGCCGCCCAGTGCCGCGATCTCGGCGCGGGAAAAGCTGCCGAAGGCATCAGGGGTTTCAACGCCGAAGAGGTCACAGATGCGTTTTTCGCCCGATGTGCTGTCGAAGGCGGAGCGTGCAAGATCGGTGAGTGCAAGTCCGTAGTCTTCGGCCATGGGGCGCAGGTTTTCGGTTTGGCTTTCCGCGCAGATCAGTTCGGACGGGGCCAGCCGAGCGAGTTCCGGGCTTAGCTTGACCCAAGGAAGCGGCATTACATGAAACGCCCCTGTGGAGATGTCGGCCCATGCCAGTGCGCCTGCGTCGCGAACCTGTGCATAGGCGGCAAGGTAGTTATTGCGGCGCGCTTCAAGCAGTGCCTCTTCGGTCAGCGTACCGGGAGTGACCAGCCGGACAACATCGCGCTTTACTACTGATTTAGAGCCGCGTTTTTTGGCCTCGGCGGGGCTTTCCATTTGTTCGCATACGGCCACGCGAAAGCCTTTGCGGATCAATGTGAGCAGGTATCCTTCGGCGGCATGAACCGGAACGCCACACATGGGAATGTCCGCGCCGTCGTGCTTGCCGCGTTTTGTCAGCGCGATGTCCAGCGCTTCGCTTGCTGCGACCGCGTCATCGAAAAACATCTCGTAGAAATCGCCCATGCGGTAGAACAGCAAGGCCTCCGCATAGTCGGCTTTCAGGTCGAGATATTGCGCCATCATTGGCGTGACGGTCATGAAGAGCCCCCCGGCAGTTTCGGCGACCTTACAAAGTGGCGCTGTCGGGTAAAAGCCCAAATGGAGCCTGCTTGAGGCGGTGCGCTTGCTGGGCTAAAGGTGGTGGGCTCAGGACGCAGAGGAGGAACGCGCAGATGTCAAAAACCCGGGTTACGGCCGAAGAGGCGCTGGCGTTTCATCTTGAACCGACACCAGGAAAATTCGAGGTCACTGCAACGGTTCCCATGACCACGCAGCGTGATCTAAGCCTTGCGTATTCGCCAGGCGTTGCGGTGCCATGTGAAGCGATCGCCGAAGACCCGCAGACGGCCTACGATTACACCAACAAGGGCAATCTGGTTGCGGTTATCTCAAATGGCACGGCCGTTTTGGGTCTGGGCAATCTGGGGGCGCTTGCGTCCAAACCGGTGATGGAGGGCAAGGCGGTCCTGTTCAAGCGGTTTGCCGATGTGAACTCTATCGATATTGAGCTGGACACAGAAGACACGGACGCGTTTGTGAATGCTGTTAAACTGATGGGGCCGACTTTTGGGGGCATCAATCTGGAGGACATCAAGGCGCCGGAGTGTTTCATCATCGAGCAGCGCCTCAAGGAAGAAATGGACATTCCGGTCTTTCACGATGACCAGCATGGAACGGCCGTGATCTGCGCGGCGGGACTTATCAATGCGCTGCATCTGTCGGGCAAGAAGATCGAGGATGTAAAGATCGTGCTGAACGGTGCGGGGGCTGCGGGTATTGCCTGTCTGGAATTGCTCAAGGCGATGGGTGCGCGGCATCAGAACTGTATCATGTGCGACACCAAGGGCGTGATCTATCAGGGCCGGACGGAGGGAATGAACCAGTGGAAATCCGGCCATGCGGTGCAGACCGAGGCGCGTAGCCTCGAAGATGCGATGAAGGGTGCGGATGTTTTCCTTGGGGTGTCGGTCAAGGGTGCGGTGACCGAAGAGATGGTCGCGAGCATGGCCGAGGATCCGGTGATTTTTGCGATGGCCAACCCGGATCCTGAGATTACGCCCGAAGAGGCGCATTCGGTACGGGCGGATGCAATTGTGGCCACCGGGCGCAGTGATTATCCCAATCAGGTAAACAATGTTCTGGGCTTTCCGTATCTCTTCCGAGGCGCTCTTGATATCAACGCACGGGCAATCAACGATGAAATGAAGATCGCATGTGCGCATGCTTTGGCTGCTTTGGCACGAGAGGATGTTCCGGATGAGGTCGCGCTGGCCTATGGAAAGAACCTTACTTTCGGTCGTGATTATATCATCCCCACACCGTTCGACCCCAGGTTGATCCACCGGATTCCTCCGGCGGTTGCCAAGGCGGGGATGGATACCGGAGCTGCGCGCCGACCGATTATTGACATGGAAGCCTATGAGCTGTCGCTCAAGACGCGGATGGACCCTACGGCGAGCATATTGCGCGGTATCAATGCGCGTGCGCGTGCCAATCAGGCGCGGATGATTTTTGCCGAAGGAGACGACCCGCGGGTGCTGCGCGCGGCGGTGACGTACCAGCGGTCTGGCCTTGGGCAGGCGCTTGTTGTCGGGCGCAAGGAAGATGTGCGCGAAAAGCTGGAGCAGGCCGGTATGCATGACGCGCACCGCGAGATTGAAATCGTGAATGCGGCGAATACCACGCATCTGGATGGGTATAAGGATTTTCTTTATAACAGGCTCAAACGTGGGGGTTTTGATGCGCAGGACATCCACAGGCTGGCTGCCCGCGACCGTCACGTCTTTTCGGCCCTGATGCTGGCGCATGGCCATGGCGACGGTCTGGTCACGGGTGCCACGCGCAAGTCCGCCCATATCATGGACCGGATCAATCACGTGTTTGACGCGGATACGATCAATGGAGCTGCGGGTATTACAGCGCTGCTGCACAAGGGGCGCATCGTTTTCATTGCCGATACGCTGGTACACGAATGGCCTGATGAGCAAGACCTCGCAAACATTGCCGAGCGCGGTGCCACTGTCGCCAAGAACATGGGTCTTGAACCCCGCGTTGCTTTTGTAAGTTTTTCGACCTTCGGCTATCCGGTGTCAGAGCGTGCGACCAAAATGGCGCGCGCGGCAGAGGTGCTGGACACACGCGGTGTCGATTTCGAGTATGAGGGCGAAATGACCGTCGATGTTGCGCTGAACCCCTCTGCGCAGGGTGCTTACCCGTTTTCGCGCCTGACGGGGCCTGCGAATATTCTGGTGGTGCCCGCACGTCATTCGGCGAGCATTTCTGTCAAGCTGATGCAGGAGATGGCGGGTGCCACGGTCATTGGCCCAATTCTGGCTGGTGTCGACAAGTCGATTCAGATCTGTTCGACCACCTCGACGGCGAATGACATTCTTAACATGGCAGTGTTGGCAGCCTGCAAGGTCGGATAATGGCGGTTTATAATCTGGGGTCGATCAATGCTGACAACGTGTATCGCGTGCCGCATCTGGTGGCTCCGGGGGAAACGCTTGCCGCGACCGAGCTGACGCAAGGTCTGGGTGGCAAGGGTGCCAATATGTCCGTCGCGGCCGCGCGGGCTGCCGCACGGGTGGTGCACATTGGTGCAGTGGGCCCAGATGGGCGCTGGGCCTCTGACCGGCTGATGGAGTATGGCGTGGACACGCGTCACATTGCGCATGTTCTGACGCCCACGGGCCACGCAAACATCTGTGTCGATGCGGCTGGTGAAAATACAATTGTTCTTTTTGCCGGCGCAAATCAGACGGTCTCCGACGATATGATCGGCGCTGCCCTGGCCGAAGCCTCGCCGGGTGACAGCTTTGTCACCCAGAACGAGACCAACGGGCAGGTGCGCGCAACAGAAATGGCAAAGTCTTTGGGGCTGCGTGTTATCTATGCGGCTGCACCTTTTGATGCAGCGGCGGTGCGCGCGGTGCTGGATCACGTGGATTTGCTGATCCTCAACGCTGTAGAGGCGGCGCAGTTGGTTTCGGAAACAGGCACTAACCTTGCTGATTTGCCTCTTAAAGATATTGTCGTGACAAAGGGTCGGGATGGTGCGACGTGGCACTCCAAAGGGCGGAACGCGGTTCATGTTCCTGCGGTCGAGGTTACTCCGGTAGACACAACCGGGGCAGGCGACACTTTTACCGGTTTCCTGATTGCAGGTCTGGATCGTGGCATGCCAATGGCGCAAGCGCTGGATCAGGCGACCCGTGCTGCCGCCTTGATGGTGACCCGTGTGGGCACGGCTGATGTCATTCCGGATTTGCGCGAATTGCAGGACCAGCGTCTGGGTTAGCTGCCGGCAAAGGGTGCTGCATCCCCCCACAGTTCTTTGACACGGGCGTCGCGGCCGCAGGCATTGCGATAGGCCTTGTAAGCCGAGGCCTGACGTTTCGGCCCGAAACGTGTAACGACCAGTTTTGTACCTTTGTAGTAGTCCTGATGGTATTCTTCTGCCGGGTAGAATTCAGACGCGTTCAAAATCGGTGTTACCACATATGCCCCCAGTGCGTTCTGCGCATCGGACTTCGCCTTTGCCGCAGCTTCTGCCTGTGCAGGTGAAGAAGTAAAAATCGCCGTTCTGTAAGCTTCTCCTCGGTCGCAGAATTGTCCGCCTGCATCAGTGGGGTCTACCGAGCGGAAAAACATCGCATAAAGCGTGTCACGGGTCACGACAGAAGGGTCAAACGTGATGGCGACCGCTTCGAAGTGACCGGTGCCGCCTTTGACCACCTGTTTGTACGTCGGGTTTGCTACTGTGCCACCCATAAAACCCGAGACTGCCTCTTTCACACCGTTGACCCGCTCGAAATCGGCTTCGACGCACCAGAAACACCCACCAGCGACGGTTATCGTTTCCAACTCGGCCGCTTTTGCCTTACCCGCCTGCGCGCAGAAGCCGATCGCGATCAGCAAAGCCAGCGCTACGGATTTGAAAGTGTAAAATTTGGTCATGACCATGCTCCTTTGAGTGTAAGAGTGCCTAAGTCAAACGCATGCGGCAATTGGTTCCGTCGCAATCTCACGCGCTGGTGAAGGAAGTTTACGGCTTGGCACCGGTGGGTGGGCTTTTTAACGTGGATTGAAACAATTGCCGGCGGTGCTGCGATGTCATGTGAAACAAATCGAAACGGAATCGCTTGATGCGCATTGCGATGTGGTCGGGCCCGCGCAACCTGTCGACGGCCATGATGTACAGTTTTGGCGCGCGCGATGATTTCTCGGTGATGGACGAGCCGTTTTACGCGCCGTTTCTGGCGGTTTCCGGCAATGACCATCCCATGCGCGACGATATCCTTGCACAGCATGAAACCGATCCCGAGGTCGTGGCGCGCGCCTGCCTCGCACAGGTTCAGACGCCGCATCTTTATATGAAGCATATGCCCCATCATATGGCCGAGGGCTTTCCCATGGATTGGAGCAAGACCTGTGTGAATGTGCACCTGATCCGGCATCCTGCGCGGGTGATTGCAAGTTACGCCGCCAAATGGCTGGATGTGACCTTTGATGAGATCGGGTTTGAACGGCAGGCGATGCTTTATGATACCATCGGTGGCCTTGTCATAGACAGCTACGACATCCGGCAAAACCCTGAAAATGCCCTTCGCAGGCTCTGTTCTGCGCTGGATTTACCCTTTGATCCAGCGATGCTGTCCTGGTCTGCCGGTCCACGCGCCGAAGACGGCGTCTGGGCCGCGCATTGGTACGGTGCTGTGCATCAAAGCACTGGTTTTGCGGGTCCGGAAGGCCCGTTGCCAAAGTTGGAGGGCCGTTATGCCGAATTGCTGGAAGCAGCGTTGCCGGCGTATGAAAAGCTGGCCGAACGCAAGCTCTGATCTTCAGCCCAGAAGCCTGCCAAGTTTCAAGACTGCGAACATATCGACCCCCCGACCGCACGATCGGCAAACACTGCTTTTCCTTATGCCAGCGACACTACCCCGACAGCGCCGCAGTCGAAATTCACCGTGTTTTACAGTGGTCGTTTGTCGAGGCCCCGTTGAAAACGCGCGGCGATATCAGAGGGGCTCATGACTTTTTACTGAGGCGCCGATCACGCGCCGCCAGCAGTTTAAGCCGCAGCGCGTTCAATTGGATAAAGCCGGCGGCGTCTTTCTGGTCATATGCGCCTGCGTCATCTTCAAAGGTTACATGCGCTTCGGAGTACAGCGAGTGGTCTGACCAGCGGCCGACGGTGCGCACGTGTCCCTTGTACAGTTTTAACCGAACCGTTCCCGTCACATGGGTCTGGCTTGCGTCGATGGCGGCTTGCAGCATGCTGCGTTCGGGGCTGAACCAGAAGCCGTTGTAGATCAGTTCGGCGTAGCGTGGCATCAACTCGTCCTTGAGGTGCATCGCGCCACGGTCAAGCGTGATGGATTCGATAGCGCGGTGCGCTTCGAGCAACAGCGTGCCGCCGGGCGTTTCGTAGATGCCGCGAGACTTCATGCCAACAAAGCGCCCTTCGACCAGATCAAGCCGCCCGCAGCCGTGTTTGCCGCCAAGCTCGTTGAGCTTGGTGAGGATCGTAGCGGGCGACATCGCTTCGCCGTTGATGCTGACCGCGTCGCCCTTTTCAAAGCCGATTTCGACATACTCTGGCGTGTCCGGTGCGTCTTCGGGATTAACTGTGCGCTGGTAGACGTAGTCGGGCGCGTCAACGGCCGGATCTTCGAGCACTTTGCCCTCGGACGAGGTGTGCAGCAGGTTCGCGTCGACAGAAAACGGCGCTTCGCCGCGTTTGTCCTTGGCAATCGGGATCTGGTTCTTCTCTGCAAAGTCGATCAGCTTTGTGCGGCTTGACAGGTCCCACTCGCGCCACGGGGCGATAACCTTTATTTCGGGGTTCAGCGCATAGGCCGCCAGTTCAAAGCGGACCTGATCGTTGCCTTTGCCCGTTGCCCCGTGGGCCACCGCATCGGCGCCGGTTTCCTCGGCAATCTCGACAAGGCGCTTGGAGATGAGCGGCCGCGCGATGGATGTGCCCAAAAGATACAGCCCTTCGTAAACCGCGTTGGCGCGGAACATGGGAAAGACGAAATCGCGCACGAACTCTTCGCGCAGGTCTTCGATGTAGATGTCGGTGGCACCCATCATCTCGGCCTTTTTGCGCGCCGGTTCCAGTTCTTCGCCCTGACCCAGGTCAGCTGTGAAGGTGACGACCTCGCAACCGTATTCCGTTTGCAGCCATTTGAGGATGATTGAAGTATCAAGACCGCCCGAATAGGCGAGCACAACTTTTTTGGGCGCGGACATGGAAAGCTTCCTTTTCGATTTGCAAAGCGCCCTATCGGGTTTTGAAGGCTCAGGCAAGATTGAAGCCCCGCGTTGACCTGACGAAGCGCCGCGCGTATCGACAAAGCACTGAACTCGCGAGGCTCCTGATGACCATCCCGTTCCGCCATAGTGCTGACGCTGCCACGGCTGCAATGCGCGAAGTTTTCCCCAAGACCCCGCTGATGCGCAATGAATTGCTAAGCGCCCGCTACGAAGCCGACATCTGGCTGAAGCGGGAGGATCTTAGTCCGGTGCGGTCCTACAAACTGCGGGGGGCGTTTAATGCCATGCGCAAGGTTATCCCGGCGCATGAGCTTTTTGTCTGTGCCAGTGCGGGTAATCACGCGCAGGGCGTGGCCTTTATGTGCAAGCATTTCGCTGTGCGGGGCGTGGTTTTCATGCCGGTAACCACGCCTGAGCAAAAGGTGATGAAAACCAAGATGTTCGGGGGTGATCATGTGGAGGTCCGTTTGACCGGTGACTATTTCGACCAGACGCTGGCCGAAGCGCAGAAGTTCTGTGCCGAAGCGGCGGGGCATTTTCTGTCTCCGTTTGATGATGAGGACGTCATTGAGGGTCAGGCGTCGGTCGCGGCCGAGATTTACGAGCAGTTGGGGCATGTGCCGGACAGGATTGTACTGCCCGTGGGCGGTGGCGGATTGTCCGCCGGAACAAGAAGCTATTTCGGCGCTGAAACCGCCTATACATTTGTTGAGCCTTCAGGTGCAAAAAGCCTTGCCGCCGCCGTGGCAGAGGGCAGGCCCGTCGATGTGTCGCCGATTAACAGCTTTGTGGATGGAGCGGCCGTTGCCAAGGTCGGGGCGCGTACCTTTGCGCGGCTTTCGGATGTCGCACCACAGGACGTCATCGACATCTCCGAAGACCGCATCTGTGGCACAATTGTCGAAATGCTGAATGTCGAGGGGATCGTGCTGGAACCTGCGGGGGCGTTGGCACTCGAAGCGCTGGGCGAGATTTCCGACAGCATCCGGGGCCGGACTGTGGTCGCTATTGCTTCGGGCGGTAATTTCGACTTTGAACGCCTGCCCGAGGTCAAAGAGCGGGCGCAGCGGTATGCGGGCCTGAAAAAGTATTTCATCCTGCGGCTGCCGCAGCGTCCCGGTGCGCTCAAGGATTTTTTGCAGATGCTCGGGGCACGGGACAACATTACCCGTTTTGAATACATGAAAAAATCAGCGCGTAACTTCGGATCGGTGCTGATCGGGATCGAAACAGATGATCCGCGCAACTTTGACAAGATGTTCCAGCGCATTGATGATGCCGGTTTCACCTATACCGATATCACCAATGACGAGACGCTGGCCCAGTTCGTGATCTGAGCTGTGGCCAAGTTTGCCGGCAAAACAGTTATAGTCACCGGAGGCTCCAGCGGGATTGGGGCCGCTTTGGTGGGGCAGTTTCAAGCCGAGGGTGCGCGGACCTGTGTGTTGGACCTGACGGCGCCCGCAGAAGGTAGCGCCGCGCCGGATTTGTCGTTGGTTTGTGATGTCTCGGACAAACGCGCGCTTACCGCTGCGTTGTCAGATGTGGCGGCGCGTTTGGGGCCGGTGGACATTTATGTCTCTAACGCTGGGGTATTAAGCGTAAACACCGCAGAAACAGAGATTGGGGACGATGCAGACTGGGCCCGTTGCTGGTCAGTCAATGTGCTGGCACATGTACATGCGGCGCATGCCCTTTTGCCCGGAATGGCGCGGCGGGGGGCGGGCCATTTCGTGACCGTTGCGTCTGCTGCAGGCCTGTTGAACCAGATCGGTGACGCGCCTTATTCCGCGACGAAACATGCTGCTGTCAGTTTTACGGAATCGCTGGCGATTGCCTATGGGCCTCGGGGGGTTGGCGTGACACTGGTGTGTCCGCAATATGTGGCCACGCCCTTGCTGGGTCTGTCTGCCAGGTCGCCCGAGGGTGATGGCGTTTTGTTGTCAGCGGAAGACGTGGCAGTCTGCGTAATCGACGCGGTGGCCGCTGGTAAATTCCTTGTTCTGCCACACCCGGAGGTCTTGGACTATGCGCGGCAACGGGCGGATGATCATGACCGGTGGATCAGAGGTATGACAAAATTGCGTGCGCGCGCCCTCGACAGATTTGGCGATGCCTTGCCTGAACGGTTTTACCGGCTTCTTTAACTGGCAAAGCGTTGCGGCAGGTCATCGAGAAACTTTCGGCGAGCGGTTTGGTAGCTTGATTGCAGGCCTTCCAGATCAAGCTGCGCCAACGGATCGGCGGTAAGCGACGCTTCACCAGACTGGCACAGATCCGAAAAATCGGTGAAGCCGAAGCTGAGCGCGCTGCCTTTGAGAAAATGCAACTTTTCCGACAGCCCGCCCGATGCGGTGGCCTGTGCAAGCTTTCCGATCTCTTCGTCCACTTCCTGCAGAAAGAGTTCCACGACCTCTTCGAAATCCTCGGGCCCGACTTCCTCTCGCAACTCCGCGACGCGGTTCCAGTCAATCATCATCGCTACCTCGCAGACTTGCGCAAACCTAGTCACGAAAGGCCTAACAAGAGGTTGCGTTGACTGGAAATTCATATCGAATTTTACCTTTCATAAGTGCTTAAGGCTCGTGGGTTAGCGAGGTTTATCAGTTTTTGTAATCGGTCCCACATGCCCAGCACGTTGCCTGTCAAATTGCAGTACCCGCAGCAGCCTGAAAAGGTGGAAAAGCGGCGTATTCTTGTTGTCGATGACAGCAAGTTGCAGCGCAAGATCCTGTCCAGTTCGCTGATCCGCTGGGGATATGACGTGATAGAGGCCGATTCGGGGGATGTGGCGCTGGACATCTGCATCGCACATCGGCCGGATATCGTGGTGAGCGACTGGATCATGCCCAGTATGACGGGGATCGAATTTTGCAAGGAGTTTCGCGAACTCACATCGGACAGCTACGGGTATTTCATTCTTCTGACCTCGAAAAGTGAAAAGAATGACGTGGCCGAAGGGCTGGATGCCGGTGCTGATGATTTTCTGACCAAACCGGTGAACGGAAATGAACTGCGCGCGCGCATCACGGCGGGCGAGCGCATTCTGGACATGCAGCGCGAGCTGAAACAGAAGAACGCGATGATCGGTGAAACGCTCAAGGAACTGCAGCGCCTTTACGATTCGCTGGACAGTGATCTGATGGAGGCCAAAAAACTTCAGCAATCACTGGTGCCGGAACAGTTCAAGCGTTTCGAGGGGGGCGATCTGTCCTTGTTGCTGCGCTCAAGCGGGCATGTGGGGGGCGATCTGGTTGGGTATTTTGACGCTGGAGAGGGGCACCTGGGCCTCTATGCGCTGGATGTATCGGGTCATGGGATCAGCTCTGCCTTGATGACGGCGCGGCTTGCGGGGTACCTGTCTGGCAGTGCGCAGGATCAGAATATCGCACTGGAGAAAGACGTGAACGGGTCATATCGCGCACGCCCCTTTGGCGCAGCGATCGAAACCCTGAATGAGCTTGTTCTGGATGAGATGGAGACGGAGCATTACTTCACTTTGATGCTGGCTGATGTGAACCTAGACTCCGGTCTGGTGCGGCTGGCGCAGGCCGGGCACCCGCATCCGGTGGTGCAGCGAACCGATGGAGCAATCGAACAGAACGGATCGGGCGGGTTTCCCGTCGGGCTGATGTCCGGCGTTGACTTTGAAGAGTTCGAGGTGCAACTCAACCCCGGCGACCGGCTTCTCATTCTGTCCGATGGCGTGACGGAATGCCCAAACGCGGAAGGCGAGATGTTGGGAGAGGCCGGCATCGAAGGGTTTTTGCGGGATCTGTCCGACAGCTCCGGGCCGGAGTTGTTTGAATCTTTGATGTGGAAACTGTGCGAGTTTGCCGGAAGCTCGGAATTTCCGGATGATGTATCGGGTGTTCTGTTCGAGTTTCGACCCTATACCGGAGAAAGATAGCGGCGCAGGTACATTCTGTCGCCGTCATTGCCCAGAGATTCGAGCGCATCTGATGGCGAAAGGACAAGAGTTTCGTGGTCAGGCTCTATTGGCTCCGCGATCTGGTGGACTGGTCGCGCCGCATAGACATGGCAGATTTTCTCTGCCCAGAGATCGTACTCCGGCATAAACACAAACCGACGGAACGCGCCTACTTTACGCGGAGACGCGATGCGCCAGCCCGTCTCTTCCAGTACTTCGCGGTGCAAAGCATGAAGCGGGCTTTCGCCCGGGTCGATGCCGCCACCGGGGAGCTGGATGTCCATTTCCTGCGCAATCTGCAGCGTCAGCAAAAACCCGCGTCCCAAAGGCAGAATAGCATAGGCACCGGGGCGCGGCGTGTAGCGTCGCCTTGCGTCTGGTGCATGTCCGACCCGCGGTATCATTCTGCCGTCTCCTCTTTTTATCGGGCTTGAGGCCCTTATATGGACGCGGTATGCCAAGCGCCTAAGGCTAAGGAAACCCCTATGACACTCGGACAACAGATCGCCTGGGACGACACCGTCCTGCCATTCCAGCTGGATGCCAGCGACATGCGTGGTCGTGTGGCACGGCTTGATGGTGCACTGAACGGTATTCTCAAGCAACATGATTACCCGCCGCAGGTCGAAGCGCTGGTGGCGGAAATGGCCTTGCTGACCGCATTGATCGGGCAAACCGTAAAACTGCGCTGGAAACTGCAACTGCAGGTGCAATCCAAGGGCGCGGTTCGCATGATTGCGACCGATTACTACGGCCCCGAAGAAGATGGTCAGCCCGCGCGTATCAGAGCCTATGCAAGCTATGATGCCGACAGGCTGACAGATGGTCCGGCGTTTGATCAGGTGGGCGAGGGTTACTTTGCGATCATGATCGACCAAGGCAAAGGCATGACGCCTTATCAGGGTATCACGCCGCTGGCCGGTGGGTCGCTGGCCGGCTGTGCCGAAGCGTATTTCGCGCAATCCGAACAATTGCCCACGCGGTTCTCTCTGAGTTTTGGCCGCTCGACCGAAGAGGGTGTCGACGAACATTGGCGCGCCGGTGGCGTGATGCTTCAGCATATGCCCAAAGCGTCACCGTTTGTGGCCCAAGGGGGCGGTACGGGTGAAGTGTTGCAGGCCGCCGATCTGGTGCAAGGCGATCAGGAGGAAAACTGGAACCGCGTGAATATCCTGCTTGATACCGTTGAAGACATCGAGTTGGTGGGCCCGAGCGTGGCGCCTGCCGATCTGTTGTTGCGGCTGTTCAGTCAGGAAGAACCGCGGGTCTATGATGCGCAGCCCGTTCGTTTTGGCTGTACCTGTTCCGAGGACCGCGTGCGCCAGAGCTTGTCCATCTACTCGGCCCGTGACATCGAAACGATGACCACTGACGAGGGTCGTGTCACGGCTGACTGTCAGTTCTGCGGCGCGCACTATGATCTGGACCCTGCCACAGTAGGCTTTGATGCCGCCGGTGCAGAAGACGGTGCATGATCTGGGGCACATCCGTGCGGCCTTGGACCGAAGGGGTCGGCCATCCTCGGATTTCGACCTAAACCCCGAAACCGTCTTGCCCGAAGGGCGAAGACTGCGACCGGCGGGTGTTCTTGCCGCGGTGACCGAAACGCCGACAGGTCTGCAGCTTATCCTGACCAAACGGTCGTCCGCGCTCAAGCACCACCCGGGGCAGATTGCCTTTCCGGGCGGCAAGCAGGACGAAGGCGATGCAGATGTGACAGCGGCCGCTTTGCGCGAAGCCGAAGAAGAGATCGGTTTGCCCCGAAGCCATGTTGAGGTGATTGGTCATTTGCCAGCGCATGAAACGGTCACCGGCTTTGTCGTGACGCCGGTCATCGGTGTTGTCGCGCGCCCGTTTGAAGTTGTGCCCGAACCCGGAGAAGTTGATGAGGTGTTCACGGTGCCGCTATCGCATGTCCTGAACGCGGACAACTTTGTGATCGAGGGGCGCCGCTGGCGTGGCACACGGCGACACTACTACGCGGTGCCGTACGGGCCCTATTACATCTGGGGGGCAACTGCGCGTATGCTGAGGGCATGGACAGACCAAATGACATAGCGCTGCCTGACGGCACCACTTGGCTGGATGATCCCAAGACGCAGGCGGTGTGCGCGGCATTGGGCGCAGAGGGCGATCCCGTCTATTTTGTCGGCGGTTGCGTGCGCGATGCGTTGCTTGGTGTAAAGGGCGGCGATGTCGATCTGTCGACCCCGCTTGAGCCGCAACAGATTATCCGCCTGACCGAAAGCGCCGGTCTGAAAGCAGTGCCAACGGGCATTGATCATGGGACGGTCACTGTGGTGTCCGCGGGCGAGGGGTTTGAGGTCACGACCTTTCGCAGCGATGTGGAAACAGACGGGCGCCGTGCGGTAGTGGCCTTTTCCACAGATATTACTGACGACGCGCGCCGCCGCGATTTCACGCTTAATGCGCTGTATGCGACGCCAACGGGTAGCATCGTTGATCCTTTAGGCGGGCTGGAGGACTGTCTGGCGCGTCGTATCCGTTTCATCGAAGACGCCGGAGAGCGTATCCGCGAAGATTACCTTCGCATTCTGCGCTATTTCCGGTTTCATGCCTGGTATGCCGATCCGGAAGACGGGTTCGATCCCGAGGCACTGGATGCCATTGCACAAAATTCTGTCGGGTTAGAGACGCTTTCGGCGGAACGTATCGGGGCGGAGATGCTGCGCTTGCTGGCGGCGCCCGATCCGGCGCCGGCGCTGGCGGCGATGCGTCAGACCGGGTGTTTGACACGGGTTCTTCCCGCCGCCGATGACAGGTTTGTGGCACCTGTTGTGCATCTGGAAACGACGATGAGACTGCCGCCTGATCCTGTCGTCCGCCTTGCCGCGCTGGGCGGTCAGGATGTGGCAGAGCGCTTGCGGCTAAGCCGTGCTGCCGCGCGCAAACTGCAGGCAATCACAGATGCGGCCTATGCTGCGACGCCCCTGACGGAGGTGGCCTACCGTGCCGGAGAAGAAGTGGCCCTGGCTGCTGCGATGATCCGCGCGGCGCAGGCTGAAACCCCACCTGAACAGGGTGTTCGCGCGGCAATCTCCGATGCTGCCAACGCGCAATTTCCGGTGACAGCCGCTGATCTGATGCCCGCATATCAGGGCCCGGCGTTGGGTGAAAAGCTTGCCGCGCTTGAGACGCGCTGGATCGCGTCGGCGTTTACACTTACGCGTGAGGACTTGCTGGGCCCTGATCCCTAGTCTCGACACAGCACCCGTTTGTCTGCTAGAGCGACGAGGCTACAACGGAGGATTACGAAATGAATCGCGGGATTTGGAACAGCTGATCACAGCTTAACCCACCGCTGCCGGGCTGCCCGACGGGCGTCTGGACGTTTCGTATTTACTTTTTCAAGGTCT
The DNA here is from genome assembly GCA_947501635.1 of uncultured Roseobacter sp. Classification (GTDB taxonomy): domain Bacteria; phylum Pseudomonadota; class Alphaproteobacteria; order Rhodobacterales; family Rhodobacteraceae; genus Roseobacter. The sequence goes on from CANMWT010000006.1 coordinate 74,709, forward strand.
CCGCCATGTTCCGCTTTTTCGAAAACCTCATCGACCCCTATGTGCCCTATGCTGAAGATGATCAGCCGCCGCGCAAGCTCTGGCCGTTCCTGTGGTCTTTTTCCGGTCAGTTCCGCAGGCTTTTCGGTTTTGCCACGCTTATGTCGATCATCGTGGCCGGCATCGAGGTCTGGCTGATCTACTATATGGGTCGCGTCATCGACCTGATGGAAACCGACCCTGCAAACTTTTGGACCGACCACGGGACCGAACTGATTCTGGTGGCATTGTTCATACTGATCCTGCGTCCTGCCTTTCAGGCGTTGGACGTGTTGATCCTGAATAACGCCATTCTGCCCAACTTTGGAATGCTGATGCGCTGGCGTAATCACCGGCACGTGCTGCGCCAATCCGTCGGCTGGTTCGAGAATGATTTTGCGGGGCGCATCGCCAACCGAATGATGCAGGCGCCCGCTTCTGCCGGTGAAGTCATCTTTCAGATTTTTGATGCGATTTCATTCTCGCTGGCCTATTTCATCGGCGCGGCAATTTTGCTGAGCACGTCTGACCCGAAGTTACTGATGCCGCTTCTGGGGTGGTTTGTGCTTTATGGGCTGCTGGTAAAATGGACCGTCAGACGCGTGGGGCCCGCGTCTGAGGCTGCCTCCAACGCCCGGTCCAAGCTGACGGGGCGGCTGGTGGATGCCTATACAAACATTCATTCGGTCAAGATGTTTGCGCATCACGAGCGCGAGATGGACTACGCCAAAGAGGCGATAGAAGAGGCGCGTGAAACCTTTCAGAAGGAAATGCGCATCTTCACCAAGATGGATGTGACGTTGGTTGCTTTGAATGGTGTGCTTATCGTTGGTGTCGTGGGATGGGCCATGCTGCTGTGGGTGCAGGGCAGTGCCAGTGTGGGGGTTGTCGCGGCTGCGACAGCGCTGACCTTGCGTCTGAACGCCATGACCGGCTGGATCATGTGGGCGCTCACCAGTTTCTTTCGAGAGCTTGGCGTGGTGTCGGAAGGAATGGAAACCATCGCCCAGCCGATAACCCTGCGCGATGCGCCTGAGGCAAAGCCGCTGGCGCTCACCGATGGTGAGATCAAGATCGAAGATCTTTCGCATCACTACGGGCGCAGATCGGGGGGCCTCGATCATGTTAATCTTACGATCCGGCGTGGTGAAAAGGTGGGTTTGGTCGGTCGCTCAGGGGCTGGAAAGTCAACGTTAGTCAAGCTTTTTCTGCGGTTCTACGATGTGGAGTCGGGCCGAATACGGATTGACGGTCAGGACATCAGTACCGTGACCCAGGACAGCTTGCGGCTCGCCATTGGCATGGTGCAGCAAGACAGCGCGCTGTTGCACCGGTCGGTGCGGGACAACCTGCTGTATGGACGACCTGATGCCAGCGAAGAGGATATGATCGCAGCAGCCCGCCGCGCGCAGGCGCATGATTTTATACTTGATCTTGAAGATCCGCAGGGGCGGAAGGGCTATGACGCCCATGTGGGTGAGCGGGGTGTGAAACTGTCGGGTGGGCAGCGTCAGAGGGTCACTTTGGCGCGGGTCATTCTGAAGGATGCGCCCATTTTGCTGTTGGACGAAGCGACCAGCGCGCTCGACAGCGAGGTTGAGGCCGCCATTCAGGATACACTCTACGGCATGATGGAGGGTAAAACCGTTGTCGCCATTGCGCACCGGTTGTCCACGATCGCGCAGATGGACCGCATTCTGGTGCTGGATCAGGGCCGGATTGTGGAAGATGGGAGCCATGACGCGCTTTTGGCGCAGGGCGGGCTATATGCTGATTTCTGGGCCCGTCAGTCGGGCGGTTTTCTCAAGCTCGAGGAGCGTGCGTGAAGATTTCAGAGTGGATAGATGCGTTTCAGCCATCGCAGGGTCCGCCGCCGCAAACACTGGGTGCGTTTATGCGCTGGTGTCTTGCGGGGTCTTGGCCATCGCTTTGGCTGGCTGCGTTTCTGTCTGCGTCTGCAGGCGCGATGGAGGCGGGAACAGCCCTTATTCTGGGGCTTGTCATTGACGCCACGGCGGCGTCTGGCCCTGATGCCTTTTTCGATGGTGGAAACATTGCGCTGATCGCAGGGGCGCTGGCGTTTTTCCTCATTGCGCGCCCCTTGCTTTTCGGCCTGTCGGCCTCGGCCAATGCGATTATCGTGCAACCGAATGTGAACCCGTTGGTTCTGTCCCGCCTGCACCGCTGGACGTTAGGGCAGACGGTTGGCTTTTTTGACGACGATTTCGCGGGGCGTATCGCGCAAAAGCAGATGCAGGCCGCACGCGCGGTAACGGATGTTGTGTCAGAGGCGATCAACGTTGTTGCTTTCGCCCTTGCGTCGCTGTTCGGGTCAGTGCTGTTGCTTCTGGCGATTGACTGGCGGGTCGCGTTTGGGTTCGGTCTTTGGCTTGTCAGTTACTTTGCGCTGATCAAGTGGTTTTTGCCGCGTATCCGTCAGCGATCGGCGAGCCGTGCAGGTGCGCGGGCGATGGTGTCGGGACAGGTGGTGGATACAATCACCAACATCAAAACCGTCAAGCTCTTTGCGCATGCAGATCATGAGGACCGCGCGGCACTGGGCTCTATGCAGACTTTTCGCAACCGCGCGCTTGAGTTTGGCTACCTTGCTGCGGGGTTTCGCTTTGCGCTGATGTCGCTGGCCGGCATTCTGCCCGTGGTTCTGATCGGTGGCACCATCGTGCTGTGGCAGGCGGGACAGGCGACGCAGGGGGATATCGTCGCGGCAGGCGCCGTCGCCATCCGGATCGCGCAGATGACGGGATGGGTCAGTTTCACGCTGATGGCAATCTATTCCAACATCGGTGAAATCGAAGACGGGATGCGAACTTTGACGCCGCGCAACAGGGTTGAAGATGACCCGCAGGCGACTGACCTGTCGGTGCCGCACGGCCGTATCCAGATCAGCGATCTTGGTTTTGCCTACGGGCGCGAGAAAGGTGGTGTGCAAGGTATCACGCTGACCGTCGAGCCAGGGGAAAAGATAGGGATTGTCGGCGCGTCCGGTGTCGGTAAATCAACGTTGGTTGCGTTGCTTTTGCGTCTCTACGATGCCGAAAAAGGCTCCATCACCATTGATGGCGCCGATATAACAAAAGTGACGCAGGAGAGCTTGCGCCGCAACATCGGGATGGTCACGCAGGAAACCGCGATGTTCAACCGGTCCGCGCGCGACAACATTCTTTATGGCAGGCCTGACGCCACAGAAGCAGAGGTTTTCTCGGCGGCAGAGAAGGCCGAGGCGCATGAGTTCATCAAGGATCTTGTCGACCACAAAGGGCGGCAGGGCTATGACGCCCATCTGGGCGAGCGTGGTGTCAAGCTTTCTGGTGGTCAGCGGCAGCGGATCGCCCTGGCGCGGGCGATCCTGAAAGACGCGCCTGTTCTGGTTCTGGACGAAGCGACCAGCGCGCTTGACAGTGAAGTCGAGGCGGCGATCCAGACTGCGCTTGAACGTGTGATGCAGGGCAAGACCGTGCTGGCCATTGCGCACCGACTGTCGACGCTTACGGAAATGGACCGGATCATCGTCATGGATGAAGGTCGAATTGTCGAGGATGGCACCCATGAGGCGCTGCTGACCAAAGGTGGGCTCTATGCCCAGTACTGGGACCGCCAATCCGGCGGCTTCATTCGCACGCAGGCGGCAGAGTAGGCTGGCCCCTGTGCGCGAACCCGACTAAAGCATCCCTATGGTAGACATTACGATCAATCGGCTTGGCCTGTATGGAGACGGGATCGCGGATGGCCCGCTTTATGTGCCCCGCACCCTGCCGGGTGAGCGCGTAACAGGCCGTGTAGACGGGCAGCTTCTGCGGGACGTGAAGATTGTCGCGCCGTCGTCGCGCCGGGTCGCCGCCCCATGCAGGCATTTCAAATCCTGCGGGGGATGCCAGTTACAGCACGCAGACGATTCCTTTGTCGCGCAGTGGAAGGTCGATGTGGTGCGCCACGCGATTGAGGCCTATGGGCTCGACACCGACTTTCGGCCTGTACAGACGTCTCCGCCGCGGTCGCGCAGGCGGGCGGGTTTTGCCGCACGCCGGACCAAAAAGGGGGCGACGGTGGGCTTCCATGGGCAGGCATCAGGCACGATTATCGAAATCCCCGATTGCCAGCTGGTATTGCCTGAGCTTCTTGCCGCCGTGCCGGTGGCGGAAGCTCTGGCCACCGCAGGGGCCAGTCGCAAAACGGCATTGTCGGTGATGGTAACGCACAGCCTGACGGGTCTCGATGTAGCAGTGACAGACGGCAAGCCATTGGATGGTCCGTTGCGCCAACAGCTTGCGGCGATCTGTGAACGCACAGGTCTTGCGCGGCTGTCGTGGGGGGATGAGGTTGTCGCGATGCGGGCTCCGCCCGTTCAGCGCCTCGGCGTGGCCGAGATCGTCCCGCCGCCCGGTTCTTTTTTGCAGGCCACCGAACATGGGCAACAGGCGCTGACCGACGCGGTCATCGAGATAACCACCGGGGCGGGCAGGGTAATTGACCTTTTTGCAGGCTGCGGCACCTTCGCCCTGCCGCTCTCCATGCGGGCCGAAGTGCACGCGGTGGAAGGCGATGCGGCGATGCTTTCTGCGCTTGATGGGGGCTGGCGGCATGCGCAGGGCCTCAAGCGTGTGACGACCGAGGCGCGCGATCTGTTCCGGCGCCCGCTGATGCCCGATGAAACCGCTAAGGCGGACGCCGTTGTACTGGATCCGCCGCGTGCAGGCGCCGAGGCGCAGGTGGCGGAACTGGTCAAGTCGTCTGTGCCGCGCATCGCCTATGTTTCCTGCAACCCCGTGACCTTTGCGCGCGACGCCGCAGAGCTGGTTTCGGCGGGGTACGGTCTGGATTGGATACAAGTCGTGGATCAATTCCGCTGGTCGGCCCATGTGGAGCTTGTTGCCAGCTTTTCCGCATCCCATATGCGGTGAGCGTACAAAGGAGAGCTTGATGGGTTTCAGAGAAAAGCTGGATATCTGGTTGGACCAACGCTGGGTGACCAGTCTGGTGATAGGTGTCATCATTTTTAACGCCATTTTGCTTGGGTTAGAGACATCTAAATCGGCTATGTCCTTTGCTGGTGGCCTTATTGTGGGGCTCGACAAGGCTTGCCTTGCGTTCTTCGTGGTGGAGATTGCGCTTAAGCTGGTTGCCCGGGGAAAGCGTTTCTTTCGAAGCGGCTGGAACATCTTTGACGTCATTATTGTGGGCGCGGCACTTGTCCCGGGGTCGCAGACCATGTCGGTCTTGCGGGCACTGCGCATTTTGCGGGTCCTGCGGGTGATTTCGGTTGCACCGAGCCTGCGGCGCGTGGTCGAGGGTTTCGTAACCGCCCTGCCCGGCATGGGCAGCGTCTTTTTGCTGATGGCGATCATATTCTATATCGGCGCTGTGATCGCGACAAAGCTGTTTGCCGCGAGCTTTCCGCAATGGTTCGGCAGCCTGCCGCAGAGCGGATACACGCTGTTTCAGATCATGACGCTGGAAAGCTGGTCGATGGGTATCGTGCGCCCTGTGATGGAGGTCTATCCCTATGCCTGGGTGTTTTTTGTTCCCTTCATCATGGTGACGACATTTGCGGTGGTGAACCTGCTGGTTGGTCTCATTGTGAATTCGATGCAGGACGCGCATCAGGAAGAGGCGGGTGCCGTAACAGACGCTTACCGCGATGAGGTTTTGTCGCGATTGATCGCGATCGAGGAAAAACTGAAGGAAAAGCCGCCCTCCTGACGATTTTGTGAGCTTGTTTAACCCGATCTCCATGGTAGAGATGGTCAAAAGAGCAGACAGAAAATCAATAACGGGACAGCATAACATGCGCCGAAGAGAGCTGTTGATGGGCACCGCCGCGTTGATGTCGCTAGGGGCCTGCGCGTCGAAGTTCAAACGCTACGACGGGCCTGAAGTGACTTTTGTGGTTGTGAACAAGGACGACCGCAAGATGTATCTGTTGCATCACGACAAGGTGCTTGCCGGATATGACATCCACCTGGGATTCGCGCCTGTGGGCCACAAGCAGTTTGAAGGGGACGGCAAAACGCCCGAGGGGCTGTACCGGATCGACCGGCGCAACCCCAACAGCGATTTCCACCTGTCGCTTGGTATCTCATACCCCAACGTGAAGGATTACGCGGCCGCGAAGGCGCAGGGAAAGTCGCCCGGCGGGGACATTTTTATCCATGGTCAGAAGTCACCCTTCGAAAAGGATAAACCAGATTGGACCTGGGGATGCATTGCGGTCACCAACAAAGAGATCGAAGACATCTACGCGATGGTTGCGAACGATACGCTTATAAAGATTAACCCGTGAGGGTCAGCTGCCCAGACCACCCTGCGTAGCAGATTTGCTGCCCATCACCATTGTCCACCAGATTTTGCCGTTGTTCTCCTGGTACCAGGCAAACCCCATGCTGTCGGCTTCGGGGCTAAGGATGATTCGGCGGGTGTCGGGCTGTTCCATCCATGCGCCCAACGTCTCGAGTTCGGATTCGTATGTCTCCGAGATGTTTTCGCCGACAAGAACGCCGGGAAAGCCGATGCGCTGAACGCGATCAATTGGCGAAGATCCGTCAGATCCGAAATGCCAGGGGCGGTTCTGTACGGACATGTCGCGCGCATGGGTGGCGGCGGCGGCGTTTAATTGGGCATCCAGCGCAACAGGCAATTGCCCGGACGCGCCGCGCAGCGCATTTACAGAATCAAGCATTCTGATCTGGATTTTGCCGGTATCCCTGTCCTTGATTCGGTACAATTGGGGCAGCGGAAGACCATCAGAGCCAAGCCGCGTCGGCTCGGAACTTGGCGCGCAGGCCGCAACCAGCACGGTCAGTGCTGTCAGTAGCGATATCAGGCGGATCATAAGCAACTCCCACAACAGTAAATTTGCTCATATCCTGCACAGTGTGATAATTCAAACGCCTTGGTGGCGAACTGCTGTTGATGACATCTGTTTGATTTGCGACTGAGGCATTCTGGCCATAAACTGGCGCGAAACTAAGAATGCAAGTGTCTGAGGAGGCATAGAATGTCCGACAGCAAATTTTCCAAACCCGGTCGCCGCGCATTTCTTGCGGGTAGCGCTGCCATGTTGGCGTCACCCGCACTGGCGCAGGGTCTGGAATCGGTGAATTCGGCGGCGACGACGATGGGTGAGCGCGATTTGACAGAAACGACGCGCCGCAACATTTCAAGCTTTCGCCGTCTGGAATGGCAGCCCTATTTTTCAAACCTGAGAAACGGTGCGATCCTTGTGGATATCGACAGCCGTGCGTTGCACTACTGGGGTGACGGCGATGGTGTATACAGGCTCTATCCTTCGAGTGTGCCGCTGTCAGAAGATCTCACACGTCGTGGCAGAACACGGGTGACCCTGAAGGACCCAGAGCCCGATTGGCGCCCCACACCATCGATGCTTGAGCGTAATCCGGACTGGCCCGATTACATTCCGCCCGGCCCAGACAATCCGCTTGGAACACGGTCCTTGCATCTGAGCTGGACCTACTACCGGATTCACGGGACACACGACACGCGGAAGATCGGTCGCCAATCGTCAAATGGGTGTATTGGCCTCTATAACGAGCACATCGAAGAGCTTTATGCGATGGCCAAAGTGGGAACGCAGGTGTTGCTTATTTGACGACATTTTGTCCTATAAACACCGTAAGTCTCGAATCCGATTTGCAAATATTGGCATATGATGATTTACATTTCGGCACGAGGTAAGTCTTGGGCGTGTGCTATAGCTTTGCTTAGCATGCCTTTTCTGGAGGTTATGATATGAAAAAACTCGTTCTCGCAGCAGCTTTCACAGCGGCAGCATCCACAGCATTCGCTGGTTCTTTGGAAGAGCCAATCGTTGAAGCACCAGTTGTCGTAGAAGAAACACAAGGTTCTTCCGCAGGCATCCTGCTTCCACTGCTTCTTCTCGTTGTAGTAGCAGCTGCGATTTCCTAATAGGAACGCGAAAGTCAAAGAAAAAGGCGGTGTCGTTAAGACGCCGCCTTTTTTGTTTGTCTGCCGATAAAGCCCTGACGAGAGAAACAGGTCAGGCGATCCAGCCTTTCAGATTGTCATCGATGACGTTGCACAACGCGTCAATATGCGCGTCATCGTCGTTGAGGCAGGGAATATAGGTGAACTCTTCGCCGCCGGCCTCTTCAAAACTCTCCTTGATCTCTTCGTTGATCTCTTCCAGCGTTTCGATGCAGTCGGCCGAGAAGGCGGGCGCACAGACGGCGATGTTCTTCTTGCCGGCTTCTGCCAGACGCGCCACCTCTTCGACTGTGTAAGGCTGCAACCATTCTTCCGGGCCGAATTTGGATTGGAAAGTGGTCGTGATTTCGGTGTCTTCCCATCCCAACCGCTCCTTCAGCAGCCGCGTCGTTTTCTGGCACTGGCAGTGGTAAGGGTCGCCCTCCATCAGGTATCTGATCGGCACACCATGGTAGGAGCAGACAAGGATGTCCGGCTTTTTGGCCAAGCCGGCATATGCCTTTTCGATCGACTGGGCGAGCGCCTCGATATAGTCGGGACGGTCATAATAGGGATCAACCGTGCGCGTGGTCGGTTGCCACTTTTCATAGGTCAAAGAGCGGAAGAATTCGTCATTCGCTGTGGCGGAAGTCGCCCCGGCGTAATGCGGATAGAGCGGGAAAAACAGTATCTTACGGCATCCTGCCGCTGTCATCTCGGCCACCTTTGAGCGGGTTGAAGGGTTGCCATAGCGCATACAGAAATCAACCATAACCTCACTGCCGTGACGCGCGCTCATCACCTCCTTCACTTTGGCGGTCTGGGCCTTGGTGATGGTCATGAGGGGGCTTTCGCCTTCCGCTTCGTTCCAGATCGACTTGTAGGCGGCGCCGCTGGAAAAAGGGCGTTTGGACAGGATGATAAGCTGCAAAAGTGGCTGCCAGATCCACGGGCTATAGTCGATCACACGGCGATCCGAAAGAAACTCGTTCAGATACCGGCGCATTGACCAGTAATCGTAGTTGTCCGGCGTTCCCAGATTGGCCAGCAGGATACCGACCTTGGGCTTGGCAATTTCCGGGTGGTCTGCCTGTGCATGAACAGGGCGTGCCATCGCATGTGCTGTAGAACTGCTATCCAGCATTTTCATTTCCTTACAATCAGGCTTGAGCCTGAAATAGACGGTTTTCTGTCCGGGTCAATCACGCAGAGGCACCTCCGGCACCTTCAACGCGTCAGCGAGCCTTTGTTTGGCAGATCCGGGGCGCAGCGGTTGCTGCTGGCTGTCGTCCGGGGCCCACCCGGTCAGGAACACGATATCGAACGTGGCCTTTAAGCGCTCGGTGTCCGTGCTGAAGTTGTTTTTGTAGGTTTCCGCCGCGAGATCAAAAAGACGACGGGGTGTGCTGCGCCGTTGCCTTTGTTCCAACGCGTTGGTTTCCCCCATCTGCCGCAGATCGTGCATCAGATGCATCATGTCGCGGTATTCAACGGAAAGGCTGACGCTATCGGCAACCGGCAGGGCAAAGCCCGCGCGTTGCAAGAGAGCCCCCAGATCGCGGATTTCGCCCATAGGAGCCACGCGAGGCGACAGGCCGCCGGTTACGGCAATTTCGGCGCTACCTAATGCGCTGCGCAACTCTTGAAGCGTTTGACCCCCAAGTGTCGCCGCGATCATGAGGCCGTCGGGTTTCAAAGCACGGCGGCATTGGATCAACTGCCCCACGGGATCATTCGACCAGTGCAGCGACATGGAATGGATCACCAGATCAAACGAAACAGTCTCTAACCCAAGAGTTTCCTCGTCCGGCCAGATCTCTGCATTCGGCAGGCGCTGGCGCCAGACCTCCGCGAAAGGGGTGATGACGGCGATCTTTGTAAACTCTCTTTTAACCATAAGAAGCCGATGCTCGATCTCGTCAGCGGCCGATTCTTGCAAGAACAGGCTGCTGGCCCGTGCGCGGTCGCGGTGCAGGCGCAGTGCGTTTGTATCGGTCAGTTTTGGTGTTTGTGTCATCGGGAGGTCAAATAAGGTGGGACAGGTCAGTTTGCAAACGGCAGTGTCGCTAGTCTATCCGCCGCGGTGTCTTGGATGTGGCGGGCAGGTGGACAGTGATTTTGGTCTGTGCGGTCCGTGCTGGGGTCAGACGCCATTTATCGGCGGGGCGATCTGCGACTGTTGCGGCGCGCCTTTGCCGGGCGATGCGGAAGGCGACGTTTTGAAATGCGATGACTGCATGATAACGCCTCGCCCCTGGACCAGTGGCCGCTGCGCTTTGCTATATCAGGACAATGCCAGGCGGCTTGTGCTCGCCTTGAAACACGGGGACCGTCAGGAAATTGCGGAACCCGCAGCACGCTGGCTGGCTCGCGCAATCGAAGGTCTGCCGCTGCAAAACGCGATCATCGCGCCGGTTCCCTTGCATTGGATGCGCCTGCTCAAACGGCGGTACAATCAGTCCGCCTTGCTGGCGCAGGCTTTGGCGCGCCACACGGGGCTTCCGGTTTGCCCCGATTTGCTGCAGCGACAGAAGCGGACCAAATCGCTTGACGGTCTGACCAAAGAGCTGCGCTTTACCTCGGTCAAAGGGGCGATGCGCGCGCACCCGCGGCGGCGTCACCGGATGGCGGGCCGCCCTGTGCTGTTGGTCGATGACGTGCTGACATCCGGTGCCACGTTGTCTTCGGCGGCGGATGCCTGTTTGGCCGCCGGGTCCGGTCCCGTTTTCGTGACAGCCCTAGCGCGCGTGGCAAAAGATGCCTAAATGGCGTTTCAGCACATGTGTTGATAAGGACCAATGCCATGAAAACCGTCGAAATCTATACATCGCCCCTGTGTGGCTTTTGCCATGCCGCCAAGCGGTTGCTGTCCCAAAAAGGTGTCGACTTTGCCGAAGTGGACGTCTGGGCGAACCCCGACCGTAAACCGGAAATGGTGAAACGCGCCAATGGCGGGCGTACCGTGCCGCAAATTTTTGTTGGTGAAACCCATGTCGGTGGCTGTGACGACCTTTACGAACTGGAACGCAAGGGTGATCTGGACAAGCTGCTGGCCGCCTGATGCGCACGGCCCTGATACAGTTAAACGTCACCGATGACCCTCAGGCCAATCTGCCGGTCACGCTGGGCTATGTTCGGCAGGCTGCCAAGGATGGTGCGCGGTTTGTACTGACGCCAGAGGTCACGAACTGCGTCTCCACCAGCCGGTCGCATCAAAATGACGTGCTGCAACGGGAAGAAGACGACATTACCCTGCGCGCATTGCGTGACGCCGCGCGCGAACATGGCATTTGGCTTCTGATCGGGTCGCTTGGTCTTAAGACCACAGATGCGGATGGCCGTTTTGCGAACCGGTCTTTCATGATCGACCCGACTGGCGCTGTCGTCGCGCGCTACGACAAGATACATATGTTCGATGTTCAGGTGACCCCTGAAGAAACCTTCAGGGAATCGGATGGATACCGTCCCGGAGCGGCGGCGGTAACTGCACGAACGGATTTTGCGACCGTCGGCATGACGGTCTGCTACGACGTGCGGTTTGCCGCCTTGCATCTGGCGCTTGCGCAGGCTGGCGCAGAAATTCTGACAGTGCCCGCGGCGTTTTCGCCGGTCACAGGGGCTGCGCATTGGCATGCGCTGCTGCGCGCTCGCGCGATTGAAACGGGCTGCTATGTGCTGGCGCCCGCGCAGACGGGCCGCCACGAAAGCGCAGCACACAAGACTCGATCCACATATGGGCACTCGCTTGTGGTAAATCCGTGGGGGGAGGTTCAATTGGACGCAGGCAGCGAGCCGGGCGTTTACATGACTGACCTTGATATGGGAAAAGTAAGCGAGGCGCGTGGGAAAGTCCCCAGCCTGCAAAATGCGCGGCCATTTACCGGACCATAATGAACGAAGACAAAAATTCTCTGGCAATTGCACTTTTTACAGAAGTGATGGCCACGGACCAATTGGTGCGGGCGCGCCTGAGCCGTGTTTTGCCAAAGGGGATGGAAATATCGCATTTTTCGGTTTTGAACCATCTTGCTTGGGTTCAGGACGAACGAACACCGGCGCAACTTGCCGAGACGTTTCACGTCACCCGTGGTGCCATGACGAACACGCTCGGTAAACTTGAGTGGTCGGGGTACATTCACATCCGGCCCGATTGGGATGATGCCCGCCGCAAGCTGGTGGCCATTAGCCCCGCAGGCCGTCAGGCGCGTGACCATGCGGTGGGCGCGGTGATGCCTGTCATCAACCACATGGTTGACAAGATGGGCGCAGAGCAGGTGCGCGGTGCCCTGCCCATCCTGCGCGAAATGCGTATCCAGCTGGGAAAAAAGAGTTAGGTTGGTTTCAGGCTGGCAGTCACATAGTTTACGCTCAGGTCACGGTCGGACAGTTTCCACGACCATGTCACCGGGTTGAAAACAAACCCTTTGCGATCCACAGGCTCAAGACCGGCATCACGCATCAAATCGAAAAGCTCGTCGGGTGTAATGAACTTTGACCATTCATGCGTACCTTTCGGCAGCCAGCGCATCACATGCTCCGCACCAATTATCGCCATCATATAAGATTTCGGGTTGCGGTTGATAGTCGAGCAGACATGCAGCCCCCCGGGTTTAAGCAATTGGCGGCAAGCAATCAGATAGTCTATGGGCGAGGCCACATGTTCGACGACTTCCATGTTCAGAACCACGTCGAATTGTTCGCCCGCTGCCGCCATCGCTTCTGCGGTGGTGTGACGGTAGTCGATCTCCAGGCCTGATTGCTCTGCGTGGATGCGCGCGACCGGAATATTACGCTCGGCGGCATCCGCGCCCACCACCTCTGCGCCCAGACGTGCCATGGGTTCTGCCAAAAGCCCGCCGCCGCAGCCAATATCAAGAATGCGCAGGCCTTTGAATGGTGCAGCTGCCGAGAGATCGCGGTCAAATTCACCAGCAATCTGCATTGTGATATAGTCCAACCGGCACGGGTTAAGCATGTGCAGCGGTTTGAACTTGCCGTTTTCGTCCCACCATTCCGCCGCCATTGCCTCAAATTTAGCGATCTCTGACGGATCAACTGTTGTTTGTTGCGCTTGCATTCCCAGCTCCATGTGCTCAATTGCATTTTCGTACTATATAGGCCCCCTATGGACAAATTCTCGGATCAAAAGCGCGCAGTGCAGTATCTTTATCCGCCGATCGATCCGTTCGATCAGCGGATGCTGGACGTAGGGCAGGGCCACCGGGTCTATATGGAGCAATGCGGCAACCCCGATGGCATTCCGGTAGTGGTGCTGCACGGGGGCCCCGGTGGCGGCTGCAGCCCTGCGATGCGGCGTTATTTTGACCCAGAAGTGTTTCGGGTGGTGCTCTTTGATCAGCGTGGATGCGGCCGCTCGCGTCCGCATGCCAGTGTGACGCACAATACGACGTGGCATCTGGTCGATGACATTGAACTGATCCGCCGCGAACTGGACATCGATGACTGGATTGTTTTTGGCGGCAGCTGGGGCGCGACCTTGTCGCTGATCTATGCACAGGCCCACCCGGATCGAGCGCGGCATCTGGTCTTGCGCGGCGTGTTCCTGATGACACAACAAGAGCTGGACTGGTTCTACGGAGGGGGTGCGGGCAAATTCTGGCCCGAGGTATGGGAGCGTTTTGTCGGCCCGATCCCGCAGGATGAACGCGGTGATCTGATCGAAGCCTACCGTCGCCGGTTGTTTTCGGGGGATATGACGCAGGAAACCCGTTTTGCCAAAGCATGGTCCGCATGGGAAAACGCACTGGCGTCGATCCATTCGTCAGGTGTGACAGGCGACAGCCCCGGTGAATACGCCCGCGCCTTTGCACGGCTGGAGAATCATTATTTCTCGAACGCTGGGTTTTTGAATTTTGACGGCCAAATTCTTGCGCATGTCGGTCGGATTGCCCATATACCGGGCGTGATCGTGCAGGGTCGGTACGATATGATCTGCCCGCCCGAGAGCGCCTATGCCTTGAGTGAGGCATGGGAGAATTGCGAGTTGAAAATGGTCCGGAATGCCGGACACGCTTTATCAGAGCCGGGGATTAGTGCAGAACTGGTGCGCACAATGGATAGAATCGGCGGAAAATGACGCGCAGAACACATATGGACAGGCGGGCGCTGTTTGCGTCGGGTGCTGCAGCAGCCTTGCTGGCGGCGACGGGCGTGTCTGCCGGTGTGGTTCCGCGCCGCGGCGGGCGGATGCGTGCCGCTTTGTCCGGCGCTGATCGGCTGGACCGTTTTGACGCGACGCAAAACCATGGGTTGTTCATGCAGGTCGCCATGGTTGGCACTGTTTTCGATACACTGACCGAAATCGCAGCGGATGGTACTTTGCGGGGAGAGCTGGCCAGCAGCTGGCAAGGGTCGGTCGATGCAAGGACATGGGTGCTGGATCTGCGCGAAGGCGTCACATTTCATAACGGCGCATCGTTTCAAGCCACTGATGTCGAAGCGTCTTTGGCGCTACATCGCGGGACGATCCTGTCGGATGTCTTGGCCGTGCAGGTTCTGTCGCCCAAAAAGCTGCAGATCGAACTGGCGGTGGGTGATCCGGATTTCCCGTTCCGTTTGTCTGACCCGCGTCTGGTTGTGTACCCCGCCGCCAATATGACAGAGGCCATGCACAAAGGAATCGGTACGGGCCTTTATCGTGTGCACCGGTTCCAGTCCGGCAGGCAGCTTATCGGTCACCGGGTTGAGACGCATTACAAGGACGGCCTGTCCGGCTGGTTTGATGAAATCGAATTGGTCGCGCTGTCTGCAGATGCGGTCCGCGCCGAAGCACTACGCGAAAACTATGTAGATGTTGCTGACCTGACGCATGCTGCGGATTTGGGCGATGCCTCGGGCATCACAATGCTGCCTCAGGAGCATTTCATGACCACGGCCGTGGATCACTGTATCGCGGTGCCGCGTCAGGTTGGTTCGCGCTGGCCGCTCGACAACCTGCGCGCTGCGGAGCGCTGGTGGATGGCCTGACCGCTGATCAGGGGTTGCGGCGGATACACCTTGGGTCTATATCACTTTCAACAGCGGCGCTTTCGGGTCCAAACCGAAAGTACCACCGGAAAGTTTAACGGGCCGCGCGCCCGTTTTTTTGTGTCCAAGCGAAATGCTGAACGAAAGACCAATGACCAACGACCTGATTGCCAAAGCAGCCATTGACCGCCGCATGGCCGAGATCATCACACCGGTGATCGAGGACATGGGGTTCGAGCTGGTGCGTGTGCGTCTGATGTCCGGCAAGTCGACAACGCTGCAGATCATGGCGGACAAACCCGATGGCGGCATTGAAGTGGACGACTGCGCCGAGATCAGTCAGGCCATTGGTGCCGTACTTGACGTGGAAGACCCTATTCTGGACGAATATACGCTTGAAGTCTCGAGCCCGGGTATCGACAGGCCGCTGACACGTCTCAAGGATTTTGAGATGTTCGAGGGGTATGAGGCCAAGGTCGAGACCTCGGAAATGATAGACGGCCGCCGCCGCTTCAAAGGCGAGTTGGCCGGCGTTGAGGAGGATGAAGTCCTCATTAACGTTTCGGAGGGTACAATTGGATTAAAATTCGACTGGCTGTCGGATGCCAAGCTCGTGCTGACGGACGATCTGATCAAGGAAATGCTGCGCCAACGCAAAGCTGCCGGTGCGCTCGACGAAACCAAATTTGACGAAATAGACACGGATATTTCCGCTGAGGGAGACCAATAGATGGCCATTACATCCGCAAACCAGCTTGAGCTTTTGCAAACGGCAGATGCTGTTGCACGCGAAAAGATGATCGACCCCGGTCTGGTGGTCGAGGCAATGGAAGAATCACTCGCCCGTGCGGCCAAATCGCGCTACGGCGCTGAGATGGACATCCGCGTGTCGATTGACCGCAAGACGGGCAAGGCGACTTTTACCAGGGTGCGTACTGTCGTCGAAGACGAGGAGCTTGAGAACTATCAGGCGGAATTCACGGTCGAACAGGCCAAGCAGTATATGGACGATCCCAAAGTGGGCGACACTTTCGTGGAAGAAGTGCCGCCAGTCGAAATGGGTCGCATCGCGGCACAATCTGCCAAACAGGTGATCCTGCAGAAAGTGCGCGAAGCCGAGCGTGACCGTCAGTACGAGGAATTCAAGGACCGTGCGGGCACCATCATCAACGGTCTGGTCAAGCGCGAAGAGTACGGCAACGTGATTGTTGATGTCGGCGCTGGCGAAGCCATTTTGCGCCGCAATGAAAAAATCGGACGAGAAAGCTATCGCCCGAATGACCGTATTAGGGTCTATATCAAGGACGTGCGCCGCGAACAGCGTGGCCCGCAGATCTTTTTGAGCCGTACCGCGCCTGAGTTCATGGCCGAGCTTTTCAAAATGGAAGTCCCGGAAATTTACGACGGCATCATCGAGATCAAGGCAGTTGCCCGCGATCCCGGATCGCGCGCCAAGATTGCGGTGATTTCATATGACGGCTCGATTGATCCCGTGGGCGCATGTGTGGGTATGCGTGGCAGCCGTGTGCAGGCGGTGGTTAACGAGCTGCAGGGCGAGAAGATCGACATCATCCCCTGGAACGAAGACCAGCCGACGTTTCTTGTGAACGCATTGCAGCCGGCGGAAGTTTCCAAGGTTGTACTGGACGAAGAAGCCGGAAAAATTGAAGTCGTCGTACCGGAAGAGCAGTTGAGCCTTGCAATCGGTCGTCGGGGCCAGAACGTGCGGTTGGCGTCGCAACTGACCGGTCTTGATATCGACATTATGACAGAAGAGCAGGAAAGCGCGCGCCGTCAGGCAGAGTTCGAACTGCGGACCAAGCTGTTTGTCGACAACCTCGATCTGGACGAATTCTTTGCGCAACTTCTTGTTTCTGAAGGATTTACCAGCCTCGAAGAGGTAGCCTACGTGGAACTGGACGAGCTTTTGGTTATCGACGGTGTCGATGAAGACACTGCCAACGAATTGCAGGCTCGTGCCCGCGACGTGTTGGAGGCTCAGAACAAAGCCGCGCTTGAGAACGCACGTGCGCTGGGCGTGGAAGACAGCCTTGTGGAATTCGAGGGACTGACCCCGCAGATGATCGAAGCGCTGGCCAAGGACGATGTGAAAACCCTTGAGGATTTTGCGACCTGCGCCGATTGGGAACTGGCGGGCGGATGGACGACCGTGGACGGAGAGCGGGTCAAGGACGATGGTGTTCTTGAGCCTTTCGACGTGTCGCTCGAAGAGGCGCAGCAGCTTATCATGACGGCCCGCGTTATGCTGGGCTGGGTTGACCCGGCGGAGTTGGAACCCGACGAAGACGTTGAATTCGAGGGTGAAGAGACGGAGGAAACCGAGGTCTGATCTCAGACCTTGGGGTCTCCTGATGGGTCGCGGTGGCGCTCCGAAAGACCGTAGCGACGGTCCTGATCGCAAGTGTATTGCATCGGGAGAAGTGCACCCTAAATATGGGTTGATACGCTTTGTGGTCGGGCCGGAGGGCCAGATTGTCCCGGATATACTGGGCAAGCTGCCGGGACGGGGCATTTATGTCTCTGCGGATCGGCAGGCGATCGACAAGGCGGCTGCAAAAGGTCTGTTCGCACGGTCGGCCAAAGCACCGGTGAAGGTGCCGGATGGTCTGGCGGATGAGGTCGAGCGGCAACTGGCGCGTCGCGTGGTCGACCTGATCTCGCTGCAGCGCAAGGCCGGCAAGGCAGTAGCTGGCTTTGAAAAGGTGAAATCATGGCTGCAGATGGAAGAGGCGGAAGTCCTCATTCAGGCGGTCGACGGTTCAGGCCGCGGAAAAACGAAACTTAGTACGCCGCACTACGGGTCGTATATCGGCTGGTTGACGGCAGACGAATTGGGTTTGGCTTTTGGTCGCCAAACTGTGATACATGGGGCGCTCGCCTCTGGTGGACTCACGCAACGTGTTGTAGAGGAAGCCCAACGACTTAAAGGCGTGCGCGTAAAAGAGGATGGCAACGGCCATTCGAAAGGATAGACGAGCTTCATGAGCGATACTGACGGCAAAAAAACATTGGGTCTGCGCGGTGGCGCGCGTCCGGGGAACGTAAAGCAAAGCTTTAGCCACGGGCGTACCAAGAATGTTGTGGTGGAAACCAAGCGCAAACGCGTTGTGGTGCCCAAGGCGGGTGCCGCTGCAGCCTCAGGTGGATCGAAGGCGCCCGTGGGCGACCCGTCTAAGCGGCCTGCTGGGATCAGCGACGCGGAAATGGATCGCCGTCTGAAGGCGGTTCAGGCGGCCAAGGCCCGCGAAGCCGAAGAATCCGCGGCCCGCGAGGCGGAAGAAAAAGCGCGTGCCGAAGAGCGCGAGCGCCGCCGTGCAGAACAGGAAGCCAAGGAGCTTGAGGAGCGCAAGCGCGAAGAGAGCCTGAAGGCTAAAGCCGAGGAAGAAGAGCGCCTTAAGAAAGAGGCTGAAGCAGCGGCCAAAGCTGCCGCCGCACCAGTCGAAGAACCCGTTGTTCAGCGTCCGGCCGCGAAAGCTGCCCCTGAACCTGCGCCTCGCAAGCAGCAGGAGCGCGAGCGCGACTCCAACAAGCGTGGCAAGGGTGGAGATGACAGCCGCCGCTCTGGCAAGCTGACGCTTAATCAGGCGTTGGCCGGCGGAGAAGGCGGGCGCCAACGCTCCATGGCCGCGATGAAACGCAAGCAGGAACGTGCGCGCCAGAAAGCGATGGGCGGTCAGGTAGAGCGTGAAAAGATCGTAAGGGACGTTCAGGTGCCCGAGGCCATCGTGGTTTCCGAACTTGCGAACCGCATGTCCGAAAAAGTGGGCGCGGTTGTAAAAGCGCTTATGCAAAACGGCATGATGGTCACACAGAACCAGACCATTGACGCGGACACCGCCGAGTTGATCGTTGAGGAGTTCGGCCACAAGGTCGTGCGTGTATCCGATGCAGACGTCGAGGATGTCATCAAAGAGATCGAAGACGACGAGAAAGACCTCGAAACGCGGCCGCCGGTTATCACCATTATGGGCCACGTGGACCACGGCAAGACATCGCTTCTTGATGCGATCCGGAATGCCAAGGTTGTGGCCGGCGAAGCAGGCGGTATCACCCAGCACATTGGCGCCTATCAGGTAAAAACCGACGGTGGGCAAGTTTTGAGCTTCCTTGATACGCCGGGCCACGCTGCGTTTACCTCCATGCGGTCGCGCGGTGCACAGGTTACGGATATCGTGGTTCTGGTTGTCGCAGCGGATGATGCTGTCATGCCGCAGACAATCGAGGCGATTAACCACGCCAAGGCTGCAGGTGTGCCGATGATCGTGGCGATCAACAAGATTGACCGCCCCGCCGCAGACCCCAACAAGGTGCGTACCGACCTTTTGCAACACGAAGTGATCGTTGAGCAAATGTCCGGCGACGTGCAGGATGTCGAAGTTTCGGCCATCACCGGTCAGGGTCTGGACGAGTTGCTGGAGGCGATTGCGCTGCAGGCGGAAATCCTCGAACTCAAGGCGAACCCGGACCGTGCGGCCGTTGGCGCTGTCATCGAGGCGCAGCTTGATGTGGGCCGCGGCCCGGTTGCGACGGTTCTGGTTCAGAACGGTACGCTGCGTCAGGGTGATATCTTTGTGGTTGGTGAGCAGTACGGCAAGGTGCGCGCACTTATCAACGACAAGGGTGAGCGAGTGAAAGAGGCCGGACCGTCCGTGCCTGTCGAAGTTCTTGGTCTGAACGGTACGCCCGAAGCGGGTGACGTCCTCAACGTGACCGAGACCGAAGCGCAGGCGCGCGAGATCGCGGAGTATCGCGAGAAGGCGGCCAAGGACAAGCGTGCGGCAGCAGGTGCGGCAACAACCCTTGAGCAATTGATGGCCAACGCGAAAGCCGATGAAAACGTCAGCGAGTTGCCCATTCTGGTCAAAGCGGATGTTCAGGGCTCGGCCGAGGCGATTGTTCAGGCCATGGAGAAAATTGGCAACGACGAAGTACGCGTGCGCGTGCTGCATTCCGGTGTCGGGGCGATCACCGAGACTGATGTTGGCCTTGCCGAAGCTTCGGGTGCGCCCATCATGGGCTTCAACGTAAGGGCGAATGCCTCAGCGCGGAATACGGCCAATCAAAAGGGTGTCGAAATCCGGTACTATTCTGTGATCTACGACCTTGTCGATGATGTGAAGGCTGCTGCTTCGGGTTTGCTGTCGGCGGAAATCCGCGAAAACTTTATCGGCTACGCCACGATCAAAGAGGTTTTCAAGGTTACAGGCGTCGGAAAAGTTGCCGGTTGTCTTGTCACCGAGGGTGTTGCGCGCCGCTCTGCGGGCGTGCGCCTGCTACGCGACAACGTGGTGATCCACGAAGGAACGCTGAAAACTCTCAAGCGCTTCAAAGACGAAGTTGCCGAAGTTCAGTCTGGTCAGGAATGCGGTATGGCGTTTGAAAACTACGACGATATTCGCGCTGACGACGTGATCGAAATCTTCGAGCGCGAAGAAATCACACGCACGTTGACGTGATGTAACGCTCTGATTGAAAATAAAAAAAAGGGGTCGCTTTATGCGGCCCCTTTTTGTTTTCTGCGAATGTGAAAGCGTGTTTCAGGCAGCTTTTGTCACCGGCTGACCTGCATATGTTGACTTGTCCAATTGAACAACAATACGTCCGTCTGGCAATGCGCGGACGTATGTTCCTTGGATAGATATAGCACTTCCCACCGCGATGGTTCGCAACATGTCGGTCCTCCCCAGGAATATGACATGGCGGCATCTTAAAACATTCAGTTCAAATCTTCCAGATCAAACGAACCAATATTCAATTATTGTCCAGAATTTGGAAACAATATAACCGAGATCATAAAAGATCGCGCAAAACGGGTATCAGCGGGATATCAGCTGCAGGCATGGGGTAATTTTTCAAATCGTTCGCCCGAACCCATTTCAACGACTGGTTTTCGCGCGAAACGGGTGTCCCCTCCCACTTTCGACAGGCAAACAGCGGCATCAGGAGGTGAAAGCTTTCATAACTGTGGCTGGCGAAAGTCAGTGGCGCGAGACAGGATTGCCACGTGTTGATCCCCAGCTCTTCTTCCAACTCGCGGATCAACGCGACTTCCGGTGTTTCGCCATTTTCGACTTTGCCACCGGGAAATTCCCACAATCCGGCCATAGATTTCCCCTCGGGCCGTTGTGCGAGCAGAACGCGGCCGTCGACGTCAATCAACGCGACAGCAGAAACAAGAACGGTTTTCATCCGGATCTGCCTTTGCCTGTCACGAGCGGTAATCCGCGTTGATGTCGATGTAGCCATGGGTCAGATCGCAGGTCCAAACCGTCGCAGAACCCGGTCCGATCCCGATATCGACGCTTATCAAGATGTTTTCACCTTTCATGTGTTCGGCGGCATCCGCCTCGCGGTAGTCAGGGCTGACCCACCCCTTTTCAGCCACGACAACGTCGCCAAAACGGATCGACAACAGATCTCGGTCTGCAGCGGCACCGGACTTTCCGACCGCCATGACCACACGACCCCAGTTGGGGTCTTCACCTGCGATCGCCGTCTTGATCAACGGGGAGTTCGCAATGGACATCGCGTGGGTCTTTGCATCCTTGTCTGATGCCGCGCCTGACACACAGATTTCAACGAACTTCGTAGCGCCTTCGCCGTCCTTGACCACCAGATGCGCAAGTTCCAGCATAACGGACCGTATCGCGGCGCTGAACTCCGGGTGATCCGTCACGTCGACGCCGGATGCCCCTGTTGCAGCCACGATCAAACTGTCCGATGTCGATGTATCGCTATCCACCGTGATGGCGTTGAAGGTCGTATTGCAATGCTCGGATACGATGCCCTGCAGCGCCTGCTGGCCAATCTGCGCATCGGTAAACACATAAACCAGCATGGTGGCCATATCCGGAGCGATCATCCCCGATCCCTTTGCGATGCCCGAGATTTTGACCGGTTTGCCGTCGATCATGAATTCGGCGCTGGCACCCTTTGCAAAGGTATCCGTGGTCATAATCGCCCGCGCCGCGGTTTCGATACCAGTAGGGTCCAGCGTGTCATTCAAGGTTGTAAGGTGCTGTGTGACACGCTCGTGGGGAAGCGGTTCGCCGATCACACCGGTAGAGGAGGTAAACACCCGCGCTTCGGGCACGCCGCAGGCGGCAGCCGTAGCGTGGGTTATCGCGGCGACGGCCTCCTGACCGTTGCGGCCCGTGAAGGCATTGGCATTGCCGGAATTGACCAGAATGGCCGCGCCCTGGTCTGATGGGCCGCCCAGTTTCTCCTGACAGTCAAGCACCGGTGCTGCACGCGTGGCCGACCGGGTGAAAACACCCGCGATGGCAGTGCCCGGGATGCATTTGGCAAGCATCACATCGGGACGACCTTGATAGCGTACACCAGCAGCCACGGTTGAGAAGGCCACACCTTCGATGACCGGCAAGTGCGGGAAAGCCGCAGGTGCCAGCGGGGATACGGCGGTCGTCTTCGCCATGTTCTACTCCAGAAGTTCGCGTTGGGTCAGAACCGCAGGATCAATACCTTCAATTTCCGGAATAACGACGTCTTGCCCCTCAACAGAGCCTGTTATGATCTCGCGGGCGGCTTCGTTGCGCAAACCTGTCAACAACTCTTCGCGCATGTCATCCAAGGTTGGCACCGCCTGCTTACGGGCATCGTTCAGGATGATGACGTGCCACCCGAACTGCGTCTCAATGGGGCTTGAAACCTCACCGACCTCCAACGCGATGACGGCTGCTTCAAAGCTGGGCACCATCATGCCGCTGCCGAACCAGCCCAGTTCTCCACCGTTCGGGCCGGAAGGGCCGGTTGACTTCTCGCGCGCAACATCCGCGAAGTTGGCTCCCGCATCAAGTTCTGCCTTGATCGCCAGTGCTTCCTCTTCTGAAGTGACCAGAATATGCGACGCGTTGTATTCTTCCTGTGGTTCCACGTTTGCAAATTGCGCGTCATAGGCAGCTTGCACATCTTCTTCTGTTACGGCGTCCATCAAAGCCGCCTCAATTGCTTCGCCTGCCTTCAGCGACCGCTCCTCATTCTCAAGTGTCAAAGCCACCAAAGCAGGCAGATCGTCAATTTGCTGTGACAGTGCCGTTTGCTGGATCAACTGCTGCAGAATACCGTTGTACAGGTCCTGTGGATCGGCTGAATTGAACTGCTCGGGCAAAGTCGCGCGCGCAGCAATCAGATGACCCAGAGTGATATCTTCGCCGTTCACGGTTGCAACGACGGTGTCGCCGGTGATTTCAGTAGCATCCTGCGCGCCAAGCGGGCCGGACAGGCTGACCGAAAGCAGGGCAGCCGCGATAAGAGTGAGATGTTTTTGCATGGATCGGTCCTATGAAGGGGTGCGCTACAGGGCGCGACATTGACACGGTTTGGCGCGACCCTTACATCGCGCGTGTAGCGCTGCAAGAGTGTGGCGTTCAAATACTTTCTATGGGCTGCGTTGCGGACGAGCAAGCAGATCAGCGCCTGACCCTAATACTTCGGCTGGAGAACGCATGCTGGGCATCGGAACACTCACTAAAAAAGTCTTTGGGACGCCCAATGACCGCAAAATCAAAGCGACGCGTCCTCTGATTGCCAAGATCAATGACCTTGAGCCAGAGTTCGAAAAACTGAGTGACGAAGGGATCAAGGAAAAGACCGAAGAGCTGCGTAAGCGGGCGCTTGACGGAGAGAGCCTTGATGATCTGTTGCCCGAAGCCTTCGCCAACTGTCGCGAAGCAGCACGCCGCGCATTGGGGTTGCGCGCTTTTGATACGCAGTTGATGGGTGCTGTGTTCCTGCATCAGGGCAACATCGCCGAACAGAAGACGGGTGAAGGCAAGACACTGACAGCGACGTTTGCCGCATATCTGAACGCGTTGACCGGACGTGGCGTTCATATCGTTACTGTGAATGAATACCTTGCCAAGCGGGATGCGGGCTGGATGGGCAACGTGTTCAGTGCCTTGGGGCTGACCACAGGGGTCGCCTATTCAGAAATGTCCGAAGAAGAAAAACGCTCGGCCTATGATAGTGACATCACCTATGCCACCAACAACGAGCTGGGCTTTGACTATCTGCGCGACAACATGAAGTCGGAACTCAGCCAGATTTTTCAAAAGCAACACAACTTTGCGATCGTCGATGAAGTTGACAGTATTCTGATTGACGAGGCGCGGACGCCCTTGATCATTTCCGGACCGTCGCAAGACCGCTCGGAGATGTACAAGACGATTGATGTTGTCATTCCCGAACTGAACGACAACCATTACGAGTTGGATGAAAAGACCCGTAATGTGACATTCACCGACGAAGGCAATGAATTTCTGGAAGAAGTGCTGCTGTCTCGCGGGCTGCTGGAAGAGGGCCAGTCGCTTTACGATCCCGAAAGCACCACCGTTGTCCATCACATCAATCAGGGACTACGTGCACATAAACTGTTCCAGCGCGACAAGGATTACATCGTCCGTGATGAAAACGTTGTTCTGATTGACGAATTCACTGGCCGTATGATGCCGGGGCGTCGTTTGTCGGATGGTCTGCATCAGGCGATAGAGGCAAAAGAAGATGTGCCGATCCGGCCCGAGAACGTCACGCTGGCCTCTGTCACGTTCCAGAACTACTTCCGGCTTTATGACAAGCTTGCGGGCATGACCGGCACTGCGTTGACCGAAGCCGAAGAATTCATGGAAATCTATGGGCTTGGCGTGGTCGAAGTTCCGACGAACCGGCCCATCGCTCGGGTGGACGAGGACGACCAGGTGTACCGCTCGGTGCGCGACAAGTACAATGCCATGCTTGAGCAGATCAAACAGAGCAATGAGCGCGGCCAACCCGTTTTGGTCGGTACGACATCCATCGAGAAATCCGAAATCCTGAGCAACATGCTTAAAGAGGCGGGGATCAAGCATAACGTTCTGAATGCGCGCCAGCATGAACAGGAAGCGCAGATTGTTGCGGATGCGGGCAAATACGGCGCGGTCACCATCGCGACCAACATGGCCGGGCGTGGCACGGACATCCAGCTTGGCGGTAACGTCGACCTGCAGGTCATCAACGCGCTGGCAGAGGATCCCGACGCAGATCCAGATGCCCTGCGCGCCGAGATTGAGGCACAGCACAAGGACGAAAAGGCCAAGGTCATCGAAGCGGGCGGGCTGTATGTGATTGCATCGGAGCGTCACGAAAGCCGCCGGATCGACAACCAGCTGCGGGGTCGTTCGGGACGTCAGGGTGACCCGGGCCGCTCTTCTTTCTTTTTGAGCCTTGAAGACGATCTGATGCGTATTTTCGGCTCTGAGCGGCTGGAAAAAGTGCTGAGCACACTTGGTCTGAAAGACGGAGAGGCGATTATCCACCCTTGGGTCAACAAATCGCTCGAACGTGCTCAGGCCAAGGTGGAGGGGCGCAACTTTGATATCCGCAAACAGCTGCTGAAATTCGACGATGTGATGAACGAACAGCGTAAGGTCATCTTTGGCCAGCGCCGCGAAATCATGGAAGCGTCGGACCTGAACGAGATTACGACCGATATGCGCCATCAGGTTATCGATGATATGATCGATCAGTTTCTGCCGCCCAACACCTATGCGGATCAGTGGGATTCCGACGGTCTTTATGCTGCCGCGATTGAAAAGCTGGGCGTTGATGTGCCTGTGCTTGAGTGGGTCGAGGAAGAAGGCGTGGACGATGACGATATCCGCGACCGCCTTGCCGAAGCTTCCGATGCCTATATGAAAGAAAAGGCGGAAGCTTTTGGCGCAGAGAATATGCGCAACATCGAAAAGCAGCTTTTGCTGCAGTCGATTGATGGCAAGTGGCGCGAGCATCTTCTGACGCTGGAGCATCTGCGCTCTGTTGTCGGGTTTCGTGGCTATGCGCAGCGTGACCCGCTGAACGAGTACAAGAACGAGTCATTTCAGCTATTTGAAGGTATGCTGGACAGTCTGCGCGAAGACGTGACGCAAAAGCTGTCACAAATTCGTCCCATGACCGAGGAAGAACAGCAGGCCATGGTAGCCCAGATCAAGGCACAGCAGGAGGCCGCGGCACAAGCGGCCGCCGGTGCCAGCGTCAGCGCACAGCCGGCGACGTCCGCGGAAACCGGTGCGGCGCAAGAGGGCTTTGTGGAAGACGATCCTGCTACTTGGGGCAATCCCGGCCGAAACGAGCCCTGCCCCTGCGGTTCGGGCAAAAAGTTCAAGCATTGTCATGGGCGTATGATCTGACGTCCATGCCTTGATCTTGCCTGAATGACTCCCTTTCGGTGCCACATCTCAGCCTTGTTTACATTTCATTAACGGTTTGTTCCGAGTCTTGAAGGGGAGCAAGCGATGTCGCGCAAGACAGAGATTGTTACAGCAGTGGGCACTTTGGGCTGCGCTTTGGGCGTCGGCTTTATGATGCAAAGCGGCGAAGTCGCCGAACTGCGGTACGGAACTACGACATCGATCTCTCATCCTTCAATGGAATTTGTTGGCAAAATCGTCACCATGACGGCCCCTGACCTTGAGGTTGAAACGCTTAACCTCGAGCCGTTTACAGTTGAGGGGATCAAGTTGACGTCGGCGCTGGTGCCAGCGCTGCCTGTTCTGGCGCGCCCAGACACGCTGACCAATGTGGTCGCGGACCCTGACGTTTTTGACCTGTATCTCAAGCCCAACCAGGTGGAGGGCAGTCTGCTGGCACCCGAGCTTGAAAAGATGCCGGACTGTGCAATCGCGGCCACTGCAACGCCGCAGGCTGCGGCGATGATGGCGTATACGTTATCGGCACCCTGTTTTGCGGGCCAGACGGTTGTCATAAGCCACGAGGACCTGATGTTCTCCGAAGTTCTGTCAGAGGACGGGACACTGAAAACGGATATTCCCGCCCTCGCTGAAGAAGCGACGATACGTGCGTTTTTCGAAACCGGAGAGACAATCGAAACCGACGTACAGGCGGACAGTCTCGCACTTTATGATCGTGTGCTGGTGCAGTGGCGCGGCACAGCCGGTGTGCAAATCCACGCACGCGAATTTGGCGCCGACTACGGGGACGAAGGGCATGTCTGGTCTGGTGCCCGGCGCGATCTTTCGGCAGTGTCGGCCGGGCATGGCGGGTATCTGACAACGCTTGGCGACCCGACCCGTGAAAGCGCGCATGTGGCAGAGGTCTATACCTACCCGACAGCCTTGACCAAAATGTCCGGCGCGGTGGACTTGACGGTCGAAACCGAAGTAACGGCAGGGAATTGTGACCGCGAGATTCAGGCACAGGCCATGCAGTTCAGTGGCGGGAAAGAAGTCTCATCGCAGGTCATGACGCTGGCAATGCCGGATTGTGACGCGATCGGCAGTTTTCTGGTATTGAATAATCTGCTTCAAGACCTGACAGTTGCAAGCAAATAGAGCTGCAACAGGACCATTCTAAATGACATTGAGACGTGTAGCGGTCGCCGCTGCACTTTTGTTCTTTCTTGCCAACTCTCCGGTGCAGGCACAGGACGTGACGCTGACGTCTCGCGACGGGCGAACCGAAATCATGGGCACGCTGCTTGGCTATGATGGAGAGTTCTACCGGCTTGAGACGCTTTTTGGTGAGCTGACAATCGACGGAAGCGGCGTGCGTTGTGAAGGACCCGGCTGCCCGAACCTGCAGGATTATGTGGCGGAAATCGCTCTGTCGGGGTCGGCCACGATGGGTGCAGTGCTGATGCCCGCCTTGCTGGAAGGATTTGCGCAGCGCAACGGCTATACGGCCACACGCGAAGATCTGGACAACACACATTTCCGCTACGAATTGACCGATACACGTAGTGGGAAAACGGCGGCACGGTTCTCTTTTCGCGTGACCACATCCGACGAAGGGTTTGCCGATCTTTTGGCGGAGGAAGCGGATATTGTCATGTCGCTCCGCGAGATACGCGAAGACGAAATAGCACGGGCGCGAGAGGCGGGCATGGGCGATCTGACCGCGCAAAATCGTTCGCGTGTGGTGGCGTTGGATGCCGTGGTGCCGATCGTTTCTCCACAAAATCCAATTCAGGCCATGTCACCTTTAGATGTTGCACGGGTCTACGCGGGTCAGATCACCAACTGGTCAGCGCTTGGCGGTCCTGATGCGCCCATCGCCCTGCATGCGCCTTCATCAGTGACCGGACTGGGGCAGGCGACCGAAGACCAGATTTTGAGGCCGGTGAATCTGAGGATTTCAGACAATGCAACGCGCCACATGCAAGGCTATGACCTTGTGAAGGCGGTTGTAACGGATCCATTCGCTTTTGGTGTGGCGAGCTATGCCGAGATAGGCGCGGCGCAACCGCTTGTGCTGAAGGGGGCGTGCGGTCGTGTTTTGCGCGCGGCCCGCCGAACGATCAAGACGGAAGACTATCCGCTTACAGCACCTATGTTTCTCTATACGCCCGCGCGCCGTTTGCCCAAGGTTGCGCGCGCCTTTCTGGCCTTTACCCGAAGTGGAGAGGCGCAGAACGTGATCCGGCGATCCGGGTTCGTGGATCAGGCTGCCGAAGAGGTGCCGATCGATCAACAGGGTGACCGGTTTGCGAATGCAATCGCGGCGGCTGGTCCTGAAACCTCTTTGGCAGAACTGCAGCGTATGGTGGACAGGCTTGGCCCGATGAAGCGGCTGACGACCTCGTTTCGTTTTGAAGCTGGTGCGACGCGGCTGGATGCACAGTCTCGTGCGAACCTGATGCAACTGGCGCGCGCTTTGGAACAGGGCCGATATGACGTGCGTAGGCTCTATTTTATCGGCTTCAGTGATGGAGATGGTCCGGCTGAGCGCAACAGGCAGATTGCACTGACACGGGCAGAAACAGTCCGCGACGAGGTTTTGTCACTGGCGCAGACGATTGATCCTGCGCAGGTTGATCTGGCTGTGGACGCCTTTGGAGAAGCCTTGCCGCTTGCCTGTGATGACAGTGCGTGGGGCCGGCAGGCCAATCGCCGTGTCGAGGTCTGGGTGCGTTAGGTTCACAGGTAACCCGCACTTTTAAAGCTCAGCTCGGTGGACTTTCCGATGATAAGGTGATCATGCAGCGTTAGTCCCAGCGCGAGGCAGGCGTTGTTGATCTGATCCGTCATCAACAGGTCAGCCTGCGACGGCGTCGGATCACCCGAGGGGTGATTGTGCACAAGGATCAACGCGCTTGCGTTCAATTCCAAGGCGCGTTTTGCGACCTCGCGCGGATAGACGGGTACGTGGTCGACGGTACCTTTTGCCTGCTCCTCATCTGCGATCACAGTGTTTTTCCGATCAAGGTAAAGCACACGGAACTGTTCCGTCTCGCGATGTGCCATTGTCGTATGGCAATAGTCCAGCAGTGCATCCCAACTACTAAGCACATGGGATTGCAACACCTTGGCGCGGGCCAGACGGTGCGCCGCCGCCTCGACGACCTTGAGTTCTGTTATCACAGCATCGCCAACACCGGGTATGTCCCGCAGCCGTGCTTCTGGTGCAGAAACAACCCGGTTGAAATCGCCAAAACGTTCCATCAATGCGCGTGCAAGCGGTTTGACGTCGCGGCGCGGTATGGCTCTGAAAAGGACGAGTTCGAGAAGCTCGTAGTCGGGCATGGCGATGGCACCACCTGCCATGAAGCGTGCCCGCAAGCGTTTGCGGTGGTCTGCCAGATAGGAGGGCGTTTTTCCGGATGGCAAAGGCGTTGGCGCAGCTTCATCCAATAGGAAGGGCAGCGGCGCCTCTGCGAAGTTGTCGGGTTTGCGTGTCATTGCGCAAGGGTACCAAAATCTTGGTTTCGGAACCCTTAACGCAGAAGCGGGCCAAGAGTGGGCCGTTTAAGCGACCCCTACCCTTTCATGCTGTCCCAGAAGCTCTTTACCGAAGAAAAGAAGCTCGTGGATTCGGGGTTGTTGTTCTCGGCCAACTCATCAAATTCGGCCAGCAGTTCTTTCTGCCGGGCTGTCAGGTTGACCGGTGTCTCGACCGCCAGTTCGATGAACATGTCGCCCGACCCCGCGCCACGCAGCGCCGGCATACCTTTGCTTCGCAGACGCATCTGGCGTCCCGATTGGCTCCCGGCGGGTATCTGCACACGCCCGCGTCCGCCATCAATTGTTGGCACTTCGATTGAGCCGCCAAGGGCTGCCTTGGCCATGGACACCGGCACGCGGCAGAACAGGTTCATGCCATCCCTTTGGAAGAGCTCGTGATCGGCAACTTCGATAAAGATGTAAAGATCGCCCGAGGGTCCACCGCGCATGCCTGCCTCGCCTTCGCCGGCAAGCCTGATGCGTGTTCCTGTTTCCACACCGGTGGGGATGTTCACCGACAATGCGCGGTCTTTTTCGACGCGCCCGGCCCCCTGGCAGGACTTGCAGGGGTTCTTGATGATCTGGCCAAGGCCTGAACATGTCGGGCATGTCCGTTCAACCGTGAAGAAGCCTTGTTGCGCGCGGACCTTGCCCATGCCTGAACATGTCGGGCAGGAGGTTGGTTCCGATCCGCCTTCCGCGCCAGAGCCGTTGCACTGGTCGCACGCCACGGACGTAGGCACGTTGATGGTCTTCTGCAGTCCGGTGAATGCTTCTTCGAGGCTGATCCGGAGGTTGTAGCGCAAGTCCGATCCGCGCGATGCGCGGTTACCGCCGCCCCGCCCGCCGCCGGCAAAGTTGCCGAACAGATCATCGAACACATCCGAAAAGGCAGATGAAAAATCGGCATTGCCACCGCCAAAGCCGCCACCGGGCCGGCCACCGCCACCGCCCATGCCACCTTCAAAAGCAGCATGACCGAAGCGATCATAGGCTGCCTTCTTCTCGGCATCCTTCAGCACTTCGTAAGCTTCGTTGGCTTCCTTGAATTTCGCTTCCGCGTCCGGGTTGTCTTTGTTGCGATCGGGATGAAGTTCTTTGGCTTTGGTCCGATATCCCTTTTTGAT
This sequence comes from uncultured Roseobacter sp., assembly GCA_947501635.1. Taxonomy (GTDB): domain Bacteria; phylum Pseudomonadota; class Alphaproteobacteria; order Rhodobacterales; family Rhodobacteraceae; genus Roseobacter. The sequence goes on from CANMWT010000006.1 coordinate 105,550, forward strand.
CTCGTCCGCAGAGGCACCTTTTGCAACGCCCAGAACATCGTAATAGTCACGTTTCGCCATTCAATTTCCCCTTGCTGGAACGTGACGGGCCGACCCCCTTAAAGGTCGGCCCGATCATTGGTTCCGGGTTCCGCGCCGGTCTCAGGCGCGCTTGTCGTCGTCGAGGTCTTCGAACTCGGCGTCTACGATATCGTCTTCGCCAGCCTGCGCTGCATCTGCTGCTTCGGCAATATCGTCGTCTCCTTCTTCCTGAGCGGCCTTGTAGATCGCCTCGCCCAGTTTCATCGCCGCTTCTGTCACGTTCTGGATGCCGGATTTGATCTTGTCGGCATTATCGGTTTCCAGCTCGTCCTTGAGCGCGGCAATCGCCAGCTCAATCGCTTCGATGGTCGTCGGATCGACCTTATCGCTGTGCTCTTCCATCGACTTTTCTGTCGAGTGGATGAGGCTCTCGGCCTGGTTCTTGGCTTCGATAAGCTCGCGACGTGCCTTATCCGCTTCGGCGTTCTCTTCGGCGTCCTTGACCATCTTTTCGATATCGTCATCGGACAGACCACCAGAGGCCTGGATCGTGATCTTCTGTTCCTTACCTGTGCCTTTGTCCATCGCACCCACGGACACGATACCGTTTGCGTCGATGTCGAAGGTCACTTCAATCTGGGGCATGCCGCGCGGTGCCGGCGGAATGTTCTCAAGATTGAATGCGCCAAGGATCTTGTTGTCAGCCGCCATCTCACGCTCACCCTGGAACACGCGGATCGTCACAGCGTTCTGATTGTCTTCGGCTGTGGAGAAAATCTGCGACTTCTTGGTCGGGATCGTCGTGTTGCGGTCGATCAGACGTGTAAAGACGCCACCAAGCGTTTCGATACCCAGCGACAGCGGTGTAACGTCGAGAAGAACAACGTCTTTGACGTCACCTTGCAGAACACCAGCCTGGATCGCGGCGCCCATGGCAACCACTTCATCCGGGTTCACACCTTTGTGGGGCTCTTTGCCGAAGAACTTGGTCACTTCTTCGACGACTTTCGGCATGCGCGTCATACCACCGACCAGAACAACCTCGTCGATATCAGATGCGGACAGGCCGGCGTCTTTCAGCGCTTCTTTACAGGGCTTGAGCGAAGACTTGATAAGGTCACCAACCAGGCTTTCCAGTTTGGAGCGGGTCAGTTTCATGACCATGTGCAACGGCTGGCCGTTTGCGCCCATGGAGATGAACGGTTGGTTGATTTCTGTCTGGCTCGAGCTGGAGAGTTCGATCTTGGCTTTCTCTGCCGCCTCTTTCAGGCGCTGCAGTGCCATCTTGTCGGCTGTCAGATCAACCTGATGCTCTTTCTTAAACTCGTCGGCAAGGTAGTTGACGATGCGCATGTCAAAGTCTTCACCGCCAAGGAAAGTATCGCCGTTGGTGGATTTGACTTCGAACAGCCCGTCATCGATTTCAAGGATGGTCACGTCGAATGTACCGCCGCCAAGGTCATAGACCGCGATGGTTTGTGTTTCTTCCTTGTCCAGACCATACGCCAGCGCCGCCGCTGTCGGTTCGTTGATGATGCGCAGAACCTCAAGGCCCGCGATCTTGCCCGCGTCTTTCGTGGCCTGACGCTGTGCGTCGTTGAAGTACGCAGGTACGGTAATGACCGCTTGTGTGACTTCTTCGCCAAGGTAGCTTTCAGCGGTTTCTTTCATTTTGCCGAGGATGAAGGCCGAGATCTGGCTTGGCGAATACTTCTCACCCTTGGCTTCGACCCACGCGTCGCCATTGCCGCCGTCGATCACGGCGAAGGGGAGGTTTTTCTTGTCCTTGGCCAGATCCGCGTCGTCGTTGCGGCGGCCGATCAGGCGCTTGACACCAAAGATAGTGTTGTCGGGGTTGGTGACGGCCTGCCGTTTCGCGGGCTGGCCCACGAGGCGCTCGTCATCCGTGAAGGCGACAATGGATGGGGTAGTACGTGCGCCTTCGGAGTTTTCGATGACGCGGGGCTGCGATCCGTCCATGATGGCGATGCAGCTGTTTGTGGTTCCGAGGTCGATACCAATAACTTTTGACATGTTTTGATCCCTTTTATAGCTCAAGGCGATGACACGGAGCGTTGGCCCGTTTTGGCGCCGCTGCCCCAACTTGTGACGTCCGGGGCCTTCGCCCTGAACGGTTCAGCGGGTATATAGGCAGGGGGTCAGCACGCTGCAACCTTTCACTTCTTTATGCAGCCGGATTCTGGTGTAATTTTGTCATCTGTGGCGGATGGGGCAGTTTTAATGGCGCGGTTAAGCGTTTCGGGCTTTGAAATTCACAAAGGTTATCTTTCAGCGGACGCGCAGGCTCGTCTGGTCAAGGATGTGCGTCAGATTGTGCGCGCCGCACCGTTGGTTCAGCCCATCACACCACGTGGAAAACGTATGTCTGTGCAAATGACTGCTGCCGGTCGATACGGTTGGATCACGGACCGGCAGGGTTACCGCTATGCGACCGAACATCCGAGCGGCACGCCGTGGCCTGACATACCAGTCTCTATTATGGCGATCTGGCAGGCATTGAGTGGTTCGGAACGGGCACCGGAATGCTGCCTTGTGAACTTTTATGGTGAAGGCGCGCGGATGGGGCTGCATCAGGACAAGGACGAGGCCAGCTTTGACTGGCCCGTTCTATCGGTCTCTTTAGGCGATGACGGACTGTTTCGCATGGGCGGTACCGATCGCAGCGACAAAACACAGTCGATTTGGCTGCAGTCCGGTGATGTTGTGGTGATGGGGGGCGCTGCGCGCCGGGCGTTTCACGGTGTCGACAGGATCAGGTTCGGATCTTCCACCGTTCTGCCCAAGGGCGGTCGGCTTAACCTGACGTTGCGCGTCGTGACCTGACGCTTGCAGTGTGGTGCGTCGAGTCCGCTGCCGCGCATATACGTAGCATTCGTGCAACTGTGATTCTCCAAAAGATCCAAAGACTTGACGCATACCCTCTTTCTTGATGGGCTCAGCTAAAAAGTGCGACGCAAACCAGAGCAGGAGGTCGCAGTGAAAGCCTTGTTGGTTGCAAGCATCAAAGACGAAGGCCCGAACCTTTTGGAGTGGGTCGCCTATCACCGTGTGATCGGATTTGACCAGATTCTGATTTATCAAAACGATTCAGATGATTGCACGCAGGATATCCTTTGCACGTTACAGGATATCGGTGCAATTCGCTGGTTTGATAACCCGTGTCACAAACGCCAGTGGCAGAACCGCGCCTACCGCAGAGCAAGTTTTTCACAAGAGTTCTCCGAGGCCGACTGGTGTATGGCGTTGGACGGTGATGAGTTTCTCAACGTGAAAGTGGGGATGCGGAAAGTTCAGGACTTGATACAGATTTGCAGTGATCCAGACGAGATACTGGTGAATTGGCGAATATTTGGCTCGGGCGGGCATAACACCCTAAGTGCAGACCCTGTCATCGGGCGGTATTTGCTTACCGACGATGCCAAAAAGGTCGAGCGTGGCCTTTACGGGTTCAAATCCCTGTTCAAGACAGATGCCTACAAACGACCTGGTATCCACAAAGCCAAGGCGTGCCAGGTGGCAGAGCCCAGAAGGTGCAATGGGTCAGGTATCCCGCTTGAGGATGTCACAATGGCCCAATGGCGCAGCAAAGACCCCGGACATCGGAAATACGCCCAGGTAAACCACTATCCGTTGCGCGATTTGTCCAGCTTTTTGCTAAAATCAATACGAGGAAGCGCCAGTCATCCCGACCGCGATGTCAGTCAAAAGTATTGGCGGCAATTCAATTACTCAGATGCACTGGATGACAGTATCCTTCCGCTCCTTTTGCCGACACTGAAGGAAATGAAACGGCTTGACGATGCATCGGGGGGCGTTTTGCGGCAGCTTCAACAGAAATCTCTGGGTCTTTGGAGCAAGAAACTGGAGAGGCTTCTTGAAACGCCGGAAGGGGCAGACCTGAGACGGGATTTGTGTGACGATATGGGACGCCGTCTGGAGGCGGCGTAGACGGTTAACGCCGCGCGCCCCAGCTGATTGATGCACTGCGCCGGGTATAGAACTCCCCCATCAGGCCGATCATCAGGATCGCGACACCGACCCAGACTGCGTAGTGCCAATCCGTATGCATTGGGTTGTAGTTGATAAATATGAACCCGCGCGCCTGATCGATACAGTGGAACAGCGGGTTCCAGTCAAACATCATCAGCATCGTACTGGGCAGCATGTTGGCAACAAACATTTTCCCCGATGCGATCATATTCGCGCGCTGATAGATGGTTGAGAACACTGTGACGAATTGCGGGAACCACGGTTTGAGCGCCAGCAGCACAACACCGATTGCCGTGCCCGTAAACCATGCGATCAGCAACATACCGAATGCGGGCGCAGGCTCTTCTATCACGACGGGCGTGAATGCGACGTGATAGACAAACAGGATGATCAAAAGGCTGAGCACCTGGATGTAAAGCGCGCCCACCGCCGCCGACGCGATGGCGACGATCGTATTCATCGGCGCGTGTTGCATCATCGGGCTTGCCGGCCCTTCCGACGCGACCACGGCACCCAGTGCCTTGGTATGTGTCATGAAAATGAAAACGCCGGACATGATGTATAGCAGGAAATCCCCCCGGATTGCCGCGCCGCGCAGCCCGAGCATTGAGAACATCACGTAGAATGTCATCACAAAAATCAATGACTGCAGGATGTTGACCGCAATCGCCATGAAGGCGTTGTTATGCGTCTTGCGCACCGACCTGACCACTGAATGGTAGATCAGCTCAAGGGTGGTAATTGCCGCCCCTCTTTTCGATTGCCGTTGTTCGGCTGCCTGAAACATGCCTGCGTCGCCTCGTGATTTTCGATCACACTTGCACGGACTTCTTGCTGTTCCGTTACACACTCATCATAAGTGGCTTTGACCGGTTAATCAACGCGCAGCTGGAAGAGGGCAAACATGATTGATTACAACAAGCTGACGGTTCTGATGCGCAGTCTTTCGCTGCAGGCTGGTGCGAAGATCATGGAGATATACGCATCAGACGATTTTGACGTGAAGGTAAAGTCGGACGAGAGCCCGGTCACTATTGCGGATGAGGCTGCGGATGCGATCATTTCGTCTGGTTTGAAGGCGGCATATCCCGACGTTCTTCTTGTGACCGAAGAGCAGGCGGCGACGCATCAATCCACTGGTGAGACCTTTTTGATCGTTGATCCGCTGGACGGCACCAAAGAGTTTATCCAGCGCCGCGGGGATTTTACCGTAAACATCGCCTTGGTGGAAAACGGGACACCGACCAGAGGGGTGGTTTATGCGCCGGCGCGCGGCCGTATGTTCTTTACCGCCGCTGATGGTGCCTCGGTCGAGGAAACAGGTGCTTTTGCGCTGGATACCATTGGTGAAACGCGGCCGATATCAGTCTCTAAACCGGACAATTCGGGGCTTTTGGTGGTTGCATCGAAATCGCATCGGGATCAGGCCACGGATGATTACATCAACAAGTACAGTGTCACGGATATGAAAAGCGCGGGAAGTTCGCTCAAGTTCTGTCTGGTCGCCACGGGCGAGGCCGATTTGTATCCGCGCCTTGGGCGGACAATGGAGTGGGACACGGCAGCGGGCCACGCGGTCTTGAAAGGAGCGGGGGGCGATGTCGTACGTTTTGACGACCATACACCGCTTGCCTATGGCAAAGCCAACTACGAGAATCCGTTCTTTATCGCCTTTGCACCGGGCGTGGCGCTGAAGGGGGCATAATGTCTGTCCTGATCGCAATTCCCGCCCGCTATGCATCCACAAGATATCCCGGCAAACCTCTTGTGGGGCTTCGGGGCGCATCGGGACAAAGTCTGAGTTTGATCGAAAGAAGCTGGCGCGCGGCGTCATCCGTTTCTGGTGTGGACCGGGTCGTCGTGACCACCGATGACGTGCGCATCAAGGAAGCATCCGAAGCCTTCGGTGCCGAGGTTGTCATGACGTCTGAAGACTGCGCAAACGGTACGGAACGCTGTGCTCAAGCGCATGAGAATTTGCGCGAACAGTATGAAATTGTTGTAAACCTTCAAGGGGATGCTCCGCTGACGCCCGCCTGGTTTGTGGAGGACCTTATCGCCGGTCTGCGGGCCGCACCTTCTGCCGAGGTGGCCACGCCCGTGCTGCGCTGTGACGGCGCCACGCTCAACAGTTTTCTTGCGGATCGCAAGGCGGGTCGCGTCGGCGGGACGACGGCCGTTTTCGACAGGTCCCATCGCGCCCTGTATTTTTCCAAGGAGGTTGTGCCGTTCACGTCGCAGACCTATGCCGGCCACGAGGAGACACCGGTGTTCCACCATGTTGGGGTCTATGCCTACCGGCCCGAACCGCTCGCCGCCTATCCGACCTGGCCAGTCGGTCCCTTGGAACAGTTGGAAGGGCTGGAGCAGTTGCGGTTCATGGAGAATGGCCGTGCAGTGCTTTGCGTAGAGGTTGAAGCGCGCGGCAGGCAGTTCTGGGAATTAAACAACCCGGAAGACGTACCAAAGCTGGAACAAATGATGCGGGACATGGGCATAGACTGACGCTAAGGCTTTGAAATCAAATTGGTAGAAAACCGCAATATTTTGCATTTCATGTAAACAATATCGCCACAATTGGCGCTATTCGGCCGTTTTCGTAGCGCATTACCGACATTGCTCTTCAAAGCGGATGATTTTTTGTTAGATAGGAATGTAAGGTTCAAGGCGTCAGGCCCCGGCTGACTTGCCGTGTTCAGGTGCGTTCCTATTTTGAAGGGTTCGGAATGACTCGTAAGGTGACCAAGGCGATTTTCCCGGTAGCGGGTATGGGTACAAGATTTCTGCCTGCAACAAAATCGGTCCCGAAAGAAATCATGACGCTGGTCGATCGCCCGCTGATCCAATACGCAATCGACGAAGCGCGTGCTGCAGGGATCAAAGAATTCATATTTGTGACCTCGCGCGGCAAAGGCGCGCTTGAAGATTACTTCGACCACGCACCACAGCTTGAGGCGCAATTGCGCGCAAAAGGGAAAACGAAGCTGCTTGAGATGTTGGAAACAACCAATATGGAAAGCGGCGCAATCGCTTATATTCGCCAGCACAAGGCGTTGGGTCTGGGTCATGCTGTGTGGTGCGCCCGGCGTCTGATCGCGGACGAGCCCTTTGCCGTTATCTTGCCGGATGATGTTATCGCCGGTGAAAAGCCATGTTTGCAGCAGATGGTCGAAGCCTATGAAGAGACTGGCGGCAATATGGTTGCCGCGATGGAAGTCGCGCCTGAAAAGACGTCCTCCTACGGTATCCTCGACGTGGAAACCGATATGGGTTCCATGGTGCGCGTGCGGGGCATGGTCGAAAAACCCCCCGTAGAGACGGCACCTTCGAACCTGGCTGTTATCGGCCGGTATATTCTGTCGCCGACGGTTCTTGAGAACCTCAACAACGTTGACAGAGGTGCCGGCGGCGAGATTCAGTTGACCGATGCCATCGCGGCGGAAATCCAGTCAGACAAGGGTGTCTACGGTTACCGGTTCAAGGGGCAACGCTTTGATTGTGGCTCTAAATCAGGGTTTTTGCAGGCAACCGTGGCCTTTGGGCTTGCTCGTGATGACTTGCGCGAAGATCTTAGTGCTTACCTGCATGACATCGTAAGCATGGGAAAAGCCGCGGAGTAATACTCTTCCTGTAGGCACCGCAGCGGGCGTGTCGGTCCTTGCTCAAGACGGTGCATGAGCGCGAGGCCGGATGCATCATACGCCGACACTATTGGCACGCTATAAACTGAGGCTGCGCAGAAAGCGGTTACTGTGGCGGGCGTTTCGCAAGCGACTTGAAATAAAGGCGGTTTCGCGCAAAACGCATAACATCCACGCACAGGATATCCTTGTGTTTGCCACCGTGCGCAACGAAGCGCAGCGGTTGCCCTATTTTCTGGATCATTACCGCAGGCTTGGCGCTGGGCACTTTCTGATCGTCGACAACCAGAGTGAGGACGGTACCGAAGCTCTTTTGCGCGCCGCGCCGGATGTATCTCTGTGGCGCGGCACCGGTAGTTACAAGGCGTCCCGCTTTGGCATGGACTGGCTGACTTGTTTGCAGTGGCGATACGGGCACGGGCACTGGACGGTCACGGTAGACGCAGATGAATTGCTGATCTATCCCGACTGGGAGAAGCGCGATCTGCGCGCGCTGACGACTTGGCTGGACATGCGAGGATTGCCGCAGTTTGGCGCTTTGATGCTTGATATGTATCCCAAGGGCCCCGTTGCCGCACATGCTTACACCCCCGGCCAGACTCCGACAGATGTATTGCAGTGGTTTGATGCGTTCGGGTATTGGGCGCAGATGCAGCCCAAGATGGGAAACCTCTGGCTGCAAGGGGGCGCGCGGGCGCGTATGTTTTTTGGCGACAAACCGCAACTGGCGCCGACGCTGAACAAGATCCCTCTGGTCCGCTGGCACCGATCATATGTCTTTGTAAACTCAACCCATAATGCTTTGCCACCTGCTTTGAACCGAAGCTATGACACGGATGGTTTTGAAAAACCGTCTGGTGTGCTGCTACACACCAAGCTTTTGCCTGATGCACCGGAAAGGGCGCGCATCGAAAAGCTGCGGGCAGAGCATTTTGCCCGGCCCGACACTTACAATGATTACTACGACGATCTGGCGGCCAGCCCGGACTTTTGGTGCGAAAGCTCCGTTCGCTATGAGGGCTGGCAACAGCTTATGCGATTGGGCCTGATGTTTGGCGGCGATTGGCATCCTTTTGACCGGCATTGAGGCAGGACACCAACTGATCCGCTGTTGCGAAAAGCGCCTATTTAGGCAATAAAATGTAAATAACTCGCGCGCTACTAAGACGCGAAAGTGTCTTTCGCCGCATCTCTCCTACATGACTGGAAAGATGTGGTGGCGAGGCGGCAGTAAAGAAGGGCACAGGCTTGGGTATTCTGGGGTCTTACCGGATGCGTTGGGCGCGTAAGCGCCTGCGATACCGTGCGGACTTCAAAAGCCGCGAGCTGCGTCGCGTTATTGACCGGACAAACCAGATCCGACCGGATGACATTCTGCTGTTTTCGACCCAGCGTAATGAAAAGGTACGCCTGCCGTATTTCCTGGACTATTACCGTGACATGGGTGTGACGCACTTTCTGATCGTGGACAACGACAGCACGGACGGGTCCGCCGAATACCTTTCACAGCAACCTGATGTCTCGGTCTGGACAAGTCGCGCCAGCTACAAGAAATCCCGCTATGGGGTCGATTGGCTGAACCATTTGCAAAGCAAATACGGGCACGGGCACTGGTGCCTGACGGTCGATCCGGACGAATTCCTGCTCTATCCCTTCTGCGACACCCGCCCCCTGCGCGCGCTGACGGATTGGCTGGACACCTGTTCGATCCGGGCGTTCAGTGCAATGCTTCTGGACATGTATCCCAAGGGCCGGCTTGACGATCAGCCCTACCTGCCGGGCATGAACCCGATTGATATTGCTTGCTGGTTTGACAGCGGTAACTACACGATGTCGCGTAATCCACTCTACTGGAACCTGTGGATACAAGGCGGTGCGCGTGCGCGTGCGTTCTTCCCCAAAGAACCTGAACGCGCGCCGGCGCTGAACAAAGTGCCCTTGGTCAAATGGGACAAGCGCTATGCCTATGTGCATTCGACCCATATGCTGCTGCCGCGCGGTCTGAATCTTGTGTACGACGAATGGGGTGGTGAGAAAGCCTCGGGCGTGCTGTTGCATGCGAAATTCATCGATACCTTTGCAGACAAGGCGGCGGAAGAGATCAAGCGCCAGCAACACTATGCCGAAAGCTATGAGTACCGCGCCTATGCCGAAAGCCTTGGACAGGATACGCAGCTGTGGTGCAACTGGTCCGAAAAGTACATCAACTGGCGACAGCTTGAAATTCTGGGACTGATGTCCAAAGGAAACTGGGCATGACAGTCGGCGTCGTCATGCTGGTCCACACGGCGCTGGGGCGTGCCGAACAGGCGGCCCGTCATTGGGCGGCGTCGGGTTGCCCGGTGATGATCCATGTGGATAAATCCGTGTCGCGTAAAGTCTATGATGGCTTTGTCAAAGCCCTGGACGACGTACCACATATCAATTTCTCAAAACGGTACCGATGCGAATGGGGGACATGGGGCATCGTCGCAGCCACTCAAACCGCCTCGGCCCGTCTTTTGGATGAATTTCCGGAAGTGCGGCATGTGTATCTTGCCTCTGGTTCATGCCTGCCTTTGCGTCCGGTGCAGGAACTGATTGACTATCTGGCGGCCCGGCCGCGGACCGATTTCATCGAAAGCGCCACAACGGCGGATGTGCCATGGACAGTCGGTGGGCTGGATGCGGAGCGGTTTACCCTGCGGTTTCCCTTTTCATGGCGAAAGCGCCGTTACCTGTTTGACAAGTATGTCCAGTTGCAGCGCAAGCTCAGGATCAAACGCTCGGTGCCGGGGGGTCTGGTGCCGCATATGGGGTCGCAATGGTGGTGCCTGTCACGTCAGACTCTGTCGGCAATTTTGCATGACCCCGCGCGATCAGACTATGACCGCTATTTCCGCATGGTCTGGATTCCGGACGAAAGCTATTTTCAGACTCTGGCGCGGCAATATTCGACAAACATCGAAAGCCGGTCCCTGACACTTTCCAAGTTCGATTATCAGGGCAAGCCGCATATATTCTACGACGACCATCTGCAGCTTTTGCGCCGGTCTGATTGTTTTGTGGCGCGAAAAATCTGGCCGCATGCCCACAGGTTATACGACGCTTTTCTGACGGACACGGCCGGCGCGATGAGCAAGCAGGAACCGAACCCGGGCAAGATTGACCGCGTCTTTGCCAAAGCGGTGGAGCGGCGGGTGCGCGGGCGTGCAGGTCTTTATATGCAAAGCCGGTTTCCCCGCGAAGACTGGGAAAACGGTGTGACGGCCGCCCCCTATTCGATGTTTCAGGGCTTTGCCGAACTTTTTGAGGATTTCGAGCCCTGGCTCGCCAAAGCGACAGGCGCGCGTGTGCATGGCCACCTTTTTGCGCCGGACCGGGTGCACTTCGCAGATGGTCAGACAGCGATGAATGGCGCGCTTAGCGACAGTGCCGTTTTGCGCGACTACAACGCGAAGGGCTTTTTGACCAATCTTATCTGGAACACGCGCGGCGAACGGCAGTGTTTCCAGTTTGGGCCGACAGACAACCAAATCATCAATTGGCGTGTTGCCAAAGACCCTAACGCGCAGGTTTCTGTGATAACTGGCGCATGGGCTGTACCTCTTTTCCGGTCCAACGCGAACTTTATCGACCTTCGGCAAGAGGCGGCGCGACTGCAAAAGATCGAAAGCGATCATCTGGATGTGCTGCGGTCGACATGGACCAAAGCCAGAGTACGCATCTGGACCATGGCCGAGTTTATCGAAGCACCGATGGAGCCTTTGCAAACCATCCTTGACGAGATCGGGCCAAGCACCCAGCGTCGCCTTGCCGAAGCGCCGCGGATGGTCGATCTCACCGGTTTTGGCCAGTTCCTGCAAAACCTCAAGAATCAGGGGATGCATCCTTATCTGATGGGTGATTTTCCGGTCGATCCCGGTGAAACCGCGCGCAAGCCGCGAACCCCGCCGCGCCCCTATGTGGTCAGGTAACGGATGAGCGGGCCTTTCGACAGTTTTGTCTTGTTTGCAGAGATGCGCACGGGTTCCAATTTTTTGGAAACGAACCTGAACGCCTTTGACGGGATCTGTTGTCATGGGGAGGCGTTTAATCCACATTTTATCGGCTACCCCAACGCGGACGAAATACTTGGCGTGACCCAGAAAGAGCGTGACCAAGATCCCTGTGGCCTGTTGGATGCGATCGGCAACGCGCCGGGGCTGAACGGGTTCAGGTACTTCCACGATCATGACCCGCGCGTTTTTGAAAAGATCGTTGCAGATAAGAGGTGTGCAAAGATTCTCTTGACGCGTGACACGCTCGACAGTTTCGTAAGTTGGAAAATTGCCCAGACGACTGGTCAGTGGAAATTGACAGATGTGAAGCGTCGCAAGGAGGCGAAGGCGCACTTCGATCCTTTGGAGTATGCAGAGCATGTGGGCATGCTGCGCGGGTTCCAGCAGGATGTACTGCGACGGCTGCAGGTTTCTGGCCAAACGGTCTTTCGACTGACCTATGAAGATTTGCAGTCGGTGGATGTTATCAACGGGCTTGCTGCATTTTTGGGTGTCGAGGACAGGCTGGAAAAGCTGGACACGAGCCTCAAGGTGCAAAACCCTGCGTCATTGTCCAGCAAAGTGGCGAACCCCGAAGATATGGCAGCAGCTTTGGCGGTACACGAGCGACGTGATCTTGACGCGGTTGCTGATTTTGAGCCGCGCCGCTTTGCCACTGTGCCGTCCTATGTCGCTTGCCAGCGTGCGCCTTTGTTGTTCATGCCGCTTAAGGGAGGACCAACCGACCGTATTCTGCTCTGGCTTGCGGCCGTTGATGAAGGGTCAGAGGACGAGTTGCTGGGCAAGATGTCCCAGAAGGATTTGCGCCAGTGGAAGCGGGCTCATCCTGGCCATCGCAGTTTTACAGTGCTGCGTCATCCCGTAGCGCGGGCGCATCAGGCGTTCTGCAGCCATATTCTGGGAACCGGGGCGCAGGTTTACGCCGGTATCCGGCAAACACTGGTGCGGCGATACGGGCTTCCACTTTCGCCAGATGGCCCGGACGCAGACTATAGTCTTGACGATCATCGCGCTGCCTTTAAGGCTTTTTTGGCCTTTCTGAGACCTAACCTAAACGCGCAAACGGCAATCCGTGTGGATGCGGCGTGGTGCTCTCAGGCGCAAGCTGTTCAGGGCTTTGGCACCTTTGCGCTACCGGATTTCATTTTGCGCGAAACCGAATTGGAAATGGGTTTGCACATGCTGGCCTCTGCAGTGGGGTGCGAGGCGCCGTCTGTACCGTCCGAGGTCGAAGATGCGCCTTTCTCACTCGCCCAAGTTTATGACGAAGAGATTGAGACGCTTGCCGCGCGGGCATATCAGCGCGACTATATGACGTTTGGGTTTGACCGGTGGCGCTAGAGTATCAGGCGGCCTGATCGGATTCGGCAGACGTCAGAATAGTGAAGAGCGTGGCAGGGTTCCGGTTTGCGCGCAGCTTGGTGCAGATGGCCGTGTCGCGCAGGGTACGCGACACAAGTGCCAGTGCTTTCAGGTGGTCCACGCCCGCATCTTCCGGAGCAAACAATGCAAAGGCGATATCAACCGGCTGGCGGTCAACAGAGCCGAAGTCAATCGGCTTGTCCAGCAGGACAAAAACGCCGACCACGCTATCCAAATCTAACAGACGTGCATGCGGCAAAGCGATCCCGTGGCCCACACCGGTCGGGCCAAGCGCTTCACGCGCGAGAAGCGCATCGAGCACAGTATCAGAGTCGAGCCCGTAGGCTTGCTCGCACAGGTCGCTGATGTCTTGCATCAAACGCTTTTTGCTTGTGGCCGCGTTCAATACTTTTACGGCCTCTGGCTTGAGGAGTTCAGAAAAATCCATGTCGCCCGCACTGTTAGGGCACCTTGGGTGCCGGTTTAGTTATTGAGGATCGATCCAGCCAATGTTTCCGTCATCCCGACGGTACACGACATTCACGCCCTCTTTGCCCTCGTTTCGAAACACCAAAACAGGCGCGCCTGCAAGCTCCATTTGCATTACTGCTTCTCCAACGGAAAGCGAAGGTATCTTCGTTTCCATTTCTGCAACAATAATGGGCTGGAGCGTGTCTGGCTCCTGATCCTCCGACTCGACTTCTGAGGCGAGGATATATGAGGACGCGCCGTAGATTTCAACCGGTTCCGCCCGATCTTTGTGATGATCTTTCAACCGCCGCTTGTAGCGCCTGAGTTGTTTTTCCATTTTTTCACGGCAAGATTCGAACGCGGCATAGATTTCATTTTGATGCGCTTTGGCCTGTGCGGTAAGGCCGGTCGACAAATGCACTGTCGCTTCACAGACAAACTCGTGACCTGACTTGGAAAAGACCACCACTGCCTCGGTTGGGCGTTCCGCATATTTCTGGACGGTTTCGCTCAACTCGTCCGTAACATGGGTTTGCAGGGCTTCGCCGATGTCGATCTGTTTGCCGCTGATTTGATAGCGCATAGTCTCTCCTTGCTGTATCGGGCCCGCAAGCATCAACCGCACGTCGGCGTACGGCATCACTCTTGCGGGTTAGGGGGTGTGGCGTTTCTTCAGAATGTTGATCTTAGTGCTCTGGCGAGCCGCAGGGCCTTTCAAGATACGGAGACTGATAGATGCCATACGCTCATTGAGCCCGATAACGGTGGCAGGAGTCAAACAAAAGCATTCCCCTCTGGCGGAAAAAGTGTTGCGGGCCTATGTGGTAAATCAGGATATCTTGAACTTGTCACCAAGATAGACGCGGCGGACGTTCTCATTCTCCACGACATCTTCGGGGGTGCCGGACATCAACACGCGACCTTCGTGCAGGATGTAGGCGCGGTCCACGATTTCAAGCGTTTCACGCACATTGTGGTCGGTTATCAAGACACCGATACCGCGTTTTTTCAGGTCGGACACCAGCGTGCGGATATCGTCTACTGAAATGGGATCAACCCCCGCGAAAGGTTCGTCGAGCAGCAGATACCGCGGGCTTGCGGCGAGACAGCGCGCGATCTCGACCCTGCGCCGTTCTCCGCCTGAAAGGGCCAGCGCGGGTGCGCGGCGCAGATGCTCGATCGAGAACTCGGACAGCAGCTCTTCAAGCCGTTCGCGGCGTTTGTGTCGGTCTGGTTCCGTGATGTCGAGAATGGCGGCTATGTTGTCCTGCACCGACAGTCCGCGAAAAATGCTCATTTCCTGTGGCAGGTAGCCCACTCCAAGCTGGGCGCGCCGATACATCGGAAAGCTGGTAACGTCGGTGCCATCGACAGTAACCGTGCCGCCCTCGGGCGTGACAAGGCCCGCGATCGCGTAGAAAGTCGTGGTCTTGCCCGACCCGTTTGGGCCCAGCAATGCGACGACCTCACCTCGATCAAGGTCCATCGAAAAATCTCGGATCACCGTTTTCTTGCGGTAGGATTTGCGCAGGTGCGTCACGCGCAGGCCCGCGCTGCCTTCTTCGACTGTCAGGTTCGGCCGTGCCATCAGTTTTGCTCGGGTTGCAAAACGGTGCGCACGCGGCCCGACATCTGCGCGGTGCCGTCCTGCAATCTGACCGTCATACTGTCTGCGGTCAGGGCCGATGGGCCCTGCGCCACCAAAACACTGCCGGTCATGACAATTGTGCCGTCGTCCACATTGTAATCCGCGCGGTCGGATTCGGCGGCGTCCTCACCAGAGATGAGGATCACGTTTCCGACGGCTTCGATCTGCGCGATGCCCTGCGCCACGCTGTCGTAGATAACCGTCACCTGATCGGCCGACAGCCGCATCTCTCCCTGTATGATAAGGACATTTTCGGAAAACACGGCCTTGCCCGCTGTCTGGTCGACAGACAGGTTTTCAGCAGTCACTTCGACGGGCAGACCACTGTTTTGCTGAATCGTGCCAAACGCAACCTGCGCACTCTGAGCGAGGCCCGCAGTCGCCCACATGGCGACGATCAGCGATACGGTAATTAGCTTGGCAATGGTCACGCGTCAGACTTTCACTTTTTTGGTTGATATAGCAGCTTCACACCGTTTGTGAAAACCAATTGGCTCTTTTCATGGCCTTCGGGCACGAAGAAGTGCATCGCGCCGGCATCGATCGTGCCGACGGGTGTGTCGCCCTGTACCGGGCCGGGGGATTCCATTTCAGGTGAAGACATGCGCACCAGCATCAGGTCGCTTAGCAGGACATAGCCTTGTGACGTGACGATTTTTACGTTCCCTGTCAGTCGCGTGCGGTCTTCTGCAATATTGACCAGCGCTTGATCTGCGGAAAGTGTCGCTTGCAAACCACTGACGTAGTCAACCTTGACATCCACGTTTTCGACAAGGTTAGTGCCTGTTTCTGTCTGTGCGCCCTGTACCTTGTCGGCGATGATTTCTATTTCGTCACCCCCGGCGGAGATACCGGAAAAATACGAGTTGGTAGCTTGTTGATTGTTAAGCCTTTCCTGCACCTCTGCATCCGCGAAGGGAATGGTTGCCGGCGGGTCCACAACACGTGAGATCAGGAACAGCGTCGACAGAATGCCCAAAGCGAGCAGTGGCAGACTGACCTTGAGCCATGCCACCATGCGCGAATAGCGGTCTGCGTACATCTCACCCTACCCTAACCCGACACGAAGACAGTCATGGATGTGGATCAGCCCGGCCACCTGACCCGGTGCCTGAGGGTCGACCACCAGCAGGCAGGTGATTTTTCTGTCATTCATGATGCCCACGGCTTTTTCGGCCAGTGCTTCGGGTTCGATGGTCACGGGCGATGCGGTCATCACATCGCGTGCCTTTGAGGTGGACAGCCTGTCCATATGACGGCTGATATCGCCGTTGGTCACAATACCCTGCAGCATACCTTGCCGGTCTGTTACTGCAACGACGCCAAATCCCTTGTCGCCAATCACCTTTAGCGCAGTCGACATCTGGGTGTCTTCTGTCACAAGGGGCACGGCGTCACCTGTGTGCATGAGGTCAGCAACGCGGCTGAGTTGGGCGCCGAGTTTGCCACCGGGGTGGAAGGTGCGGAAATGCTCGGGCGTAAAATCCCGATGTTCCATCAGTGCAACGGCCAGCGCGTCACCCAGCGCCAGTGTCATTGTTGTGGACGAAGTGGGAACGACCCCTGTGCCGCAGGCTTCTTCGGCGCGGGGCAACACGAGCGCCACGTCCGACTGACGCAACAGTGTTGATTCCGCGCGACTGGCCACGCCGATCATCGGGATGTTAAAGCGGCGGGTATGCGCAATGACGTCGGCCAGTTCCGGCGTTTCGCCCGAGTTGGACAGCATAATCACAACGTCGCCCTGCCCCATCATGCCCAGATCGCCGTGGCTTGCCTCGGCAGGGTGCACGAAGTGTGCCGGTGTTCCGGTGCTCGCAAGAGTTGCCGCAATCTTGCGCGCGATATGGCCCGATTTCCCCATACCAGAGACGATAACCCGACCTTTCGCCTTGAGGATCAGATCAACGGCACGGCTGAAGCTTTCGTCAAGGCTGGCGTTAAGTTGTTCGAGGGCCTGAGCTTCGATGCGAATGACGCGCCGCGCGGTATCAAGGAAGGATTTGTTCATGAATGCGCGAAAATGTCTGTGTCAGGCCAGCCCATGAGGTCGAGACGCGCGCGCATGGGCAGGAAATCGAAACAGGCCTGCGCGACTTCCATCCGTCCTTCGCGGTCCAGCATGCCGTTCAGCACGTCGCGTAGCCGGTGCAGATAGAGGACATCTGACGCTGCATAATCGACTTGCGCCTCGGTCAGTGTTTTCGCACCCCAATCGCTGGATTGTTGTTGTTTCGAAATGTCGACCCCAAGCAATTCCTGCAGCAGCTTGGCCAGACCGTGCCGGTCGGTATAGGTGCGTACAAGGCGGCTGGCGATCTTGGTGCAATAGACTGGGGCTGTGGTGGCGCCGAAAGTGTTCAATAGCGCAGCAATGTCGAAACGGCCGAAATGAAACAGTTTGAGGACCTCTGGGTTCTCCAGAAGACGGCACAGGTTGGGCGCCTCGGTCTGGCCAATCGCGATCTGAACCAGATGCGCCGTACCGTCACCGCCCGAGAGTTGGACCACGCAAAGCCGGTCGCGATGCGGCTGCAATCCCATGGTTTCGCAATCAATGGCAACAACGGGGCCAAGATCGAGCCCATCCGGCAAATCATTCTGGTGAACGTGATGTGTCATGCGTTTCCTATATCCTGACCGGCTGCGCAGGCAAAGTGTCCTTGATGTCGCCGCAGCGATATCGCCCCGCCGTCGTGGTGACAAGAGCTTCACAGTTTTGCTTGTAATCTCTTTTCGCGCCAGATGATCATGAGCCCGCCGGCCGCTATCAGAAAGGCACCCGGAAACAGCGCGTCCCAGGGCTTTTCGTCAAAGAAAAGCCAGCCCAGCAGAAAGGCAAGCGGAATGCCGAAATAGCTGAAAGGTGCAAGGTTGCTTTGTTCGGTCATGCGGTAGCTGGCCACAAGAAACAGCACAGCCGTGCCGCCAAATCCGCCCATCGCCACCAGCCAGCCAAAGTCTGTCCAGCTTTGAACGGGCGTGTATCCGCCCCAGAATAATGCGATTAGCGACGACGCCAAAAGTGCTGATACAGCCGAATAGAGACTGATAAGTGGGCTGGGCACCACATCGTCGAACATTCTCGCGGTCACACCCACCAATGCGTAAAAGAGGGCGGCACATAAAGGCAGAACGGCGTAAGGCGAAAAAGCATCGGTGCCCGGCTGCATGACAAAGATCACACCAGCAAACCCGATCAGTACCGCAGCCCATCTTACCGGCCCGACGTTTTCGCCTAGCAGAGGGACGGCAAAGGCGGTCATGAAAAGCGCGTTCGCATATGTGATTGTCGATGCTGTCGCAAAGGCCATGGCGGTCAGCGACGTGTAAAAACACATCTGCGCGAAGGTCACGATCAGACCGCGTGTCAGTGCCAGTTTCCATTGCAAGATGTAAACGGGCCGTCCGGCGGTGTGCCACGCGGGCGACAGGTACAGCGCGATCAGAGCGGGCAGCAGACCAAAAAGATTGCGCCAGGCCGAAAGCTCCAACGGGGAATAGCGGTCAGACAGCATTTTTATGACCAGACCCATTGCGTCAAACAGCGACAGCGCAATCAGGCTGAGCACAATGGCAAGGCCGGTCCGGTCGGTGGGGCGCATGTTGGAGATATCCAGACGATTTGTGGCGACCCTATCGGGTTTTCATCCAAAGTCACGCATATGAAGTCAATCGGGATCAACCTTGCCACGCAACGCCTTGATCTCGCCACGCTGCTTCTTGGCGTTCAGACGGCGTTTCTTTGACCCCAGCGTGGGTTTGGTGGGTATGCGCCGCTTGGGCGCAACCAGTGCTTTTTTGACCAGCTCAACCAGCCTGTCCCGAACGATCTCGCGGTTGCGGGCCTGACTGCGCGTTTCATCGCATTGCAAAACAAGTGCGCCGTCGGTTGTCCAGCGCCGGCCTGCCAGACGGCGCAAGCGCGTTTTGACGGGCGCGGGCAGGTTGGGGGATCGGGCCGCTTCAAAGCGCAGTTCGACTGCAGATGAAACCTTGTTCACATTCTGCCCGCCAGGACCGGAAGCGCGCATAAAGCTTTCCGTCAGTTCCCAGTCTTCGATCGTGATGGCGTCGCTGATCCAGAGCATTGAGTTTTCCGCAGGCGAAATTTCTTGGGAACCGATCCCTACAAGCTCGCGTTATAGCGCTGAAGCAGTCAAAACTGAATGGAGGAAGAGAAATGCTTTCGACATCATCAATTGAAGAGTTCAGCACATCACGGTCCGACCTTTTCGCATTTCGCCTGTCTGGACAGGTGACGCGGCAGGATGTGACATCCATGGCGCGCTACATGAACGAGGTGTTTGATGCCGAGAAACAGGTCGATATTCTTCTCTATTTCGAACAATTCGACGGTTTTGACGCGGATGCCGTCCTGGATGTCGAAACGGCAAAGTCGCAGGCAAGGGCGCTGTCATCCGTTCGTCGCTATGTGGTCGCGAATGCACCCGGAGGGGCAGCGGGGCTGCTGGATGCCATCGGTCAATTCCTGCCCGTGGAGGCGGAGAGTTTTGAGGGGCTGGATCATGCGTTCAAGTCTCTTGGCATAACCGCTGATGACACGTCGAAGCGCGCCGCGGCCTAGCGTTCAGTCAAACACGAAAAGGGCCGCGCAGAGATGCGCGGCCCGATCGAATGGTTGCGGAGGTGGGATCGGTTAGACGATCATGTCCACCTTGGGATCTGCCCTGCTGAGGGCTGCCTTAGCAGGCGACCTCCAAAGCTGTTCCGACACCTCTCTCCAATACCTTTCTTGACACTGGATCACCTCCTTTACCTATCTGTTGACGTTGACAGAATCGTCGCACAGGTTTTGGAAATCTCCAAGCGTTTTTTCGTTAATGCGCAGCCGACAGGCGGGCAGTGATCAAGCGGAAGGGGATCAGCGCGATCAATGCGAGGCTGAGTTTGACACCCCAGTCTGCGATGGCAAGTGACACCCACAGCGGTGCCTCGGGACCCATGCCCAGAACTGGCAAGACTTCGCCGGCCCACGACACGTCATTTGCAGGCTCTACAAAGGTCAGACTGGCCGAGAATGCGATAGTGAAGAACAAGGCGGTATCAACGGTGCTGCCGATCAGCGTCGACGCCAGCGGCGCGCGCCACCAGCGCCCGTCGCGCAGCGCCGAAAAAATAGCCACATCCAGCAACTGGGCAGTCAGAAAGGCGATACCGGACCCAAGCGCGATGCGCAGCGTTACCAGAGGACCAAATTCACCCATGATCTGCGTACCGATCAAAGAGCAGGCAACTCCAACCGCAAAGCCTACAAAAACCACTTTCCGCGCAGCTTGAGCGCCATAGGCACGGTTCATGATATCCGTGACCAGAAAGGCCAGAGGATAGGTGAAAGCCCCCCATGTAAGCCAGTTCCCGAAGAGGAACTGCACGAGGATGTTTGAAGCCACGACAATGGCGGCCATGGCAATAATGCCGGGAAGGTAAGCGCGTTTCATGTGGGTCATCCGTTTTGACAAGGTTGCGGCACTTGGTCGGCGTGACGCCAACGCGCGGTCTTTAGGCCTAATTTTTCGCGGGGGCAAGCCCCTCATCCAATATGTACTCCACGATCTCGCTGCGCATGAACGGCAGAAAGTTATCGTCTGACACCATGGTCAGCCTGATCGTGCCTGTGCTGTCTCTCCAGACGGATAGCCCTTCAAGGTTGCCATGCGTGCCCAGCCGGCTTTGCATCACGGTCGAAATCTCTTTGAACCCTGTGTCCGTAATCTCCATCCTGCGCACGCGGCTGTAAAAACCAAATGGGTAGAGCCCGCGTTCAAGCAGGTAGAACCGCCCGTCAGGCCCGATATCCGCGCCGACCGGCAAAAACGACTCATCAACCGGAATGGTGAACGCCTGTTGCCACTTGGCGTTTGCATGTCGGCGATAGACCAGTGCCTGTGTCGCGCCTTCGTGCATGCCTTCGGGGATTGTATAAAGCGTGCCGGCTGGATCCACGGCCAAAGCTTCAAGGCCCTTGTTTTTGGCCAGTGCACGCCATGCCAATGTGTAAGAGGGCCATTCGGCGGGGCTGGCCCAGGTTTCGTAAAAATGCACACGATGGTTTTGCTCGAAGGAAACGTAGACCCGACCGCTTGCATCAAGTGCCAACCCTTCTGCATCGCCTGTCGATGCGGGATCAGCCTTGCCTTTGTCATCCACAAGCATTTGCAGGTCTTCTACCGAAATGCCGGTGATCTCTCCGTTGGTACGGGAAAAGCTGCCCTTGGCGATATGCCCGCGATCCGACACAACATAAAATCCGATGCCGTCTGCAGTGACTTCCAGACCGGACAACCCGCCAGCTTGCGGCAAGTCGCGCGGAAACGGCGTGACGGACGCCAGCCTTGTGGGCAGATCGTCAGCAGGCGCGTCGGGAAGAAACCAGAACCAGCCTGCAAGACCCGCACCGGCGATCAGGGCGACTGCAAGACGTCGGCGCATTGTACGGGCAGGTCAGCCAGCCGGAGTTCGCGCCTTGGTTTGCGCGGTTTCGCATTGGGATCCGGTGGTGGCGGGTTGAGGATGTTGTTCACCCAGGCTTGCGCGTCCGCGCATCCGTCACCCGGTGGGGGCGGCGCCTGATCGATGCAGCCTTCGGCGCCGGCGGGGCACTTCAGACGGACGTGAAAGTGATAGTGATGGCCAAACCATGGGCGGATTTTGCGCAGCCACGACCGGTCGCCCGTCGCGGTTTCGCACAGTTTCACCTTGGCACCGGGAAAGATGAAGATCCGCGCCGTGCGTGGGTCTGATGCGGCGGCTTTCAGGATCGCTTCGTGTTGGGGTGTCCAGTTTTCGTTGACGAAGGCCCCTTTATTGCGCCTCAAAGAAACCGAAGAGATGTTTTCGCGCTGCGCGACCGAAAGGCTCAGGTTGTCGGCCGGGCGCAACCAGATATCGGCATCCAACCCAATTTGGTGGCTGGCATGGCCCGACAACATTGGCCCGCCGCGCGGCTGGCTCAAATCCCCTATATAGAGACCGTTCCACCCCGGCTGCCGCGCAGCAACGCGGCTAAGGTCCTTTACGTAGTCGACCGTGGCGGGGTGTGCCCAATTGCGATTGCGCGACAGACGCATGGCCTGCCACGTGGGTCCAGTTTCGGCCAGTTGGGCGGCACCGGCGACACATCCTTTGGCATAGCTGCCGAAGGGCGCGGCTGCTTGTTCCGATCCCGTCGACTTGGCGCCAAAGAACTGCTTTGCCGGTTTCTGGCTATCCTCATGGCCTGATGTGCCGATGGTCGGCAATGCCGCCTGTTGCGTTTTGGGTGACGGGGGTGCTGCGCTGCAGCTTGCCAGCAGCGCAGAAAGAACACCCGCAGTGATCACATGCTTGATGGTCATTCGAAGTCTCCCTTTGGTTTTACCCAGATCAGCAATAGCAGCCCCAGCGCAAACAGCCCGACGATGGGTGCGATACCAAGCCTTTGGCTGCCGGTGACGTCGGACACGATCGCGATAAGGGCCGGCGCCACAAAAGACGTGGCCTTGCCCGAAAGCGCATAAAGACCAAATGCTTCGGTCATTCGCGCAGGATTTGCCTGATGGGTCATCATTGTGCGCGAGGATGACTGCAATGCGCCACCCGCCGCGCCGATCATCGCCCCTGCGATGTAGAAAGTGATGTCTGGTATTGCCGACCCTTCTGCCAGCGGGATGCCCAGTATGGAGGTCGGTGTCAGGGAAAGGATCAGGCCAGCTGTCAGGATCAGAATCACACAGCAAGATACGATGACAGACATCGGCCCGACACGTCTGTCCACACGGCCGCCCACCCAGCAGAAAACCGCGCCGCTGATTGCCGCGAGAATGCCAAATATGCCGATCTCCATGATGGTCCAGCCCAAAACACCCAGAGCGTAGATGCCACCAAAGGTATACAAGCCGTTCAACGCGTCACGGTAGAACATGGACGATCCCAGATAGGCCAGCAACGACGGGTGTTGTGGAAGACGGCGGAGCGTTTGCACAAGATCTGCCACGCCTTCAGACAATTTCGGGCGTTTGGTTGCACGGGACGGATCGTCTCTGAAAAAGAGGAAAAACGGTATGATGAAGACTGCAAACCAGATCGCCGTCATTGGCCCCACGATGCGTGTGTCCGCGCCGGTCGCCGGATCAAGACCGAACAGGGGGGAAATCCCCAGCATTGTGCGCCCGCTGTCGCCGGCCTGAAAAAACAAAAGCATTACGACCAGCGCCATAACTCCGCCGACATAGCCGAACGCCCAGCCAGAACCGGAAATGCGACCGCGCTCGCGGGTGTCAGGATGCAACTCGGGCAGGTACGAATTGGTGAAAATCGTCGCGAACTCCATGCCGATAAGCCCGATGCCAAAAAAGACGAGCGCCCACAGAATTGAAAAACCTTGTGGTGCCGTCCACCAGAGCCCCGCAGACCCTACGACATAAAGCAGCGAGAACAGCCATATCCAAGGCATGCGCCTGCCGCTGCCGTCGGCGACAGACCCCAACAGAGGGGCCAACACCGCAATTGTCAGCCCCGCAGCTGTCAGACCATAACCCCAATAGGCCTGCGCCTGCGCGCGGGCCGCGTCGGGGGCCATACCGCCTTCGATCAGAGATGCCGTTGCGGTCTGCGCGAAATAGGGACCGAAGATGAATGTGAGCAAAAGGGTATTGTAGGGCTGGCTTGCCCAGTCAAAAAAGTACCACCCCCAAATGCGCTTGCCTGTAGTGGTCATGCTTGTGCTTGCCCGGTTTTCTATTGCTTCAAGGTAAATCAGGACAAGGCCTGTGCCGCAAGTAAACCTTTTTTAAGACGTGGCTCTTAGGTGTGGCGCTGGCCTTGCCCTTTGGGGCGCGCTTGCTTAATTGAGGAAGGCACCAAGAAAGGGTCTGTCATGCAATCGCTTTTCGAAATCCTGATGCTTCTGCTCAACGTGGTCTGGTTCTTTATCATCGCCCATGTGATCATGAGCTGGCTTATCAATTTTCAGGTTTTGAACACGCAGCAACAGCTCGTGGCGCAGATATGGTACGGGCTTAACCGCCTGTTAGAGCCTGTTTACGGCCCAGTGCGCCGTATCCTGCCGGCGATGGGTGGGATTGACCTTGCACCTTTGGTGGTGCTCATCGGTGTCGCGGCTTTGCGTATCATCCTCGTGAATAATTACGCGCTTTTCCTCTAGTCTGGCCTGCTTTTGACTGCGTACCAGCCCTTTGGGCTTGTTCACGATTCCTTAGTGTGGGATTCTGCAAAAAAGAGCAGATAAAACACGAAAAGGAATTCCATGTCAGGCGCTTCGGCTTTGCTGCGTGATGTCTTTGGCTTTGATGCTTTCCGGCCCGGTCAGGAAGACATTGTGCATGCCGTCAGCGCCGGAGAGAACGTGCTCGCGATTATGCCGACGGGTGGGGGCAAATCCCTGTGTTTTCAGTTGCCTGCGCTGATGCGCGACGGCGTGACAGTTGTGATTTCTCCGCTGATTGCGCTGATGCGCGATCAGGTGCGTGCTTTGCAAGAGGCGGGCGTGGCGGCAGGTGCCCTGACATCGGGCAATACGCCCGAAGAAACGGATGCCGTTTTCGATGCACTGGAAGAAGGTAGGCTCAAGCTGCTGTATATGGCGCCCGAGCGTCTGGCAGCAGGATCAGCGCTTGGCTTGCTGCGCCGGATTGGTGTTTCGATGATTGCAGTGGATGAGGCGCATTGCGTCAGCCAGTGGGGCCATGATTTTCGCCCCGACTATCTGCGCATCGGCGAGCTGCGCCGTGCGCTATCCGTACCGCTTGCCGCATTTACCGCGACGGCAGATGCCGAGACGCAGGCAGAGATTGTGGAAAAGCTTTTTGACGGTGAAAGCCCCCGCAGTTTCCTGCGCGGGTTTGATCGCCCGAATATCCACTTGTCTTTTGCGGCCAAAGACGGACCGCGGCGTCAGATCCTAGATTTTGCGGCGCGCCGCAAAGGGCAGTCCGGTATTGTCTACTGCGGCACACGCGCCAAGACAGAAGGGCTGGCGGCCGCTTTGCGTGATGCCGGGCACGCGGCGCTGCATTACCATGGCGGGATGGATGCAGAAGACCGCCGTATCGCGGAACGCCGCTTTCAACAGGAAGACGGGTTGATCGTGGTGGCGACGGTCGCTTTTGGCATGGGGGTCGACAAGCCGGACATCCGCTGGGTGGCACATGCCGATCTACCCAAATCCATCGAAGCCTATTATCAGGAAATCGGCCGCGCCGGGCGCGATGGTGCGCCTGCAGAAACGCTCACCCTGTTTGGACCTGACGACATACGATTGCGCCGCAGTCAGATCGACGAGGGTCTTGCCCCACCCGAGCGGCGCGCGGCGGATCACGGGCGTCTTAATGCGCTGCTTGGTTTGGCCGAAGCCTTGGAATGCAGACGGCGGACTTTGCTGGGATACTTTGGCGAAACCGACGTGACATGTGGGACATGCGATCTTTGCGACACGCCGGCTGATGTGTTTGACGGGACGGTCGCAGTGCGAAAAGCGTTGTCGGCGATCCTGCGTACTGAGGAGTGGTTCGGCGCGGGCCATCTTATCGACATACTGCTAGGGCAACGCACGGACAAGGTCTTGCAACGTGGTCATGACGATTTGCCGACCTTTGGCGTTGGACAGGAATACGACCGCCGTCAGTGGCAAGCTGTCTTCCGGCAGATGTTGGGGCACGATCTGGTGCGACCCGATCCGCAGCGGCATGGGGCTCTGCGGATGACCGACAAGGCACTACCGATCTTGCGCGACGAGGCCAGGATCGACTTGCGCCGCGACAGTATCGCCAAGGCAGGTTCTTCGCGCCGACCTGCCGTCAAGGCGATGGTGTCCGAAGAAGACGCGCCATTGTTGTCTGCGCTCAAGGCCAAGCGCCGTGCCTTTGCCGAAGCGGCCAAAGCGCCGGCCTATGTCATTTTCAACGACCGCACGCTGATCGAGATGGCAGAGAAACGTCCTCAAACGCTGGATGAGATGGCCCAAATCAGCGGCGTGGGCGCTAAAAAGCTTGAACGCTATGGCGATGCTTTTCTGGAAGTCATCGCGGGCGAGGCGCAGCATATGCACCCCCGTCGTCGCAAGCTTGCGGGCCGGTCCGCGGGATCGGTCTTTGACCAATTGCTCGAAGTTCAGGCCGAACTGGCGCGCGGCGCAGCAGGTATTGATAAGCCGCTGAGTTGTTCGTCTTCGCAACTGGCCAAGCTTGCAAAGATGCCCCATGCGGATGCGAAAATGCTGGAGCAACTGCTGGGTGACCGACGGGCAGAACGTTTTGGTCCAGCCTTTCTGGACGTCTTGCGCACAGCGGGCTAGATAGCCATCAAGGCGGGTGCACGACACTCGGAAGTTTCAGAGGGATGACATATGCTGGTGGTGATTTCGCCTGCTAAACGGCTGGACTGGGCCGAGCGTGACGTGGATGTGACGCAACCTGATTTTCAGGATGATGCGGTGCGGCTTGCCAAATCGGCGCGCAATCTGACGCTTGGAAAACTCAAGGCGCTCATGGACCTGAGTGATGACCTTGCACGGCTGAACCGCGACCGTTTCAAAGCGTTTGCCGAAGCGCCGGATGCGAATGTGACACGGCCCGCAGCGCTGGCCTTTGCAGGTGACACCTATCAGGGTCTGGAAGCTGCGAGCCTTGATGCGGATGAGTTGGCCTGGGCGCAGGACCATCTGCGTATCTTGTCCGGCCTTTACGGTGTGTTGCGCCCCCTTGATGCCATTCAGCCCTACCGTCTTGAAATGGGCAGCCGCCTGAAAACCCGTCGGGGGGCCTCGCTTTACGACTATTGGCGCGATGACTTGTCCAAA
Source organism: uncultured Roseobacter sp. (assembly GCA_947501635.1). GTDB lineage: Bacteria > Pseudomonadota > Alphaproteobacteria > Rhodobacterales > Rhodobacteraceae > Roseobacter. The sequence goes on from CANMWT010000006.1 coordinate 132,562, forward strand.
GCACTGAATGCACAGGCAGAGGCTATTGGGTCGGACGTTCTGGTGAATTGCGCCAGCCAGGAGTATTTCGGCGCCGTGGCGCCCGGAGCCTTGCGCTTGCGTGTCATCACACCTGCCTTCATGGAAGACAAAAATGACGGCAAAGGGCCCAAGATCGTCAGTTTCTTTGCCAAAAAAGCGCGGGGCGCCATGGCGCGTTACATCGTGCAGAACAGGCTGCGGGACGCGGAAAGCCTGAATTCGTTTGACACAGGTGGCTACCAGTATCAGCCAGACCTGTCGGCGCCTGAAAAACCTGTTTTCGTCCGCCCTTACCCCGCCTGATCAAGCGCATCTTCGCAGGGGGAAAGTGCGTCTGGCGGGCAAAAGGCGCGTATCTGGCTGATGATTTCCTGTTTGCGCAGCGGCTTGGTCAGGTATTTGTCCAGCCCCGCCAGCAGAATTTCCTGATCGTCGCCGGTCATCGCATGGGCGGTCAAAGCAACGATTGGTACATGTTTTTCTGTCTCTTCCTCCAGACGACGGATTGCTTTCGTCGCTTCTTTACCATCCATGCGCGGCATTGAGATGTCCATGAAGATAAGGTCGGGCTGAAAGCTTTGGTACGCTTCGACAGCCTCTTGTCCGTCACATGCAAACTGCACGTCAACATCAAGGGTCTTGAGCATTTTCCCGAAGACAAACCGGTTAGTCTTGTTGTCTTCGGCGGCAAGGATGCGCATCTTGCGTGGTCCCGCGTCAGGATCGGGGTGCGGGGCGTCGGCGGTGTTGGCGTCAGGCGGTACGTTTTGTACCGCGGCGGATTTGCTGATCCATTCGGTCAGATCAGCGCGCGAAAAGGGCAACTGGGTTATCACGTCTACCTTTTCGTGGCGCGTGTCCGCCTTGGTCTGGCCGTTGCTTTGGGTCAGCAAGACGATGCGCTTGGCATAACCTGAGTCGCGCGCTGCACAGGCGAATGTGAGGCCGCTTTGAATGTTTGTGTTCTGTCGCGCGACAATCAGATCCACGCTCTCGTCAAGTCTCTCGAGCGCCCGGTCGCCATCACTTTGGGCCGTCACTTTTAACCCCAGTTCTTCCAATTGCCTGCAAAGCGCCATCCGGGTTACTTCGACGTCGTCCAGTATCAGGACGTGACGCAGCGCGGGATCGATCGGTGGATGGTCCAGTAGCGCGGGGCCATTCGGTTCCAATTCGATTTCAAATCCGAAGGTTGACCCAACCCCCTCTGTAGAGTTCAGCCAGATGCGCCCCCCCATCAGCTGGATGAGCTGCTTTGTGATCGCAAGGCCCAGCCCCGTTCCGTCAAATTGCCGGTTTTTCTCGCTTTCTACCTGATTGAACTCACCAAAAACGTGGTCGATCATATCGGCTGGAATGCCGATGCCAGTGTCTTCCACGGTGATGCACAGGGCTACTTTGCCATCACGAGTAGCCGCGCCCCGGCTCACACGTAAGTTCACCGACCCTTCGGTTGTGAATTTGACAGCATTTCCAATGAGGTTCGTCAGAATTTGGCGGATGCGTCCGGGGTCGCCGATGAATTGTGCCGTCAACAGCACGTCATAATCGACAGCCAGCACGATACCCTTGTCGCGTGCCGTCGACTGCAACAGTCTGAGAACTTCGTGAATCGCTTTTTCAAGGTCAAACGGAGTTGGGTGAAGCTGGAGTTTCTCGGCCTCGATCTTGGAATAATCAAGCACATCATTGATGATCACCAGCAACGCCTCGCCCGAGTTCTTGATCGTATCGATGTATAGACGCTGTTCTTCCGTCAGATTCGTGTCGATCAGCACTTCGGCCATGCCGACAACACCGTTCATGGGCGTGCGGATTTCGTGGCTCATATTGGCGAGGAAGGCGGACTTGGCACGGCTGGCAGCTTCGGCCACTTCGCGCGCGGCCTTCAGTTTCTCTTCGTATTGCACGGTCTCGGTGATGTTCAGCCCAAGCGAGATAATGTCGCCATCTGGGCCGCGACGGTCGATCATGCGTATGTATTCCCCGTTCCAGAGACGAATAACCACAGGCCCGGGTTCGGGCGACTGAACTCTTTCGATCATCTCTTGCCGCCAGTCCGCAGGTTTCATGTCACCGATGTCGATGATCCCTTCTTCGGTCAGCAGCTGCAGCACGGTCACATAGCTGACACCGGGTTTGATATCCTCCAGCCCGTCGAATACGGCAAGATAAGAGCGGTTGGCCATAATCAGTTCAAGGTCAGGCGAATAGAATGCAAAGCCGTCGTTGATCGTTTCTATGGATTGCCAAAGCCGCCGCTCGACCCGTTCGATCTGCTTGTGCGCGGCGGACAGGTCGGATTTGACGCGCTTGTTTTCGTCTCTGACGTTGGCGACTTCCGCGCGGGTCTCGACAATTTCATTGGATAACTGGCGCGCGTGCAGGCCCAGTTTGCGGTTGGCCGCAAAAAGTTCCGCCTGCTTGACTTCAAGCAGGCGTTCCGCCGCCAAACGACTTCGGCGTTCTTGGGCCAGTTTGCTGGCCAGGCTCATCTCGAAACTCGCATCACGCAGTCACCGTATCTATGACTGCAGCTTGCCGGATCGAGGTGAATATCTGTTTAATCCAAGCGAAAACGCTGCGTTTTAACGCCGCCCTTCCCGCAACCAGGCGGCGGTTATCAGGCCGGTGGCCAGCAACAATACCAGCCATGGCGGTAACAGGTTTGTCTGGCGTACATCGCGCGTTTCATAGGCATCTCGCGGCGTCAGCCCGATCCAGCCACGGCCAGCGGCGGGCCGTCCGACGCGCACATCCCGCAACCGTGGCAACCCGTCTTCCAGCAGAACCGTGCCGCCCCGCAGCGCCGCAACGACGGGCTCAAGAATGTCTGGTGTGGCGATGGTTTGCTCAAACTCGCGCGGTGCTGCGGGGCCGAGGCCGATAACGGCCAGTTGCTCTCCGTTTTCCAAACGGTAAAGCCCGATTTCGGGGCCTTCGAATACGGTTTCGAAAACGCCCGGTTGCACTTCCTCCAGAGGAAGCTCCGTCACATTGCCGGAGGGGTCGGTAATGACAACGGGGGGTACTGCGTCTTCCAGCGTCCGGCGCTGGATGCGCATGGTTTGACCGGTTGCCTGAGCGGTCAGGGCTTCTTCCTCCAGCTCTGGCTCTTTCATCATCCAGTGGGCCAGACGGCGCAAAAGCTCAAGCTGAGGCCCGCCGCCTTCGTAGCCGCGGTTCCACAGCCATGCGTGATCCGAGGCTAGCAATGCAACGCGGCCCTCGCCCACCCGATCCAGCACCAGCAACGGTCGCTCTCCCGCGCCGGTCATCACAACGTTGCCACTCGGGTCAGCCACATCGATTTGGCGCAGCCAGCGCCCCCAGTCTCCGCCACCGGGCAGACTGGTTGTGACGGGGTGCCTTTCGCCCAGTTCAGTCACTGTTGCGCGGTAGGGTTGGTCCAGCACCAGCGCCGTGGGCGCAGCAGGAAGCACCGCGCCAAGCGGGGAGCGGAAAATGCTGTCGGCGCCTGCAAAGTCAGGGCCGGCAGCGACGAGGACCGCGCCGCCTTCGCGGATGTAATTCGCAACATTCTCAAGGTAGAGCGCGGGGAGGATTCCGCGCCGTTTGTATCTGTCGAAGATGATCAGATCAAAGTCGTCGATCTTTTCCAGGAAAAGCTCGCGCGTGGGGAAGGCGATCAGAGACAGCTCGCTAACGGGTACGCCATCCTGTTTTTCTGGCGGCCTGAGAATAGTGAAATGCACCAGGTCGACCGAACTGTCCGACTTGAGCAGGTTGCGCCATGTCCGCCCTCCGGGGTGTGGCTCGCCCGACACGAGAAGCACGCGCAGCCGGTCGCGCACGCCGTTCATCTGTATCAGGGCCTTGTTATTGCGGTCTGTCAGTTCGCCCTCTGCCACAGGCACGGAGAATTCGATCACATTGCGCCCGCCGTGCGGCAGCGTCAGCGGCAATTCGATGTCCTGACCCAAAGGCACCTCAAAGCGTTGCGGCTCCGCACCGTCGACCGATATCTCAAGAGGCGCTGTTACGGCGCCCGCAGGTGCCGCGCCCATGTCCTCGATTTTAAGCGTGAGGGTTACAGGCTCGCCTATGATGGCGAAGGCAGGCGCGTTCCGGATGCTGAGACGGCGGTCCCAATCGGTGCTTTTGCCGCTTAGCATCAGGTGCAGAGGGGCGGGCAGGTCAAGCGGGATGTCAGCGTCATGTACCTGTCCGTCGGAAAAGGCGATGATCCCGGCCACGCGACCGCGTGGTTCTTCGGCTAATGCGGCGGAAAGTGTGGTCAAAAGCTGGGTGCCTGCGTCCCCGTCCCCATCCGGCACCGTCACGCGGCGCACTTCGGTATTGGCACGTGCCGCGATGCGCTCTGCCAGCCGGTCGGCGGCGGATTTGCTTTGCTCGGGACGGTCTGCAAGGCGTTGACTTGCGCTTTCGTCTTCGAGCATCACGACTATATCGCTCAGCGGCGCGCGGTCTTCTTCCTGAAGCGACGGACCGGCGAGAGCCCCGATCACGACAAGCGCCGCAAGCCCGCGCAGCGCCCAGCCTGTCAGCCCGCGCAGTGCGGCCAGTGCGACGCCAAAGATCGCCAGTACTGCGACAACGCCGAGCAATTCCCACGGGATCAGGGGATCAAAAAGGACTTGTCCGGTCATTGGCCCAACCTGTCGAGAAGCGCAGGCACATGGACCTGATCGGATTTGTAGTTACCGGTGAGCACATGCATCACAAGGTTGACCCCGAAGCGATAGGCCAGTTCGCGTTGCCGTTCGCCGGAAAACCCGCGGCCGATGGGCACCAGAGGTGCGCCGTTTTCGGCCATCGCCCAGGCCGCAGCCCAGTCATTGCCGCCGATCACAACAGGGGTCACGCCATCATTGAGATTGCGGAAGGGCATGCCTTCGATCTGCTCGGCATCCGGCGGGGCCGCCTCTACCCATACGTCGCGGCTTGTGTGGCGACCGGGATAGTCCTGCAGCAAGTAGAATGTACGTGTGAGCACGTGATCCACTGGCAGTGGTTCCAGCGGGGGGATATCAAGCGACGCTGCCAGATCGCGCAGTTTCCGGCCATTGGGGCTGGCGGCACCAAACCGCGCGATATCAGCATCCCGCGTGTCGAAAAGGATCAGACCGCCCGACCGCAGATAAGCGTTCAATTTGGCATAAGCTTCGGAAGAGGGGCGGGGTTGATCGGTTGTGATGGGCCAGTAGAGAATTGGAAAAAAGGCAAGTTCATCACGTTCCAGATCGACACCGACCGGATTGGCCGGTTCGACAGAGGTTCGGAAATTCAGGGTCTGTGACAAGCCAAAAAGACCCGCGCGAGACAAATCGTCGACCCTGCTGTTGCCGGTAATCACGTAAGCGAGCACCATCTCTTCGGTGGAGAGCAGGGCAAAAGTGTCCGCGTCGCTGTCTGATTGCGCCAGGCTGGATGTCGGCGCGAAAACAGGCAGCAAGAGCGCAGCGGCCAGGATCGCGGTCGTGCGGCGCACGCCACTGCTGAGCAACCGGCCGGTCAAGGCCAGCGACGCAAGCACATCAGCCACCAGCGCCAGGATGGCAAGGCTCAGCAACCAGCCGGCGATCGGCTGTTCGGGCGGTACCGAAAACCCTTTGACCGGAATGCGCGCGGGCCACACGGCGGGCTCAAGCACTGTGTCGTCACCGACCACGTTGCGCGCAAACCGCCTGTCGCCGGAGGCGTAGATGCCGGGCTGCATTGCCGCGCTGGGGGCAGCATCGACAAGGTCCGGCCCGGGCACGCCCGGCAGATTACCTGCGTCAGTCAAGGTGCCAAATCCGTCCATAACCTGTTCCGGTGTCCATGTTGTGCCATCCAGCGCCTCGGCGTCCGGGCGGGTCGCCGAGGAAGAAACGGCCAATCGTTCAAGCATTTGCACGAACAGCCCGGACAGTGGCAAGGTGGACCAGTCTGCAGTGGCCGTCACATGGAAAAGCACGATCTGGCCCTGTTCAACGCTTTTGCGGGTCACCAGCGGTGTGCCGTCGGTCAGTTCTGCAATAACCCGCGAGGCCAGTGTGGGGTCGGGTTGTGCCATCACCTGACTGGTGATCTGCACATCCTGCGGGATGGCGAGGCCAAAGAAGGGCGATGTTTCGCGGAACGGTGCAAGCGATTTGGGCTCGCCCCAGCTCATCGCGCCGCCAACCGTCCTGCCGCCAGTGCGCAGACGTACGGGCATCAGCGGGTCTTCGTCGACGCGGCTGACATCGCTGGCAGCAACCCGCGGACCGGCAAACCGGACAAGCATTCCGCCTTCGGCCAGCCAGTCTGTCAGGCCTTCCGCTTCTGAAGCAGAGAGCGTGGCGATATCTGCAAGGACGATAACGTCAGGATTGGCAGGCAGTATTTCTGTCAATCCGCCCTTAATAAGGTCTGCGTTGGGCGAAAGAGCCTGTTCAAGATAATGTAGCGGCGACAAAAGCTCGAGGCCCTCTCGATCCTCACGCCCGGCGATCAGCGCAATCTCGCGCCGTCTCAGCCCGTCGTCAGCTAGGGTGGTCGCCCCAGCAGAGCGCTGGCCCTGAATGTCAAAACGGGTAATACGCGCGCGCAACTCGGCCGGCAGGACGATGGACGCCTGCGCTGTGGTGCTGCCTTCTTCAAAAACGGCACCGGCTGTGGCCAGCAGGGTTGCATTGCCCGCCGGATCACGACCCTGCACCTGCAGTTGCAGCTCGCGTTCGCCGCCGGCTGCAGCGCGCAAGGCTGTCAATTCAATGGCACCGTCCTCGAACCCCGCCGGTGCGAGTGCAATGACGTTGGCAGCGGTTTGGTAGACTTCGACAGATCCGCGTGCCTCGAATGCGGCAAGCGCTTCCGACCGCCCGGGATAGTCCAGACCATCGCTGAACCAAAGTGTGTCAAACCCGCCTAACTCTCCCAATACAGAGACTGCTTCGGCGATGCGGGCCGCGTCCGGTTGCCAAGCCGACGGGACAAATCCTGCAAGGCGACTTTGCCAGACATCAGCAGATTGAAAGACCGGTGTTTCGGGGTCAGTCAGGTCAAGAAATGCAACGGTCCGCTCCGCGCGTCCCGCACGGGTCAGCTGTGCCTCGACGGATTGCATCTGCTCGCTCCAGCGGGTTGCACCGGCCCAGCTTCCATCCAGCACGACAAGCAGCGGTCCAGTGCCCTCTGCCTGATCTTCACTTGGGTTCAGCACGGGGCCGGCAAGACCCAGAATGATCGCTGCAACAGCAATCATACGCAGCAACAACAGCCACCATGGCGTGCGATCCGAGACACTTTCATCGTCTTGCAAACCGAGCAGCAGCGCCACACCGGGAAAGAGACGCCGTACCGGCGCCGGTGGGATGGCCCGCAGGATCAGCCACAAGACCGGCAGTGCCAGAAGCGCAAGCAGCAACCATGGTGCTGTAAACCCTATGCCGCCCAGAACGGTCATCTATAGCCCCCCGACGCCAAAGCGCCATAAAGCCACAGGAGCGCTGACTGAGCGGAGGTATTCGTATGGTGCTGACCGTATTGCCAACCCGTCACGGTACAAAGGCTTTGCAGTTCCGCTTTGCGACTTGCAAGGCGTTCCAGATAACGGTCGCGCAATTCGTTGGCTTTCAGCGTTTCATGGCTGATCGTTCCGCCGACGCTTTCAAAGATGGTCCGGCCCTTGAACGGGAACTCTTCCTCGGATGGGTCGAGTACATGCAAAATCACACCCCGCACCCCGCGGTCTGCCGCTTTGGTCAGGGCAAGTTTCACTTCGCTCACGTCACCCATAAAATCCGAGATGAACAAGGCGCGTGCAGAGGGTATCATCGCGCGGTGTTCCGGCGGTGCGTAGTCTTCTTCGGCATTGGTCGAGAACATCTCGGCCAGCCGCATGATCTGTGTATTTCCGCGGCGCGGCGGCAAGGTCGTTCCGGTCAAACCAACACGTTCGCCGCCCCGCACAAGAAGGATTGCGACCGACAGCGCCAGCAGCCGTGCACGGTCTATCTTTTGGGGCAGTGCGTCAGAACTGGCAAAGCGCATCGAAGCGCCCTGATCGACCCACAGCATCACCGACTGTGCGATCTGCCACTCTCTTTCGCGTACAAATTCGATGTCACCCATGGCCGAGCGTCGGTGGTCAATCATTCTGCGGCTGTCGCCGGGCTGGGCCGGACGGTACTGCCAGAAATCGTCGCCCATGCCGGCCCTGCGCCTGCCATGGTCGCCCAGCAGTACGGCGCCCGCCAGATGTTCTGCCCGTGCAAGAAGCGGCGGCAGCGCGTCGGCTTGTGCTTCGGCGCCTGCACGCAAGCCTTTTGCACGCGCATCAAGGGAGAGGTCGGCTGATGTGCTCACGCGGCTGCTTTTGCTCCTGAAAGGGAAAGTGCCGTGGTTTCAATCAGATCGGTCAGGCTGTCTCCGCGGGCGCGGGCGGCAAAATTCAGCGCCATGCGGTGGCTTAGAACGGGACGGGCCATGTCGATCACATCTTCGGCGGAGGGCGCGAGGCGCCCCTGCAGTAATGCGCGGGCGCGCACTGTCAGCATCAAGGCCTGAGCAGCGCGCGGTCCAGGGCCCCATGCGACCGTCTCTTTGACCTGCTGGCTGGCGCTTTCTTCTTCGGGGCGGAAGGCGCGCACGAGATCGAGGATCATTTCAACAACGCTTTCGCCTACTGGCATCCGTCGCAGCAGTGTTTGCGCGGCCAGCAGGGTTTCCGGGGTAAACACCTCGGTCGAGATTTCCTCGCTCTCGCCGGTTGTGGCAAGCAGGATGTCGCGCTCCGTGTCGCGGTCGGGATAGGCCACGTCGATCTGCACGAGGAAGCGGTCAAGCTGCGCTTCGGGCAGCGGGTAGGTCCCTTCCTGTTCGATGGGGTTCTGCGTTGCAAGCACGTGGAATGGCAGACCCAAACTGCGGTTTTCTCCCGCAACAGTGACTGTTTTCTCCTGCATCGCCTGAAGCAGCGCAGATTGCGTTCTGGGCGAGGCGCGGTTGATCTCGTCAGCCATCATCAACTGGCAAAAGATCGGCCCCGGCACAAAGCGAAAAGCACGCGTGCCGTCCGCAGCCGTATCCAGCACTTCAGATCCCAGAATGTCGGCCGGCATCAAGTCGGGGGTGAACTGCACGCGGTTGCCGTGCAGGCCCATGACGGTAGAAAGGGTTTCAACCAGCCGCGTTTTGCCAAGACCGGGCAGACCGATCAGCAGACCATGCCCGCCACACAAGAGGGCGGTCAAAGTAAGCTCGACAACCCGCTCCTGACCGATGAAGCGCTTTGTGATCGACTCTCTGGCCAAAGCCAGCTTTTCGCCCAAGCTTTCTATATCTGCGACCAGATCCTGTGCTTCCGTCATGACAATGCGCTCCGTTAGGTTATATGCCTTAATGTAAGTCTATTGCTTGTGAGGGAAATGGCAAAAGCTATGAGTGGACAAAAAACCGTTACTCCGTCCGCCGAGAGCCTTGTGGCGTCAGTAAATGCCGTAAAAACACGCGGCTTGCCGCCTGTGCACCTATGGAATCCGCCCTTCTGCGGCGATTTGGACATGCGCATCGCGCGCGATGGGACCTGGTTTTATCAGGGAACGCCCATCGGACGGCCTGCTTTGGTCAGGCTTTTCGCATCGATTCTCAAAAAGGAAGGCGACAAATTTTTTCTGGTCACGCCCGTGGAAAAGGTCGGGATCACGGTCGATGATGCGCCGTTTTTGGCAATTGATTTCAACGCGACAGATGCCGGGGACACGCAGGTTCTGACTTTTGAGACGCAGGTGGGCGACCGCGTTGTCGCCAGCGCCGATCTGCCCATTCGGGTGGTGCGCGACCCCGAAACTGGCGAACCTTCGCCCTATGTGCTGGTGCGTGCCAACCTCGAGGCGCTGATCGATCGCAAAAGCTTTTACCGTCTGGTTGATCTGGGGGTCGAGCATGAAGGCTGGTTCGGGGTTTGGTCGTCAGGTGCCTTTTTCGGGATTATTCCGGCTGATGAACTGCTCTGACTGACGTTGAAATTACCGTAGCGCAATTAGAAGGACGTAACCGGCATGGAGAGACAAACGGCAGTAATCATCGGCGCAGGCACAGGGCTGTCGGCTTCTGTGGCACGCAAACTTGCGCAGCGCGGGTTTGATCTTGTTTTGGGCGCACGCGACACGGCCAAGCTGGATGTTCTTGCCAGAGAGACAGGTGCGCGGTGCGTTCAGGTTAACGGGAGCGATCCCGATCAGATGGCGGCTGTATTCGAAGATTTACCAAGCCCGTTGCGCGTGGCGCTTTACAATCCTTCGGCGCGGGTGCGCGGACCGCTTGTCGGGCTTGATCCGACAGAGGTGCGCGCCGCCATTGAAATAACCGCCTTCGGGGCTTTCCTGATGGGACAGCAGGCGGCACGGTGCATGCTGGAAAACGTGGGCGATGTTAAAGGTACGATCCTGTTTACCGGTGCTTCGGCTGGGGTGAAGGGATTTGCGCAGTCCGCCACTTTTGCAATGGGTAAATTCGCGCAGCGCGGATTGGCCCAGTCCATGGCCAGAGAATTGCATCCACAGGGCGTGCATGTGGCATGGGTCAACATTGACGGTGCTATCTCGAACCCTGACAAAGGTGGCGCGGATGACGGAAGCGCATCCAAACTGGACCCTGACGCCATCGCCGAAAGCTACATGCACCTTGTTGATCAGCCCAGATCCGCGTGGAGCGACACGCTTACGCTGCGACCGTGGGTCGAGCAATTCTAAGTGTTCACGTAACGCGTCGTGCCGTGGGAAGGAAGGGCACCAAACCTGGTCGAATGTGAGCCGGCTCCTAGTGCGCGACAGCCCAGTTCGGCCCGGTACCCGCGTCCACCGTCAAGTTCACGTCCAGCTTTACCACGGGATCGGCGGCGCCTTCCATGACGCTTCTTGCAACTGCGATCAGATCGTCTTCGGCGCCGTTTTCGACCTCGAAAAGCAGCTCGTCGTGCACCTGTAGCAGCATCTTGGCAGGCAGTTCGCCAATGGCGTCCGGCATCCGGATCATGGCGCGGCGGATGAGGTCCGCAGCCGTGCCTTGAATGGGCGCGTTGATCGCAGCGCGGGCTGCAAACCCGGCTTGTGGGCCTTTGGCCGTAATGTTCGGTGTGTGAATGCGCCGGCCGAAAAGTGTCTGCACATAACCGTGCTCTTTGGCGAATGCCTTGGTGTCGTCCATATAGGTGCGGATGCCGGGAAAGCGTTCGAAGTAGCGGTCAATAAAGCCCTGTGCCTCGCTGCGCGGAATGCGCAGGTTACGGGCCAGTCCAAAACCAGAAATGCCGTAAATGACACCAAAGTTGATCGCCTTCGCGCGGCGGCGAATCTCTGGTGTCATGTCCTCCATCGGGACGTCGAACATCTCGGATGCAGTCATCGCATGAATGTCCTGCCCGTCCTTAAACGCCTGTTTTAGTGCCGCAATATCGGCAATATGAGCAAGAATACGCAATTCGATCTGGCTGTAATCCAGCGCAACGAGGGACTTGCCCTCTTCAGCAACGAAAGCTTCGCGGATGCGACGCCCTTCTTCGGTGCGGATGGGGATGTTCTGCAGGTTCGGATCGGTTGACGCGAGCCGTCCCGTAGAGGCCCCAGCGATAGAGTAGGAGGTGTGCACGCGACCCGTATCCGGGTTGATGTGTTCTTGCAGCGCGTCGGTATAGGTTGATTTGAGCTTGGACAGTTGCCGCCAGTCAAGGATGCGCGCGGGTAACTCGTGCTCCGTCGCAAGATCTTCAAGCACGTCGGCCCCTGTTGCATAGGCGCCTGTCTTACCTTTCTTGCCGCCTTCCAGCCCCATCTCATCAAACAGGATTTCACCTAACTGCTTGGGGGACCCTACATTAAACTTCCGTCCCGCCAATTCGTAAATCTCGTCCTCAAGCCCTGCCATTTTCTGGCTGAACGCATTGGACATGCGGCTGAGTGTATCGCGGTCCACTTTGATGCCGGTGCGTTCCATATCGGCCAGCACCTGAACCATCGGGCGTTCCAGCGTTTCATAGACGCGCGTTACCTCAGCACGGTGCAATGCGGGTTTAAAGTGCTGCCAAAGCCGTAAAGTGATGTCGGCATCCTCGGCGGCATAGGGTACCGCATCTTCCAGCGGTACCTTGTCAAAGGTGATGGCCGATTTACCAGAGCCTAAAAGGGGTTTTATCGGGATCGGACTATGGTTGAGATAGCGTTCGGACAGCGCATCCATGCCGTGGCCGTGCAGCCCGCCGTGCATGGCGTAGGACATCAGCATGGTGTCATCGATGGGCGCCACCGTGATCCCCGCTTGGGCAAAGATCTTGGCGTCATATTTCATGTTCTGGCCGATTTTGAGGATGCTTTCGTCTTCCAAAACGGGTTTGAGCATTTCCAGCGCTTCGGCAAGCGGCATCTGCCCCTCGGCCAGATCGTCCGAGCCGAAGAGGTCGTCAGACCCTTCAGCCTTGTGTATCAGCGGGATGTAGCAGGCCTGCCCCGGCTCCACACAAAGCGAAATGCCAACCAGATCGGCCGTCATCTCGTTCAGGCCGGTGGTTTCTGTGTCCACCGCGACGTAGCCCCTTTCATAAATCGCGTCGATCCAGTTTTGCAGGGTGGTAGCATCGCCAACGCTGGTATAGCCCGTGCGGTCAAATGGCACGTCTTCGATCTGTGGTGCGTCCGGCGCTGTGGCCGGGGTGTCGTTGATCTCGGGCATCTCGACGCCAAGGTGGTCCGCGATGCGCTTGGTCAGCGTACGGAACTCCATCTCGGCAAGGAACTGCATCAACGTATCCGGGTCTGGATCGCGGACTTCCAGATCATCAAGCGTGAAATCAAGCGGCGTCTCTTCGTCCAGCAGCACCAGTTTGCGTGACAGGCGTATCTGTTCGGCGTGGTCAATCAAGGTCTGACGGCGCTTGGGCTGCTTGATCTCGCCTGCGCGCTCCAGCAGGGTATCAAGGTCGCCATATTCATTGATAAGCAGCGCCGCTGTCTTGACGCCGATGCCCGGCGCGCCGGGCACATTGTCAACCGAGTCGCCCGCCAGTGCCTGTACGTCCACAACGCGTTCTGGGAACACGCCGAACTTTTCGAACACGCCGTCGCGGTCGATGCGGCGGTTTTTCATGGCATCCAGCATTTCGACGCCATCGCCCACCAGCTGCATCAGGTCTTTGTCAGAACTGATGATGGTACACCGCCCGCCTGCTGCGCGCGCCTGCACGGCCAAGGTTGCGATGATGTCATCGGCCTCATAGCCTTCCTTTTCCTTGCAGGCGATGTTGAAGGCTATGGTTGCGCGTCGTGTCAGCGGGATTTGCGGGCGCAGGTCTTCGGGCATGGCTTCGCGGTTGGCCTTGTACTGGTCGTACATGTCATTGCGGAAGGTGTGGCTGCCCTTGTCAAAGATAACGGCCACATGGGTGGGTGCGTCCGGGCCTGTGTTCGCCTCTACGTAGCGGTGCAGCATGTTGCAAAAACCCGAGACAGCACCGATCGGCAACCCGTCGGATTTGCGCGTCAGTGGGGGCAGTGCGTGATAGGCGCGAAAGATAAAGGCAGAGCCGTCGATCAGATGTAGGTGGTGCCCCTTGCCGAATGCCATGCTGTTCTCCCTCGCTGCGATGACTGCCTACATGGCGCGACACCGCGGCGAAGTCCAGAACCGTCAGCAGGGCGCGTGTCTAACCGCCCAGGATCTGATCGAGGTTTTGCATGATACCCACAAGGAGGATTGCGCCGGCAATGATCAGAGCAGCGATCAGAAGAACCTGCATGAAGATGGATGCCATGCCGACAAAAAGCCCATAGGCTGCCATGCGCTTTGGCTCGCGGCGGATAAAGCCGATGACGGATGCGATAATTGCGAGGACACCCAGAACAGGCGCTGCGGCCATCAGGATGCGGTCGATGTCCCATGTCGGTTGGACGATGGTTTCTTCCGGCTGTGGCAGTCCTTGTAGCGCGCGCTGGGCGGCGGCCCGCATATTGCCTGCTATTTCGCCTATTTGAGTGCCAACATCCGGTTGGGCGGTGAAAGGCCCTGCATAAAGAGCAAAGAGGGCAACGCTGATGCCCAAAGCGCCCAATACCATGGCCGCATAGGAAAACAGTGCGTCTTGAGGGTCTGTATGCATGTCTAATCTCCGCAATCGGTAGCGGAGAGTTAAAATGCAAAAGCGGCAATTCTTTGTTGCCAGTCAGGTCTTTTCGGAAAAATCCTTGTGGATGTATTTGCAGTCGCAATAGCCGCATTCGACCCAGCCCTGGTCTTTGGGAATTTGCAACCAGACACGCGGATGCCCCAAGGCGCCTTCGCCACCGTCACAGGCAATCCGAAAGCTTTCGACGATTTTTGTCTCTGGGGGTTGCTGCATCTTTGCATCCTCGCTTTGGCTGGATGCTTTATGGCCAAAGCAGGCGCGGGGGGCAAGTACAACCGGCGCCTCTTCGGTGGTTTGGCAAAAAGGACTCCAAATGAGAACAAAAGGTGAATATACTGAGTCTCTGCTATGTTTGCCGAGCTTAACATCACATCGAACTTCTCATTCCTAAAAGGGGCTTCGCACCCAGAGGAATACATGTCGCGTGCGGCAGCGCTTGGCATGGATGCCATTGCAATCGCGGACGAGAACTCTGTTGCAGGTATTGTGCGGGCACATGCGCGGGCGCGTGAAATCGCGCGTCAGGTGGACGAGCGGCAGCAATGGGAGGCACAGCATGGCCGCATTGGGCCTCAATTGCCTTCGGGGCTTGGCAATCACGAAATTGCGCCAACGCTATACGCGACGCCGCGGCTTATACCGGCCGCGCGGCTGGTTTTTACGGATGCCGCCGACATCACCGCATTGCCTCGGGACCGTATGGGGTGGGCCAGCCTTTGCCGTCTGTTGTCGGCCGGCAGGCTGCGCGCTGAAAAAGGGGCTTGCGATCTGCAACTGGCGGATCTTCTCAAAAAAGGCGAGGGGCTGCACCTGATTGTCTGGCCAGAATCGCTGAGAGGGCAGCGCGGCGCGGACGGATGGGAGCAAACAGCGCAGCGTCTGACGCGCCGCTTTGCCGGAAGGGTGCACGTCGGTCTGGCACCGCAGTATGACGGGCGCGACCGACAGCGGTTTGCGCGTATCACAGAAGCAGCGCGGCGTCTTGGCCTGCCAACGGTGGCCAGTGCATCACCGCTTATGCATCACGGTGCACGTCGCAAGCTGGCCGATGTTGTCACAGCCATTCGCATGGGGCGCCGTGTTGATGATCTGGGCCGCGATGCGCTACCCAACGGTGAGGCGCGTCTGCGCTCCGAGCGGGAAATGCGCCGCCTCTTTGCAGGGTTCGAAACGGCGGTGGATCGGGCTTTTTCCCTTTCACAGAGCCTTGAATTTTCGCTGGATGCGTTGCGCTACGAATATCCGTCCGAGAGTACGGAAAACGAAACGCCATCAGAGCGTTTGCGCCGTCTGGCGTATGAGGGACTGGCCTGGCGCTATCCTTCGGGTGCCTCGCAGAAAGTGCACCGTTTGCTGGAGCATGAGCTGACACTGATCGGGAAACTGAAGTATGAGCCCTATTTCCTGACTGTCCGCGATATTGTCGCCTTTGCGCGCAGTCGTGACATTCTGTGTCAGGGGCGGGGGTCGGCCGCCAATTCCGTGGTTTGCTATTGTCTTGGGGTAACATCGGTCAGTCCGGAGATCGGTACCATGGTGTTCGAGCGCTTCGTCTCGGAGGCGCGGGACGAGCCACCCGACATTGACGTGGATTTCGAGCATGAACGCCGCGAAGAGGTGATCCAGCATATTTATGAACGCTACGGGCGGCACCGTGCGGGGCTTTGCGCCACTGTCGTGCACTACCGCGGCAAGCGGGCGATCCGCGAGGTGGGCCGCGCCATGGGGCTGACGGAAGATACCATCTCGGCGCTTTCCTCGCAGCTTTGGGGGTTTTTTTCCACCAAGGGGATCGAAGCCGAACGCATGGCTGAGATTGGTCTCGACGCGGCGGACAAACGCCTGCAGCAGACCCTTGCACTGGTTTATGAGATCAACGGCTTTCCACGCCACCTTTCCCAGCATGTGGGTGGTTTCGTGGTGACCGAAGGGCGGCTTGATGAATTGGTGCCCATCGAGAACGCCACCATGGAAGGGCGTACGGTCATCTGTTGGGACAAGGATGACATCGAGGCGCTGGGTATTCTGAAGGTGGATGTGTTGAGTTTGGGCATGCTGACCTGCATTCGCAAGGCGTTCGATTTGGTCAAGATGCACCACAACGCCAGCCACACCCTTGCGACGCTGCCGCCCGAAGATCCCAAGGTGTATGATATGCTGTGCCGCGCTGACAGTATCGGTGTCTTTCAGGTTGAAAGCCGTGCCCAGATGAATTTCCTGCCGCGCATGCGGCCGCGTTGCTTTTATGATCTGGTCATCGAGGTGGCGATCATCCGGCCTGGCCCTATTCAGGGTGATATGGTGCACCCCTATATCCGGCGCAGGAACGGTGAGGAGGAGGTCTCTTTTCCTTCCGATGAATTGGGCGAAGTGTTGGGCAAAACGCTTGGAGTGCCTCTGTTTCAAGAGCAGGCAATGCAAATAGCCATCGTGGGTGCGGGTTTCACACCGGATCAGGCGGACCGGTTGCGCCGCTCGCTCGCCACCTTCAAACGGCATGGAAATGTGAGTGAGTTCAAAACCCTCTTTTTGCGCGGCATGGCACAAAAAGGCTATGACAGAGACTTTGCAGAGCGGTGTTTCTCTCAGATTGAAGGGTTTGGGTCTTATGGATTTCCCGAAAGCCATGCGGCGAGTTTTGCGCTGCTGGTATATGCCTCCAGCTGGCTCAAGTGTCACCATCCGGGCATTTTTGCCTGTGCGCTGCTGAATTCCCAGCCTATGGGGTTTTACGCGCCTGCGCAGATCGTGCGGGATGCGCGCGAACATGGGGTGGAGGTGCGTCCGATCTGCATCAACGCCAGTTTCTGGGACAATACGATGGAGCCCGACGGGCAGGGTGGGCTCGCGCTGCGTTTGGGGTTCCGGCAGATCAAGGGCATCAGTGAGGAAGATTCCACATGGCTGACGGCTGCGCGGGGGAACGGATATCAGTCGGTTCGTGACGTTTGGCGGCGCGCCGGGCTTGCCCCTGCCACGGTGGAGCGTTTGGCGGAGGCGGATGTTTTTGCGGGTATACAACTGGGCCGGCGTGATGCGCTTTGGGAGGCCAAGGCGCTGGCCCCCGGCGCGCCCTTGCCGCTTTTCGCCGGTGATATGGAGGGAGAGGCGATTGACGAGCCGGCGGCGCTGTTGCCCGAAATGACATTGGGGGAGGAAGTGGTGGAGGATTATGTTTCTATGAGGTTGACGCTGAAGGCGCATCCGGTGGCTTTGTTGCGGCGCTGGTTGACGCCTGCAGCAGGCAAGGCACCGCCCATGGTGCCGGTGACGGATCGCAAGGCACCCGATTTGGCCAAGATCAGCTATACGCGTGGTAATCCGGACTGACCGCTCGGTGCGTTGAAGATTTTGTGCCTCCGGCGGCGGTATTTGGCACCATTTGGAAGACCAGTCGGTGAAAGAGGTTCACCCTGCCTGTGAGAGCGGTTAAAAGGCGGCAAACCCAAAAGAGGAGAGCATAAGATGACTGCGCCCAAACCTGTTGTTTTGTGCATTCTGGACGGTTGGGGTTTGAGTGACCGCGAAGAGGGGAATGCCCCTTTGCAGGCCAGTACACCCACCATGGATCGTCTTATGGCGACTTGCCCCTCTGCGACCCTGACGACGTTCGGCCCTGATGTGGGGCTGCCGCGGGGACAGATGGGTAACTCCGAGGTCGGGCATACGAACATTGGAGCCGGTCGTGTCGTGGCGATGGACCTGGGGCAGATCGACCTTGCGATCGAGCAGGGGCAGTTTGAGCAAAACCCGCCGATCAGAGACTTTATTGCGCGACTCTTGGAGACTGGCGGTACTGCGCATCTGATGGGGCTTGTATCAGATGGGGGGGTGCATGGGCATTTGAACCACATGGTTGCTGCGGCGCGTGCACTGGACGACGCGGGTGTCCCTGTGGTGATACATGCGCTGACAGACGGTCGCGATGTAGGGCCCCGATCTGCCTTGGCTTTCTTTGAGAGGCTTCAGGCTGCTTTGCCGGCGAGGGTGCGCATTGGAACGGTGACCGGACGCTATTTTGCGATGGACCGCGACAACCGCTGGGATCGCGTTGCAAAAGCCCATGCTACCATCATCGGGGCGCAGGGTGCGCAGGCCGGGTCGGCGCGAGAGGCCGTGGAGGCGGCGTATGCGCGTGGTGAGGATGATGAATTCATCGCCCCGACCGTTCTTGCGGGATATCGGGGTGCGTCGGACGGTGACGGCTTCTTTTGCCTGAACTTTCGCGCCGATCGTGCACGCGAAATCATGTCTGCGGTTGCGGCACCCGACTTCGACGCTTTTGAGACGGGCGCACGGATCGACTGGGCCGCAGTGATGGGGATGGCGCAATACTCGCAGGCGCATGGTGCTTTCATGACCACGATGTATCCAAAGCCAGATATCGTGAATACGCTGGGTGACTGGGTCGCGCAGCATGGTTTGCGTCAGTATCGTCTGGCGGAGACGGAAAAGTATCCGCATGTGACTTTCTTTCTCAACGGCGGCGAAGAGGTTTCTTTTGACGGAGAAGACAGGTTGATGCCCAAATCGCCCGATGTGGCGACATATGATTTGCAGCCTGAAATGTCTGCTGATGAGGTTACAGAGGCATTCGTGCAGGCGATTGAAAGCGGGTATGATCTGATCGTTGTGAATTATGCCAATCCGGACATGGTCGGCCATACCGGTGATCTTGGTGCGGCGATCAAGGCTTGTGAAGCGGTGGATCGGGGATTGGCACGGGTTCTTACCGCATTAGAGACTGTTGGGGGGGCGATGATCGTGACGGCGGATCATGGCAATTGCGATGTGATGATCGACCCGGAAACGGGCGGTCCGCATACGGCGCATACGTTGAACCCTGTGCCTTTGGTTGTTTATGGCGCGCCGGACGGGGCGCAGCTTTCTGATGGCAGGCTTGCGGATATCGCCCCGACCGTGCTGCACTTGATGGGCTTGCCGCAACCGGAAGAGATGACAGGTCGGTGTTTGCTGTCATGAGGGTATGTCTGACGCTGGCACTTTTGTTATGGTCAGGTGCGGTTGCGGCGCAGAGCACGCCCGCAGATCGGGCGATGGAGGCGCTGGCGCTATTGAATGACGCCGAGGCGGCGTTGGAAGATGCGCAATCTGCACGGGACAGGGTGCGTGCGTTGACGGCAACTGTGGTCGCCTATGAGGAAGGCTTGAGCGCGCTGAGAACGGGCATGCGGCAGGCCTCTTTGCGCGAAGCCGAACTGACCGGCCAGCTACAGGCCCATGATGGCGAGATCGCGACATTGCTTGTTGCGCTGCAGCGGGTCGGGGGGACAACTTCTCCGGTGATGCTGTTGCATCCTGCGGGGCCAACAGGCACGGCGCGGGCGGGCATGCTGCTGGCGGATATTGCGCCTGCACTGAATGAAGAGGCGGCGCAGTTGCGAGCCGATCTGGAAGAGCTGCAGACCCTTCAGGCGATACAGAGTGATGCGACCACCCGGTTAGAGGCAGGGCTTGCCGAGGTACAGGCGGCGCGCAGCGCGCTGAACGAAGCCATGGCAAACCGTACCGATTTGCCCCGACATTTTGTTGCCGATCCTGTGCGCAAGGCGATTCTGATCTCGTCTGCTGACACACTGGAGGCCTTTGCAGCAGGTCTGGACGAGATGTCGGCTGACGTGATCACAGCCCCGCCTGTCAGCGCGGCCTGGGCGCAGGGCGACCTGTCCTTGCCCGTACAGGGACAGGTATTGCGTGCAGCGGGACACGCGGATGCGGCGGGCATCGTGCGTCCCGGTATCATTGTTGCGACCGCGCCCCGGGCTATTGTGACCAGCCCGGTGCCCGCGACCCTGCGCTATGTCGGGCCGCTTCTGGACTTTGGCGAAGTCGTGATTCTGGAGCCGCGCGCTGACCTGCTTTTTGTATTTGCGGGGCTTGATGTCGTCTATGGAGAGACTGGTGGCGTTGTCAAAGCGGGCGCTCCCTTGGGTCTGATGGGAGCGGATGGCGACAAATATGCTGCAGACCTGTCAACAGATGGTGATGAGGCTGGTACTGTCGGCTTAGAAACGCTCTATATAGAGGTAAGAAAAAGTAATACGCCCGAGGACCCGAGCCTCTGGTTCCAGACAGACAAGGATGGATGAAAAGATATGAAGAAATTTGCCATGGCGGCGCTGGGCGGTACTCTTGCAGGCGTTATTGCGACGACGCAGATTGCGGGCCCTTTGCTGGCACAGGAGGCCGCGAAATCCAGCAGCGTTTACGAACAGCTTGATCTCTTCGGAGATATCTTCGAACGCATTCGCGCTCAATACGTTGAAGAGGTGGATCCCGGCGATCTGATCGAAGCGGCCATTGACGGGATGCTGACGTCGCTTGATCCGCATTCCAGTTATCTTAGCCCTGATGATGCGGCACAGATGCGTGTTCAGACGCGCGGCGAGTTCGGCGGCCTTGGCATCGAGGTGACGCAGGAAGAGGGTTTTGTCAAAGTTGTATCGCCCATCGACGGCACGCCGGCGGATGAAGCCGGTGTCGAAGCTGGAGATTTTATCACCCATGTTGACGGGGAATCGGTGCTTGGTCTTAGTCTGGATGAGGCGGTTACGCTGATGCGCGGACCCGTCGGGTCGGAGATCATTATCACGCTGGTGCGCGAGGGCGAGTCAGAGCCGTTTGACGTCTCGATCATTCGCGACACGATCAAGTTGACGGCTGTGCGGACACGGACGCAGGGCGATACGGTGGTACTGCGGGTGACAACCTTTAACGACCAGACCTTCAGCAATCTGGAATCCGGTTTGAAGGAACAGATCGAGGAAGCTGGTGGTATTGATAAAATCAATGGCATTGTTGTTGATTTGCGGAACAACCCCGGTGGTTTGCTGACACAGGCGATCCGGGTGTCGGATGCGTTTTTGGAAAAAGGTGAGATCGTCTCCACTCGTGGACGTGAAGTTCAGGATGGCGAGCGTTTCAATGCCACACCGGGCGATCTGGCCGAGGGCAAACCGATTGTCGTTTTGATCAACGGCGGTTCGGCGTCAGCGTCCGAGATCGTTGCAGGGGCTTTGCAGGATCACCGCAGGGCAATTGTTGTCGGCACCAAAAGCTTTGGGAAAGGCTCGGTTCAAACCGTAATGCCGCTGCGCAGTGACGGTGCCATGCGGTTGACCACGGCGCGTTACTATACGCCGTCGGGTCGCTCCATTCAGGCGCTTGGTGTGTCGCCTGATATCGTTGTGGAACAACCGCGACGCAGCCCGAATGCGGAAGAGGAAGAAGAGAACGGCCGTCCGTCACGGTCAGAAGCTGACCTGCGTGGTTCTTTGAACAACGACAGCCTGTCCGAGGATGAAATCAAGCAGATTGAAGCCGACCGCGCCAAAGCAGAAGCCGCAGCCGCACTGCGCGAGGAAGATTATCAGTTGGCCTATGCCATCGATATTCTCAAGGGCCTGTCGGCGATCGGCACAGCTGATTGAGTCAAACCGCTTAATGCAAAAAGCCTCGCGCGGATGCGCGGGGCTTTTTTTGTGAGGGGTGCGCTGTTGTGCTCTACTCTTGCGCGATGGCGACGCGCGGCAACGCTAGCCGGTTTCGACACAGTGCCTGCGAAACGCGCGTTTAAGCATATCCAATTCGGCGCGCAGCAGATCGACTTCGGCGCGTAGATCGTCACCCAGTGCTTCGCCGGCCATAAGGGTGATGCTGTTGAGCACCGTGTCTGTATCCTCATCCAAGATCAGCAGCGTTTGCATTCCATCCGACAATACGCTGCCCGGAATGGGTACCTGCAAAAGCCAGGCACCTTCATCCCGGGCTTTGGTCAGTGTGATATCCGGTAAGGGACTATCAAGATACGTTACCGAAATCCGCGGTGTTTGCGTGCACCCCGTGATCACGCCCTGCCAGACGCCTGACTGCATTCGTGTCTTGGTCAACGTCAGCTCGGACATGGGGCGCCTTTCGTCATAACTGTGCGCGTGGACGACGGCTGAATGTCAGATCCCGCAGCGTGATCTGGTTCATCTCCGGATTTTCGAAAATGATGTCGATCCATGCTTTTTCGACGCGCTTCTCGTTCATGTTGGAATAGGCGAGGTCGAATTCAGTGTGCACATCGTTTTGTGCCGAAGAGAGTTCTCGCACGATTTGTTCGGTGTTGGGCCCGTAGCGGATGTTGAGGCGCACGAAGATTTCCAGCGGTTTTTCCATGTTCACAATGGAATCGATCCGCAGGATATGTGTACGCTTCAGACCGTTGACCGCGCTTTCGGGCAGATCAAGCACCAGCGACAGAAACGAGCCGTCGAATTTGAAGACGTCGAGACGCACGCCAAAGGGCGCGAGGTCCGCTTCGCGCTGGTTGCGCAGTTGCCGCAGTGTCAGTTCCGATCGTTCACAGTCGTGAAACAGGGTGATCTCATCGCCCAGCTTTGATTTGCTTTCTACGGAAGAAATACCGCGTACAGGCAGCGGGCCGCGCCAGATTTCCGGTCGCCACGACCAGTCTGCGTTATGCGGTTTGGGAAAGCTATTGGAGCCGATGACCGGCAGGGCCAAACGCTCGTCCGCGACGTGGATCAGTTCATCGAGGTGCGCGCGCAACTCCTTTGCGCGGGTGCTTTGCTTGCGCAACTGGCTCATTTTCGACGTGCCTGCCTCGCGCGCGGAAAAGGCCCAGCGGCTCAAAAGCCGACGGTACATGGCCGTGTCCAGAAAGGTATCGGCGATTTTGCCCATGCGAAAAGCTCTGCCCTTCCAACCAGATTGCCCTTTCTCTAGCCGGAAAGGGTTGCGTTCAAATAAACTGCGAAAATCGTCGCGACGCAAGAAATTGAACGAAAAAGCCCCGCACAGAGACATATGCGGGGCATTTACTGTCAAAGATCCATGTATTCATGGCCTTCGTGTTTGCCACCGGGGTGCGTAACCGCCCCAAGGTAGGTCGGTCCGACAAGCTGCGCGTATTTCCACAGTGCGCCTGCGCCGTATATCGTCGGGCGTGCACCCTTCCACGCCGCTTTGCGTTTGGCCAGTTCATCGTCGCTCAGATCGACGGAGATTGTGCCTTCGATGGCGTTGATCGTGATCATGTCGCCGTTTTCCAGCAAGGCAATTGGTCCGCCATGGGCGGCTTCGGGGCCGACGTGCCCAACACAAAACCCGCGTGTCGCGCCGGAAAAGCGACCGTCGGTGATAAGCGCGACCTTCTTGCCCATACCCTGACCTGACAGGGCGGCTGTGGTTGCCAGCATCTCGCGCATGCCGGGGCCGCCTGCTGGCCCTTCGTTGCGGATGACAAAGACATCACCCTCGTTGTACGCACGGTTCTGAACCGCTTCGAAAGCGTCCTGTTCACATTCGAAAACGTTTGCTGGGCCGGTAAAGCTCAGATGTTCCTCTGCCATCCCAGCGATTTTAACGATCGCACCTTCGGGTGCCAGATTGCCTTTAAGCCCGACGACGCCACCGGTCTTGGACAGTGGGGTTTCAACGGGGTAAACCACGCGGCCGTCTGCCTCGAGGGTGACTTTGTCCAGTTCTTCGCCGATGGAATAGCCCGTCGCTGTCATGCAGTCTTCGTGGATCAGACCTGCTTTACGCAGTTCTTTCATGACAACTGGCACGCCGCCTGCTTCGTACATGTCTTTGGCCACATATTGCCCGCCCGGCTTGAGATCGACAAAGTAGGGCGTATCGCGGAAGATTTCGCAGACGTCATCGAGGAAGAAATCAATGCCTGCTTCATGGGCCATGGCTGGCAGGTGCAGGCCTGCATTGGTTGAACCTCCGGTACAAGCCACGATACGGGCTGCGTTTTCCAGCGATTTGCGGGTAACGATGTCGCGCGCACGGATGTTTTTTTCGATCAGGTTCATGACGGCCGCGCCGGAGGCTTCGGCATAGGCATCGCGCGACTCGTAAGGCGCAGGTGCCCCGGCGGAGTTGGGCAACGCGAGGCCGATCGCCTCAGAGACGCAGGCCATTGTGTTGGCCGTGAACTGTCCGCCACAGGCGCCTGCTGACGGGCAGGCCACGGCTTCAAGTTTTTCCAACTCGCAGGTGGTCATATTGCCGGCCTGATGCTGGCCAACGGCTTCGAAAACGTCCTGAACAGTAACGTCCTTGCCATTCAGACGGCCCGGCAGGATCGACCCGCCGTAAAGAAAGACAGAAGGCACGTTCAGGCGGATCATCGCCATCATCATGCCGGGCAGGGATTTGTCGCATCCCGCCAGACCGACAATCGCATCATAGCAGTGGCCTCGCATCGTCAACTCGACCGTGTCTGCGATCGCCTCGCGGGAAGCCAGCGAAGACCGCATGCCCTCGTGACCCATGGCGATACCGTCGGTCACGGTAATCGTGGTAAACTCGCGCGGCGTTCCGTGTTCGCGTTTCACACCCATCTTGACCGCCTGGGCCTGACGGTTCAGCGCGATGTTGCAGGGTGCCGCTTCGTTCCAGCAGGTGGCCACGCCGACCAGTGGCTGATGTATTTCTTCGTCGGTCATCCCCATCGCGTAATAGTAGGACCGGTGCGGTGCACGGGCGGGGCCTTCTGTCACATGACGGCTGGGCAGTTTTGATTTGTCGAAACGCGGTGTGGACATGAGCCTCTCCCCTGAAAATATCTCTGTCAGGGAATAGCCAACCCCCCTGCGGGCTGCAAGGCTCAACCGTTGTGCGCTAGGGGTGCAAAAAGCCCACGCGGCTTGTATTGCCCCAGACCCGGGCCTAAGTTGATCAGATGGCAGGCCCCGCTCCTGCCAAGCCGGCCTGAACGGCTTGTACTTCGGGCCTCAGACGAAAGCCGGTTTTATGGAACCCTCAATCTTTTCCTTTATCTGGAAGTATTCCAAACGCGAACAGATTTTCCTGCTCGGCTTTACGCTGTTCACGTTCCCCTTTCTCTATGCAACGCTGGAATTGCCGAAACGGATCATCAACGATGCGATTGGCGCTGACGATCCGACGGTTGACATGTGGGGCGGGATCACTGTCAGCCAGGTCGAGTTTCTGATGATCCTCTGTGGTCTCTACCTGTCGGCTGTGCTGGCGCATGGCTTGCTGAAGATGCGGCTGAACACGATGAAGGGCATTCTGGCAGAACGCCTTTTGCGTCGGTTCCGTTTTCAGCTTGTCGGGCGCATGATGCGTTTTCCCCGTGCCTATTTCCGCTCCACCAGTCAGGGGGAGCTGGTCTCGATGGTCACTTCAGAAGCGGAGCCGATGGGCGGACTGATGGGCGACGCTGTCGCGCAGCCTGTGTTTCAGGCAGGCCAGATGCTTATCATTGTCGTGTTTCTTTTTGCCCAGAGCATTTGGTTCGGGCTGGCGGGTATCGCACTTATTCCGTTGCAGGCGTGGCTTATTCCGATGTTGCAACGCCAGATCAACCAGCTGAACAAAAAGCGTATCGTTCAGGTGCGTGCTTTTGCATCCGAGATCGGCGAAACCGCTGCGGGCATTACCGATCTGCGCACCAATGGTGGCTGGCGCTATCGTCTGGCTGCCTTCACAGACCGTCTTGGCAAGCTTTTTGATATCCGTTTTCAGATTTATCAGAAAAAGTTCTTTATGAAGTTTCTGAACAACTTCATCACCCAACTGACGCCGTTTTTCTTTTATTCGGTCGGCGGACTGCTGGCGATCCGCGGCGACATTACTGTGGGTGCACTGGTTGCGGCGCTTGCGGCTTACAAAGACCTGAGTTCGCCGTGGAAAGAGCTTTTGACCTACTACAATCAGGTGCAGGATATGTCCCTGCGCTGGGAAATTGTGACAGAACGCTTTGCGCCGAAGGGGATGATCGAAGAGAAACTCTTTGATGGTGAACCCGAGAGTATTCCACATCTGGACGGTGTTATTTCGATGCGGAACGTGACGGTCCGCAATGCGGACGGCAATGCGGTGCTTGAGAATATCTCGCTGGAGATCCCGGCAGGTGCCCGCGTTGCCGTGCAGTCGCAAAGTCAGCTTGAACGCACGGCATTTGCCGAATTGCTGACGCGCGAGGTGCTGCCGGCACGTGGCGATATCACCATCGCCGGCCAACCTTTGAATGACCTGCATCAGGCGGTGATTGCCGCGCGCATCGGGTATGCGCATTCACGACCCTATCTTTTTGATGGCACTTTGGGTGACAACCTGCTGATGCCGCTTCGGTCCAGCCCTAAAACAGTGCTGTGGGATCCGGGCAAGCAGGACCGCTGGGCGATGGAGGCAAAGCGAACGGGTAACAGTCTGGACAGCACGCGTGCGGATTGGCTTGATCCTGAACTGGCGGGCCTGAACGATGCGGATGATATCCGCGGGTGGTGGTTCCATCTGGTGGAAGCCATGGGCACCGATGATGTGATGTTCCGACGTATGCTTGCGTCGCGCATGGACGCACAAAAGCATCCCCATCTTGCCGACCGGCTGGTGGGTCTGCGCGACGAGGTGCACGAACGTCTTGTAGAGAGAGGCCTTGCTGCCTTGGTGAACCGCTTTGACCCTGAGGAGTTCAACCCGTCTATCCCGTTGGGCGGCAACCTCATGTTTGCCTCACCCAAACGCGACATCTCGCAACAGGGCTTGGCGGCGGAACAGGATTTTCTGGGTCTGATTACAGAACTCGGGCTTGCGGAACAGGGTATCGCGATTTCCCAAACCCTGATCGAAACGCTGCACCAGACATTTGGCAGAGACGGCACCAAACACCCGCTTTTCACCGCCTTGGGAATAGAGGAAGAGCTCTACGAAAAACTGGTCGACATTGCGATGCGGCGTCAGGAAAAGGGCGATCAGGCGATCAGTCAGGAAGAATTCGCGTTGCTTCTGACAGTTCCTTTTGCTTTTACGGCAGAACAGATCGGGCCGGGTTTTCCCGAAAGTTTCAAACAGGAAATCCTTGAAATCCGGCGCGCAAAAAGTAGTGAGATGCGGCAGCGGATGAAGGACCTATTCGTGCCTGTCGCGCCGGAGAATTACCTGCCGCGGCTGACGCTGATGGAGAATGTGCTTTACGGCCGGATTTCCGGCATGGCCGGTGTGCAGGGCGAATTGATCGAAGATATCGTCGCGGAGATCCTTGAGGAAAATGGGCTAAAAAGGCTTGTCGCAGAGACAGTTCTGGATGTGCGCACAGGGTTGGGTGGCTCCAATATGGCGAGCATTTTTCAAGAGCGCGCCGCCTTTTCCAGAGCCGGCATCAAACGCCCGGATGTGCTGATTTTGGATAACGTGCTTGCTAGCGACGACAATGAAGCGCGCAAAAGAACGGGCCGGCGATTGCTTGAGCTTTTGCCGAACACCACGATGATCTTTCTGGAAGACAAATTTGAAAACCCTGAGGCTTTTGATTTCTTTATCGAGATCAAAAACGGGCGCATCGACGGTGAGGAAACCATCGAAGAACCTAATGAGGGCGATTCAGGATCAGACGATTTGCGGCGCAAGATTCGCGTTATCTCGCGTACTGAGCTTTTTGCGAACATCGATGCGCGTAGCCAGCGGCTTCTGGCTTTTGCCGCCCAGTGGTATTCGGCACCCAAAGGCAAACAGATTTTCGCCATCGGAGAAAAGCCGGATGCCGCCTATCTGTGCCTGACCGGACGCGGCATGATGAGCTATGTGGATGACGGCGGTGTTCGGCGAGATGTTACAGCGGTCGAGCCGGGCAGGCTTATTGGTGATCTGGCCATCATTCTCAACGAGCCCCGGCAGCTTGACCTTTTTGCCGAAGAAGACAGCCAGTTCCTGCGGATCGGTGCCGAACAGTTCCGAGCAGTGATTGGTGAGGATCCGCATGTATTGATGATCCTGTTGCAAACCGTTGCCAGCCATCTGACCGGTGCGGCAGAGCTCTTGCGGTCGGCAAGGGTGGATATTCGCAACGAGGCGGTGCGGCGCAATAGCGGCGAAATGCCAGGCGAAAACGTGGAAACTATTGGCGAGTGATGCGCGGTTTTATGAACCTGCAAGCCTACGGGGCGCATGAAATACTGGTGGCGCCAGCGCGCGGATCCGAGCAGATCTGGCGCCTGATCATGGGCGTCATCCTTATTGCCGGTGTTGTTCTGCTGATAAGCCAGTTCGTCAATCAGGCGCTGGTGACGCTGCTGGGCAATGCGGTTTACGCCCGCCTGATCGGCGCGGACGGTCCCTCTTCGCCCGTTTCGGTAATCTACCTGCTCAGCTCATTCGGGTTTCTGACGTTGGGCGTCGTGGTGGCGCTTCGCGTGGCACATCATCGCGGCTTTGGCGCGTTGCTTGGCGACTGGGGCCTGTTCAAACAACAGTTCTTTGCTGTTGTCATTGTGTTGTTTGCGATCAACCTCGCCATCATTCTTTTGCCGCCATGGGATGCGGGCATGCCGCTGGAACCGAACCTGGCTTTTCGGGTGTGGCTTGCGGCGTTGCCGTTCGCGCTTGTGGCAATCCTGATACAGGTCAGCGCCGAAGAGATCGTCTTTCGGGGATACCTGCAGCAACAGATCGCCGCGCGATTTTCTTCGCCGTTAATCTGGCTGCTGGTGCCGTCTGCTTTGTTCGGGTTGGGGCACTACATGCCGCAGGCCGCTGGGGAAAATGCAGTCATGCTTGCCGCATGGGCCGGTGTTTTCGGGCTGGCGATGGCGGATGTGACAGCGCGGGCAGGCACCCTTGGCCCCGCTATAGCGATCCACCTGTCGCATAATGCCGTTGCCATTCTTTTCGTCTCTATTCAGGACGAATTATCCGGTCTTGCGCTTTATTCGATAGCAATCGACCTGTCGGATACAGAAGCTGTCAGCGGGCTCATTCCGGTCGAGTTCATGATGATACTGGTTAGCTGGCTCGGAGCGCGTCTTGCGATCCGCCGTTGATTGCACTTTTCGGAACAGGGGATTATCTAGTTTGCAAGCAAGCCAAAGGGGCTAGAAAATGAACTGGATCACCAATTACGTCCGGCCAAGGATCAACTCGATCTTTTCGCGCCGCGAAACGCCGGACAACCTTTGGACCAAATGCCCCGAGTGCGGCACGATGTTGTTTCACCGCGAGGTGTCAGACAATCTGAACGTTTGCACGAACTGTGAACATCATATGTATATTTCACCGCGCGACCGGTTCACCGCGCTTTTTGACGGCGGGACATTCACCGAAGTGGCGGTGGAAGCCCCGTCCGCGGATCCGCTGAATTTTCGCGACCAGAAGAAGTATCCCGATCGGTTGAAAGCGGCCCAGAAAGAAACGGCGGAAGCCGAAGCGATGTTGGTGGCTGTGGGTGAGATCGGGCGCACACCGGTCGTGGCGGCGGCACAGGACTTCTCGTTCATGGCAGGATCCATGGGCATGTATGTGGGCAATGCGATTATTGCCGCCGCCCGCGAGGCTGTAAAACTCAAGCGGCCGCTTATCCTTTTTTCGGCGGCGGGTGGTGCGCGGATGCAGGAAGGTATCCTGTCATTGATGCAAATGCCGCGCACAACAGTTGCCGTGCAAATGCTGAAAGAGGCGGGTTTGCCCTATATTGTGGTGCTGACCCATCCGACAACAGGCGGTGTTACGGCGAGCTATGCGATGCTGGGTGATGTGCATATTGCCGAGCCGAACGCGTTGATCTGTTTTGCCGGTCCGCGCGTGATCGAACAGACGATCCGCGAGAAACTGCCCGAAGGCTTTCAGCGCGCGGAATATCTGCTGGACCACGGCATGCTGGACCGCGTGACACACCGGATGAAAATGCGTGACGAGCTTATCAGCATCACGCGCATGTTGCTGGATCTGCCGCCGCCTGTCCGCGGCGACCTGCCGCCGCCTGATCCGGAAAAGCCCGCGACTGCCGGCCAGACGCCAGCGGAATGACGACCGCCTCCTCTGACGTCATCCTTGAGAGGATGATGGCGCTGCATCCCAAGGTTATCGATCTCACGCTCGACCGTGTCTGGCGGCTGCTGAATGCTTTGGGGAACCCGCAAAACGACCTGCCGCCGGTCATCCATATCGCTGGCACCAATGGCAAGGGATCGACGCAGGCCATGATCCGCGCCGGGCTGGAGGCGGAAGGCTGCAGGGTGCACGCGTACACCAGCCCGCACCTTGCGCGGTTTCACGAACGCATCCGCGTGGCCGGTCAGTTGATTGCAGAACCCGAGCTGTCAGCGGTCCTGGACGAATGTTATTCAGCCAATGGCGGCGAAGATATCACTTATTTTGAAATCACCACCTGTGCAGCCCTTTTGGCCTTTGCGCGGACGCCTGCAGATTACACCCTGCTGGAGGTTGGTCTGGGCGGGCGGCTTGATGCGACCAATGTGATAGACAGGCCCGCCGTAACGGTAATCACACCGGTTTCCATGGACCACGAGCAGTTTCTTGGGGATACCGTTGGAAAGATTGCTTTTGAAAAAGCTGGGATCATCAAAAAGCGGGTGGCTTGCGTTGTGTCGCAGCAAAGTCCTGAGGCGATGGATGTGATCGAAGAGGTGGCCGGACGCGCGCAGGCGCCGCTGCTGGCCTATGGGCAACAGTGGCATGTAGGCCCTGAAAGGGACCGCATGTGCTATCAGGATGACAGTGGCCTTTTGGATCTGCCGCGCCCAAACCTGCCGGGGGCACATCAGATCATGAACGCGGGCGCGGCTCTTGCTGCGCTGCGATACTTGGGATTTGGCGCGATGGCCTGCGAGGCAGCTGTCACCAACGCGTATTGGCCGGCGCGCATGCAGCGTTTGCTTTCCGGCCCGCTTGTCGAGGCTGCCGGCTCGGCAGAGATCTGGCTCGACGGGGGGCACAATCCTGCGGCGGGTGCAGCCCTTGCCGAGCACCTTCGCTCTTTGCCGAAACGTCCGACTTTCATGATTTGCGGCATGCTCAACACCAAGGATACCGGCGGCTACCTAAGACCGATGGCGACGGTTGCTGATGGGCTTTATGCAGTCTCTATTCCAGGTGAAAAGGCGACGCTAAGCGCAGCCGCGACGGCCGCTGCCGCACAAGCAGCAGGGTTGCCATCGCATGAGGCGCAGTCGGTTGGCGCGGCGGTTAATGCTATCGTGACCAAGGTCCCTCACGCGCGTATTCTGATCTGCGGGTCGCTTTATCTTGCCGGCGCGGTTCTGCGCGAGAACGGCTAGGTGCCCCAGCCTTCGGACTGCATTTCGCGCAGGCGCGAGGCTGTCCGTTCGAATTCGAAAGTGCCTTCCCCTTCAAGGTAGAGCATTTCGGGCTTTGCCGCGGCCGAACAAATCAAGCGAACCTTGGCCTCATAAAGCGCGTCGATCAGCGTCACGAACCTTTTGGCTTCGTTGAAGTTGGACCGGGAAAGCGTCGGAATACCGTCAAGCAAAAGCACCTTGGTGGCATGCGCCAGCGCCAGAAAATCACCCGGGCCCAGATGTCTGCCACACAGATCGTGAAAACTCGCGCGCGCCACGCCATTGCGAAAGGCGGGGATTTCGACTTCGCGGCCTGTCACTTTCAGAACCAGCGGCACACCCTTCCCGCCGGCCAGATCATCCCAGACCGCATCCATTGCCGCGCGTGCCTCTGCATTGATCGGGGTGAAATACACCTGCTGACCGCCAAGGCGGTCTTGCCGGTAGTCGGTAGGGCTAACCAGTTCATGCACCACCATCCGTTCCTTGATCAGTGCGATGAACGGCAAAAACAAGTCTCTGTTAAGGCCGTTTTTATATAGATCGTCTGGATGGCGGTTTGACGTCGTGACCACCACAACGCCGTCTTTGAACAGGGCTTCGAACAGGCGGCCGACGATCATGGCATCGGTGATGTCGGTAATCTGCATCTCGTCAAAGGCCAGCAACCGCACTGATGATGCAACCTGCGCCGCTACAGGTGCGATTGCATCTTCAACGTTGCCCTTGCGCGCTTCGTGGATGGCGGCGTGGATTTCCTGCATGAAGGCGTGAAAATGCACTCGCCGCGCGGGTATTCCGTCAAGATGCTGAACAAACAAGTCCATCAGCATTGATTTGCCGCGCCCCACCCCGCCCCAAAAGTAAACACCCTTTGGCGCGTCAGACGTTGCGGCTTTACGAAACAACCCCTTTTTCCTGACCGGTTGCAACAAGGCATCATGCACACGCTCGAATTCCGGCAAAGCGGCAATCTGGGCTGGGTCGGCTTGCAGCGTGCCATCGCGTGTCAGGCGCATGTAGTGTTCGGTCAGCGTGGTCATGAGTTTCAATAGCCGCTGTAACCCGACGAGAAAAGAGTAGCCGACACATCAAATTTTGTGATCTGACGTCAAAAACTCCTTAATTGACGGCCTGAACCGTTCGCTTAGGGTGCCGACAGTCACAGGAATTTGCCATGCCCTCCAAAACACCTCTGTTCACGCCGGTTCTGATCGTCGGCTGTGTTATTCTCATCGTCAGCTTTGCGGTCCGCGCGACCTTCGGTGTTTTTCAGATTCCCATCGCAGAGGAATTTGGTTGGCTGCGTGCGGAGTTTTCCATGGCGATTGCCATTCAGAACCTTGCATGGGGTATCGGACAGCCCTTGTTCGGCGCCCTGGCAGAGAAGATCGGTGATCGAAAATCAATCGTGATCGGGTCTTTGGTGTATGCGGTGGGGCTTTTGCTGACAGCAGGTTCAACCACACCGTTCGAGCATCAGGCCTACGCCTGGCTGGTTGGCTTTGGCGTCGCGGGCACGGGATTTGGCGTGATCCTTGCGGTGGTTGGGCGCGCGTCGTCTGACGAGAACCGGTCGATGTCGCTGGCGATTGTGTCCGCTGCCGGTAGCGCAGGACAGATATTCGGGCCCCCATTGGCCGAGTGGATGCTGGGTTTCATGCCGTGGCAATCGATATTTGTCGTCTTCGCGGTCAGTATTGTTTCGGTATTGCTGGTTCTGCCTTTCATGCGATCGCCTTCAATTGCCAGCAAGACAGAGCTTGAGGAAAGCCTTGGGGAAATCCTTGGCAAAGCGTTTCGGGATCCGTCGTTCACCTTCCTCTATCTTGGGTTCTTCTCCTGCGGCTACCAGCTAGGTTTTATTACAGCCCATTTGCCCGCTTTTGTGACCGAACTGTGCGGACCGATTATGCCGGGCGGTATGCTCGACACGATGGGGATCAGCACGACATCCGCTTTGGGGGCGTTATCCATTGCCTTGATCGGTGTGACCAACATTATGGGCACATTGGCGGCGGGTTGGGCGGGCAAGCGCTATCCCAAAAAGTACTTGCTGGCAGGTATCTACACGGCCCGCACAGTCGTTGGTGCGCTTTTCATCATGATGCCGATCACACCGACCAGCGTGATCCTGTTCGCTTTGGCGATGGGCGCACTATGGCTAGCGACCGTGCCGCTGACATCGGGCCTTGTGGCGCATATCTATGGGCTGCGATACATGGGAACGCTCTATGGTCTCGTGTTTCTGAGCCATCAGATCGGTGGGTTCACCGGTATATGGCTTGGCGGGCGATTGTATGACGTTTACGGCGATTACACATTGGTCTGGTGGATCGGACTGGCCGTTGGCGCCTTCAGTGCGGTCATTCATCTGCCGATCCGTGAACGGCGGCTTGAAGGTCTGCGCACCGCTTAGCGGGCGGGTTTCAAAAACCGAAAGATATGCGCGAGAACCGCGTCCGTGTGGGAATAGGTCACCCCGTGACCTGCGCCTTTGACAACCTGATGCGTGACCTCAGGGTTCCATGCAGACAGCCTGTCCTTCGCGGAAAGCGGGATGACGTCGTCTGTCTCGCCCCATATCGCTAGAACCGGTGTGCCCGTGTCGCGCAGCTTTGCGTGGTAGGTTTCAAAGCTGTCGGTCAACATTCCGCGCAGGCTTTCATGGACGGCAGGGACAAATCCGCGAAAGCTCAGTTCGGCATGTTGCAGAGCGTTGATGCCCGGCACACTGGACGGCTGGTCCGCTTCGGCCCGCAATCCGCGGCGCAGTAGAGCCGGGTAGCGTATGAGCATCATCCAGCGGCTCAGAAACGGGGTATGTACAATGCGTTGGAGCGTTTCCACGCCGACGGCTTTCATACCCGCAGGGGCCAGCAGTACGACCTCGTCCAGACTGCGCATACCCTCTGATGCATAGGCCGTGGCAATCGCTCCGCCCATGGAGTAGCCGATCAGGCTGATGGGGCCGGTAATCTTCTGGTCATCCAGCAGCGCATCAAGCTGACTCGCAAAAAAGGCAGGGTCTTGGGGCCCGCGGGGCCTGTCAGAGTATCCTCTGCCGTAAAGGTCGTATGTCAATACGTGATAGCCTTTTGCCGCCAAGGCCGGGGCAATGCTGTTCCAGACAAAACTGGGTGTCGTCAGCCCGTGGATGCATACCACGACCGACCCGTTTTCCGACCCGTACCACTGGAAATGTGTTTCTCCGCGCGGCAATGGCGCGAAGTGCCCTGGCGCATTGCGTCGCGCGGTTCTGTCCATTGGTTTGCGCATGGCCTCGGCAGCAAAAGGTGCCACTGCCGCGAGGCACAAAAGCGCAACAAGGGCCCAGGCCAACTTAGGCGGCTTCTTTTGGGGTGAGCAATCCTGAGGCAACCAGACACTCTGCCCAGCCGTCAGGCCCCTCGAACAGATGTGTCTGCCATCCAAAGCTTTGCGCCGCGTCGATATTGTCCTGCCGGTCGTCGGCAAACAATAGCTCGGGCCCAGCAAGCCCGCTGGTGTCTTGCACAATCGAATATATGGCCGGATCAGGTTTGGTTACCGCCAAATGACCCGATATAAAATCACGGTCAAAGTCGTTCAGAAAAGGATAGTGAGTTGCCGCATAGGCATAGCTTTGAATTCCGAAATTTGTGAGCGAAAACACGGGCAAACCTTTTGCCTGCAAAGCTTTCATCAAGCGTACAGAATGGTCGATTACCGGCGTGGCCAATTCGATCCAGCGATCGTGCCACATGCGGATTTCGTCGTGCCAATCGGGATATTGTGTGGCCGTGGCATAGATCGTTTCGGTAAAATGCTCTCCTCGGTCGACGCGTTCATTCATCCAGTGCAGATCGACCGCATCGAACATCTCGCGACGGCGCTGCTCTCCGATTTCGGCATCGTAAAACCTTTCAGGCTGCCATTCGATCAGCACATTGCCAATATCGAAGATCACGGCTTTGGGGCGGGGTTGGGTGCTCATCTGGTTTTTCCTTTTGCCGCGCGCAGAGCGCGTTCCAGCGCGTCAAGAAAGCGGGAGCGGTCGGTTTTCGAAAAACCCTTGCCACCGCCTTGGCGAAACGGGTCTGCTGCCCGCAGGTCGGCCATAAGATCGCGCGTTGCCAGCACATTGCCGATGTTAGCAGCGGTAAGCGGTTCTCCATTGTGCTTTATGACTTGTGCGCCCGCCTCGACGCATTTGGCCGCCAATGGAATATCGCCTGTGACAACCACATCGCCCGCCCCGCAGCGTTCGGCAATCCACATATCGGCAACATCCGGGCCATCAGGCACGATAATAGTCTCTACCAAAGGGTTCTGTGACGGGCGCAGACCTCCGTTCGAGACGACATAGAGTGTGACGCCATGCCGTGTTGCCACTTTTTCAGCCTCGCTTTTGACCGGGCAGGCGTCTGCGTCAACATAGACAGCCGTCATGAATAAAGCGCATCCGCATGGAACGCGACATGCTCTTCCATAAAGGTTGAGATAAAGAAATAGCTGTGATCGTAGCCCGGCTGCAGGCGCAGCGTGGCTTGTTGGCGGCGCGTATTGACCGCCTCTGCAAAGGCTTCTGGGTTTAAAAGGTCGATAAACTGATCCTTGGTGCCGGTATCAACCAGCACCGGCCCGTCAAACCCGCGTTCGCGCATCAACAGTGTCGCGTCATGGGGTGTCCATGCCGCTGTATCCTCGCCCAGGTAGGCGGTGAACTGTTTTCGGCCCCAGTCGCTGGCTGTCGGGTGGCTGATCGGCGCAAAGGCAGAGACAGACCGAAAGCGCCCGGGCAGCGACATGGCAATCGTCAAAGCACCGTGCCCGCCCATCGAGTGACCGGTGATCGCCTGCCGGTCCATATCAAGCTCAAAGTTCCGCTCAAGCAGTTGTGGCAGATCGGTTGTGACGTAGTCCCACATCCGGAAATGTGGACGCCACGGGTTTTGCGTCGCATTCACGTAAAAACCTGCGCCCTGACCCAGATCATAAGCATCGTCATCCGCCACCTCCTGGCCACGGGGCGAGGTATCGGGGAAAACCAGCGCGATACCCTGTTCCGCCGCCCAGGCCTGTGCCCCGGCTTTGGTCATCGCGTTCTCGTGCGTGCAGGTGAGGCCGGACAGGAACCACAGCAACGGTACTGGCCCGTCTTTGACCTCCTGCGGTTGAAAGAGACCGAATGTCATGTCGCAACTGCAGCTGGATGATGCGTGTTTGTACACGCCTTGCGTGCCGCCAAAGCAGGCGTTCTCGGATATGGTTTCCATCGCGGGTCTCCCTTTTTGGTCTGGTATTGGCTAGCCTCTGTGTCCCTGTCGGGCAAGTCCAGATGCGTCTTAAGGGGCAACCAGCCCGATCACGAAGCTGACTGTGACAATGCTGATGGCCGTCGAAACAAGGATTGCGGCTGAAACGCGTTGGGGCGCCACGCCATAGTGCTGCGCCAGAATATAGACATTTCCGGCGACTGGCAGCGCGGAGGCTGATATAATGACAGCGGCCGTGTACGGGTCCACGGGAAAAACATAGAGGACACCGAAAGCCACCAAGGCCGGGTGCAAAAAGAGTTTGCAAAAGCTCAACCAGCCCGCGATATGCAACCGCTCGGCTGACTTGGATGCCAGCGATGCGCCGATGGCGAATAATGCGCCAGGTGTGGCCGCGCCCGCCAGAATGGCCAGAAAGTCATTCATCGGCGCCGGGATCGGAATTTCCAGTGCTGACCACGATAGACCTAGAATAATAGAGACTATCATAGGGTTTTTAATCAATCCGACGGCGACGGTACGCAGGATGCGGATGTCAAAACGCCCGTCGCGGGATCCGGTGATCAGAATGACGATCAGGCTGGAAAAGACGATCAAGTCGACTGCCAGCGCCATCATGATGACCCCGACTGCAGGTTCGCCCAGAAGCAGCGCAAGCATCGGCACGCCGAGAAACCCGATGTTGCCAATGACAGCGCATTGCGCTTCGACGGCTGTGGTTGCAACATCCAATCCGCGGAACATCGCCACCAGCGTGGCGATTGCATAGACGACCACCGTGCCCAAGAGATACCCCATGACAAGGTTCGGGTCCCAGACCTCGGTAAAGGTCAGGTTGGCCGAAAACTTGAACAGCATGGCCGACAGGGCAAAGTAAAAGACGAACTTGGTCAGATAGGCCGTCGCTTCTTCGCTGAAGAATTTCGTGCGTCCAGCCCAGTAACCGACTGCGATCAGGGCAAAGAACGGCAGTGTTTTGAAGAATATTTCGATCATTTGAGCACGTCAGACGTGCAGCCCTCTCTCTAGCCCGAACCGATCAGTACTCCTGCCGCAAAGACCAAAGCACCGCCCAGCACCACTTGCATCGTGGCGCGCAGGAACGGTGTATCCATATACTTATTCTGGATCCATGCAATTGCCCAAAGTTCGATAAAGACAACGACAATTGCGATACCTGTTGCTGTCCAGAAGTCGGCGATGAGGTAGGGCAAGGCATGACCCAGCCCACCAACTGTGGTCATGATGCCTGACGCGAAACCGCGTTTGACCGGTGATCCGCGCCCCGAAAGCTCTCCGTCGTCTGATGCGGCTTCGGTAAAGCCCATCGAGATTCCCGCGCCGACGGATGCCGCGAGCCCGACCAGAAACGTGGTCCACGTGTCCTGAGTGGCAAAGGCAACCGCAAAGATGGGCGCAAGAGTAGACACGGAGCCGTCCATCAGCCCCGCCAGACCGGGCTGTACCCAGGTAAGGATGAATTGCCGTCGGGCCTGCGCCTCTTCCGACTGGCGGCTGTCGTCGCTGAGATGCTTTGCTTCGAGGTCTTCGGCGGTGCGCTGGTGGCCTGCTTCGGCTGCGGCCAGATCACCCAGCAGTTTTCGCGTGGCCGCGTCCTGTGTGCGGCTGGCCGCCTTGAGATAGAAGTGCTCGGCTTCGCGCTCCATGGCTTCGGCCTCGGCGCGTATCTTCTCGATACCAAGGTTTTCTACCAGCCAGACGGGGCGTCTGTTGTAGTAGCCTGCCACGTGCTCGCGCCGGATCAGGGGAATCATATCGCCAAACCGGCTGCGGTGCAGGTCGATCAGACGTTGGCGGTGGGTATCCTCTTCAGCGGCCATACCTTCGAAAACCTTGGCGGAATCGGGATAATCCCCGTGGAGATGGTCTGCATAGCCTCTGTAAATCCGCGCGTCGTCTTCTTCGGAAGAGATCGCCAAAGCAAGGATTTCCTGTTCTGTCAGGTCGCTGAATCGTTTGCGGTAGAAGGGAAAACGCATCCTGAATAGCCTCCATAGTTTAGAATTATTCTAAGTATTGCTGAGCAGGTTTCAATCAAGACTGCGCGCAGGGCGTGATTTTTCTTGGGAACTGAACTGAACGGTTTATACTCATCGGGAAGAACCTGGGGATTTTATGACAATTGCATCTGCCGCCGTACGAAAAGGCCGGAAATTTGACCAAGTGCTTGATGGTGCGCGCGAGGTCTTTATGAGCGACGGTTTTGAAGGCGCTAGTGTGGATGAGATCGCGCGGGTGGCGAATGTCTCCAAGGCCACTCTCTATAGCTATTTTCCCGACAAACGGCTGTTGTTCATGGAGGTGGCAACGACAGAGTGTCAGAGGCAGGCACGGGATGCGCTTGACAACATTGATATGGCGGCGGCCCCGCGTGAAGTGCTGATGCAAACGGGCCTGCATTTTTTGCGCTTTATCACATCGGATTTCGGTCAGCGTATTTTCAGGATTTGCGTGGCGGAATCTGATCGGTTCCCGGAATTGGGGCAGAAGTTCTATAACTCGGGTCCTGCGGTTTTCAGGGCTGAGATGGCTGCCTATTTCATGCAGGCCGAAGCGCGCGGAGAATTGCGGGTGGACGATCATGTACTGGCAGCAGACCAGTTTGGTGAACTGTGTAAGGCGGATGTCTGGCCCCGGTTGATCTTTGGTGTAACGAAATCAGTCTCTGATACGGAGATAGTACGCGTGGTTGAGAATGCAGTTCAGACTTTTCTGGCGCGATACGGCGCCTGAGCAGACTCGACAGTGATTGTTTGTGGCGGTATTTATTAGAACAAAAGAAGAACAAGATAAGCTGTCTGGTGGCTGCCGCTATGAAAACCCGACGTATTCTATCGCTTTGGTTCCCGCAGTTCGGGGCAAACCGTCTGGTGCGACGTGACCCCATGTTGGGTGACGTACCTTTGGCTATTGTCGAAGAGCAGCAGAATACGCAGGTGATTTCATCGTTGAACACGACCGCCTTGGCGGCCGGTCTGCGGGTTGGGCAGCCTGTGCGTGATGCACATGCCATGTGTAACGGGTTGGTGACGCGAGCGCGCAGCGTGCCGGCTGAGCATGCATTTTTGCTAGCACTGCAACGCTGGTCGGGTAAGT
The DNA here is from genome assembly GCA_947501635.1 of uncultured Roseobacter sp. Lineage (GTDB taxonomy): Bacteria > Pseudomonadota > Alphaproteobacteria > Rhodobacterales > Rhodobacteraceae > Roseobacter. Next base: position 172,182 of record CANMWT010000006.1, read on the forward strand.
TCAGCCCTTGGGTGGCGACCGAGGCGGAGGATGGTCTGGTTGTCGATCTGACAGGCTGCGCACATCTTTTTGGCGGGGAAGAGCCGCTGTTGGGTGTTGTGCAGCAGGATTGCGAAGACCTTGGTCTGGTTGTCCGGATGGGGCTTGCCGATACCCGCGGTGCAGCATGGGCACTGGCGCGCTTTGCCGGCCATCAGGCGGGATCGCACCGGAGCGGTGATTCGATTGATCAGGAAGCGCGCGCCACCCGGTCGCGGGCGGGCAAGCGCCGGCACTGGACCAAAGGGGGAGCTGCGCCTTCTGTTACCCCCGGGCCTGAAGCGACGGCGCACCGGATCGCGGCACCGGGCCAGACCTATTCCGCGTTAAGCCCTTTGCCGGTGGCAGCACTGAGGCTGGAGGCGCATACAACAGCGCAGCTGTCGCGGTTGGGTATCCGGCGTGTGCAGGACCTGTTGGGTCAGCCGCGTGCCAGCCTTGCCAGACGCTTTGGGCGCGGGCTTGTCATGCGGATGGATCAGGCAATGGGCTCTGCACCGGAACCGGTCTCTCCGGCGCGTGCGCCGGATCATTTTGCGGTGCGTATGACCCTTCCTGACCCGATTGGGCTGGAAGAGGACCTTCTTGCCGGTCTTGACCGATTGCTACCTCGTCTTTGTGCGCTGCTTGAGAAAAAGGGGCGGGGTGCAAGACAGGCACTGTTTCAGGCATATCGTACAGATCAGACCGTGCAATCCGTCACGGTCGGGCTGGCACGCGCGTCACGTGATCCGGAGCGTATCCGGCCTTTGATTGCGCTCAAGATCGGTGACATCGAGGCAGGCTTTGGCATCGATATGATTCGCCTTGAAGCCGTACAGACAGAGCCGATACACGCCCGGACGGCTGTCGGACATCTGGAAGCAGGTGTGGCGGCGAGCGCTCAGTTGGCAGGGGATACGGCACTTGATGATCTGGTGGGGCGCATCGGTGCGCGCGTGGGGCTGGAGGCCATTACGCGGGTGGCGCCGGCCTCCAGCAACATTCCCGAGAAGACATCGACTGTGCTGGCAGCCGCGTGGTCGACTGCGCATCAAGGCGTCTGGCCGTGTCCGCCGCATGCACGCCCGCTGCTCATGTGGCAGCCCGAGCCGGTTCAGGCCCCGGGCCGGCCGGAGGTGCCGGAGGTATTTCGCTGGCGTGGGCAGACCCTGCGCCGGACGCAGGCGGTCGGACCGGAACGCATTTCTCCGGAGTGGTGGCTTGATGACCCGAACTGGCGTAGCGGGGTGCGGGATTATTGGGTGGCGGAGACTGAAGACGGGCAGCGGTTATGGCTGTTTTATGCGCATGGGCATCTGATGTCTTCGGGTTGGTTTTGTCAGGGAATATACGCATAGCTGTGGCCCTGCAGGAGCGATCGCGCCTAAATGAAACCTTGGTACTTGATTTGCGCGCTGTTCAGCGCAACTCTGTGGGTATGAACTATCAAGTCCCGCCGCAGGATAATCTGCACCAGATGCCGCCCGCGCAGGTGGCGTTTCACCGGACAGAGTTGTCTTTGATCCTGTCTTTGTACGGGCGCTTTGTCGCCGCGGGGGAATGGCGCGACTATGGTATTTCCTGTTTGCGGGATGTGGCGGTTTTCTCGGTGTTCCGGCGGACGGCGGAGACGCCGCTTTACCGGATCGAGAAGCGACCCAAACTGCGGGACAGGCAGGGCATGTATTCGGTTGTCGGGATGGATGGTCAGATCATGCGCCGGGGCCATGACCTGAAAACCGTTTTGCGGGTGCTCGAGCGCAAGTTGATCCGCGCTGTGGAGTAGCGACGGACCATTTGGATTGCGTGCCTCCGGCGGGGATATTTAGAGACCAAAGAAGGGGAGGCGTTTACGGCTTGTGGGTCTGCCGTCGCCTTGCACTTCAATACGTTCAAGCGCGGCTGTGACAGGTTCGAACACCACGGCCATATGGCCTGCGTTCGCATGTATCAGGGTGTTCTGATCCGTTACCAGTGCCACGTGGCCGTGCCAGAAGATCAGGTCATTGCGTTTGAGCGGGGCGTTTTCCTCGAGTGTTTCTCCTAAGGAGTTTTCCTGCTGGTCGCTGTCTCCCGGACAGGGAAAACCGCAGGCGTGTAACGCCGCCTGGACGAGGCCCGAGCAATCAATGCCGAGGCAGGAGTTGCCGCCCCACAGGTAGGGTGTACCGAGGAAGAGTTCAGCGATTGCGGCGGGGTCGGTTGCCTGTGCATCAATCGGCCGGAGGTGTTGTCTGGGCACGTGCCCCAGTTCTGTTTCGATGAAGGAAGCTGTTTGCGATTGTGCGGTAAGGTGCGATCCGAAGGACAGCATGTATTGGTTGGCGGATTTGAAATCTGCGTGGCGATAGGCGTGCGTGGCACGCGCGGTGACCTGATGTGTCGGTACGGTGCAGGGGGCGAGGGCTTTTTCTGGTACCCACCCGCAGTATCCATCCTTTGTCGCGCGCACCAGGCAGCAGTCAGTGTTGCGGTGCAGGATGGAAACGGAGTCGCCGTAGAGAAGTTGCCGGTCGCGCGGGCCTTCCGGGTCGCGCAGCAGGTCTACAACGGGCATGCAAATGCGTGCGGGGTCGGCTGATTCTATCAGCGCGGGATTCGGAGTGAGCCGTCTGTCGGTCATGAGGCGCAAAAGTCGGGAATCGCTTGCAGCAGTGCGCGGATACCCTGACCCGTACCGCCTTTGGGCCGGCCGGGTGCGTCGGCGGGGTTCCAGCCGAAGACATCGAAATGGGCGTAAGGCGCGCTGCCTGCGAACCGGCGCAGGAAGAGTGCGGCAGTGATGGATCCTGCGAAGCCGCCTTTTGGCGCATTGTCGAGGTCTGCAATGCCAGGTTCGATCATGCTCTCGTAAGGGGCGTGGAAGGGCAGGCGCCAGACGGGATCCCAAGTGTTGCGGGCGGCGGTTTCGAGAGCGGTGACAAACTGCGGGTCGTCGCAGAAGTAGGGGGCGAGGTCTGGCCCGACAGCGACACGCGCAGCACCTGTCAGTGTGGCCATGGAGACGATGAGGTCCGGTTCGTCTTCTTGTGCGTAAGCCAGCGCATCGGCCAGAACCAGCCGCCCTTCGGCGTCGGTGTTGTTGATTTCCACTGTCAGACCCTTGCGCGAGGGTAGGATATCACCGGGCCGGAAGGCGTTGCCTGATACCGCATTTTCCACCGCAGGGACGAGGACGCGCAGGCATAGTGTCATGTTGGTCGCCATAATCATCTGGGCGAGGCCTAAAACATTGGCGGCGCCGCCCATGTCTTTCTTCATCAGTCCCATCGAACCGCCGGGCTTGAGGTTCAGGCCACCGGTATCAAAACATACGCCCTTGCCCACCAGTGTCACTTTGGGGCCTGATGTGCCCCATGTCATGTCGATGAGCCTTGGGCGTCTTGTTGAGGCGCGCCCCACTGTGTGGATCAACGGGAAATTCTGATCGAGCAGGTCATCGCCGGCGATGACCGAGATGGTGGCATTATGTGCGTCTGCAAGCGTGCGGGCTGCTTGTTCCAGCTCATCCGGGCCCATGTCGTTGGACGGTGTGTTTATCAGGTCGCGCGTCATAAACTCGCCCAGGGCAACCTGTTCCAGAAGCGTGGCATTCACGTCACTTGGGCATATGAGTTGCGCAGGCATTTCCGATACCGCGCTGTATCTTGAGAAACGGTAGCGTGCCAGCAGCCAACCCAGTGTTTCGTTTGCCAGATCGCACAGGGGCGGGGCCGAGGCGATTGCGTATACCCCTGCAGGCAGTTTGGCCGCAGCGCCCGCCAGATGAAAGCGCCCGCGTTCCCGGGCGGACCGGGTCCCGTATCCCGCAAGTGCCATCTTCGCATCGCCGTTTTCCGAAGGAACGGTTAGCGCTTGCCCAAGCGATGCTTTGAAATCGTTGGTTTTACACCAGTTTTGAACATGTGAGGGCTGATCGGCAATCCATGTGTCGAGCATGCCTTGGTCTATGATATGGAGCGGAATTGCGGTCTGGTCGGAGGCGGCAAAAAGCGTTTTCATGCGGGCGGGCCTTTCAAAAGCGTGCTGTGCGCAGCCTAGCCCGATCCAACCGACGTGCAAGGTTTCAGATGGTCAGGTCCTGCACATCCCATATCGCGGTCAGGGATTGCTCACCGATTCGCAAAAGTCTTGCGAGTGTAGCTCCTATGGCCGGTATATCGCCCGCGTCCAGCGTTTCGATCACATCGCCTGCAACCCGTGCCAGAACCAGCATGCCGATCTGATCAGCGATCGCGATTAATGAGCGGGTGCATTTGCGCAATTCCGCCCACTGGTCGTCACTGTGTAACCTGCTGCAATGGGACAAGCGCACTGCCAGTTCCTCCATCGCGCGGCACACGACGTCTTCTGCGGCGGCTTCTCCCAGCTCTGCATAGAGCGCGCCGAGACGGTCCTGATCGACGCGCACATTTTCATTTGGCCTGATTTTCAGGACCTGTTCCATACTACTCACCCTTCTCATACCCCCACGGCACCTGAGCAACATCGGCCAGAAATCTCACTAAAGTATTGAGGTGGATCAAGGTTCGCTATCGAAATTTAGCTAAATTCGCTGTAATCAGGGACAGAACGTGTGCGAAAGACAAAATTTATGGACAAGGCAAAACCGCTGCCAGGGTATCTGGTGCAACGGTATTTGGGGTGGAAAGCCACCGGGTACGAAGAAAACCAGTCGTGGTACAGGCAGTTGGCTCGTGGCGGACAACACCCCCGCGCGATGGTGATTTCCTGTTGTGACAGTCGCGTGCATGTGAGCGCTCTTTTTGGCGCGGATCAGGGCGAGTTGTTCATTCACCGCAATATCGCGAGCCTTGTGCCGCCGTATGAGCCGGACGGCGACCCGCATGGAACCTCTGCTGCGGTTGAATACGCGGTGACCATGCTGAACGTGGCGCATGTCATCGTTTTGGGCCACTCTGGGTGTGGTGGTGTCAAAGGGTGTATCGACATGTGTCAGGGGAATGCTCCTGAGTTGGAAGAGAAAAGCAGTTTCATCGGGCGTTGGATGGATATTCTGAAACCCAGCTATTCGTTGGTAGCCGGTGAAAATGATCCTGACATTCAGGCGCAGGCGCTGGAAAAGCAATCCGTTCTGGTCAGCTTGCAGAACCTTATGAGTTTTCCGTTCATCAAGACCCGTGTGGACGACGGGTTGCTCAGCCTTCACGGGCTTTGGACCGATATTGGCGAAGGCGGACTTGAGTTTTTCAGCAGCGGCGATCAGGAATTCCACCCGGTATAGGGCGAAAAGCCCGCCACTTGTGTCTTGATGGCTGCAGCAAAGCCGCCTAAACGCGTCCTGACGCTTTAAGGAGACGCGTGTGGATCAAATTCTGTCACTGGCGGCGACGAATCTCTTATCGCCTATTATCCTATCGTTTGCTTTGGGCGTTGCTGCTTCTCTGGCGCGGTCGGATCTGAGTGTTCCCGAAGCGGCGGCTAAGGCGCTGTCGATATACCTGCTGTTCGCGATCGGTTTCAAAGGGGGCGTCAGTGTTGCCGCGCACGGCATTGATGCCAAGCTGGGGCTGACGCTATTGGCCGGCATCATACTGTCTGCGGGTCTTCCTCTCATTGCATTTGCCCTGCTCAAACTCCTGACCAATCTCAGCCGTCTGGATGCGGCGGCCGTTGCGGCGCATTATGGCTCAATCTCAATTGTGACCTTCGTGGCGGCAACATCGGTCCTGCAAAGCAGTGGGATCACTTATGAAGGCTATATGGTCGCTGTTGCTGCGGCGATGGAAGCGCCAGCGATACTGTCTGCCCTTTGGTTGATCACGCGCGGCGGGGGAGACCGCCGCATGGACAGCGATCTGTGGCGCGAAATCCTGTTGAATGGCTCTATAGTTCTGCTTGTTGGTTCGTTTTTCATTGGATGGATCACGGGTGAAGACGGTTTGGCGGAAATCTCGAGCTTTATCGTTGCGCCGTTCAAGGGGGCCTTGTGCCTCTTCTTGCTTGACATGGGTCTTGTTGCCGGTCGCGGGCTGCGTGACCGCAGTGACGTGTTGCGCCCCGGCGTTCTGGCCTTTGGGGTTTTGATGCCGGTTATCGGCAGTGCGCTGGGGGCAACTTTTGGCTTGCTGTTGGGGTTGTCGACCGGTGGCGTCGCGCTGTTGATGGTCTTGTCGGCATCCGCGTCCTATATCGCTGTGCCCGCCGCCATGCGCGTGGCACTGCCCGAGGCAAACCCGTCTATTTATCTGACGTTATCACTTGGTGTCACCTTTCCCTTCAATCTCACGCTGGGCATACCGCTTTACGTAGCCGTTGCCTCGGCGCTGACAGGAGTTTGAACCTATGCAAACACATGAAGCAAAACGCGTTGAAATCACGATTGAAGCGATCATGCAGTCGCGTCTGACGGATGCCCTGCGCAAGGCGGGTGTGACCGGCTACACGGTCTTGCCGGTACTCGGCGGCTCGGGCCGGTCGGGTGACTGGGTCCGTTCTGGCGAAATCGGCCGTGCAAGCGGTATGGTTCAGGTGGTTTGCATTATCCATCCTGATCGGCTGGACCCTTTGCTTGATGCTGCTTTTGACGTCGTTGACAAGCACATAGGCGTTGTATCGGTTGTTGATTGCGATGTTCTGCGCGCAGAGCGTTTTTAACTCTTTTTAAACAAAGTTTAAGCAAACCTGCGCTTATGAATAAGCGTCACGTTTCCGTAGAATTACCTCCCGATCTTTTAAGAGCTGTGCACGACCTGGCCACCGAGCAGGAAAATACTGTATCCCATTTGGTTGAAGGCCTGCTCTCAGATCACCTCGCCCGCAGCAAAGGGGCAAAACCCGCCACGCCCCCACCGGACGAGAAACTGGTGTTTGCCTTGCAAAAGCTGCTGTTTCGGGACATGGCTGAGGCGTCAGACTGGGATGATCTTGACAATCGCATGCGCAAACACGGGTACTACCTGAAAATTGCGTGGGGCGGGTTGTCACTGCATACGGAAACGAGCGGGCAAAAAGTCTGCCAGACGCACCGGCTGGGCTTTTCTTATGGCACCTTCGTGCGCCGTTTTGGCCCAGGCAAGCCCCGGGACCCGCAGGACCCTTGAAAGACCCCATCCGCGCCAGACACCCGGCCTGAGGAAGGCGCGATTTCTCTGGGAATTTGGCAGGTTAATGTTAATCATTTCACCGGTTAGGGTCTTAAAGGGAGAATTGGTGTGTTCGAAAGCGCCCTTCGCAGCTATCGGCATGCAGTGCGTCTTTGGGTGCCGTTGCTGGTGTCTCATCTTTTCGTAAGGCTTGTCGCGATTGCGGTACTGGTGCCGATGATGGGTGCCTTGCTGGGCTTCATGCTGACCTTTTCGGATCAGGCTGCTTTGACCGATCAGGATATCGCGCGGTTTCTCCTCACGCCTGTGGGCGCTTTGGGGGCGCTGTTACTGGGAGCCGCATTAATCAGCACTGCCGTGTTTGATCTTGCGTTCATGACGGCGGTACTGCGCGCAGACCAGCCTACCGTGGGTCGGTCACTGTGTGTCGCAACTGGTTTTCTGATTGAAGCTTTCCCGCGCCTTTTTGCTTTTGCGCTGCAAGTCCTGTTGCGCGTTTTGGTTCTGTCGCTGCCGTTTCTGGCAATCGGGGCAGGCGCGGCTGCCTTGCTGCTGACCGAATTTGATATCAACTACTATCTGGCAAACCGGCCTCCGGCGTTCGGAACGATGCTTGTGATCGGTGGCATCTGTGCGCTGGTTCTGGGCCTTCTGCTGCTTGAGCGGTTTACGGCATGGGCGATCGCGCTGCATCTGAGTATTTTTGATCGGGTGCGGCCAAAGGACTCCTTTTTGGCCAGTCGGACAGCCCTGACGGGGTACAGGCTGGCTCTTTTGCGCAAACTTGTCGCGTGGTTTGCGTTTCGCTTTGTCTTGGCAACGATTGTTCTGGGGGCCGCGGGCTTTTTACTGGCCGAAGTGCCGCAGTTTTTCAGCGGTAACATTCGGGGCTTTTTTCTCGTGACCGGGGCGCTTGTTGCACTTTGGTCGTTTGCGAACGCTTTTGTCAGTGCAGTCTCTAACGGGGCGCTTTCCGATATACTCAACAATGAGTTCAATCGAATGTTGCAGACGCGGCCGGCGCGGGTGGACCTTGAGGGTGAAAAGGGCATTGCACGGGTGCTTGCCGTGCCTGCGGTCGTTGCGGTTGTCTCGCTTGCGACGCTTTTGCTGGGAACGCTGGCCTTTAATCAGGTGGGCGGACCGGAAAAAGTGGACATTATCGGCCACAGGGGGGCTGCGGCCAGTCGGCCGGAAAACACCATGTCTGCCATTGAAAAAGCAATTGCGGACGGCGCGGACTGGGTCGAGATCGACGTGCAGGAAACCGCAGATGGTGAAGTCATTGTGGTGCACGACAGCGACTTCATGAAGTCTTCAGGCGTGCCGACCAAGGTCTGGGATGTGACAATGCCTGAAGTCGCACAGATCGACATAGGCAGCTGGTTTGATCCTGCATATGCGGATGAACGCGCGCCGCTGTTGCGCGATGTTCTGGAAGTTGTCAAAGACCGCTCGAAACTGATCATCGAACTCAAGTACTATGGTCACGATGTTGATCTGGAAAACAGGGTCATTGCGCTTGTGGAAGCCGCAGGCATGCAGGATCAGATTGCAACCATGTCGCTGAAGTACCCCGCGGTGCAGAAAATGCTGAAACTGCGCCCGGACTGGCGGACCGGTGTTCTGGCCGCAACGTCGATTGGCGATTTGACCGGTCTGGACGGAGATTTTATCGCGGTCAGTGCCGCGAGTTTGAAAACACGTCTGCTCAGACATGCTGAGGCGGCTGAAAAACAGGTCTACGTGTGGACGGTAAACGACGCGGCAATGATGTCCCGCATGATTTCGATGGGCGTGGATGGGATCATTACGGACAAACCAGATTTGGCCGGGGATGTGATCGCGCAATACGCTGATCTTACCACAGCGGAACGTGTTTTGCTGAGGCTGGGCAATGTGATCGGGTTTGCCTTCGATCTTTCCCCGCCGGTCGAGGAAGACGTATGACAAGACTGGTGCTGATGCTTTTGGTGCTGTGGCCGGCTACGGCCGTTGCGCAGGAAGAAAGCCGCATGGAGACAGGTGTTCAGCGCACGCTGGAGATGCCCGCGCACCGGTCCCTGCAATCGGTCATTGCCGACCCTGACACGACGCTTGCGCCGTTCGAAACCGACGGGTGCAGCGGCGGCATGTCGTGGAGCTGGGGTGTTTTCGCGGAAATCTTCCCAAATTTTGCGGCAGCACAGGGGGCCGCCCCGCCATGGGAAGCGTGCTGCGTGGTGCACGACAAAGTATACCACAACGCTGCAGGCGCCACCGATGCTGAACAAAGCTTTGCGGCGCGGTTGGCAGCGGACGAAGCCCTGCGCCAATGCGTGGCCGAGCCTGTCTCTGCCGATGTTCAACGGTTTGCGGAAGCCTATGATGTTTCGCAAGACATGATACGCTCCGCCTACGGCCTTGTTGCGCAGTCGATGTTCAACGCGGTTCGTCTTGGCGGTGGACCGTGTTCGGGCTTGCCATGGCGCTGGGGCTTTGGGTATCCGGGCTGCGTACCTGGCTTTTGATAAGCTACATGCAGCATCAAGCGATGCGAAAACTGCCTATTAGGCTCTATTCTCTGTAGATCCGGTGGCAGTCTTTGCAGCTTTGCGCCAGTTCCTTGACGGCTGTCTGTACGTCGGCTTGTGAGGAAATGCGCGTTGCCAGATCACGTGACAGACGCTCCAGCGCGTCGGACTTTGCTGTGAAATCATCAAAGTTTTGCCAGACCTCTGGTTTGGCTTCGGACATGGGATCGTCTTCTTCCTGCGCAAAAAGCTCCGGCGTCTGGGCCGCGTAAACCGCGATGGCTGCAGCGGCGGCACGGGCCTGCTGCTGGTCAAAGGCTGTTTTGCCTTTTGCCATCTCGCCAATGGTTTTCAGTTCTGCTGCGATACCGCTCATCGATGCCATACGAGCCTTAACGGCCGGGTTTTTGACGCCCGTGTGTGCAAGGGCCGTGCCGCAGAGCAAAACCGCCATCACGCATAGCAGGATATGAAATTGTTTCATCGCCAGCCCCAATAAAAAACGCCCGCTGCTTTTATAGCGGCGGGCGATTGATTGTCTTAACCTTTTTTCAGCACCCTCTGGCCAAGAAGCTCGGCGATCTGCACGGCGTTCAGGGCAGCGCCCTTGCGCAGGTTGTCCGATACGCACCACAGGTTCAGGCCGTTGTCGATGGTGCTGTCCTGCCGGATACGGCTGATGAAAGTGGCAAAGTCGCCGACGCATTCGACCGGCGACACGTAGCCGCCATCTTCGCGTTTGTCGATCACCATGATGCCGGGCGCTTCACGCAGGATTTCGCGTGCCTCGTCTTCGTCCAGATGCTCTTCAAACTCGATGTTCACAGCCTCGGAATGGCCGACAAACACAGGTACGCGCACGCAGGTTGCCGTAACCTTGATCTTGGTATCGATGATCTTTTTCGTTTCAGCGACCATCTTCCACTCTTCCTTGGTCGATCCGTCTTCCATGAAGACGTCGATGTGCGGGATGACGTTGAACGCGATCTGTTTGGTGAATTTTTTCGCCGGTTTATCGTCTGTGGGGTTGTAGATCGACTTGGTCTGGTCCCACAGCTCGTCGATACCTTCCTTGCCCGCACCGGACACGGATTGATAGGTCGACACGACGACGCGCTTGATCGTAGCGCGGTCATGCAGCGGCTTGAGGGCCACGACCATCTGCGCGGTCGAGCAGTTCGGGTTCGCGATGATGTTCTTTTTGCTGTAGCCCATGACCGCATCGGGATTGACCTCTGGCACGATAAGCGGCACGTCGGGATCATAGCGGTACAAAGAAGAGTTATCGATGACGACGCAGCCGGCGGCTGCAGCTTTGGGGCCATATGTCTTGGTCGCGTCAGAGCCGATGGCAAACAGCGCCATATCCCAACCCGTGAAATCGAATGTATCGATGTCCTTCGTCGTCAGCGTCTTGTCGCCAAAGCTTACTTCTGTCCCAAGTGACCTCCGGGATGCCAGAACGGCGATCTCGTCCACCGGAAAGTGGCGTTCAGCGAGGATATTCAGCATTTCGCGGCCCACATTGCCTGTGGCACCCGCAACAACGACGCGGTAACCCATCTATTTACTCCAATGTGTCTGATGTGATGGTGCGCGCCTCATATACGCCAAACGCTGTTGTGGAAAGAGGCATTGGGCACAGGCGTGCACCGGTGTGACCATTAAACGCGAAAGGCACACTGAAATCAGCGTGTTTTCCACTTTTCCGCGACAGCTTTTGCGCCCCCCAGCAGCAAAGCGATATCCATCGCCACCGCAACAAAGCGCGCCCCGGCATCCAGAGAGGCTTGGATCATGGTGTCGTCGGATGTGAGGATGCCAGCGGCCTTACCGCTGCCGCTTATCCATTTCAGCGCGGACAGAATTGTGTTTTGCATGTCAGGATGTGAAGCCTGCCCCAGATACCCCATACTGGCTGACAAGTCAGCCGGCCCAATGAAAACACCGTCCACGCCGTCGACGGCAATAATGTCATCCAGATTCTCAAGCCCGAGTTTCGTTTCAACCTGCACAAGCAGGCAGATTTCCGCATCTGCAGTCGGGCCATAATTGTCGAACTGGCCAAAACCACCCGCCCGCGACACGCCATAACCTACGCCGCGTGTGCCTTCGGGTGGGTAGCGGCAGGCCCGCACAAGTTCCCGGGCCTGGTCGGCAGTTTCCACGATGGGGACAAGGATCGTCTGGACCCCGAGATCCAGCACCTGTTTGATGATCCAAGTCTCTCCGACAGGCACACGCACGACCGCGTGGCTGTCGCTGGCTGCCAAGGCAATAACCTGATCGCGGATGGAACGGATGTCATTTGGCGAATGCTCACCGTCGATCAGAAGCCAGTCAAAGCCCCCGCGTCCCAATATCTCTGCTGTAAAGCCTTCGCCAATGCTCATCCAGCATCCATAAAGCGTATCGCCCTGTGCCAATGCTGATTTAAAGGTGTTTTTCGGTGCGGCCATTCTTTGTCTCCGATACGCAATGGTGTTTATAGCGGCTTGTACCGGTTAGACATCTTCACCGCAGCGCTCAAGAAGTTTTGGATAGCATCAAACAGTCGTGACGTTTAGTGTCTGAGCGAGATCCAACGATATTGTTTACCTGAGATACCGCATGACAGAAAACATCCACCCGATGGCGCCGGAGCATCTCCCATATTTTTTTGCGAGCGCCGATGGCACGGACTCTCTTTTCACCAATATGACTTTTCTGACCATTGGCGTTATCGTTTTATTGGGCGTTCTTTATTTCACGCTGCACTCACTGCCCGAAAGGATGGCGCATAAAGGCAACGCAACGCAGCTTCAGCTGATCAGCATTCTGTGCATTCTTGCGCTATTCACCCATAACAATGTTTTTTGGGTGCTTGCTTTGGTGTTGGCGGCCTTCAGGCCACCCGATTTTGTGACACCGTTGAACACTATGGCGCAATCATTGCAACGCATAGCCAATCGGGAGCAGCGAGGTGATTGAACTCTTTCTCTGCTCGCTTGTCACGATATTGCCCGATTACCTCTTGCGCCGTCGCTTTCAGGGGAAGCGATTTGGCGAACACATCAACTTTTTTACCGTTTGGTACGAGTTGCGGTGGGGGATCACGATGTGCGCCATGCTCACAACGACGCTGATCACCATTGTGTTTTATTTCCACCCGAGCACGTCAAGCGTCACCTCGTTCTTTCGCACCGTGACGATTTTGTCCGAAGGCGCGGGTCGCGTTGAAGAAGTCTATGTTGTGAACAATGAGCGCGTCGATGCAGGTGCGCCGCTGTTCAAATTGGATGCCAGTCGCCAAGAAGCGGCACTGGAAGCGGCAGAGCGTCGGATCGAAGAGATTGATGCGGCCCTGGTTGTCGCCCAGACAGACCGAAACGCCGCCTTGGCGGCTGTCGAACAAGCAGAAGCATCACGCTTGCAAGTGCGTGAAGACCTTGACCGGCGACTGACACTGCAGGCCCGTGGCTCGACCGTGATTTCTGAGCGGGATGTCGAAGTGCTTCAAAATGAACTCGACGTGCAGGAGGGCATTTTGGATGCGGCCCGTGCAGGCGTGGCGTCAGTTGATGCCAACATCACGGTACTGTTGCCCGCACAGCGCGCAACAGCCGAAGCCGCGCTGGAACAGGCTGTTGTGGAACTCGAGAAAATGACCGTCTACGCCGGTACATCAGGCACAGTCGAACAGTTTGCACTGCAGGTTGGTGATATCGTGAACCCGATCTTGCGACCTGCTGGTATCATTGTGCCGGAAGGGTCTGGGCATAACCGCTTCGAAGCTGGCTTCCCGCAGATATCGACACAGGTTATCAAGCCGGGCGGCGTGGCCGAAATCCTGTGTGCGTCAAATCCATTTACTGTCGTCCCAATGGTCATTGTGGATGTGCAAGACGTGATTGCTTCGGGACAGATCAGACCCACGGACAGCCTTGTGGATGCGCAAACACAGGGGCCGCCGGGGTCTATCGTTGCGTTTCTTGAGCCGATCTACGCTGGGCAGACCGATGACATCCCGCCGGGCAGCCGCTGTATCGCAAACGCCTATACGTCAAACCACGATAAACTGGACGATCCCGACCTTGGGTTTGGTCAGCGCACCTTTATGCATGTGGTTGATACGGTGGGGCTGATCCATGCTGCAGGTTTGCGGCTGCGGGCGTTGCTCATGCCGCTTCAGATGTTGGTCTTTACTGGGCACTGACCGCCTAGAGAACCTTGATGACGTCCTTGTCGATGGCCAGCATATAGCCGCGCCGCGCGATATTCTTGACCAGTAGTTCAGACACGATCTGATTGCCCAGCGTGTCGCGCAGCCTTTTGATCCTTGTAGCGCCGGCCGCTTCCTCACAGTCTGATGGTTTTCTGCCAGAGATGACACCTTCGATTTCCGAGCCGGACAAGACATCGTCGTCCATGCGCGCTTCTGCAAGCACGGACATGGTTTCCATAGCGGCATCTGTCAGTTTGAAGCCCAGATTGTTGAGATACACCGTGTTTTCCTCACGGCTGATGAGCAGAGAGTTAACCTGAATGCCGGCGCGTTCGATCTGAGCCATACGGCGGTTGAAGCCGACGAGGAGCACAAGAAAAATGAGTGCTGCGATCAGCATCGTGGTGGCAAAGACCAGCAGCACGAAGATTACGACACGGTAGCTGGCCAGCGTATCGGAAAAAGCTGTGCCCGATTGCGCGAGTATTTCGAGCAGCTTGATCTCGGCTTGTGCCGTCAGATCATTGTTTTCAACAAAGAGCCTCTCGACGCGGGCGTTGAAGGCATTGGCGTCGGGCAGCGCCCAAAAGAGAAACCCTGCTGAGATGGCGAGAAGAGCAAGGATACCGGCGATGCCGAACCCAACAATGCGGCCGCCCGAGCGGCGCATTTCAATAGCGGAGGTAGAATGATCCCGCACTCTTTTTCCTTTCATCAAGGCCGTCTTTCTCAAAGACCGATACCACGTTCAGCAAGGTCCAGCCGGCAGCCGAAAGCCGTGGTTCGAGTTCTCTGGCCGCCGCCTTCTTTGAGCACTGGGTGACCTCGGCCACGCCGTAGTGAAGCCGCAGCGGATTGTCTTGTTTGGCTTTGTAATCGGCATAGCAACCGGCAGCATGTGCCTGACCGGACAATACCAGCGCCAAAAGCGCGATTGGAATCTGTTTCACGAGTTTCATGGCCCAGACCCTGATCAGGATCGCCGGGATATTCAATATCAAAAGGGTTTTGCGGCGGATGTTATCGGATAGCGGGGTCGCGATATTGCCTGACTGACAGTGGTGCGCCCAGTTTTGTTCAAGAGGCCGGCGCGTAGATCGCGGCCTGCAGTAACAACAATAAGGACCATATTCATGTCTCGCAAATTCATCGCCACGGTTGTTGCCGTCGCCGTTTCAGTCACTTTGGCGGGTCAGGGGCCTGCCCGCGCGGATGAAGATCTTGCCCGGTTGCTCGCCACGGTGGTCGGGGTGGCCATCGTGGGGGCAGTGGTGAACAACAGTCTGGAGAAGGCTGACAAGGATCGTGTCAGCCGTAATCGGATTGCCTATTCCCGCGCCCGGCCTGCGGTGACACCGCGTGGAGAAGTAATAAGACGCGCGCGGCCGCCCGGACATGCAAAGCGGTTTTTGCCGGGCGATTGTTTGCGGTCTTTCGATACGAGAGACGGCCGCTTGCGCGTTTTCGGGAAGAGGTGCTTGGAGCGCAATTATGATTTTGTGCGCAGCTTGCCCCGTGCCTGCAAGGTGACATTTCGGACGCAGGGCAAGAAACGTCAGGGATATCGCGCGCGGTGTTTGCGCCGTTCCGGGTACTATCTGGCTCGACGCTGAATGCGGGCTGATCGAGACTGGGTGCAACCGTGCCCGGTCTCTGACTGGGGGGCGTTCGGGCGCCCCTCTTTTTTTGCCCCGTGAACGGGGCGGATTTCATGCCTCCGGCGGGGATATTTGAAGACCAAAGAAGCGTGAAGGGTTGCAGGTTTTTGGCGTTGGGTAGATGAACAGGAGATGGGTCCTGATTTTGAGATTGAAAAAGCGATGCTGGCGTCGGGAGTTTGTCGTGTGGCCGGCGTTGATGAAGTTGGGCGCGGCCCGTTG
Organism: uncultured Roseobacter sp.; assembly: GCA_947501635.1. Classification (GTDB taxonomy): domain Bacteria; phylum Pseudomonadota; class Alphaproteobacteria; order Rhodobacterales; family Rhodobacteraceae; genus Roseobacter. The sequence continues at coordinate 187,867 of CANMWT010000006.1, forward strand.
GCGGGACCGGTCACCGCAGCAGCGGTGGTGCTTGATCCGGCGCGCATACCGGATGGGCTGAACGATTCAAAAGTGGTGTCGCCAAAGCGACGTGCGGCGCTGGCTGCGGCCTTGGCGGCCTGTGCTGATGTGAGTGTCGGGCACGCCAGCGTGTCGGAGATTGATGAGCATAACATTCTGCGTGCAAGCCATATTGCCATGGTGCGCGCGGTGGCCGGTTTGCAGGTTCAGCCGGAGTTTGTGCTGATCGACGGGTCCATGGTGCCACGTGGTCTGGACATTCCGGCACGGTCGGTTGTGAAGGGGGATGCGCGGTCGCTGTCGATTGCGGCAGCCTCTATTGTTGCCAAAACGGCTCGGGATCGGATCATGGTGGATTTAGCGCAACAGCATCCCGGATATGGCTGGGAGACCAACATGGGATATGGATCAAAAAGCCACATATCGGCGTTGCAAAATCTTGGGGTGACCCCACACCATAGACGCAGTTTCAAGCCGGTACACAATATGTTGTATCAAGGAAAAACGTAAAGCCTTGATTCAAAAAAGAAATTGACGACGAATCGCCTTTGACTCATCTTGGTGCCAACGAACGAGGGCAAAAGCCCCGTACCAGAGGCAGAATGATGATGACAAAGACCAAGGGCGCTCAGGCGCTTCCTTTGAACACGATATTAAGCGGTGACTGCATCGAGGTGATGAACGGTCTGCCGGAGGCGTCCGTGGATCTTATCTTTGCGGATCCGCCCTACAATCTGCAGCTCAAAGGCGATTTGCACCGGCCAGACAACAGCCGTGTGGACGCGGTTGACGATGCGTGGGACCAGTTTGCGAGCTTCAGGGTGTATGACGATTTCACGAACGCATGGCTGAAGGCCGCGCGGCGGCTTCTCAAGCCCAATGGAGCGATTTGGGTGATCGGCAGCTATCACAATATTTTTCGCGTTGGCGCGGCCCTTCAGGATCAGGGCTTCTGGATTTTGAACGACGTGGTGTGGCGCAAGTCCAATCCGATGCCCAATTTCCGGGGCAAGCGCTTTACCAATGCGCATGAAACGATGATCTGGGCGGGCCGCGATGAGGCCAGCAAGTATACTTTCAACTACGAAGCGTTAAAGGCGTTGAATGAGGGCATTCAGATGCGCTCTGACTGGGTGCTGCCGATTTGCACCGGACATGAGCGCCTGAAGGACGAGAATGGCGAGAAGGCCCATCCGACACAAAAACCGGAGAGCCTGCTGCATCGGGTGCTGGTGGGGGCCACGAACCCGGGCGACGTCATTCTCGACCCATTTTTTGGCACCGGCACCACGGGTGCGGTTGCCAAAATGCTGGGTCGTGATTTTATCGGGATCGAGCGTGAGGCGGCCTATCGCAAGGTTGCGGAGAAACGCATTGCCAAAGTGCGTAAATTCGATCGTGAAGCGCTTCAGGTGAGCGTGTCGAAGCGGGCCGAGCCGCGGGTGCCGTTCGGGCAGTTGGTTGAACGCGGTATGCTGCGCCCGGGCGAAGAGCTTTATTCGATGAACAACCGTCACAAGGCCAAAGTCCGTGCGGACGGCACGCTGGTCGGCGATGACGTCAAAGGATCGATCCATCAGGTTGGTGCCGCACTTGAAAAAGCGCCCAGCTGTAACGGTTGGACATACTGGTGCTTTAAAAAAGAGGGCAAGAAGATCCCTATTGACGTTCTGCGCCAGCAAATCCGCTCGGAAATGACCAACTAAATCAGATTTCGTTACACCGCCGGTGCCTGTGGCCTTCTGAACGAGGCTGCCTGTGTTGGGCACCCCACTATGCCCCGCCTTAATGGCGGGGCTTTTTTTATCGTGGCATGGGGTTTGTTGCAGCATTGTAGGCAGACCAGTCGGTGATCTCGGGGTAGTAGGTTTTGCGCCAGTGCCGCACACGTGGGTTCATGATCCGGCGCCAGAGGGGGGGCACCATCGCCGCCATGGTCATCACCGGATAGCCGAAAGGCAACTGCGGTGCCTTGTCAGGGGGGTAGGTCTGCAGGACTGGAAAGCGCCGGTTCGGTTTGTAGTGGTGATCGGAATGTCTTTGCAGGTTGATAAGCAGCCAGTTCGAGGCCCGGTGATCCGCATTCCAAGAGTGCCTTGGTTGCACGTGTTCGTACTTCCCGTCGCCAAGATATGCGCGTGTCAGCCCATAGTGTTCAATGTAGTTGACCAGTTCCAGTTGCCAGATCGCGGTGCCGGCCTGCACGGCAAAGAGTGCCAGACCAGACCAGCCGCCAAGTGCGACCGCGAGCATGAGCATTGCGGCTTGCAGGCCCCAGTATTTGAAGAATGGGTTGCGCAGGTCGTACCAGGGCCGGTTTTTGCGGGCGAGCATCGCGCTTTCGGCGCGAAATGCAGAAACCAGAGACTGGCGCAGGACGCGCGGATAGAACCTGTGGAAGCCCTCGTTGTAGCGCGCGGTCACGGCATCGGCCGGGGTGCCGACGTATCGGTGATGCACAAGCAGGTGTTCGGAGCGGAAGTGTGAATACAGCACCATCGCCAGCAGGATATCGGCCATCCAACGCTCAAGCCGGTCGCTTTGGTGCATAAGCTCGTGGCTGTAAGTGATGCCGATTGTGCCGGTAATGACGCCAATGCCGAAGAACAGCCCCACGCGTTCTAGACTGCCCAGATGGTCGGCCTGTGGCACGTACCAGATCATACCAAAGAGCAGGGTAAACTGCAGCGGGGCCCAGATCAGGGTGATGAGACGGTGGGCTGCAAGGTCGGCAACCGGGGTATCCGGGTCCGGATTGTCCCTGTTGGGTCCCGTGGCAAAGTCCAGCCCGGAAAACAGATACCACGTGCAGAGCGGGAGCAGAAAAACTGTCCAGCCGCCGTATATGGCACCGATGACTGCCAGAGGAGGCAGGCCAAGGGACACCCAAAAGGGCGCGGCACTTGGCAAGGCGCTGGCGGTATATGCGGTCGTGTCTGAACTCATGAGGCCAGTCTATCCTTTCCGCAGGTGTTTGGCCAAGATCAGGCGTTGCGTCACCTTGTCAGATCATAGGCTTTTCGCATGACCGTCGGCAGATCTGACGGTCTGAAATCGCTCTTGTTTACAAAGTGACCGCGCGCAGGTTTCGTGTCTGCTGGTATCGCCGTGTGGAACACGTGCAGCACAAGGTGGAAATGGGTGAAGGTATGGCGTACCTCGCCCGGCAGCAATTGCCAGTCCGCGCGGCAGGGCGGCGTTACTTCGGGGATTGGCGCCGTGGTGTCGACCCAATCGGACCCGGGCCAGCCAAGCATGCCGCCAAGCAGCCCTTTTTCAGGTCGCGTTTCAAGTAGCCATGCGCCATCGGTGCGCTGGCCCAGAAAAACGCTGCCGTGGCGCACTGGTTTTGGTTTCTTTGGCAGCTTTTTGGGCAGCTCGGGTGCGGTACCCAGTGCACGTGACCGGCACGGGTCGCGCCACGGGCAAATACCGCAGGCCGGTGATTTTGGCGTGCAGATCGTGGCGCCCAGATCCATGACTGCCTGCGCGTAGTCTCCCGGCCGATTTTCGGGTGTAATCGCATCCGCCATTACCATAAGTTCTGGTTTCGCATCCGGCAGAGGGGTGTGGATATCGTACATTCGTGCCATCACGCGTTCGACATTTCCGTCCAACACGGTGTGGCGCAGATCAAATGCGATCGAGGATATCGCCGCCGCTGTATAAGGCCCTATTCCGGGGAGTTTTAGCAATTCTGCATGGTTTTGGGGAAAGCTGCCATTGTGCAGATCCACGACCTGTCGCGCGCATTTGAGCAGGTTTCGCGCCCGGGCGTAGTAGCCAAGACCGGCCCACTCTGCCATCACCTCGGCGTCTTCAGCGGCGGCGAGCTTGGAGACGGTGGGCCAGCGCGTTGTGAAGCGCTCAAAGTAGTCTTTGACAGTTGCGACCGTCGTCTGTTGCAGCATCACCTCTGACAGCCAGATGCGGTATGGGTCCGGTTTTGTACCTGCTTGGCGATCCTGTGGTGGGACGCGCCATGGCATACTGCGTGCATGGATGTCGTACCATTCCAGAAGGGTGCCGCTTAGGTCTGGCTGGTTGATGCTGTTGTCACGCAATGTTTATGTCTCTCTTGTTGCGCTTGGACTGGTTGCGCCTGCCCATGCGCGCTAGAATGATGGTCAGGTTTTGGGAAAGATAGCGATGCCGCCACGCCGCGCCAGTACAAAAGGCTTCAAGCGCACCTCTGCGTTGCTCACGCAGCGGATCAGGACGGCGTCGGAAAAGCGCGGTTTTGCGCAAAGCCGCTTGCTTACCCAATGGGTCGAAGTGGCGGGTGAGGCCATTGCCGCGATATCGCGACCGGTCGAGGTCAGCTACGGGCGCGGCGGCATGGGGGCCACGCTCACGCTTTTGACAACAGGGGCGAATGCGCCCGTATTAGAGATGGAAAAAGAAAAGCTGCGCGCGCGGGTGAACGCGGTTTACGGCTATAACGCCATAGCGCGCATCCGCATCACGCAAACCGCCGCAACCGGATTTGCTGAAGGGCAGGTTGCCTTCCAGAATGCCCCGGCATCTGCAGCCCCGGTGCATGATCCGGTGTTGCGTGACCGTGCATTGGAAGTGGCAAAGCCCGTCGAAGACGACAACCTGAGGCACGCGCTGGCGCGCCTTGGCGAAAATATTCTTAACAAGACAAACCGATGAAAAGGGAACGTGCATGTCTCGTATGATGATTATCTCGGCCGCTGTGGCTGTTATCGGCCTGGGCGCCTATTTTGTGACCACGCCCGGGTCCAATTCCGTGACGCCGGCAAATCCGCTGGGGGCGGCCAATGCGCAAGAGGCCGCCGACGTCGATACATCTTCTATCATGGAGATGACGCTCGGCAATCCGGATGCGCCGGTCACTGTGGTTGAATACGCAAGCTACACCTGCCCGCATTGCGCGCGTTTCCACGAAGGCCCGTTTAAGCAGCTGAAGTCGGAATACATAGACACCGGAAAGATCAATTTTGTCTATCGTGAGGTCTATTTCGACCGTTATGGCCTTTGGGCTTCGATGATCGCGCGCTGCGCCGGCACGCCAGAGGCATTCTTTGGGATGAGCGATCTGATATACCAGGGGCAGTCTGAATGGACCCGTGCGGGCGACCCCGGAGCGATTGTCGGTGAGTTGCGTAAGATCGGACTTCTGGCAGGCCTGGATGCAGAGACGATGGAAGCCTGTTTGCAGGACGGAGAAAAGGCGCAGACACTGGTGGCGTGGTACCAGCAGAACGCGACCGAGGACGGCGTAGAAAGCACACCGAGTTTTGTCATCAACGGACAGAAATACTCCAACATGTCTTTTGCAGAGATGGCTGAAGTAATCGACGGTGCGTCGAACTAAGACCACCGTGCCTTCCGGTCCCGGCGTCTTTTGGGAACTCTCAGCCTTGGAACAGGGGTTCAAGCAAATGCTTGAGCCCCGACCCCGCATCATCAAATGCCAGCCGGACCGGCAAAGTAATGACCTTTGTGCGGAATTTTGCGGGTAAGCGCACCGCGTCTTTTTCGGTCGTGACCAACTGCGCACCGAGCCTCAGCGCGTCTGCTTCCAGCCGGCTCATCAAGGCGGGTGTGAGGGGCTGGTGGTCGTCCAACGGTTCTGTGTGCACGACGTCTGCGCCAAGGCCCTTCAAGGTCGTAAAAAATTTCTCCGGATGGCCGATGCCAGCGAAAGCGATGGCTTTGGTGTCGGACCAGTCCATGCCCGTTTGCAGCGGTGCCAGTTCGGCGCGCAAATGTACGGCAGTGTCCGGAAGTGCAGGCAGGTCAAACTCTGCCTGCGCGACGGGGTCCCCGATTGAAAGCAACGCCTGTGCCCGCGATAGCCCAACGTCTACAGGTTCGCGCAGCGGACCTGCAGGCAAGCACAGCCCGTTACCAAAACCCTTTTGTGCGTCGACCACAATGATGCTGACATCTTTGTACAGAGACGGATTTTGAAACCCGTCGTCCATAACCACGGCAGTCGCGCCGGCGTCTTGCGCCGCACGTCCGCCGGCGGCACGGTCCTCAGCGACCCACACTTCGGCAAATGCTGCCAGCAGTAAAGGCTCGTCGCCGACGTCTTTGGATGTGTGCCGCGTCGGATCAACCTGCACAGGGCCCTTGAGCGTGCCGCCATATCCACGGGTGACGACATGCGGTTTCTGGAACATATCGGCCAACTGGGTCAGCACGGCAATGACAGTCGGTGTTTTGCCCGTTCCGCCGGCGTTCAGGTTGCCCACACATATCACCGGTATATCAAGATGCGCGTCCGCCGGTTTTGCCACCCGTCGCGCGGTTGCTTGCGCATATAGCGCGCCCAAGGGTTTGAGCATGCGTGCCTGCAGTGCAAGCCGATCCGCAGGCGTGAACCAAAACTCAGGCGCCCGCATAAAGCTGCTCCAACTCGCCGTCGAAAACCGCCTGGACAAGATCTATCACGCGATCCGTCGTATTCGCGCCCTGACTTACAACGTCCCAACCTGCGTGCGCCATGGCGGCTGCCTGATCCGGTGCGATCAGACGGACAACCGCGCTGCTGAGAGTGTCGCCGTCCTTGACGATGCGCGCGGCGCCTGCCTTTGCGAGGCGGGTATAGAAGGGCAGAAACCGGCTCACATTCGGGCCGTAAAGCACCGCAGATCCAAGCGCTGCGGCCTCAAAGGGGTTGCGACCGTTGTATCCGTCCACCAGCGACCCGCCCATGAAACTAACGGGGGCCAGACGATAGAAAAGACCTAGATCCTGATGGTCGGGTGCCAGCACCACTTGGGTTGCATCATCGGGTTCTTCTTCATTGGACCAGTCGGCATATCTGAACCCCGCTTCGGAAAGCCCGTGCCGGAAACTCTCCAACAGGCCCCTGTGCGAAGGGTGCAGGATCAGCAGAAGGCGGTGCGACAGTCTGAGCGCAAGGCGATGTGCGCTCAGAATCAGCTCAAGCTCTTCGGCCTGAACGTTACACGCAAGCCAGACGGACCTGCCGCCGATCAGCTGTGACCAGTAGCTCAGTTCCTGATCGTCACAGGGCAGCGCGTGGCCACCGGCCTCCAGCCGGTCAGTGAGCCGTATTTTGGACTTGTCCAGCCCCAGCTGGCGAAACTGTCTGAGCCCCTGTTCAGAGCGCGCCATGAGGGCCACGCAAGGCTGCAGCAAGCGCCGCGTCATGTCTGGCAACCACTTGTCGTAGGTGCCGTTAAAGCCGTCTTCATCTGCGTCGATCAAAGCGACGGGAACTTTTTCGTCATGCGCTTTCTGCAGCAGGTTGGGGCGCAGGCCGCCCCATGCCCATATGCCCATATCCGGTTTCCAATGGTTCCAGAACGCATTGACCGCATCCGGGTGTTCGGAGGGTGCAAGCTCGAGCATCATCTGAGGGTGTGGCACCCAATTATTCTGGATCGACTGAAAGCTGGTGGAATCAGGCAGCGTGATCAACACGTTCAGGCCGTGTCGTGCGGTGCATAATCGGACGGCCAGATCCTGAAGCGCCATAAGGCTTCCACTTTCGGCCGCATGTATCCAAAGAACAGGGCCTTTGGGCCGATCCGCATGGGCGGTAAAGTCGCGCTTGGCCAAGCGCCGTGTATAGGCGCGGTAGGCCGCAAGCCCTAAGGAGCGGCCCATTGCACGTTATCCCAGTTCTTCTGTCGAGGAAGCGGCTGCTTCCTCGTCGCGCAGGCGGTGCAAATGCGCTATGAAGTAGCGCATATGGGCGTTGTCCACGGTGCGCTGCGCTTCGGCCTTCCATGCGTCAAATGCTGTCGCATAGTCGGGAAAAATTCCAACAATGTGGATGTCATCCACGTTTTTGAATGTGTTTTTGCTGGGATCGACAAGTTCGCCGCCAAAAACGAGATGCAACCGTTGTGCCATGGTCAACTCCTTGGGCTGTTGCGCGAAAGGTCGCTGATCTGGCGGACGGGGTCAAGGTGACGGTCGCAACCTTTGACCGAGTGCGACCATCAGGCTCGTGTGCAGCGGTCGTCCTGCCGCGACCATGCCGTTAAGCTGTGGGGTGGCGTTGTTAAAGCGTAACGCGGCACCAGTTTTGTCGGTGCAAATGCCCTGCGCTTCTTCCACGATCAGCGCGCCTGCTGCTACATCCCATTCCCATGTGGGCCGGAAGGTCAGCATGCCATCGAATTTACCCTGTCCGACCAACCCCAGCCTGTATGCCAACGAGGGTCTGTGCGCGCGATTGATATCTGGCACGCCATTGGGCCAGTGCTGTTCGGCCAGCATAGGTTTGGCCGCCAGGATGTCAGAGCCGCTCAACTCGTCCTGCGCCGAGACAATGAGCGGAACGCCGTTCAGCGTCGCTCCCTGTCCGCGCGCGGCCGCATAAAGCATCCCGCGCATAGGCAGATAGATCGCGCCGGCGGTGACCTGCCCCTGATGGGTCACCGCAACGGAATGGGCCCAGGTTTTGGAACCTTCGACAAAGCTGCGGGTGCCGTCGATCGGGTCAACGATGAACACCGTGTCACGCGACAAGCGGTCTGCCGTGTCCACTGTCTCTTCGGATAGCCAGCCGTAATCAGGGCGAGCTTGCCGTAAAACAGTCTCTAAATAGGTGTTCACGGCGAGATCGGCCTCGGTCACGGGGCCTGCGTCCCCGGGCTTGTCCCAGCGCCGTGCCCGACTGCCAACAAAGCTGGTGGCGACGCGGCCCGCCATCCGGATCGCATCAGTAATGAGCGCGAGGTCAGCTGCCGGCAAGTGTCATCCCCGGAACCAGAAGCGAGGGCACCACACGGCTAAGATGGGCGCGCGCGTCATTTGCCGGAACGATCTGGCGCAGCATGTCGCGCAGGTTACCCGCAATGGTGCATTCGTTCACCGCATGGGTAATTTCACCGTTTTCTACCCAGAGCCCTGAGGCCCCGCGCGAATAATCCCCTGTATTCGGGTTAATGGTCGAGCCGATCAGCGACGTCACCAGCAAACCCGTGCCCATATCTCTGATCAGCGTATCACGGCTCTGTTCGCCCTGTGTTAGGGTCACATTCCACGTATTGGGCGACGGCGCGGACGAGGTGCCGCGCGCGGCATTCCCGGTTGACGGCATGCCAAGCTTCCGTGCTGTTGCCAAATCAAGTGTCCATCCGGTCAGGACGCCGTCGGCCACAATATCGCGGGGCTGTGTTGCCAAACCTTCGGCGTCAAAGGGTCGTGAGGACGAGGCACGCGGTCTGTGCGGGTCTTCGTGCAAGGTCATGCCCGCAGGCAGGACAGCCTGGCCAAGCGCATCGCGCAGCCATGAGGCACCCCGGGCCACGGATGACCCGTTTGCCGCCACCAGAAGATGCCCGATAAGCGTAGAGGCGACACGTTCGTCAAAAAGAACCGGATAGCTGCCAGTAGGAGGTTTGCGAGCACCAGACCGCGCCACAGCGCGTTCCGCTGCGCTTGTACCTATGTCTTCCGCGTGGCGCAGGTCACTTTGGAAAATACGGCTGTCACCGTCGTAGTCGCGTTCCATCTCTGTGCCCGTGCCACAGATCGCAACACAGGACAGGCCGCGGTCTGTGCGTTTGTAACCGCCAGAAAAGCCGTTGGTCGCGGCGAGGTGTATGTGCCGGGCGGAATACCCCGCGGACGCGGCTTGCACCTGAGATACATTCTTGTTGCGCAGGGCTGCCGCTTCGGCGGCGCTGGCATCTTCCTGCAGTTGCGCAGGCGTCGGCTCGGGCGTCGGGTCGCACAGCTCAAGGGCGTCCACGTCGAAAGTGGTGGCAATCTCTGAAGCGTCGGCCAGCCCGCAGTAAGGGTCTTCGGGGGCTTCTTTCGCCATGGCGACCGCGCGCTCCGCCATTTCATCTATGGTGCTATCGCGCATGTCAGAGGTGGCAACGTTGGCGCTGCGCTGTCCCAGAAAAACCCGCAGCCCGAGGTCGATGCCTTCGGCCCGCTCGGCCTGTTCCAGAACGCCGTTGCGCACTTCGATGGTTTGCGAGCTTCCTCGCACGACCATCGCATCGGCTGCGTCTGCGCCTGCGCGGCGCGCGGCCTGCAGCAGTTTTTCTGTCAGATCGTTCAGCGGCTGCGGCATTTCTGGCTCCTGTTGCAGTCACGCTGAGGTAGCTGCACTGCCCCCGCAGTGCAAGGGCAGGTCGGAAAATCATGTTACGTAATGCGCTACTGGATACGCTGTCCGTTTGCTATGACATGCCCCTCTGCGTTGATCTCGATCTTCGAGTTCAGCGTGTCGGGTGCTTCGCCTGGCACTGCAAGCAAGCCCATCATCATGCGAATGCCCATAGCTTCCTGATCCTGGATAAGGCCGGCGGCGATCAGCTTATCGATGAGACCGTTGCCACCCGTCAGCTTAAGATCGACCGACCCTTGCGGCTTGGGCACCTGACCCTCTGCGGTGTCAAAGGTAAAACCGCCGTCTCCGGCAAGTTCGGCACCTGCTGCGGAAATCTGAAGTTTGTTGATATCGAGTGTTTCAATCTCGGCCGGCGCGGCGTCGGGGCTCAAATTTGCGACAGAAGCCGGGTCAAGAAGGTTGAACATCAGTCGCGCCTTGCCTGCCAGATCAACGGCTACCGTAGCTGGATCGCGAGGCAACTGGCTGCTGGGATCGAACAAGCCCCATAGCACGTCGGACATAGCCAGACCGTTCAACGCGAATCCCATTGAAAAATCTTCAGGTTCCGAAGACTGACGCACGGGTATCGCGAGCTGGAAACTGGAACTTGAGACGCTGAAATTCACTGGCAGTGGAAACTCGCCAGAGGTCACTTCGACGTCCAGATCGGATTGTGCCACGTCATAGGACAGGCCGCTTTGGTCCATTGTAACGCCAAGCGATCCGGGGCCGCTGATAACCGTGCTTGCGACCGTGGTCTGCTGACTTTCGACCTCGGCAGAGAGCGCGTTCGCGGCGTATTCAAAAGTGCCGCCGGCTGCAAAACCTGCGCCAAGCATCGCATCCAGATCGGTGCTGTCTACTTCGCGCAAGGGCATCGCTCCTGTCCCGTCGAAGGTAAGCTGCTGCATCTGGCCAGAGATGACCGATGTCGCGTTACGGGCTATATCGGTTGCATTGAATGTATAGCTCAAGCTGCCCGCTTGCACGGATTGGACGTAACGGCGCAGGCTGTCCAGTGCCATGGTGCTCGTGCCGGTCACATCTTGGACTGTCACCTCTACATCATTGGTGCCGTCCGGCATGATCTGGCCGTTCATTTCGATGCCGGTGGTCTCAAGCGTGATGGTATCCACGGAATAATTGTAGTTGATCGTATCTGGCGCGCCCGACGCGATAAGTTCCATGCCCGACTGGCGGTAGTCCATCGAAATCCGGGTAACACCGCCGGTTTCGTTCGGTGCCGTCATCTCGATTGGCATAAGCGCCGGGAGGTCTACCACCACGGTCCCGTCTGGCTGTTCCTGCAATTCGATGCGGTCAATCGAAATAGACGCGCCGCCCGCGATCGCAGCACCAGTCGAGCTGAAGGTGACGCCGGTGACGGTCAGTATGTCTCCGGCACGTTCTTCGACGCCGCTGACTTCATAGCCAAAGCCGGAAACGTAGCTTTTCCAGTCGCCCCAGACGTCTTCTGCTGAAAGCTCTGCACTGGCACTGGTGGCATAACATAAGATGGCGGAGCCGACGCAGATCTGGCGCAAAAATCGGGTCATGGCACATTCCTTCCTGGGTGGTTGAGCGCGTATCGTCTGGTATGGGCGGGGGATGGTCAAGGGGCATAAGGCTGGACCCCCGCGTCGCTCGGGTCTACGACTGGTGCGCACGCAGGAAATGAAGGCTGAAAACATGGATATGACTGGAAAGACTGTTGTCATTACCGGCGCTAGTCGTGGTATCGGCGCTGAAACGGCGCGTGTCTTTGCAAATGCAGGCGCCAATGTCGCGCTTTTGGCACGCAGCCAGAGCGAAATTGCTGATCTTGCAGGTGAAATTGGACCGACAGCGCTGGCAATCCCATGCAATGTGGCGCGCTACAGTGATCTGAACATTGCCGTGGAAGCCACTGTTGACGCCTTTGGGTCTGTTGACGTGCTTATTAACAATGCCGGCATGATCGAGCCGATTTCCCGTATCGAAACCTCAAACCCTGACGCGTGGTCCGAGGTCATCGATATTAACCTGAAAGGTGTGTTCAACGGTATTCACGCCGTTTTGCCCGTGATGAAAGAAGCGGGGGGCGGCACTGTTCTGACGATCAGTTCGGGGGCTGCGCACGGTCCTGTAGAGGCCTGGAGCCACTACTGCACTTCCAAGGCAGCAGCGCATATGCTGACCCGCTGTCTCGACAAGGAAGAAGCGGCCAATGGTATCCGCGCCATGGGGCTTTCTCCGGGGACGGTGGCCACGCAAATGCAGCGTGAGATCAAGGCCAGTGGGATCAACCCCGTCAGTCAACTGGATTGGGAGGTGCATATTCCTGCCGACTGGCCGGCGCGTGCGCTTTTGTGGATGTGCAGTGCCGAAGCCGACGCATGGTGCGGACAGGAAATTTCGCTGCGGGATGAAGATATTCGTCGGAAGGTGGGCTTGATATGATCGATGTGGATGCGCGCGGTGATGTCTGGACTGTTACACTGAACCGGCCCGACAAGGCGAATTCGCTCACCAAAGAGATGCTGGCCGATCTGGTCGTCACGATGCGCGATGCAGGGCAGGCGCGGGCGGTTATCCTGACGGGTCGTGGTAAGGTGTTCAGTGCAGGGGCTGATCTTGAGGCGGCGCGTGCGGGGCTTACAACCTCTCCGCTTTGGGAAGACCTGTCCTCAGCGATTGCGTCACTTCCGGGGCTGAGCGTGGCGGCGCTGAACGGGACACTGGCGGGCGGTGCCTTCGGCATGGCTCTGGCCTGTGATCTGCGCATTGCGCCACCCGAGGCAAGTTTCTTCTATCCGGTTATGAAACATGGCTTTTTGCCACAACCCAGTGACCCGGGGCGGCTGGCTGCACTGATCGGTCCTTCGCGCGCCAAACTTATCCTGCTGGGCGCACAAAAAATAGGCGCAGAAGAAGCGTTGTCGATGGGTCTGATCGACCGCATTGTCGAAAGCCAGAATATCATGACTTATGCTGAAGAACTGGTCGCAGCCGCCGTTGCCGCGCCGCTTGAGACGGCTGTGGCGATGAAGAATATGTGTCACTAGCGCGTGCGTTTTCGCATGCCTCCGGGCACTTTCGACAAAAATCCGGGCGGTCTTTTGCCGACCCAACGGATAAACTTATCGAGCCGCGGATGTGTCCTGAGCGCATCGATTGTGTGGAAGTCCCGCGCCAGCTCGGCTTCGGTAAGGGTCGCGTGTATTTCGCGGTGGCAGATGTGATGCAGCAATACCGTCGGGCCTCCCTTGCCGCCCTTCAGTTTCGGGATCAGATGATGCAGGCTTTGCTTTACGTCTGCTGGTATGGGGCGGTCGCAAAGCGGACAAATCGGATCGGACATCATGCTTGCTCTGTTGCTTGGCTGGGGTCACAAGGTAGGTTTGACGGGTATCAGGGAAAGAGGGGTATGTCGTGGAAATTGACCTGACGGAACAGCCACAGATTGTTCAGGATGCCGCGGGCTGGGCAATGCAGATATGGGACATTGCGCAATCCTGGGCCCTAAGCCCGGCGGCATGGTCACAGTTTGCCTTACTCATTCTGGCCTATCTGGCCGCGGTCATGGCGGCTGCACGTTTGCGTGGCACGCTGCGCCGTTTACTCACCCCTGCTGAAGAGGCGACCTCGCCGCTTGCCCGGATCCGGCGAGCATCGCTCATCTATATGCCGCTGCTTTTGCCATTGCTGGCCTATGTTTTTACCGCCATGGGTGAAACGGTTGTCCGGTCACTGTTTGACAGCGGCGCGGTCATCGCCTTTGGCAAACGCGTCTTTTTGTTTCTGGCCGTGCGCACTCTGGTCCGCGAGATCATCTCGGACCCTCTACTAAAGCTGCTGGGCCGATATGTGCTTATCCCGATCGCGGCTGTTTATGCACTGGGCTTGTTTGACGAAATCTCCGCCGCTTTGAATGAGATGACTGTCAATCTGGGCAATATCACCTTTTCAGTGATGAGCCTGCTCCGCGGCTTGATCGCGGGTGGTTTCTTGTTCTGGCTGGGCGGGTGGACAAACCGCCAAAGCGCGCAGTTCATCGAAGCGCAGAAAGAAATGCGCCCGTCGATCCGCCAACTGACAGCCAAGGTGGTGGAGTTTGCGATTTTCACAGTCGCTTTTCTGCTGTTGCTGAACATCATGGGCATCAATCTTAGCGCGCTTGCCTTTGTCGGCGGCGCGGTGGGTGTCGGGCTTGGTTTCGGGCTGCAAAAGATCGCTTCGAATTTCATCTCAGGCGTTATTCTGTTGGTCGAAGGGCAGGCGACGGTGGGCGATTATGTTGAGCTTGATGGCGGTGAATCGGGTCAAATCGTCAAAATGACGGCGCGGGCTGCGGTGCTTGAGACATTTGACGGGCGTTGGATTGTCGTGCCGAACGAAGATTTCATCACCACGCGTGTCATCAACTATTCCGACAGCGGGTCCGCCAACCGCTATGAGGCCCCGTTTTCCGTCAGCTACGATACGGATATCAACAAGGTGCCGCCGATTATCGAAGCGGCTGTGGCCACGCATCCGGCGGTGCTGGACCTGCCCTACCCGCCGGATTGTGAGTTGCGTGGATTTGGCGACAGCGGCATTGATTTTGCGGTCGAATTCTGGGTGAACGGCTTTGATGACGGTCCCAACAAGTTCACATCTGACGTTTTGTTCCTGATCTGGAATGCGCTGAAGGACAACGACATCGAAATCCCGTATCCGCAGCGTGTCGTCGAAATCAAAGGCGGTCTGCCGCATATCAAGGAGTGAGGCGCGCGCTGGTCATAGGTGCCGGACCGGCTGGCCTGATGGCCGCAGATGTCTTGGCCGAGGCTGGCATTCGCGTTGCAATCTGTGACCAAAAGCCTTCTTTCGGGCGCAAGTTCCTGATGGCCGGAAAGTCGGGGCTGAACCTGACAAAGGATGAGCCGGCGCAGGCTTTGATGCGTCACTATTACGGGGCATCCGAACAGCTACGACCGTATCTGGAGCCCTTCGACGCACCCAAGGTCATCGGCTGGGCGCGCGGACTGGGGCAAGAGGTTTTCACCGGCAGCACTGGTCGTGTGTTTCCCATGGCGATGAAGGCCTCGCCTCTGTTGCGCGCATGGCTGGCGCGTCTGGACGGCTTGGGGGTGGTTCGCCACACCCGGCACAAATGGATTGGTTGGGAGGGCGACAGTGCGGTCTTCGAAACACCCCAAGGGCGCCGGGTCATGGATGCGGATGTAACTGTGCTGGCTTTGGGTGGAGCAAGCTGGTCGCGTCTGGGGGCAGATGGAGAATGGCGTGATGCGCTTTGCGCGCAGGGGGCCGAAGTTGCGCCCTTTGCGCCGTCGAACGCGGGTGTTGCTGTCTCTTGGTCGGAGCACATGGCACCCCATCTTGGCACGGCGCTGAAGGCGGTTGCGTGGCGTGCGGGCATGCTGCATTCGCGCGGAGAGGCGACAATATCCGCGCGCGGCCTGGAGGGGGGCGGCATTTATTCCCTGACGCCCGCGTTGCGCGCAGGAGAACCGCTGTTTGTGGACCTGATCCCGGATGTATCCGCGCAGAAATTGGAACTGGCCTTATCGAAGAAACCGGCCAAGCTGAGGCTTGGGCATTGGCTCAAGAACACGCTGCGGTTTCCCGCCGTCAAATCAGCGCTGTTTTTCGAGATGGTCAGGGGCGACATTCCAAGCCGCGCAGATTGGGTCAAAACGGTCAAAGCGCTGCCGGTGCGTCATAGCGGTCTGCGCCCGATGGACGAGGCCATATCAACTGCGGGCGGTCTCACTTTTGACAGTTTGACGGCTGATCTGATGCTCAGGGAACGCCCAGGTGTCTTTTGCGCGGGAGAGATGCTGGACTGGGAGGCACCGACCGGTGGCTATCTCATCACGGCCTGTCTGGCGACCGGTCGGGCGGCGGCGCGGGGGGCGTTGGACTATCTCGCGGCGACAGCTTGAAAGGCCGGGCGCTGGCGCAGGGCCTTGCCATAGTTGAACAACTTTTCATCCACACGCGGAAAGCCTGCCCCGACTGCCCAATTCAGGCAGTGGCAGGCCAGAATATCAGGCACTGTTAAGCTGTTTCCGGCCAGAAATGGGCCGTCGAGGCGTGCTGACAATTGGGCAGCGGATGCTGCAAACTCTTCTTTAAGCACATCCTTGATCGCGGGCATGCGTTTGTCTTCGGGCAGCACAAAACTGTGTTTCGCGGCGGCCCATAGAATCGCGTCAAACTCATCGATCAGCCAGAATGTTATCGCATCTTGTCGGGCGCGCGCTGGCGTCCCAGCGGGTGCTGTCAGCTGCCCGTGCTTGTCGGCAAGATAGGTCAGGATCGCCATCGAATCTGTCAACACTTCATCCCCGTCGACCAAAGACGGAATTTTCCCACTTGGATTGTAAGATTTGGCATCGTCCGAGCGCGGTGCCGCCGGAATGTGTTCATAGGACTGCCCCATCTCTTCAAGCGCCCACAATACTCTGAAAGCGCGTGATTTTACTGCGCCGATCACTTTGTACATGAACCTTTCCTTTCTTAGCCTAGTGGTTTGCCAGCATGGCGAGCCGGATAAACGCGCGCTCGACAAGCGCCATGGCGGGCGCATGCTGTCCTGCCGAGCGAAGTTTGAGGTCGGTATCCGTCAAAACGGTCAATGCCGTTTCCAGCTTTACAGCCCCCCAATTGCGAGACTGTGCGAGCATTCGGTCGCGGTTGGGCCCGAAGATTGTGGGTCGCCCGCTAGTGTCGCAGGCCGCACGATGCAGCGCCCTGAAGTGCCGCATGGCGCCGATGCACAGACTGACGGGGTTGGAGCCTTGAGCCGCCAGCTTTTGCATCATGGGGCCGATGTCGTGCGCGCGTGCTTCGGCGACCACCATAAGAATGTCATCAACATCGGCTTCGGTCGATGTCGGGGCGCAGGCGGCGATATCTTGCAGGCTGACCGGCTCTGTGTCCTGCCATTTGTAGAGCGACAGCTTTTCCAGCGTTTGCCGGAAATCACCTGGGTCGATCGTCTGCGCCAGATCATTCAGCGCCGCCATTACGTCACCAGAGGGCAGTGCCAGTCCGGCGTCAGCCAGCGCGGCTTCAATCTCGGCGCGAGTCGGAGGGTTGTCGTATATACCGACCGCATAGGCGTTGGAGTGCGCTTCAAAAGCCTTGCGCAGCTTTGATGTGGGTTTGAGAGCGCCTGCAGTGACCACGATCTGCGCGTCCCCAGGTTGCCAGTCTTCCAGTGCTGCAATAATCGCGGCCGCCGCATTCTCATTGGCCTCTTCCACAAAAACCGCGCGGGGGCCGGGAAAGAAGCCCACGGCCTTGGCTGCGTCCAGCAACAACGCGGGTTCTTTGCGCAAATCACCGCCGCTTAACCGAGACAGCCGCATTTCCTCGTCCGCGCCGGGGCCGAGCAATGCTTCAAGCAACTGTTGCCGTTTCAGTGCCACGCGCATCGCGTCGCTGCCGTAGATCAAAATACCTGTCTTAGAGGCATCAGGCTTGCCAAAGTAGCCAATGGCGTCTCTGGTAGAGAGCTTCATGCCAGATCGGTGCTTAACAGCCGCACAACAATCTGGTCTGCCAGCAGTGTCATGAGACGCAGTTGCGCATCTCTCTCGGCGGCAAGGGTTGCGACGGTTGTGCCGGTTGCGGACGAACCGGTGAAATTGTTGACACTGCCCGATGTGACCACGCGGCCGGTCGACTTTTCGACAAGGGTGTATTCCGCCACGCCCACCAGATTAAAGCGGTTGATGTTGCTTTCGGTGTTTACGGCCAGCGCCTCGCGCTCGGACCTGACCGAGACGCGCAACCTGTATACCGGTGTCGAGGACCGCCCCAGCCGCTCTTCGAGACGGCGATTGAGCAAATAGCTGTTGTCATCATTCGGCTCGTTGACTTCCACATTGTTTTGCAAAGCCGTCCCGGATGCCCCGGTCCCGTACACAGGAGTGAAGCCACAAGCGGCAAGCGCAAGTGGCATCAACAGAAGCGTTCGGCGGTCAAACGACGACATTCACAATCCGTCCCGGAACAACGATGATCTTTTTCGGGGTGGCCCCGTCCAACGTTCTTATCACGGCCGCATCCGCCAGGGCGGTTTTTTCGACATCCTCATTCGACATATCTGCAGGCACGGTGATCTCCGCCCGGCGTTTGCCGTTCACCTGAATGGGCATCGTGATGGTGTCTGACACCAGCATGGCCTCGTCAGCAACGGGCCAGGGAGAGGTGGTAATCAACCCTTCCTGCCCGTGTCGCGCCCAGATATCCTCTGACAGATGCGGTGTCATTGGCGACATGAGCTTGGCGAGGGTCAGGATCGCTTCGCGTTGCGCAGCTGCTCCGGCCTTGGACTTTTGCAAGGTGGCGGTAAAGGCGTAAAGTTTTGCAATCGCGGCATTAAACCCAAAGGATTCGACGCCGAGGGTCACGTCCTGAATGCAGGCATGCATTGCCCGCAAGAGATCTTCGTCGCCTTCGCCTGCGCCCGACATTCCGGCAATTTTCTCGCTCATGTTCCAAACGCGGCTGAGGTGTTTGAACGCAGCCTCAGCGCCTGATGCGGTCCATTCGACATCGCGTTCTGGTGGGCTGTCAGACAGCACGAACCACCGCGCAGTGTCAGCGCCGAAGGCCGAGATGATATTGACGGGGTCCACCACGTTCTTTTTGGATTTGGACATTTTGGCGGAGGGGACAACCTCGACCAGTGGGCCGTCTGCGCCAAGGCGCGCACCGGATTCGGTCCATGTGATGTCTTCGGGCAGGTGGTAGACGGGCCGGTCGTTGTCGTCCCTTGTCATGTAGATTTCGTGTGTGACCATGCCTTGTGTAAAGAGCGCGTCGAAGGGTTCGGACGCGGAAGCGGGCAGGTGGCCGCAGATGTGCATGGCCCGCGCGAAAAAGCGCGAGTAAAGCAGGTGCAGGATCGCGTGTTCAATGCCGCCAATGTACTGGTCTACGTTCATCCAGTACTGGGCGTCTTCCATATTTGTGGGTGTCGCCGCCCGTGGCGCGGTGAAGCGTGCAAAGTACCAAGAGCTGTCCACGAATGTATCCATTGTGTCCGTCTCGCGCTGTGCAGGCTTGCCGCAGGACGGGCAGGCACAGTCACGCCACGTCGGGTGACGGTCCAGGGGGTTGCCCGGCACGTCAAAGCTGACGTCATAGGGCAGTTCGATGGGCAGGTTTTGTTTCTTTTCGGGCACCACGCCGCAGGCATCGCAATGCACAACAGGAATGGGGCATCCCCAGTAGCGCTGTCGGCTCAGGCCCCAATCGCGCAGACGGTATTTGGTAACGCCCTGACCGATCCCGTTGGCTTCGCAAAAGTCGATGGCCGCATCGATTGCCTCAAGTCCGGTCTGATGTGCGCTTCCGGCAAAGCCTCTGTTATAGAATACTTTTTCTGTTTTTGCAGGCACATAGGCCTCGGTTAGTGTTTCGTCGGCCTCTTTTGACGGTAGATATGTCGCGATGATCGGCAAGCCGTATTTGGTCGCGAATTCGAAATCGCGCTGGTCATGCGCGGGACAGCCAAAGATGGCACCTGTGCCATAGTCCATCAGAATGAAATTGGCGATGTAGACGGGCAGTTCGTGGGCTGTGTCAAACGGATGACGCACGCGGATGCCGGTGTCGTAGCCAAGCTTCTCTGCGGTCTCGATCGCTTCTTCGGTGGTGCCACCCTTGCGACACTCGGTGCAGAACGCAGCAACGTCGGGATTGTCGCGCTCCAGTGCCTTGGCCAGCGGATGATCCGGCGAGATCCCGACAAAGGACGCCCCCAGCAGTGTGTCCGGGCGAGTTGTGTAGACCTCTATTTTTTCGTGGCCGTCGGGTGCATTGATACTCTCGAATGCGAACTGCAGGCCGCGCGACTTTCCGATCCAGTTTTCCTGCATCAGCCTGACTTTGGATGGCCAGTTTTCCAGCGTGTCGAGCGCATCCAGAAGTTCTTCGGAGTGATCTGATATCTTAAAGAACCACTGGGTAAGCTCGCGCCGCTCCACCAACGCGCCGGACCGCCATCCACGACCGTTCTCAACCTGCTCGTTGGCAAGAACCGTCATGTCCACGGGGTCCCAGTTTACAACTGCGTTCTTGCGGTACACCAGACCAGCTTGCAGGAAATCCAGAAAAAGCGCCTGTTGCTGGCCATAATACTCGGGGTCGCAGGTCGCGAATTCGCGCGACCAGTCAATCGACAGGCCAAGCGGTTTCATCTGGTCACGCATGTCCGCGATGTTGCCGTAGGTCCAATCCTTGGGGTGGCCGCCGATGGCCATCGCGGCGTTTTCGGCGGGCATGCCAAAGGCGTCCCAGCCCATCGGGTGCAGAACGTTGTGGCCTGTGGCCATTTTGTAGCGCGCGATGACGTCACCCATCGTATAATTCCTGACGTGCCCCATATGGATCCGTCCTGACGGATAGGGAAACATCTCGAGCACGTAGTACTTTGGCTTGTCGGCAGAGCGGACCGCTTTGAAGACGTCGTTGCCGGACCACACCTTTTGCCAGCGTGCTTCGATTTCTGCGGGGGTGTAACGCGTCATATCTGCGTCCTTTTTCACGTAAGAGCGCCGGGAACCGCATGTTCGCAGGGCCCGGCGTGTCGTATTTGCATTTGCCGACTAAAGGCAGGTTTATCGGTCACGGCAGCAAGATCAACCGCGTTTTAAAGCGCATCATCCGCGATGCGCAGTTGACGAGCGCGGCTCAGGATGGCGTTCTCGACGGCCCGGACTGCAGAGGCGCTGGCAGGGCCGTTGCGCGTTTGCAGCGACACATTGAGCGATCGCGCATCCAGCGCAGGGTCATCGATCAGGATTGTTGCACGGTATGC
This sequence comes from uncultured Roseobacter sp., assembly GCA_947501635.1. GTDB lineage: Bacteria > Pseudomonadota > Alphaproteobacteria > Rhodobacterales > Rhodobacteraceae > Roseobacter. Next base: position 208,788 of record CANMWT010000006.1, read on the forward strand.
GCGGCCACTTCCCGGCGGTGAGCCGAAGCCTGTGATGATAACACCGGTAAAGGGATCAACCGATTGGACGGGCAGAAAATTCAGCACTTCCAACGAGGCAGCCCAAAGATACTTGTTAACCGACACCGTTTGTTCCTGCGAACCGCGGCGGAATGCATCCCAGATCGATGTCGGCTCGCCGCCCGAGGTTGTCTGGTTGCGTTTCTCGTCCGAAGACTGGTCGAGAATGACGGCAGACTGGCCGCTGGTGGTTGTGGATGTCGCCGACGGACCCGAGCAACCTGCAAGGAGCGATGCGGTCACGACTGCCGCTGCTGAAAACCTTAGATACGACTTTGTCATGATGCTGTTAGCTCCTCACCTTCGGGGGCAAGTTAATCCATCTGACTCGGCGGGGACAAGGGCCATAAGAGGCTTCTTGCACCGGTAAATCAGCTTATTGGACGATTGCGCACGATTGAGTTGCGCCTGTGGTTGATTTGAGTGTGGCAAAGCTGCACCATTTTTCCCGCGTGTGGCCATCGTTGTGCCCAAATTCTTGAACGGGACGGCAGAAAGAGCGAAACACGGCGCAGGTTCACGAGGGATTCTCCTCTTGGGCAATGAATAAAAACCGAGGATAAGTCATGAAAAAACTTCTTATCGCTACAACGGCTCTGGTTGGCACAGCCAGCGTTGCTGCAGCAGACATCACCTTCAGCGGTTATGGCCGCTTTGGTATCCAATACGACGAAGATCGTTCGTCCACAACAATCGACACCGGTGAAGAAGGTTCTTTCGACCTCACAACCGGTGCGTTCACACCACCAACCGGCACAGCTTCTACTTCTTCTTCCGACCTGGAAGAAACACGCCTTGAAAGCCGTTTCCGTCTGAACATAGACGCTTCGACAGAAACAGACGGCGGTGTCCGCTTTGCTGTTCGTCAGCGTATCCAAGCCGACGACCAGCGTGACGGTTCCGTTGGCGCATCCAGCCTGAACGCACCTCGCTTCCAAGTGAGCGCAGGCGGTTTCCGCGTTCGTGTTGGTAACATCTCCGGCGTTACAGACGCGTCCGACGTTGTTAACTTCTTCGGCATCGAGCCAGGCCTCACAGGTAAAACTGGTATGTACGCCACATTCGGCGGTCAGGTACTGGGCGCATACGACGCGTACAGCTCCACAGGCAAAGGCCCAACCGGCATCAACGTCAAGTACGAAGCTGGTGATTTCGCAGTCATGGGTTCCTGGACCGACGATTTTGACGCCGACGAAAAAGACGGTGGTCTCGGAACAGGTGACCGTACAACTTGGGAAATCGGTGCATCTTACACATTCGGCGGCTGGACTGTCGGTGGTGTATACGGCAACGGTGACTACAATGACTCCGGTCCAGACCTCGGCGTAGACAGTGCGGGTAACCTCGTATCGGCCGACGGCTTCGACTACGACTGGTGGGTTCTGACAGCAACTGGTTCCATTGGTCCAGCTGATGTTGCGTTCTTCATCGGTGACACAGACGTAGACGTCTCTGTATACGACGATGACGTCGCATACGGTATCTCCGGTTCGTTCCCAGTTGGCGCAGCGACAGACATCACAGCATCGGTTGCCGGTGGTGGTGAAGACGCGCTCGACACAGCTTGGGGCATCGGCTTCGACCACTCCCTGGGTGGCGGCGTAAACCTGCGCGGCATGGCCGGTCAGAACGCAGGCGGCAACAACATTGCTGACCTTGGTGTTATCTTCAACTTCTAAGTTGAACGGTATATCCTAAGAATTGGGTGGGCCTTCGGGTCCACCCTTTTTGTTTGAGTAAACGTCTTATCTTTTGACGAAAGCAAACGCAGGAGAAGGCGATGGGGCTGAACGACATCAAAGACAGGATTGCACAGGCTGAAACCGCTGCGGGGCGGGCGGCAGGGACGGTTGAGTTGATCGCTGTCTCCAAAGTGCAGCCGAACGCGCGCGTCGCATCCGTGCTTGATCAAGGTCACCGCTGTTTCGGAGAGAACCGCGTGCAGGAGGCAGCGGGAAAATGGCCAGACTTCCGGGAAAGCTATGATGGTATCGACCTGCATCTGATTGGTCCTTTACAAACCAATAAGGCGCGGCAGGCATTTGAACTTTTTCAAAGCATTCATACTCTTGACCGGCCCAAGCTGGCCAAGACATTTGCGCGGCTGGCGCAGGAAATGGGGCACTGCCCTCAGTTGTTCGTTCAGGTGAATACGGGGGAGGAGCCGCAAAAGGCCGGTGTTCTGCCTGCGGATGCTGACGAATTTATCAAGGATTGTCTGGCCCTTGATCTGCCGGTGCGGGGCGTGATGTGCATTCCACCGGTTGACGAAGAGGCCGCGTTGCATTTTGCCCTCCTGGCCAAAATTGGCGCGCGCAACGGACTGTCCGGCCTGAGCATGGGAATGAGCAGCGACTTTGAGAAGGCTATTTCATTCGGTGCAACGCATGTCAGGGTAGGATCGGCAATTTTCGGAGCCAGAGAAGCTGGCTAGAACGCGGTTCATGTCACGATACGATCAAACGGGTCTGTAGCGTAATACGCGGCGCAATTCTCTGCAGGTTCTGACGTGACAGCGCGATACACCCTTCTGTCGGATATCCTGGTCTGCGAAACTGGTGAATAAAGATAGCCGAACCTCGACCCTTTACGGCGTAGGGCCAGTTCCAATCGGTCAGCACTATCAGATCGTACAAGGGATCCGCGCGGCGCAAAGCTTCGTGGCTGAAGGGGTAAGGCGCACGTACCATCATATTGTAATCTTCGTGCGCGGGATCATCTGACCACAGATCATGAGGCCCGATCGGCAAAGCCCAATCCGCAGGGCGGGCGATCCTGTCGGGCCGGTAGAGCATACCGACCAGTCTGTGAATGCCTTTCGGGGTCGCGCCGTCCCCTTCGCGTTTGCGCGCGGTGGTTCCGCTTTTGCCGATGGTGCAGGGATATAGCTGCCCTTGAAAACGCAAGCCGCGGGGGGTGAGAACCAGATCGTCCGGTTTCATTCCAAATGGCCCGACTTTTTGCGCTTTGTTGCAAGGTAGTCTTTGTTGTGGCGGTTTTCGCCCACATGGAGTGGGACGCGCTCGATCACATTGATGCCGCTTGCTGTCATCATATCCACCTTGCGCGGGTTGTTGGTCAGTAGTCGTGCCTCTTTAAAGCCCATCAGGCGCAAAATGTCCGAACCGAGCCGGAAATCGCGCTCGTCGTCTTCGAAACCCAGCCTGTGGTTGGCTTCTACGGTGTCAAACCCCTGATCTTGCAAAGCATAGGCGCGCATTTTGTTGGCCAGCCCGATGCCGCGGCCTTCCTGGTTCATGTATAACAGCACGCCATGCCCTTCGCGACCGATGCAGGCCAAAGCCGCGCGCAGTTGCGGGCCACAATCGCATTTGAGCGACCCCATGAGATCTCCGGTAAAACATGCGGAATGCAGCCGTGTCAGTACGGGCTTTGCCCTGTTCGGGCGACCGATTTCGATAGCGTAGTGTTCGTCTCCGCCATCGTCCGGGCGGAAAACATGCAGCCGCCCTGCTTCGGATACTTCCATGGGTAGGTTTGCACTGACAACTTCCATCAGAGTGCTGCGCGTGTCCAGTTTGTCTTCCAGCAGACGGTGATCGAGAAGGACCAGATTGTTGGCGGCGGCAAATTCAGCGCCTTGTGCAATAGGGGCGCAGAGTACCGCCGGCAGTAGCCGCGCGCTTTTGGTCAGTGTTACAGCAAAGCGGTGCGCTGTTGCATCTCCGTCGCGTGCACTGTTGAAGGGCCCTTTCATAGGGTTTTGCAGGTCACCTGCGGGATCGGCAATGCCTTTGAGCCATGACAAGTCCGCGTTCTTGGGTAGGATCAGGCGTGCGATGTCCCGGTCGTAGGCATGCGCTTTGAGCGTTGACGCACGACGAGCGGAGACAGCCAGAACACAATCGGTGGAGAGAGACCTAAGCGCTTTGACACGATCTTCGGTCAGTGTTTCTGCCGCCGCGATCACCAGAGGTTGGATGCCATTCAGCACCACGGGCAAGCCCATGCGCAGGTCAAAGCGTGCGCGTGCCAGCAGTTCGGTGGGGTCGGGTGCGAGGGTCATGATGTTACAATGCCTGAAGATTCATGCCTTGATCTAGGGTATTTGCGGCGGAATTGAAACAATTACACCGCTTTGCAACACGAGGCCGTGAGCCCTTTGCCCACATGCTTGTGAGTTTGATGTGAAATGCACATGTCTGTTTGCAACACAAGGGAGAGACCCATGGCACAACTGAAAAAGATACTTCTGGTCGATGATGATGACGATTTGCGAGATGCATTGAGCGAGCAGTTGATTATGACCGAAGACTTCGATGTTTTCGAGGCGGCGAACGGCTCTGACGCTATGGTGCGTGCGAAGGAGGCCCTTTACGATCTGGTTATTCTGGATGTGGGCTTGCCCGATACCGATGGGCGGGAATTGTGCAGGTTGATGCGCAAACAGGGCGTGAAAAGCCCGATCCTGATGTTGACCGGCCATGACAGCGATGCAGATACGATTTTGGGCCTTGATGCGGGTGCGAATGACTACGTCAGTAAGCCTTTCAAGTTTCCGGTTCTTCTGGCGCGTATCCGCGCCCAGTTGCGCCAGCACGAGCAGTCCGAGGACGCGGTTTTTCAGCTGGGGCCTTATACTTTCAAACCTGCCATGAAAATGTTGGTTACTGAGGATGACAAGAAGGTCAGGCTGACGGAGAAGGAAACCAATATTCTGAAATTTCTGTATCGTTCGACGGAAGGTGTTGTGGCGCGTGATGTGCTGCTACACGAGGTCTGGGGCTACAATGCCGGCGTGACCACGCATACGCTGGAGACGCATATTTACCGTTTGCGTCAAAAAATTGAACCAGATCCGTCAAACGCGCGCCTTCTTGTGACCGAATCCGGCGGTTATAGGTTGGTCACCTGAAGGTTTTTTGGGGCTTCTTGACCTGAATCAAGAATTGCTTAACCAACCTTTGCTAGGGTTTACGTATCCCGCGCATGTCCGGGTTATGACATGCACCTCCCTGTTGGACTTGGCCGGGCTTTTAGCCCGGTCTTTTTTTTGCCTCCGGCGGGGATATTTTTTGACCAAAGAATGCAGTCTTGCGCGTGCAGGCATGGCGCCTGCGCTTCGGTACGGTTAGGGTGCGCCTCAACTGACTTGGGGAGCATTTTCATGGCATTTTCATTGGCAACCTGGAACATCAATTCCGTGCGGCTGCGGGCCGAATTGGTGTTGAAGCTTCTGGCTGAGGAAGCGCCAGATGTGTTGTGTTTGCAGGAGTGCAAGAGCCCGGTTGAAAAGATCCCGCTCGAGGTTTTTGCGCAGGCGGGCTACGGATATGCGGTGGCGCGCGGTCAGAAGGGTTACAATGGTGTGGCGATCCTGTCGAAGCTTCCGATGGAGGAGGCCGGATCACAGGATTTTGCCGATTTGGGCCATGCGCGGCATGTGGCGGGACGGTTGGAAAACGGCGTTACGGTTCACAACTTTTATGTGCCTGCCGGAGGGGATGTGGCGGATCGGGCGGTCAATGAGAAATTTGGTCAGAAGCTCGACTATCTTACGGATATGCGGGACTGGTTTCATCGAGAGCGTCCGGAGAAGTCGATCCTGGTGGGTGATCTGAACATCGCGCCGCGCGAAGATGACGTTTGGGACCACAAGAAGCTGTTGAAAGTGGTCAGCCATACGCCCATCGAAGTTGAGCATTTGGCGCAAACGCAAGAGGCCGGTGACTGGGTGGATGTTACACGCCAGGACATCCCCGAGGGCCGTTTGTACAGTTGGTGGTCTTATCGGGCTGCAGATTGGGATGCGGCCGATAAGGGGCGTCGCCTTGACCATGTGTGGGCGACGTCTGATATTGCACAGTCCGCTGGCAACAGCCGGATTTTGCGCAGTGCACGTGGGTGGGAGAAGCCGAGCGATCATGCCCCTGTGTTTGCAGAATTTGACCTTTGAAATATTCAATATGCCACCATATAAGCTGCAACGCTGTAGCGGAAGGATAGAACAATGATGGACCTCAACCTCGGGGCGGCTCCGGTCGCGGATGATTTGATTAAGGATTCGACGGAAGCCACGTTCATGGCGGATGTGGTCGAGACATCACAGACCGTTCCGGTGATCGTTGATTTCTGGGCACCCTGGTGTGGGCCTTGCAAGACCTTGGGGCCGCAACTTGAAGAGGCGGTGCGCGCGGCCAAAGGTGCGGTAAAGATGGTCAAGGTCAATGTTGACGAAGCCCAGATGATTGCGGGGCAGCTACAAATTCAGTCCATTCCGACAGTCTACGCTTTTTACAAGGGCCAGCCGATTGATGGGTTTCAGGGCGCTGTGCCGCATTCGGAGATCAAGGCATTCATTGACCGGGTTGTGCAGGCTGGTGGTGGCGAGGCCGCAGGAGACGGTCTGGCCGATGCGGTGGCCGCGGCTGAGGATATGCTGGCCGAAGGCGCGGCGACCGATGCTGCGCAGACATTTGCCGCTGTTTTGGGTGAGGATGCGCAACATGCCGGCGCCTATGGCGGGTTGGTGCGTGCACATATCGCGCTTGGAGAGCTGGATCAGGCAGAGGCTATTCTGAACGGAGCGCCTGCTGAGATTTCCAAGACGCCGGAGCTGGAGGCCGCATTTGCACAGCTTGAGCTGGCGCGGCAGGCGGAGGGTGCAGGACCCGTTACGGAGTTGCGCGCGGCAGTCGAGGCTAATCCGGAGGATGCGCAGGCGCGGTTTGATCTGGCCTTGGCGCTACATGCAAACGGGGACGTGGAAGAGGCTGTCACGGTACTGCTGGAATTGTTCCGGATGGATCGCGAATGGAACGACGGGGCCGCAAAAGCGCAGCTGTTCACGATTTTCGACGCGCTGAAGCCAAATGATCCGGTCGTTCTGAACGGGCGACGCAAGTTAAGTTCGATGATATTTGCCTGAGGCGCTTGTCGCTCTAGGTGGATAACGATGATGAAATTCTCAGAGTTGCCCCAGACAATCGCGATTTTTCCGCTGTCAGGCGCATTGCTTTTGCCGCGTGCGCGTTTACCGCTGCATCTGTTTGAGCCACGTTATCTGCAAATGCTTGAAGACGCTTTGAAAACGCCGGAGCGCGTTATCGGGATGATACAGCCGAACGAGGTGCCTGGGCGGTCTGGACATGGCCTGCATTCAATTGGCTGCGCGGGTCGCGTCATGCAGTTCTCTGAGACAGAAGATGGCAGATACCTGATAACTTTGGGTGGCGTGTCGCGGTTCCGCGTTGTCAAAGAGGTCGAAGGGTTTGTTCCGTATCGCCGCTGTGACGTGACATGGGATGGGTTTGACCGCGACCTTGGGCCGGAAGAGAAAGACCCCGGCTTTGAGCGGAAAAGCTTTCTGCGGTTGCTTGAGCGCTACTTTGACGCGCGCGAGTTGTCGGCGGACTGGGATACTTTGAAAGACGCTGATGACGAGCTTTTGTTGAATTCGCTTTCGATGATGCTGGATTTTGACCCCGAAGACAAACAGGCGCTGCTTGAAGCGCCCTCGCTTACCACGCGGCGGGAAACGCTCGTGACCCTGTTGGAATACCAACTGCGTGGGGGTCAGGAAAGCGAGATGATGCAATGAACGAGGGGATGAGCGTCGAATTCGATCGCAGGATGCTAGAGGCGCTGATTTGCCCCCGCAGCCAGACACTTCTGGAGTATGATCCGGAGCGGCAGGAGCTTGTATCCAAAGCGTCGAACCTTGCTTACCCTATCCGGAACGGAATCCCGGTGATGCTCATTGATCAGGCGCGGACGCTGGACTAGAGTTTTTGGCCCTTAAGCAAACGGGGCAGGTCGCCAGTCAGACCAGCGGCTTCGCGGATAAAGGTTCGTCGTGCAGCAGGCAGTGCGTTCACCAGTCCCATGCCAATATCCCGTACAGACCGAAGCAGCGGATTATCGTTTGAGAACAGCTTGTTAAACGTATCTGTTGCAAGTGCAAGCGTTGTGTTGTCAAAGCGGCGCCATTCCTGATACCGCGCCAGAACGGACGGCCTTCCGATGTCTTCGCCGCGGCGGGTGGCGTCGATCAATACTTCGGCCAGGGCGGCTACATCCCGCACACCGGCGTTCAACCCCTGGCCAGCGATCGGATGTACGCCATGTGCCGCATCACCCACAAGAACGGTTCGGTCAGCAGCAAGTTCGTTGGCCAAAGACAGCGACAGCGGGTAGGTAAAGCGCGCGCCGACCAGTTCAATATTGCCAAGAAAACTGCCAAATCGCGGTCGCAGGACGTTCATGTAGTCTGCGTCCGGCAGCGCGTTGATCTCTTCTGCGTTGGTGGTTGTTTCGCTCCAGACGATCGAAGACCGGTTGCCGGTCAGCGGCAAAATCGCAAGTGGACCGGGGGGCATAAAGAACTGATGTGCCACGCCATGGTGCGGCAGCTCGTGTTCGACGGCACAGACCAGCGCCGTCTGCCCATAGTCCCATCCGGTGCGTTTGATCCCGGCGCGCGTGGCCGTACCCGAGCGCCGACCGTCACAGCCCACGAGGACCTTGCCGCGCAGCGTCGTACCAGAGGCAAGTGTGATGGTAACACCCGTGGCATGAGGCGCTTGCCGGACCACGGTTTCGCCATAGTGTTGGGTGATATTTTCCCTTTGATACAGGGCTTTAAGAAGGTTTGCGCGTAGATGCCGGTCTTCGACCATGTAGCCCATGGGGCCTTCTTCAATCTCGGCGTGATCGAAATGCATGAAAAAGGGCGACGGGCCTTCGCCGGCGCGCCCGTCTGTTACTTTGATATCCAGCATCGGCTGCGCGTTGTCCGACAGGCTGTCCCAAATCCCGATCCCTTCCAGCAGGCGTGTTGAGGTAAGCGCCAACGCATAGGAGCGCCCGTCGAAGTCAGGCGCTTCCAGCCGTTGTCGGGGCATTGCGTCAATCAGGGATACCGTCATCCCCGCGCCCGCCAGAGCAAGCGCAAGTGCGGGACCGTTCAACCCGCCGCCTACGATCAGAATGTCACTGTCAAATGTCATGAGGGTGAATATGGTCACGGTGGGGGGATTGTCCATGCGCGCTTGCGTCGCTACCGTTTCACAGAAGCGAGGGTAGGGGATAGCATGCAAGACTGGCTGAAGATGACGGCATCCGACTTGGGCAGGGGTATCGCTGCGCAAAAGATTGATCCTGTGGCGCTTGCGCAGACATATCTGGATGCAATCAAAGCGCATCCTTTGCGTGACCGTATCTATGCGCGGGTGACTGCGGAGCGCGCCCTTGTCGAAGCAAAAGAAGCGGCTGCGCGGGCCAATTCGGGTAGCCGTCGGTCGCTTCTCGACGGGGTGCCGATCAGTTGGAAGGATTTGTTCGATACCCAGAATGTCGGAACCGAGGCGGGATCGAAACTGTTACAGGGCCGTGTGCCTGATCGGGATGCAACTGTGGTGGAAAATGCGACGGCCTCCGGTCTGGTCTGCCTTGGCAAGACGCATATGAGCGAACTTGCGTTTTCGGGTTTGGGGTATAATCCCAGCACGGCGACACCACCGTGCGTAAATGACGAAAACGCCGTGCCGGGAGGGTCTTCCTCTGGGGCTGCCGCGTCGGTTGCATTTAACCTTGCAGCGATAGGAATAGGCTCTGACACTGGGGGATCGGTACGCATCCCGTCGGCATGGAATGATCTTGTCGGGTTGAAGACAACTGCGGGCCGTCTCAGCCTGGAAGGGGTTGTGCCGCTCGCGCTGAAGTTCGACACGGTGGGCCCGCTGTGTCGCTCTGTCGAAGATGCGGCCCATATGTTGGCTGCGCTGGAGGGGATGAAGCCAGCAGATTTGCAAGGTGCCTCGCTTAAGGGAAAGCGTCTTGCAATTCTGAACACCATCGCGCTGGACGACATGCGCGACGCGCCTTTGGCGGCCTTTCAGAACGCGGTGGTCAAACTGGGTGCCGCCGGTGTGCATATCCGCCATGTGCAGGTGCCTGAAATCGAAGAAGCGATGGCGCTGACGTCCTGCCTTTACACCACCGAAGCCTATGGGCTTTGGCGTGATGTGATCGAAGCCAACCCCGACAAAATGTTTGCCGAAATCCTTGAGCGTTTCCGGTTGGGTAAAAGTCACTCTGGTCCGGACTATGTTGCAGCATGGGCTGCGCTTGAGGCCGCACGCATCGCTTATGACAAGGCCACCTCAGAGTTTGACGCCGTCATTTTGCCGACCGCACCGATCCTGCCGCCCGATCTGGAGCGTTTGAACACCGATCATGACTACTACGTGACCGAAAATCTTCTGTCGTTGCGCAACACCCGCATTGGCAATCTGATGGGGCTTTGCGCATTAAGCTTACCAACAGATACCCCGAGTTGCGGGCTGATGGTCATGATGCATCCCGACAGCGAAGAAGCTTTGCTGCGTTTGGGCGTGGCGATAGAACGGGCGTTGGCTTAAAAGCCACAAATCACCAGAAAGCTGTTCGTTTTTGTGGACGCCTGCAACGGGCTTGGCTACTCTGTTGCGTAACGGGACGCTAATGATCCCGACTTGAGGCAGTTTTAATGGTGTACCCTGAGCGGTTTTCGAACCTTCCGGCACATGCTTGGCCGCGCCTGCGCGCTCTTTTGGACGTGCACGAAGGCGGTGGCCCCGCTGTTCATATGACAATCGGAGAACCCAAGCACAATTTTCCAGCTTGGGTCATGGATATCATTGCCGAGCATGCCTCTGGGTTTAACAGCTATCCGCCAAATGATGGCGCGCCCGAGCTAAAGCAGGCGATCGCCAGTTTTGTGCACCGCCGCTATGACGTTCCCGTAGATCCCGAGACGCAAGTGATGGCGTTGAATGGTACACGGGAGGGTTTGTACAATGCCGTAATGGCGCTGTGCCCTGAAACGAAAAACGGCTCTAAACCAGCTATTTTGATGCCTAATCCGTTCTATCAGGTCTATATGATTGCCGCTTTGTCTGTTGCGGCAGAGCCTGTGATGGTTCCTGCAACCGAACAGACGGGGCATCTGCCCGATTATGCGAGCCTGCCAAAAGACGTGTTGGAGCGCACGACGGCTGCCTATATTTGCTCTCCGGCCAATCCGCAGGGGGCTGTGGCCAGTGCCGCGTATTGGCGGGAGTTGATCGCGCTGGCCGAGCAGTATGATTTCAAAGTCTTTGCCGATGAATGCTATTCCGAGATCTATCGCGGGGCCCCGCCGGTTGGTGCTTTGCAGGTCGCGCAGGACATGGGTGTCGATCTGAACCGTGTAGTTATTTTCCACTCGTTGTCCAAACGTTCTAACCTGCCGGGGCTGCGGTCGGGTTTTGTCGCGTCGGGCGCGGAGAATACTCAAGAGATCAAGCAGTTGCGTAATTTTGCCGGCGCACCACTTCCTTTGCCGCTGCAAATGGCGGCGGCGGCTGTCTGGAATGATGAAGTGCACGTTACCGAAAACCGCGCGCTCTATGTCGAAAAGTATGAAGTGGCCGACCGGATCTTGGGCAATGTTGCAGGATACGCCAGCCCCGAAGCGGGGTTTTTCCTGTGGTTGCCAGTCGAAAACGACGAAGAAGCCGCCGTTAAGCTATGGCGCGAAACAGGCGTGCGCGTGCTGCCCGGCGGGTATCTTGCACAGGATTGGAACGGGGTGAATCCCGGTCAAAAATACATCAGAGCCGCGATGGTGGCTCCAAAAGCGGAAACGGCACGCGGGATCGAATTGATCCGCGACTGTCTCTATCCGCAAAAAATATGAGGGGTAAAAGCAGTATGGCATATCAGACACGAGGACGGGACCCGCTGTTCGACAGCAATATGGCCGAGGCGATGGAAAAGCGCGGCAAGGAATTGTTCGGGCTGTTTCTTATGGCCTTGGGTCTTATGGCCTGCGCCATGATTGCTTCTTACACTCCTGATGATCCTAACTGGATGGTGTCGACCGACGCGCCGGTGCAAAACTGGATGGGCCGTTTTGGTGCCTCGCTGGCGGCGCCACTCTTTATGATTGTCGGTTGGGGCGCTTGGGGCATTGGCCTTGTTCTTCTGGTCTGGGGGGCGCGTTTCGCTTTGCATATTGGTGCGGAACGAGCCATCGGCCGGCTGATATTCGCCCCAATCGCCATCGCTTTCGGGTCTATCTATGCGGCCACACTGACGCCAGCGGGCAATTGGCTGGATACGCATAGTTTTGGCCTTGGCGGGCTTTTTGGCGATACCGTTATGGGCGCTTTGCTGACGCTTTTACCGGTTGGTTCTGTTGTGACCGTGAAGGTCATGTCGCTGGTAATGGCAATTGGCATTGTGGTTTTTGGAGGTTTTGTTCTGGGCTTTACTCGCCCCGAAGTCGCCAAGATCACCCGCTTCCTGATGATGGGCATGGTCATGATGTATGCGGCTTTCATGTCCCTGATCGGGCGCGGCGCACGCGGAGCGGTCACAACGGCGCAAGGGATTTCGGCCCGTCACGCGGAACGCCGTTTGCAGGCGCAAGAGGCTGCGGAACTGCGCCAGACAGAGGTCGCCCCGGCCGTTGGCGCACCGGTCTTTCAGGATGCGCCTGAAAGCAAGGGCGGTTTGTTCTCTCGTGTGCCAAGTCTTGTGCGCCGTCCCGAGGCATTGCCAGAGGCGGAACTGGTCGAGCATGATCCTTACGACTTTGACGAAGACGCGCCCGGTGAAGACCGGATTAAGGCGCGCATCGCGGATGTTATCAAGTCGCGTGTGCGGACAAGTTCTGCGGTTCATGTGCCCTCGACCGCACCGCTGACGCGGGGGCGCGGACGCGGACCTGATCCGCTGGTTCTTGACACAAGCGCGCCGCTTCGGGCGGAACCTCCGTTGACCGGATCGATGCCATTGTCCGACCCGCAACCAGACGAAATGGGCGACCCGCAAATGTTCGAAGAGGCAATCGAAACGCCGGCATCCGAGCCGCGCCGCGTTGTTCAGCAGCCTGCTCGCAAGGCTCCACAGCCTTCACGTCGCGCACAGGCCGAGGCGCAGCCCACCCTGTCTTTCGATGACACGCACCCCGGATTTGAATTGCCGCCGCTGAACCTGCTGGAAAACCCCATCAACATCCCGCGCCTGCATTTGAGCGATGAAGCGTTGGAAGAAAACGCGCGCATGCTCGAATCCGTTTTAGATGACTACGGCGTAAAGGGAGAGATCGTAGCTGTGCGCCCGGGGCCTGTTGTTACCATGTATGAACTGGAGCCTGCACCGGGTCTCAAGGCGAGCCGTGTGATCGGTTTGGCGGATGATATCGCACGTTCGATGGCGGCGCTTTCGGCGCGTGTGTCCACTGTGCCGGGACGTTCCGTGATCGGTATCGAACTGCCGAATGACAACCGCGAAAAGGTTGTATTGCGTGAAATTCTGTCAGCGCGCGATTTTGGCGACAGCAATATGCGTTTGCCGCTGGCTTTGGGCAAAGACATTGGCGGGGATCCTGTCGTCGCGAATCTTGCCAAAATGCCCCACCTGCTGATTGCCGGTACAACGGGTTCAGGCAAGTCAGTTGCCATCAACACCATGATCCTGTCGTTGCTCTACAAGCTGACGCCGGAAGAATGCCGAATGATCATGATTGATCCGAAAATGCTGGAACTGAGCGTTTATGACGGTATTCCACACTTGCTAAGCCCGGTCGTAACAGACCCTAAAAAGGCTGTTGTGGCTTTGAAGTGGGTCGTGGGTGAGATGGAAGAGCGCTATCGCAAGATGTCCAAGATGGGCGTGCGCAACATCGAAGGCTACAACAGCCGTGTGCGCGAAGCCTTGTCCAAGGGCGAGATGTTCAGCCGCACCGTGCAAACCGGTTTTGACGAGGACACGGGCGAGCCAATCTTCGAGACGGAAGAAAACACACCTGTTGCCCTGCCCTATATCGTCGTCATCGTGGATGAAATGGCGGATCTTATGATGGTTGCAGGCAAAGAGATCGAAGCCTGCATCCAACGCCTTGCGCAGATGGCGCGGGCGTCTGGTATCCACCTGATTATGGCAACGCAGCGTCCCTCGGTGGACGTGATAACCGGCACGATCAAAGCGAACTTCCCGACCCGTATATCGTTTCAGGTGACGTCGAAGATCGACAGCCGGACCATTCTGGGTGAGATGGGCGCAGAGCAGCTGTTAGGCATGGGCGACATGCTTTACATGGCCGGTGGTGCCAAGATTACCCGTTGTCACGGCCCGTTCGTGTCGGATGAGGAAGTGGAAGAGATCGTCAATCACCTCAAGGCGTTTGGTGAGCCTGACTATGTCAGCGGCGTGGTTGAAGGGCCGTCGGAAGAAGCTGAAACAAACATTGATGCGGTGCTGGGCCTTGGCGGCAATACAGACGGCGAAGATGCTTTGTACGATACCGCCGTGCAGGTGGTGCTGAAGGACCGGAAGTGTTCCACCAGCTATATTCAGCGCAAGCTGGCGATTGGGTACAACAAAGCGGCACGATTGGTCGAGCAAATGGAAGATCAGGGGCTTGTGTCGCCGGCGAACCACGTGGGCAAGCGTGAAATCCTCGTTCCCGAGCAGGCTTAGACCACTTTGTCGGCATTTGGCGCGCGTATGATATCGCATATCATGCGAAGCCTCCTTATGTAGTATCGTGCGAACTGCGACGGAGTGGGAGTACACAACTTGGCCCGAGTTCTACGGTATGTTCTGATAACAATGCTGGCGTTTTCGCCCGCTTTTGCAGGCGCGGCTGAGCAACTGAAACTGGCCGAGATTTCGGCCTATCTGAACAGTCTGACGACGCTCAAAACAGATTTCCGTCAGTTGAACAGCGATGGTTCGGTCAGTACAGGTACGCTTTACATCAAAAGGCCCGGGCGGATGCGTTTCGAATATGACCCGCCCGAACAGGCGTTGGTCATTGCCGCAGCCTCTGCGGTTGTAATTATTGACAAAAAGTCGAACCAACCGGCAGAAACCTATCCCCTGCGGCGCACGCCGTTGTCGCTTATTCTGGGAAACAACATCGACCTGACCCGCGCGAATATGGTCAAGGAAGCGCGGTTTGACGGGACATCCACTGTTGTCACGGCCTTTAGTCCGGACGAACCGGATGCGGGGATTATCGAGTTATCCTTTACAGACAATCCGACGCGGTTGCGCGAATGGGTCATTCAGGACGCGACCGGCGCCCGCACCAAGGTCGTTCTGGGCCCGTTTGAAACCGGTATGGATCTGCCCGGACGCCTGTTTGACGCCGACCGCGAAAAAAACCGCCGCGACCGGTAGATCAGCGCAGATTGCAGGTTGCCAATTGGGCCTGGTACAGGTCGGCGCGCGCATCGACTTTGTTCGCCACGTTCAATAGCCATGATTTGCGATTGTATGTGCCGCGCGCGTATCCTGTGTGCCCCTCGTGATAGGCAAGATACTGATTGCGCGTGTCATAGAGCGGGATACCGTTACGATCGCGACTGATGTTCATGTACCAGCCCATAAAATCAGAGGCATCGCGGATGCGATCACGCCGTGCGATCCGCTTGCCGGTCGCCTTCTTGTAGTCGTCCCACGTGCCGTCAAGCGCCTGTGAATAGCCGTAAGCGCTGGAAACGCGCCCCATTGGGATAACGCCCAGTGCATATTTGTGCGGGGTTTTCGCGTCCGAGATAAAGCGGCTTTCCTGATAGATCGTCGCCATCTGAACATGGACGGGAACACCCCATTTCTGTTCCGTTTTCTGGAACGCCTTCATGTAATGCGGGCGCTGTTTCGCAATGCTGCACGCATCATCCAAATTGCGCGGAGCCGTGCCCGGACCGCCCCCACACGAGGCTGCCAGTAACACAATTGCCAAAGCGCGAAGAGTTCTGCTCATCTGCCTCTCGCTTCATTTTTTATATTTTGCAGTAGTATACAGGATATTTGAGCCTTGGGAAATCACGATTGCTGGCGAAATTCCCCTAATGCGTGTTCTGTGCCGTCAATCTTGCTATTTTTTGGTCACTGTCGGCACAAAGATCACAGTTTGTTTCCGTATTTTCCGGCCCGAGGGTTGGACAAGTAGGGCCCTAAACGTCTAATACGGAAGGAAGGGGCGATAATGTCATTATGATTAGAACGCGTGCAAAATATCATCTGGGACAAGTCGTTCGCCACAAGAAGCACCCCTTCCGTGGCGTGATTTTTGACGTCGACCCGCAGTTTGCGAATACCGAGGAGTGGTACGAATCCATTCCGGAAGACAGTCGGCCCGCGAAAGAGCAGCCCTACTACCATCTGCTGGCCGAGAATGAACAAAGCTACTACGTGGCCTATGTGTCAGAACAGAACCTGATTGCCGACTACTCTGGCGAACCGGTTGGTCACCCTGACGTAGCTGACCTGTTCGGGCCATTCAACAACGGCACCTATCCGCTGCATTTCCAACTGAATTAAAGCGCCCGCGCAGCACCGCACGGGCGGCAAGTTCAGTAGCCCATCGCGCAGCCGTCTTTGCGCGGGTCGCTGGCACCTTCCAGTACGCCGTTCTCATGCATGAGGATCGCCTGCGCGCCGCCGATGGCTGTATGAGGAATGCTGACGCTGTGCCCCAGATCGGCAAGCTCTTGTCTGACCTGATCGGAATATCCACGCTCGACTTGCATATCACCCTGATCCGAGAAACTGCGCGGTGCGTCGAGCGCCGCCTGTGGATCCATCCCGAAATCGAGCATGTTTGACACCACCCGGGCGTGGCCGTTGGGTTGATAGGCGCCGCCCATCACACCAAAAGGCATTATGACCTTGCCGTCCTTTTTGAGCATGGCGGGAATGATCGTGTGCATGGGGCGTTTACCCCCTTTAAGCTCGTTCGGGTGGCCTTCTTCCAGAGTGAAGCCCCCACCACGATTTTGCAGCAAAACGCCAAATTTGTCCGACGCGATGCCCGACCCGAAATCCTTGAAAATCGAATAGATAAGCGAAACGGCCATCCCGTCCTGGTCAACCACCGTGATATAGATCGTTTCCTTGTGAACCGTTTCGGTCAAAGGTGCCGCTGCCGCCATAGCTTTGGACGGGTCAATTAACGCGGCAAGATCTTCGGCCAGTTTAGGGTCCAGCATGCGGTCCAACCGCGTCATGTAATCCGAATCGGACAAGAACCTGTTGCGCGCGTCATAGGCTAGTTTAGCAGCTTCGGCTTCGATATGTGCACGCAATGTGCCGAAAGGCTCCATCGAGGCTGTATCAAAATGCGACAGAATGTTTAGCATGAGAAGGGCCGTCGCTCCTTGCCCGTTCGGCGGATGCTCGACAACTTCTATGCCCTTGTAAAAGCCTGATATCGGGCTGGTTTCATCGCATGAGGCATTGGCAAAGTCGTCCAGCGTGTGCACACCACCGGCAGCGCGCAGCGTGTTGACCATATCTTCGGCAATCTCGCCGGTGTAAAACGCGTCAGGCCCGTCTTTTGCCACGCGCCGCAGGACTTCAGCCTGTCCCGGTGCGTAGAATATATCGCCGGTTTTGAATGGCTTGCCCCCGTTCAGGAATTTCTCCCGCGCGGACCCTTGCAGATTATGGGCGTAATTCGCCCAGTCGAACGCGACGCGCGGAGGCACGGGTATGCCTTCATCAGCATAGTGGATCGAAGGCGCAAGCAGCCTGTCCAAGCCAAGCTTGCCAACTGTTTCCGCCAGATGTGCAAAGGCGGAAATCGCCGTCGGAATGGTTACCGCGTGGGCGTTGAAGACAGGCACCGAGGTTTCGCCCTGCGCGCGCAGCATTGCAGCGTCCAGTCCGGCAGGGGCTCTTCCGGACCCATTCAGCGCCCGCACGTTTTTCCGGTCGGCATCGGACCACAGAACAAAGCAATCCCCGCCGATGCCAGTCATCGCGGGTTCACACAGCCCCAGCAACACTGCGCCGGCGATGGCCGCGTCCATGGCGTTGCCACCTGCTTGAAGAGTGTCCAAAGCGGTTTTTGTTGCCAGCGGGTGGGATGTGGCGCACATGCAATTGCTCGCAAGAACTGGAGAGCGCCCGGGGAGGTGGAAGTCGCGCATGGGTAAGGTGTGCCTCGTCAGATATTGAATGTGCGCAAACTAATGTCGCACACGGGATTGTCCATGGCGAAGGGGCTCTGTTTACGCTTTTCTGAAGAGGAAGTCCTCGACGCCGCGCACTGGGTGGGGGCTATTACACGCAGCGCCGAGGGAAGCTATATGCAGCTACAGGAACAGTTATGCCGTTGGATAAAGGCGGCAATATGATGCCTTCTTGACCGTTTAAGGAAAGAATGCGGAATAATTGCGACGATGCCCCCAGGTGGCCTGCGCCCCTTACGATAGCGTTACAGCCAGCCGCATTTTCAAGAGATTTTCATCATTGACCCGTGCATAAGAGACATCATGCGCAAGGTGTTGGATAAGAAACCATCCGAATCCCCCCTCTGGCGTATCTGCGATGTCCCCGCCAATGGGCGACAGTTCCCCCAAGGGTAACTTACCATCGGGCATGGCACTGCCCTGATCCTTGATCTGTACTAACAGGCCGTTGGATTTCTGCGTGCACCGTATTGCGATTGGTCCGTCCGGGCCCGTTTCAGGATACGCATGCTCGACAATGTTGTTTAGGACCTCAGCAAGCACAAGTTCTATGGTGCCGGCTTCTTCGATATCCAGCTTGAGAGGGCGCAGCCGATCCAGAAACTTTTCGAGGGCTTCACGCACGGCAAGCTGCCCGCTTGTTACATGTACCTCAAAGGGCGAAAGCACGCGGTCGTTTTGTTCCGGAGTGTCACGTGGCGCGCTCATCATGACCCCAGTTCGCTCAAGGCGCCTTCCAGCGTCGGAAAAACGCTGAATACACTGTCCATGCGCGTCAATTTAAACACGCGCTCCACCGTTGGTGTCAGACCGGCAAGCGCAAGTTTGCGATCCCGTCCCAAACTCTTCATGGCGGCGACGATTGCACCAAGACCACTGGAATCGATAAACTCCACGTTGCTCAGGTCCAAAACAATCAAATCGGGACCATTGTCCGTTTCCGCGCGCATTGCATCTTTGAACTCCACCGCGACGGCAGCGTCAATGCGGGCATCCTGAACAGAGACAATGCGCAACAGATCTTCTGTTTTGGTGTCTAATTTCATTATATACTCCAACTCGTAAGAGTGCTCTTTGATTAGGGGGCAAGTCTTACGAATTCATTGAATTCGCGGAAGGAACGCAAAATGCGTAATATCGTGATCTCCGGTGCTGCAAGAACACCAATGGGCGGATTTCAAGGTGATTTCGCCAGCATCTCCGCGCCGGAACTGGGCGGATTGGCCCTGCGCAAGGCATTGGCCGATGCCGGCACAACCCGGGTAGATGAGCTTGTCATGGGCTGCGTACTGCCCGCAGGGCAAGGACAGGCACCCGCGCGGCAAGCGGGCTTCATCGCGGGCCTGTCCGAAGATGTTCCGGCAACCACAATCAATAAGATGTGCGGCTCTGGCATGAAAGCTGCCATGATCGGATATGACCAGATCATGCTGGGCCAGTCCGATATTGTTGCCGCGGGCGGTATGGAAAACATGTCCAACGCGCCGTACCTGCTGCCGAAAATGCGCGGTGGCGCACGCCTGGGCCATAGTGAAGTGATCGATCACATGTTCCTCGACGGCTTGGAAGATGCTTACGACAAAGGCCGCCTGATGGGGACCTTCGCCGAAGACTGCGCCGAAGCTTTCCAATTCACACGTGCGCGGCAAGACGACTACGCGCTCACGTCGCTTTCACGTGCTTTGGACGCATGGGAGAACGGTGCCTTCAAAACAGAGATCGCCCCCGTCAACGTGCAAAACCGGCGCGGCACCATACTGATTGAAGAAGACGAACAACCCAAAACAGCGCGCCCCGAAAAAATCCCCCACCTTAAACCCGCGTTCAGAAAGGACGGCAGCGTCACGGCGGCCAACGCGTCCTCGATCTCTGACGGGGCGGCAGCACTAATCCTCTCAGACGAAAGCTTCGCATCGCAAAACGGCATGAGCATAAGATGCCGTTTTGTTGGTCATGCCAGCCATGCACAGGCACCTGCCTTGTTTACAACCGCACCGGTGCCCGCTGCACGGAAACTCCTGCAGCGGATAGGCTGGGAAAAAGACAGCGTAGATCTGTGGGAAGTGAACGAAGCTTTTGCCGTCGTTCCCCTGGCTTTCATGCAGGAAATGAACCTTGACCATGAGATCGTTAACGTCAACGGCGGCGCTTGCGCCCTGGGGCACCCCATTGGGGCTTCAGGTGCGCGCATCATTGTTACCTTGCTGCACGCAATGGAGCAACGCGACGTGAAACGTGGAATTGCGGCCATCTGTATCGGTGGTGGAGAAGGGACAGCCATCGCACTGGAACGGTCCTGATTTCTTTGGTCTGTAAATATCCTCGGGGGTCCGGGGGCAGACAGCCCCCGGCGTTGCAAATCTAAGGAAGACAATGCCCACAATAGACTATCCTAGACTTGCAAAAACACTGCAGGCGCTGACAGGAAATGAAACGGATACCGTAGCACTCATGGCCACCGTGACCTGCGAAGTCCATCACGCCGACACCCGTTTCGACTGGACCGGGTTTTATCGGGTTGTCGCGCCAGAGCTTCTCAAGATCGGCCCATACCAAGGCGGGCATGGATGCTTGGTCATTCCTTTTGCGAAAGGCGTCTGTGGCGCTGCGGCACGCAGCGGTCAAACCCAGATCGTTGCGGATGTAGAAGCCTTCCCGGGACATATTGCATGCGCTGCATCGACCCGCTCCGAGTTGGTTGTGCCTGTTCATAATTCTGACGGTGGGCTCTTGGGCGTCTTCGATATCGACAGCGACCAGCCCGATGCCTTCACTGCAGAAGACGCTCGCGCTCTCGAGCATATACTCGCTAAAATCTTTGCGGACTGCCCTGCACCAACAATCTGAAATCGGCGGGTGAAAATTTTCTGGATTTTTTCATGATTCTGCGCCATCGTGAAAAAAGGAAGGAAAATTTCACCAATGCAGCACGCCAATCCGGATCAACCCATGACACTTGGTGCCGATCTGCGCGCCTTGCGTAAAGCACGCGGTTTAACGCTTGTTGATTTGGCTGAGCGGCTGGACCGCTCCGTGGGATGGCTCAGTCAGGTCGAACGCGACAAATCAGAACCCTCGATCAATGATCTGCGCGAGATTGCACGCATTCTGGATGTGTCTGTGTCGATGCTCTTCCGCCACGAAGCAGCGCCCGCAAACGAGGCGGGTTATATCGTGCGCAGAACTGCACGACGGCCCATCGGGCCCACGATTGACGGATTGATAGAAGAGCTGCTGTCACCAGACCTGACGGATGACTTTGAAATGGTCCATTCAACATTCGAGCCCGGCAGTGGCCTGAAAACACCGGTCAGCAGACCCACTCAGGAAGTTGCCTATCTGGTTTCGGGTCGGTTGGACGTCGAAATTGCAGGGAGGCTGCACAGGATAAACCCGGGTGACAGCTTCCGTATCCGCGGAGAGTCTTTGCGTTGGTTTAACCGTACATCAGAGCCCGCTGTTGCGATCTGGGTGATCGCGCCTCCGGTGTACTGATGTCTTTTGAGGGCTGGGTCATATTCGCGCTGTTTTGGCTGGTCTTTGTGACCACGCCGGGGCCAAACGCTGTAAACTGCATCCAAAACGGTATGCGGTTCGGTTTCTGGCGCGCGATGATAGGTGTGCTTGCGATCCTCACGCAGGCGCTGCTGTTCCTGACGCTCTCGGCGCTTGGTGTTACGGCTTTGATCGCTGCGTCGCCCATGGCGTTTTTTGTGGCCAAACTTCTGGGTGCCGCCTTTTTGGTGTATCTTGGTGTGCGCGGATGGTTACTTGCTGACCGACCTGTCGCGTTCGAAGACAAGCCGGCTAAGTCCGTATATCTGCACGCGCTGGCGGTCGCCACGATCAATCCCAAAAGTGTGGCCGGGTATCTCGCGGCGTTTTCCCAGTTCGTGCAGACAGACGTACCAATCGCGCAGCAAATGTGGGTCATTGTGCCCACCGCGCTTGTGCTCACCACCCTGAGCTACACTGCCTTTACGGCTTTGGGGGCGGGGTTGGGGCGCGCTGCTTTGGGTGCGGTTTTCCACCGTTGGGTGAGACGCGGATTGTCGGCCTGTTTTGTTATCTACGGCATCCTGCTGGGAGCCGCCACAACGCCGGAAAGAGTATAGGATGAAGGGGTCATGCAACTGTCAGGCCGTGACATTCACGGTAAACGTAGCGCCGCTTGGGGTCTCATTCTGCCATTGCGGCCAATGCCGCAAACAGTCCGGAGGCGTATGGTCTTCTGCCTATGTGGACGATGCTAAACTACACATCAGCGGCACCCTGCAGTGGTATGCCTCCAGCGCACGGGCAAAGCGCGGTTTCTGTCCGACTTGCGGTGCTTTCCTCTTCTGGAAACACAATGACGAAAACACCACCAGCTTCGCCCTTGGCGCCATCGACGGTCCTACGGGTCTGAGGCTGGAGAAACATATCTTTGTCGCAGACAAAGGTGACTACTATGAAATCGCCGATGGCGTCCTGCAAAAGGAGAACTGAAAATGAGTGAATTTCCAACAACCGCACGCGTGGTCATCATCGGTGGTGGTGTAGTCGGCGTTTCTGCCTTGTACCATCTGGCGAAAGAGGGTTGGACCGATTGCGTTCTGCTCGAAAAAAATGAGCTGACCGCCGGTTCTACGTGGCATGCGGCGGGCAATTGCCCATCTTTCAGCACGTCTTGGGCTGTTATGAACATGCAGCGCTACAGCCTTGGACTTTATGCCGGTCTGGAAAAAGAGGTCGATTATCCGATGAACTATCACGTGACCGGTTCCATCCGGCTTGCGCATGGCAAAGAGCGGATGATGGAGTTTGAACGCGCGCGTGCGATGGGGCGCTACCAGGGTCTCGACATCGAAATGATGAGCATAGAGGACATCAAGAACAGCTACCCGTTCATAGAGACGCATGACCTTGAGGGTGGCCTTTGGGACCCCGATGACGGAGACATCGATCCGGCACAACTGACCCAGGCGCTGGCCAAAGGCGCGCGATCCATGGGGGCGAGAATCGAACGATTCTGCCCGGCAACCGGTGTCAGCCGCGAAGGTAATGAGTGGATTGTGCACACGGACAAAGGCGATATTCGGTGCGAAAAGGTTGTGAATGCAGCGGGGTACTATGCGCAGCGTGTCGGCGAGTGGTTCAAGCCTTTCGGCGGTCGTACTGTGCCGATGACAGTGATGAGCCACCAGTACTTTCTGACCGAAGAAATTCCTGAACTGGCGAAATGGACGGAAGAAAACGGACGCAAAGTGCCGCTGCTGCGGGATGTTGACAGCTCTTACTACCTGCGTCAGGATAAAAACGGGCTGAACCTTGGCCCGTATGAGCGCAACTGTAAGGCGCATTGGGTCACGCCAGCCGATCCCATGCCGGAAGACTTTTCATTCCAGCTTTACCCCGATGATCTGGAGCGGCTTGAGTGGTACATTGAAGACGCGATGGCGCGGGTCCCAATTCTGGGAACTTCGGGTGTGGGGCGCGTCATCAATGGGCCGATACCATACGCGCCCGATGGTTTGCCACTTCTGGGTCCGATGCCCGGTGTTCCGAATGCCTATGAGGCTTGCGTCTTTACCTTCGGTATCACACAGGGGGGCGGGGCCGGTAAGGTTCTGGCCGAGTGGGTTGTCCACGGACAGACAGAGTGGGACATGTGGGCGGTCGACCCGCGCCGCTATACTGACTACACGGATCAGGACTACTGTGACCGCAAGGCCATGGAGGTCTATGGCCACGAGTATGCGATGCATTTCCCGCACCATGAATGGCCCGCAGGGCGGGATAAGAAGCTCTCGCCAGTGCATGAAACCATCGTTGCAGCAGGGGGCCAAATGGGCGCGTACAACGGGTGGGAGCGCGCAAACTGGTTTGCAAAAGACGGCGACGACACTTCCGAAGAAAGCACGCATACATGGGACCGTGAAGGACCATGGGCAAAGCGGGTTCGCGAAGAGGTGGAAGCTGTCAGAGACGGTGTCGGTGTTCTGGACTTGCCCGGTTTTTCACGGTTCAACCTGAGCGGTGAGGGCGCGGCCGAGCATCTGCGTGGACGCATCGCTGGCGCATTGCCCAAAATCGGTCGCATGAACCTTGCGTATTTCCCCGACCCACGCGGCCGCATTCGCACCGAAATGTCGATCATTCGCCACGCGGAAGATAGCTTTACGTTGATTACCGCCGCCACAGCGCAGTGGCATGACTACGATGTTGTCCGTGACGGTCTGCCCGACAGTCTGACGCTTACAGATCATACTACAGAGTATAGTACGCTTATCGTTTCGGGGCCCAAGTCGCGCGCTTTGTTCGAACAACTCGGGACCGAAGCGGATCTGTCACTCAGCTGGCTCAGCCATCAACCTGCCAAGGTCGCAGGCGTGGACTGCGCGCTTGCCCGCGTGAGCTTTGCCGGTGAACTCGGCTGGGAGATACATGCGCGTACTCAAGACATTCCGGCACTTTATACAGCAGTGCGGTCCGCCGGTGCGGTGCCTTTCGGGATGTATGCGCTCAATTCCATGCGCATAGAAAAGGGCTACCGTACGTGGAAGGGCGATCTGACCAGCGACTACACGCTGTTCGAGGCGGGCCTTGACCGTTTCGTCAAGCTGGACAAGCCGCAGGATTTCCCCGGCAAGGCGGCGTTGATGAACGAAAAACAGCAGGGGAGCTCCAAGCGGTTCGTGACGCTTGTTGTGGATGCTGGCGATCAGGATGCGCCCTATATGTCGACGGTCTGGCACAACGGCGAGGTCGTGGGCGAAACCACATCAGGTGATTGGGGCTACCGGGTCAATGCTTCGATCGCATTGGGCGTGATCCGGACGGATCTGGCGCAACCGGGCACAGAGCTTGAGGTGGAAATCTTCGGCCAGAAGCGCCCGGCCAAGGTGCAGCCTGACGGTCCGTTGTGGGATCCGCAAAACGAAAGGCTGCGCGCATGAGTGATATCACGCTGCTGGACGGTGGTATGGGACAAGAACTGGTGCACCGCGCGGGCGACCGTCCTACCCCGCTGTGGTCCACGCAGGTGATGATGGATCATCCGGGCATCGTTACGGGCGTGCACAAGGATTTCTTTGCTGCCGGTGCCACGGTTGCCACAACAAACACCTATGCGATTCATCACGACCGGTTGCTGGGAACCGGCGTGGAGGGGAAATTCGCGGAACTGCACGGTTGTGCGATCGAGGAAGCAAAGACTGCCCGCGCAGCGCATGGTACAGGCCGGATAGCCGGGGCTATTGGGCCATTGCGCGCGAGTTATCGCCCCGACCTGCACCCTGTGTCCCGTACTGCCGTGCCACTTTTTGCTGAAGTTGCCCATCTTCTTGCTCCGCATTGCGACTTGCTGATCCTTGAGACCGTTGCATCTGTTGCACATGCTGCGGATGCGCTGGAGGCCGCGAAGGAAACGGACCTGCCCGTCTGGCTGTCTCTGACGGTCTCTGACAAGGATGGCACCAAGCTACGCTCGGGCGAGGATTTGGCAGAGGTTGGCGGTGTCGCGGCCCGGGCAGACGCGGTTTTGGTGAACTGCTCCGCGCCCGAAGCTGTCACCAAGGCCATGCCGGTGATCGCGGGCTTCGACAAACCCTTCGGCGGTTATGCCAACGGCTTTGTACAAATTACCGAGGATTTCCTCACCGACAAGCCCACCGTCGATACACTCACCGCAAGGCGGGATATGGGGCCCAGAGCGTACGCAGGATATGTCATGGAGTGGGTTGCCGCAGGCGCAACCATCGTGGGTGGGTGCTGCGAAGTTGGCCCCGCGCATATTGCCGAAATTGCGTCGCGCCTTACCGCAACGGGGCACAAGATCGTCTGAAGGTGGGCCAGACGTGCAAGACGAACACAACTACGGGGCGCGCCGGAGCTTTGGGCCGCGCCCCGTAAACCCCAACAGCCGGACAAAGGAAAACGGCCATGACTGATATGCCATCACACGCACGCGTCGTCATTATCGGAGGCGGTGTAATCGGATGTTCGGTTGCGTACCATCTGGCGCAGCAGGGATGGAAAGATGTGGTGCTTCTGGAGCGCAAGCAACTGACGTCGGGCACCACCTGGCATGCGGCAGGGCTGATCGCTCAATTGCGCGCGACGGCGAATATGACCAAACTCGCCAAATATAGTCAGGAGCTTTACGGTAACCTCGAAGCCGAGACGGGCGTTGCCACCGGGTTCAAACGCGTCGGCTCGATCACCGTTGCGTTGACGGAGGAACGGCGTGAGGAGATTTACCGTCAGGCCGCCATGGCGCGTGCTTTCGGGGTGGAAGTCGAGGAGATTTCTCCGCAGGAAGTGAAGTCGCGCTATGACCATCTGAACATCGCGGATGTGACTGGGGCTGTCTATCTGGACAAGGACGGGCAGGGCGATCCGGCGAACATCGCCCTGGCCTTGGCCAAAGGTGCTCGTCAGAACGGTGCGAAAGTGTTCGAGCGTACATGTGTGACGGCAATCAGGCGAACCGGCCGCAGGGTTACCGGTGTCGACTGGACCCGCAACGGAGAACAGGGGCACATCAGCGCTGACATGGTGGTGAACTGTGGCGGCATGTGGGGGCATCAGGTGGGCCGCATGGCTGGTGTGAACGTGCCTTTGCACGCCTGCGAGCATTTCTACATCGTGACAGAGGCTATTGCGGGGCTGACTCAACTGCCGGTGCTGCGCGTGCCGGATGAGTGCGCCTACTACAAGGAAGACGCGGGTAAAATGCTGCTGGGTGCATTCGAGCCGAACGCAAAACCATGGGCGATGGGCGGCATCCCGGCGGATTTCGAATTTGATCAGCTGCCCGAAGACTTCGATCACTTTGAACCAATCCTTGAAAAGGCTGTCGAACGTATGCCGATGCTGGCCGAAGCGGGCATTCATACATTCTTCAACGGACCCGAGAGCTTTACGCCGGATGATGCCTATCACCTTGGTCTCGCGCCGGAGCTTGACAACTTCTGGGTGGCGGCGGGTTTCAACTCTATCGGCATCCAGTCTGCAGGCGGCGCCGGCATGGCGCTGGCGCAGTGGATGGAGACGGGCGAAAAGCCTTTTGACCTTGGCGATGTCGATATCACGCGAATGCAACCCTTTCAGGGCAACAAAACCTATCTGTTCGAGCGTTCCAAGGAAACACTGGGCCTGCTCTATGCGGATCACTACCCCTATCTGCAAAAAGCGACTGCGCGCGGTGTGCGCCGGACCCCTTTCCACCAGCAATTGCTGGAAAACGGCGCTGTCATGGGCGAATTGGCAGGCTGGGAACGGGCAAACTGGTTTGCCCGCGCAGGGCAGGAGCCTCGCTACCAGTATTCGTGGAAGCGTCAGAATTTCTTTGAAAACGTGGCTGAAGAAGTAAATGCCGTGCGCACGAACGTGGGCATGTACGACATGTCATCATTTGGCAAAATCCGCGTGGAGGGGCGCGATGCCGTTGCCTTCATGAACCATGTCGGCGGTGGTCAGTATGACGTGCCGGTCGGTAAAATTGTCTACACTCAATTCCTGAACAATCGCGGTGGTATCGAAGCGGATGTGACGGTTACGCGGCTGAGCGAAACGGCTTTTCTGGTCGTAACCCCGGCGGCCACGCGGCTTGCCGACCAGACGTGGATGCGACGTCAGCAAGGCGATTTCAACGTTGTTATTACCGATGTCACTGCCGCCGAGGGCGTTCTTGCCGTGATGGGGCCAAATGCCCGAAAACTTCTGGAAAAAGTGTCACCTGCTGATTTCTCGAACGCGAGCAATCCCTTTGGTACTGCACAGGAGATAGAGCTTGGGATGGGGCTTGCCCGTGTGCACCGTGTCACTTACGTGGGCGAGCTGGGCTGGGAAGTCTACGTCTCGAGCGATATGGCGCAGCATGCTTTTGAAGTCCTGTTCGATGCCGGACAGGACATGGACCTGAAGCTTTGCGGTATGCATATGATGGATTGCGCGCGCATCGAAAAAGGGTTCCGCCATTTTGGTCACGACATCACCTGCGAAGATCACGTTCTCGAGGCGGGGCTGGGATTTGCAGTCAAACTTGACAAGGAAAGCTTTATCGGGCGTGACGCTGTTTTGCGTAAAAAGCAGGAAGGGTTGGAAAAACGGCTGTTGCAATTCCGTCTGACTGATCCCGAGCCGTTGTTGTACCACAACGAACCGGTTTTGCGGGATGGCGAGATTGTAGGGTATCTCAGTTCGGGTGCGTATGGTCACCACCTGGGTGGCGCGATGGGCCTGGGCTATGTGCCGTGCAAGGGTGAACCGGCGGCGGATGTTTTGGCCTCGACCTACGAAATTGATATCGCCGGTACCCGTGTTCGGGCGGAAGCGTCTCTCAAGCCTATGTACGACCCGACGTCGGAACGGGTGAAAGCCTGACCGCACGGCGGGGTGGAGAATTTTTGCGCGTCATCTCTGATGGGTTGAAAACCAAACCCACATCTGCGAGCAGGCAGCATGGATCAAACTTATTCTCCACCTGACGTGCCACTTGATGTGTTGCACGAAGACGCAGAAGTTCTGCTGGTCGACAAGCCGTCGGGCCTTTTATCTGTGCCGGGTAAGGGGCCTGCGCTTGCGGATTGCCTGTTGTCGCGCGTGCAGGATGCTTTTCCCGATGCGCTTTTGGTGCACCGCTTGGACCGCGACACATCCGGGGTAATGATTTTTGCGCTGACCCCACACGCGCAACGTCACCTTGGGCTGCAGTTTGAAAAGCGCATGACAAAGAAAACATATGTGGCGCGTGTTTGGGGCCAGCCGGCGGACAAAACCGGCACCGTCGATCTTCCGCTGATCGTTGACTGGCCCAACAGGCCGAAACAAATGGTCTGCCAGGAAACCGGCAAACCCGCCCAAACGGACTGGCGCGTTGTAAAATCGGACGGGCTGACATCGCGCATGCGCCTGTTCCCGCATACGGGTCGAAGCCATCAGTTGCGTGTGCATATGCAAGCCCTAGGCCACCCGATACTGGGTGACCCGTTTTATGCAACGGGCGAGGCGCGTGCCTTCCCCCGATTAATGCTTCACTCCGAAGAGTTACGCTTTAAACATCCACAAGGCGGGCGGTCGATGAAGATTCGGTCGACAGCCCCTTTTTGACCGAACGCAGGCTATTCTGCAGCCCAACCTGACACTGCTTTTATCTCCAGAAACTCTTCGATGCCATAGATGCCGCCTTCGCGGCCGTTGCCTGATTGCTTGTAGCCACCGAAAGGTGATCCTTTGGCGAAACCCACGCCGTTCGTTTCCACCATCCCCGACCGCAGTTGCCGCGCGACCCGCCGCCGTTTTTCATCGTCTTGGGTTTGCACATAGTTGGTCAGGCCGTAGGGCGTGTCGTTGGCAATCGAGATGGCCTCCTCCTCGGTGTCAAAAGGGATGATCGACAGGACGGGCCCAAAGATCTCTTCGCGGGCGATTGTCATCTGGTTGTTCACATCAGCAAAGACTGTGGGCTTGACGTAGTAGCCGCGGTTCAGGCCATCGGGTCTGCCCAGGCCACCGGCAACGAGGCGGGCTTCGGACATGCCGATTTCGATCAGCTTCTGGATCTTGTCAAACTGCAGTTCCGACACCACCGGACCGATGTGGCGACCTTGCTCAGCCGCGGGGCCGACCCGTGTGGCATTGGCGACTTCTGCAGCCGTTTCTACCGCAGCGTCATAGCGTGCGCGCTGCACCAGCATTCGCGTGGGCGCATTGCAGGATTGGCCCGAATTCTGAAAGCAATGACGTACGCCGCGGGTCACGGCTTTGTCGTCGGCGTCTTCAAAAATGAGGTTTGCGCCTTTACCGCCCAACTCGAGGCTGACGCGTTTCAACGTGTCAGCCGCCGCTTTTGAAATCGCGATACCGGCGCGCGTTGAGCCGGTAAAGCTGACCATATCCACATCGGGATGCGCTGAAAGCTGTGAGCCGACACCGGCACCGTCACCATTGACCATGTTGTAGACACCGGCGGGAAAGCCGGCCTCATCAACGAATTCGGAAAACAGCATTGCAGATAGCGGCGCGATTTCCGATGGCTTAAGGACCATGGTACAGCCTGTCGCCAACGCCGGTATTGTCTTGAGCACGATCTGGTTCATCGGCCAATTCCACGGTGTAATCAATGCGCAGACGCCAATTGGTTCCAGCAGTATTTTTTCGCTGGATGTATGGTCACGTTCGAATTCAAAGTGTTCGAAGGCCTCCAGAAATCCTTGGATGTGCCATGCGCCTGCACCAACCTGAGACGCGCGGCTTAAGTCTATGGGAGCGCCCATTTCAACTGAAATGGCCTGTGCCATTTCTTCGGAACGGTCGTTGTAGACTTCGGCCAGCCGCCGGATAAGCGTGATACGCTCTTCTTTGGAGGTCTGTGACCAGCTTGCAAAGGCTTGCCGCGCGGCCATCACGGCAGCATCCGTATCTGCTTGATCTCCAAGGGAAATAACGGCGCATTGCTCTTCGCTTGAAGGATCTATCACAGCAAAGTCATTGCTTTTTGCAGGCGCCACCCATTGCCCGTTGATGTAAAAGTTTCTCTTTTGATTCATCGTGATACCTCCCTCGTAGGTGCATTCTTCCGCGCGGCACCCTCGCACTCTGCGCATGCAGGAGCAAGCAGGAGGGGTGCAAGTTCAGTGAATAACCATTAACTGTTCGCTACGATTAGAACCAGCATTGCACCGGAGGATATTATGGGCTTGCGCATCAACGACACGGTTCCCGACTTCACAGCCGAAACAGACCACGGCACGATCCAGTTTCATGACTGGATTGGTGACAGCTGGGCCATTCTGTTCTCTCACCCCAAGGATTTCACTCCGGTTTGCACGACCGAATTCGGCGCGGTTGCTCAACTGGCTGCAGAATGGGAAGCGCGCGGCACCAAGGTGATCGGTGTTTCGGTGGATGGTGTTGAAGACCATAAGAAGTGGA
This sequence comes from uncultured Roseobacter sp., assembly GCA_947501635.1. GTDB lineage: Bacteria > Pseudomonadota > Alphaproteobacteria > Rhodobacterales > Rhodobacteraceae > Roseobacter. The sequence continues at coordinate 239,738 of CANMWT010000006.1, forward strand.
AGGGCGACATCGAAAAAGTAGCGGGAACGACTGCCGGCTTCCCGATCATCGCAGACGAAGGGTTGGCGGTCTCCAAAGCGTTCGACATGTTGCCAGCCGAGGCTTACATGCCGGATGGCCGTACACCTGCCGACAGCGCCACGGTCCGGTCGGTCTTTATTATTGGGCCTGACAAGCAACTGAAACTGTCGATGACCTACCCGATGACAGTTGGGCGCAACTTTGCGGAAGTCCTGCGCGCGCTTGATGGCTTGCAAATGTCGGCGAAGGGTGTGGCGACGCCCGCAAACTGGACTGTCGGTGAAGATGTTATTATCCCGCCCAGCGTGTCTGACGAAGATGCCAAAGCCAAGTTCGGCGACTTTGAAACCGTTCTGCCCTACTTGCGGAAAACCAAAGCACCTACCTGAGGCTTCAGTATCATGGACCGGAGGCGCCTAGTCTCCGGTCACGGTCTTGTAAAGATCAGAGCGCTTTCCGAAAAGTGCATCAAACCTACCGGCAACCCACCCGCTGGTGCGCACCACATCCAATAAGGTCCGCCCGCCGGAAAGCGGTAGGGCGACGACAAGCGCCGCAATGATAACCAACTTGATTGGCACACTGACCAGCACATTCAGTTTCGCCGCCGGGTTGTTGTCGATTTTTCTGTGGTAGTTGGTCGAGGATTGATCGCGCCCGCGTTTGAACTGGTAAGCAACAGACAAGCGTTCTTCCGGGATTTCTTCATAGACGGCCGCGTCTTTGGCCCAAGCCGTAGGCAGGCCCGCCGCCTTTACCTCGGCGCTTAGCTTTGAGTCCGTACCACCGGTAAAGCGCATTTTTTCGTCGAACCATATTCCATGAGTGTCGAAGATAGCGGTTTCGCCCAGCCAGTTGTTTGTCACGATCGTAACACCGGGTGTCCCTTGAAGGCTGGCGCGTCGCGCCGCGCGCGTTTCCTTGCGCAGGTATCTTCGCGAAACGCATTTGTCCATCAGGGACATCAGGAAGGGTAACTTGCGATCCGTTGCCTTGACCCGCAAAGGGCCACCGATCAGAACGGCTTGGCTGTTTCGATAGGCTGCCATCAGCTCAACCAGCCAGTCTTTGGCAACGACTTCGTCGTCATCGACAAAGGCCAGCAAATCGGCCTGCATTTTGATCGCTTCTTTGGCGGCGCGGTTCCGCCCGAAGGGGATGCCAAGCTCTGGTTCGTGTACATAGATGACTTCGGTGCCGTTTGGCAGTTGACCAAAGCCCGCGATATGTTCTTGGCTGAGCGGCGCGTCGTCATTCTCAACGATCAGCAAGACCACTTCCGAATGCTCGGGTAAGTCCATTTCGCCCCAAGACCCGATCAACGCCCCAAGCATTTCGGGGCGCCTTCGAGTCAGCGCGGACACGACAACTTTCAGTGGTTTTGCTCGTTCTGTGCTCATCTTGCTCGCATTAGAAAGGTTCTTGTCCTGCGGTACAAGCAGCGTAGGTCGCTCATCCACCAGTAATGTTCGTGTAAAGCTTTGAGCGGACACCGAATGCGGCCCCCACGCGCCCGGCAACCCATCCGGTGGTTTTCGCCAGATCAAGCAGCGTCTTGCCGCCGGTGAAGGGCAGCTTGACGATAAGGATCAGGATCTCGACCAATTTGCCGGGCAGGCGCAAAATGAGAGCGTAGCGTGAAAGGGGGGTCGCTTCCATTTTCCGGTGAAAATGCACATTGATCTGGTCGCGGGCCCGCGCATATTGATAGCCGAAGCTGAGCCTGTCGCGGGGCAGTGTCTCGTAGACAAAGGCGTCTTTTACCCAGCCAACTTTGTAGCCCGCGTCTTTCACCTGAGCGCAAAACACTGAATCGGTTCCGCCGGTAAAGCGCATGTTTTCGTTGAACCAAAATCCGTCTTCAGCAAAAAGCCGTGTCTCTGCGAGCCAGTTGTTCGTCACAACGGTGACACGCGGTGTGTCATTCAGCGACGTGAGCGATGCGTTTCGCTTTTCCTTCTGGCGATAACCTTCCGAGATGCTGTGGTGCATCATCAGTTCCAGCCGGCTTAGCCCGTCGATGGGCGCGGCCATGCGTAGCGGGGCCCCCAGCAAAGCAGCCTCGCTCGCGCGGTACCCGGCCACCAGACGTACCAGCCAGTCTGATGCCACTGTTTCGTCATCATCCACAAAACAAAGCAAATCGGACCCCTGCGCCAACGCCTCTTGTGCGGCGCGGTTTCGACCGAATGGAATGCCGGGCTCTGTTTCCAGAACATAGTCAAGCGGCAGACCATTCACGAGTGGGTTCAAGCTTTCTACAAGCCCTTTTACCTGGGCGTCTGCGTCGTTCTCTACGATGAGGCAGCGCACTGTGGCATTTCCGGGGATATCCATGTCGCCCCATGATCGGATCAACGCCTCGACCATACCGGGGCGTCTTCGGGTCAGCGAGGCGACGGTAATCGTCAGATGACGTGTCGTACGATCCTGATCCATGAGAGCCTAAAAACAGATTTGCCCCGAGGGTCCTCCCCCGAAGGGAAGGACCATTTCTTTTGGATGAAGCAATCGCGCTTACGCGTCTGTCGCTTCTTCTTTCTTGATCTCTTCACCGGTTTCCTGATCGACGACTTTCATCGACAGGCGCACCTTGCCGCGATCATCAAAGCCCAGCAGCTTGACCTTTACTTCCTGACCTTCTTTCAGAACGTCGGAAGGGTGGTTCAGGCGGCGGTTTTCGATCTGGCTGACATGCACGAGGCCATCGCGCTTGCCAAAGAAGTTCACAAAGGCACCGAAGTCGACGATTTTGACGACTGTACCGGTGTAGATCATGCCTTCTTCCGGTTCTGCCACGATAGAGTGGATCATGTCGTAGGCCTTCTTGATCGAGTCGCCGTTCGGGCTGGCGATCTTGATGGTGCCTTCGTCATTGATGTCCACTTTCGCGCCGGAGACTTCGACGATTTCGCGGATGACCTTGCCGCCCGAGCCGATGACTTCACGGATTTTGTCCGTCGGGATCTGCATGGTCTCGATCCGTGGCGCGTGAACAGAGAAGTCCGCGGCGCCTGTGATCGATTTGTTCATTTCACCGAGGATGTGCATCCGGCCGTCTTTGGCCTGCGCCAAAGCTTTCTCCATGATCTCGGGAGTGATGCCCGCAACCTTGATGTCCATCTGCAGCGACGTGATACCGTTTTCGGTACCGGCTACTTTAAAGTCCATGTCGCCAAGGTGGTCTTCGTCGCCAAGAATGTCCGACAGGATCGCATAAGACCCGTCTTCTTCAAGGATCAGACCCATCGCGACACCGGCCACGGCCGACTTCAACGGCACACCCGCATCCATCATGGACAAGGAACCGCCGCAGACCGACGCCATCGACGACGAGCCGTTGGATTCAGTTATCTCGGACACCACGCGGATTGTGTAAGGAAAATCAGTTGCCGCGGGCAGCACTGCCTGCAACGCGCGCCATGCCAGCTTGCCGTGACCAATCTCACGACGTCCCGGAGGGCCCACGCGACCTGCTTCGCCGACCGAGTAGGGCGGGAAGTTGTAGTGCAGCAGGAAGTTCGATTTGAAGTTACCATGCAACGCGTCGATGAACTGTTCATCATCGCCTGTGCCCAGTGTTGTAACAACAAGGCCCTGCGTTTCTCCGCGCGTGAACAGGGCGGAGCCATGTGTCCGTGGCAGCAGGCCGGTTTCGCAGACGATGTCACGGATTTCATCCGTTTTGCGTCCGTCAATCCGCTTGCCGGTTTTGACAACGTCACCACGCAGGATCGAGGCCTCAAGACCTTTCATCGCAGAACCCAGGTTAGGGTCTTCTGTTTGCTCTTCGCTCAGCGCGGCCATGATTGTTTCACGGGCGGCAGCAACGGCCGTTGTACGCTCTTGCTTGTCAGTGATCGCGAAAGCAGCCCGCATCTCTGTCTCGCCAGCCGCCTTAACAGCAGCAGACAGTTCGGAATAGTCGGCAGGCGCGAAATCAAACGGTTCTTTGGCGGCTTCTTCGGCCAAAGAAATGATGAGGTCGATAACCGGCTGAATTTGCTCGTGCGCGAATTTGACCGCGCCCAGCATTTCGTCCTCGGTCAGCTCATAGGCTTCCGATTCTACCATCATCACGGCGTCTTTTGTGCCGGCAACAACCAGATCAAGGCGCTGGTCGGGATTCAGGCGCAGGTCCTGCATGTCGTCAACGGTCGGGTTAAGAACATATTCACCGTCCTCAAACCCGACGCGGGCACCGGCGATGGGTCCCATGAAGGGGGCGCCGGAAATAGTCAGCGCCGCGGATGCTGCGATCATCGCAACCATATCAGGGTCGTTCACCAGATCGTGGCTCAGCACGGTGCACATCACCAGAACTTCGTTTTTGAAGCCGGGGACGAACAGCGGGCGGATCGGCCGGTCAATCAGACGCGCGGTCAGTGTTTCTTTTTCTGTGGGGCGTGCTTCACGCTTGAAGAAACCGCCCGGTACTTTACCTGCGGCGTAATATTTTTCCTGATAGTGCACGGTCAGAGGAAAGAAATCCTGACCGGGTTTTTGTTTTTTGGCAAAGGTGACGTTTGCCATGACGCTGGTTTCGCCCAGCGTTGCAATCACCGACCCGTCCGCTTGACGGGCCACTTTTCCTGTTTCCAGCGTGAGCGTTTCTTCGCCCCACTGCATCGACTTTTTCGTTTCGTTAAACATCTACGTTTCCTGTGTTGGCCCATTGGCCTTTGCATAGAGGGCGAATTCCCTCTGACCCCGGTATCTTCTTTTGGCGGCGCTGAGGTCCGGGCGCCGGCTTTCAGATTGCGCGGACATACACGAGATGCGCGCATTTGGAAAGGGAAGGATCAGCCTTTGGTCCAAGGCTTTTCAGGTGGTGTTTTAAACATTGGGGCGCTGTCCGGGAAAAGCGGCAATGTATGGCTGTCTCCGCCGCTGCGACCGTAGTTTTTCATCCACGGTTTGGGCCTTGCGAACGCACCTGCGCGGTGCCATTCAAAATAACCAAGAGCCCCCTGTGCTGGGATCGGGTCCACTGCTCGGGGGTTCTCCAGTTGCAAACCCGCTTCGCCACCGAACCAAGGACTGTCGCTGCGTGTGATTATCCCGACCACGTCCACCACACCGATGATCCCGCCCCGGATCAGCGCGTCCGGGCGCGGACAGAGCGTGCCATGCTGGGCAAATCGCCAGTGTAGATACCGGTATTCGTCTTCCTTCATGCCGGTGGCTGCGTGAATGCAGATTGTTCCTGTTGTCATTTTTCCTGCCCGGATGGACCCGAGCGACCGGTTCTCGATCTCTTTGCCGCCATGGATGATGGCCCAGGCAGACGGTTGCCGGACAGACAAAGCAAGAGGCGGCAGGTTTTCCACGTCAACTCTGGGACCAGGCCGCAAGGCCCACAACCGCCATCATGGAAAGCGCCATCGCGATGTTGATCGCACGCTGAGTTTTGTGTGGCAGGCTCATGCGGCGCAGGGCAATGCCGGCCCAAAGCCAAGCGAAATGAATAGGTATCCAAATCGCATTCACGATAAGGAACTTGATCGCGATTTCCAGAGGGTAGTTTTGCGGCAGGAAACTGAAACCGGTGAACAGTGCCGTGTTGACCGCATAGGCCTTGGGGTTGATGGCCTGCAAGGCGATACCGCCCATTATCCCGGGTGGCGATTGCCGCTCGATAAAGGCAATTTTGCTGCCCGCAAAGGCAATGCGAAACGCCAGATAGGACAGATAGCAAATGGACGCGATAAAAAGCACTGTGCGCAGTCGGGGGTCTGCTAAAAGCATAGCCGTCAAGCCGCTGACCACAGCGATGCACACAAGGTTTGTGCCGATAAACAGGCCGCTGACGTAGCGTGTTCCGGCGTTTGCGCCAAAGGCCGCGCCGACCCCCGCTGTCGACAAAACGCCGGGTCCCGGCGTGATTATGAGAAAGAAGACGGCGGCAGCGAAAGTCAGCATGCGCTTAAGCTAGCGGATCGCCGCGCGAGGTAAAGTAAGGTCTTTAAAATGAAAAACCGCGCCAATCGGGCGCGGTTTAAGCGTTCAATGCTTTGGATGTCTTAGCGGCGCAGGCCGAGGCGTTTGATAAGGTCTTGGTAGCGTGCCTCATCTTTGCCTTTGACATAATCGAGCAGCTTGCGGCGTGTGGCCACCATCTTGAGCAAGCCACGGCGGCCGTGGTTGTCTTTCTTGTGCTCTTTGAAGTGTTCGGTCAGTGTTGCGATACGCGAGCTGAGGATGGCAACCTGAACTTCGGGCGAACCTGTGTCACCTTCTTTGGTTGCGAATTCTTTCATGACGCGGTCTTTTTCTTCAGCAGTAATCGACATCGGGGTCTCCTAATCTAAAATGTTTGCGGTCAAGGCGCAGGCCGGGATGTCGTCCAGCACAAGCCCATGGAGTGATCGGTCAAGACAAGAATCTTGCCCGAGATGCGGGCGTATAGGCGGGATTGATGGATTTGGCAAACGCTGAATCGTATCTCAAGTCACAAAACGCGGACTTTAAATCGCTTTTGCGCGGTATGGCGCACGCCTAAACACGTCAATAATGAGAAACTGCAGGAGAGAGGTCGCGCCTGCAGCACTTGTACTGGCAGACCAGTTAACCAAAGCACGCGCGACCCCTTGCAAATGTAACTTGGGCACTCGGAACACGGCTTTGCTAACCTGAAAGTATAACAAGAGTGTTAATCGTGCCGAAGTTTCCAAACCTTTGGCTGTGTGCTGTATGGAATGTAAAGTGGGTGGCGCGGGTGGCCATGTTTGGAAAGGCCCAAATGGTGCATTTTCACCCCGTTTTCATTAAGTATCGCCGCAGTCTCTGGCCCTCTCCCGAGGTGCGCGCCATGCGCTCCCCAAGCCGCGATCACCTGTTGTGCTTGTGAAGCCATGCGCAACAAGACCGCGTCATTCTCTGGTCCGACGGGTGCTTTTGCCTTGCGCATCGCATGCGGGTCAGTATCGCGCCATGCAAATATGTTTGTGACACTAAAGCCGCCAAAGCCCAGCATGCGGGCGCGGCGTTCGCATCTTTCGACCGTTGGATCATTCCTGAATTCATCTGCCACCGAGGGGTTGAGCATGACGAAGTTCACAGTTTTGCCTGTCGCGTCCCACTGCCTTGTGAGCCAGTATCGATACGCTCCGCAAGTGGAATAGGCCGCCTGTGAAGTGATGTTGTCTGTGCTGTGCCGTCGGATATCCATATCCGCTCAAATGCCAGTTGGGCCGTCAGGGGGCAAGCACGTACAAACGCCGCTCCCATATGCTGGAAGCGGCGTGAACAGTCTGACCGGGTTAGCCCAGAGCGATCTCGCGGCGCGCCGGAAGCTCCATAACGACGCCGCGTGTTTCGAGCACGGCGGCTGCAACCAGCGCGTAGACCACATGCCCCCAAAGCGCGACCCAGGTGATGCCGGTAAAGCCGAGGAAAGGTTTCATTCCTGCAACAAGATGCGCCATCCCGTAAAGCGCAAAGACCCAGAGGGCCACACCGTATACGGCGGCCGTCAAACTCCAGTGCAGTTGCGGCAGTACGGCACGTTGGACTGGCCGTGCGATGGCGAAGTACCCAACCACATAAAACACCAGACCTGTAAGGCTGTGCAGCAGGTAGGCCGCGCCGGAGGGGTTGGCGCCGAACACGGTTTTCAATGTGGCACCGGCCAGTCCGACGGGTGCAAGTTTGGAATAACCCAAGAGCGGGCTGAGCGCCTGACCGAATGTATCAAATGCAATGGTGGCCAGTGCACCAGCGGCAAGCAGCGTAAAGACAGTGTTTTTCATTTCCGTAGTTCCTTTTCAGTATCAATCGTTGTTCGTTGAAACTGAAAGTGGGTATGTGCGGCCCTTATGCGAGGTGGCTTCACGCGTAGCTTACCCAAACGGCTGGAATTGTAATAATCCTTGAAACAATGGGCCTTTAGCGATGACGGACGCGCGAGAATTGTATCGCTTTGTAACAGGCGGCCCTGCGCTTAGTGGTCCAACAGCACCCGCGCGGGGTGCAACTCGCCCGATTTATACTGCCCGATTGCAATCGCGCGGCCGTCAAACGATGCCCAGCAGGTATCCCCGTATTCCGCGTCAGAGGCGAACACCATACCCGGATTGCCATTGCGCAGGCGCGTGGCACCTTCGGCGGTGGTTTTGACTTCGGGCAGATCCGCCAGAGCTGCCTCCAACGGGATCAAATGGGCATCCAGCGCGGGCGATCGGGCCAAGGCGTCCAGCTGGTCAAGCGTCAGCCCGTCTTCGGCGTCAAAGGGCCCCGACCAGATGCGCCGCAGATTGCGCACATGGCCCAGACAACCAAGCGTGCGACCCAGATCACGCGCGATCGAGCGTACATAGCCACCCTTTCCACACACCATTTCGAAAGTTGCGTGATCCCTGTCCGGCCGGTCGATCAGCAGCAGACTGTCAACGTATAGAGGTCGTGCAGCGAGTGCGAGTTCATCGCCATCGCGTGCCCGTTTATACGCGCGTTCCCCGTCGACTTTCACTGCGGAGAATTGTGGCGGTACCTGTTCGATGTCGCCGACAAAAGCCCCAAGCGCGTCTGTGATCTCCGTATCAGAGGGGCGTTCGTCGCTGGCAGCGATGACTTCGCCCTCGGCGTCATCTGTATTGGTGGCCTGTCCCAGTCGCACCGTGAACTCATAAGCCTTCAATGCATCTGTGACATAGGGAACGGTTTTGGTCGCTTCGCCCAGTGCCACGGCCAGAACGCCGGTCGCATCCGGGTCCAGCGTTCCGGCATGCCCTGCCTTTTTCGCATCAAAAGCCCACCGCACCTTGTTCACCACCGCTGAAGAGGTCAGGCCGGCCGGTTTGTCAACGATTAGCCAACCCGAAACATCGCGCCCCTTGCGTCTGCGTCCCATACTCTTTCCTCAGTTTGTAATCGCACAGGCTCATAGCGGGCACAGCTGTGAAAGCCCACCCCTTGACCCCGAGCCATGCGCGCAACCCCGATTTTACTGCACTGGTTCGACGACGCCAATAATTGGCCCCAGCGCAAAGCCGAAATCGCGGCGCCCGATATCTGGTGCATAGAGGCGAGAGATATTGCCATCGAAGAAAAGTGCATTGGGCAGGGCGAGCCTGTCGCGGAACAACGTGCCAAAGCTGTGAAAATTGACGGGTTCTTCCGAAATCGCAAAAACGGCCGTGGTGCCATCGGCGGAGGTGCCTACCCCGTTTCTGATATATCGCGACGTGCCTTTGGGCAAAAAGCGTGGGTGCAAAGCGCCGTCAATGACCAGCATCGGCCCCGATTGCGTGGCATAGGTGCAGGCGGGGTCCTCACGGATATAGCGCGTCGTCTCAAAAACATCCGCCCGACCGGGGCGCAGGCACAAAATACCGTTCGGCAGCAATCCAAAGTTCCCCGGCCCGGCGTTAGGGATCACGCGCATGATCTCTTCACCGTTTTCAACATAATGGCCGACGGGTGAGCGGTCCTCGTGATACATGCCGGCGTTCATCGCAAAGGCAAGGCGCTCGCCGTTGGTGCCCAGGGCGTTGTCGATTGTTGTGAACTGCCCATAGATGTCACCGGTTGCGTCGCGCAAAAACAGGCGCAAGGTCTCTGAACTGGCGTTGACGGTGCAGACGGTAAAGGTTGCTTCATTGTGAATGACCTTTTCACACGAGACAGCCGCCGCCGGACTTGCGCTGGCGCAAAAGAAAAACAGCACCGCCCAGAGACGTGTCATTCCTCCCCCGCGTTTCCCATCGTTTTGTCGGCTGTATCCCGCTGGACTTCTGCCCGGCTGAGCATTTCACGTGTCTCATCCATCCGGTCGAAGGTTTCATCAAGCTGAAACCTCAGGTCTGGAGCAAACTTGAGTGTCAGTTTCTTGGCAACCAAGCGGCGAAGCTCGCCTTTGTTTCGCGCCAGCAGCGCAATGACCTCATCCTGTCCTTTGCCACCAAGAGGCAAGACATAGGCCGTTGCGATCTTGAGGTCAGGAGAGGTGCGCACTTCGCCCACAGTGATAGACAGCCGGTTGAGGTCAGTGTCGTGCACATCGCCGCGCGCCAGAACGTCAGAGAGGGCACGGCGAATGGTTTCGCCGACGCGTAGCTGCCTTTGGGACGGTCCGGGACCATCGTGGAACTTGTTCTTTGCCATATCCCTCATCTAAGCGGTCACTGTGCCTTTGCCAAGCACTGCGTGGCGCTGTAAGACGCGTCGTCACTATACGTCACTTAACCATGCGGGAGCGCAAGATGGGCAGTCCAATGAAAATCGCGGTCACAGGTGTTTCCGGTCGTATGGGCCAAATGCTGGTCGATACGGTGGACGCTTCAGACAAGGTCACTCTGTCGGCTGCCGTCGAGCGGCCAGGTCATGAATGGGTGGGGCAGGACCTTGGCACGGTTATGGGGGCCACGCCGCGCGGCGTGCGTGTCACAGATAGTATTCAAGAAGCCCTGCAGAGCGCGGAGGCCATCATCGACTTTACAGCGCCCGCGGCCACAATCAGCTTTGCGCAGGCCGCGGCAGATGCCGGTGCGGTCCATGTGATCGGTACAACAGGCATGACAGATGTGGAAATCTCGCAACTCACGGTGCCGGCTGAACGCGCCAAGATTGTGCGCGCCGGAAACATGAGTCTGGGCGTCAATCTGTTGGTTCAGCTCACGAAACGTGTGGCGGCGGCGCTTGATGATGATTTCGACATTGAAATCATCGAAGCGCATCACAACCAGAAAGTGGATGCACCCTCGGGTACGGCGCTGATGTTGGGCGAAGCTGCTGCGGAAGGGCGCGGCGTGGCGCTGAGTGATGTCTCCGACCGGGCACGCGACGGCATCACCGGTGCGCGCAAAAAGGGGGACATCGGGTTCGTGGCGATCAGGGGCGGTGACATCGTCGGAGAGCATGATGTGCTCTTTGCTGCGTCGGGTGAACGGATCACTCTGCGGCACGTGGCGTCCGACCGGTCGGTTTTCGCACGCGGCGCGGTCAAAGCTGCACTTTGGGCGCGCGACAGAGCCCCCGGCGCTTATGACATGTTGGACGTGCTGGGCTTGAAAAACGACTGACAGGCGACAAATATTTGCTGCCGGGTGATCCAAAGGCGGTCGCTCGGCGTATCTAGTTCTAAAAGGGTCTGACCAGGATACTTTGCAGATGCGCTTGTCGAACATCTCGTACGCTACCGTGCTCGCTGTTTTCAGCGGTTCTGCAGCGCTTGCAGAATTCTCCAAGGTTGAGGATCAAGATGAATTCGTCGCTCTTGTTAAGGGCAAGGAACTCAAGCGTCCGTTTGTGAACCTGGAGGTAAGCGAAGAAGGCGCCATATCAGGCTATGGTGCGGCCTGGCCCGTAACTGGCAACTGGACATGGGACGACGGGTATTTCTGCCGCGAGATTTTCTGGGCCGGTGACCCTTTGGGATACAACTGTCAGGAAGTGCAGGCCGCAGGTGACCGTATCCGGTTCACATCCGACAAAGGTCAAGGCGACTCGGCAGAGTTTCGTTTGCGCTGAACCGCGCGTCAGACAAACGCACGTCGGCGTCTTTTAGCTTCAACGATTGATTGTTGCGGCCTGCGTGCGTCAGAAGTCGACTGCGATGCCCTTTTTTTCCCAGTCTCCGAAACGCACTGGTTCTGGCCCGTCGCGTCCGCCAAGCTCCGGCGGTAATTCTAACGCCTTGGCCTTTTTGCGCCGTTCCTCTGCTTCGGCCAATGCGCGCTGTGCGGCGGGCGGCAGGTCTTGGGGTGCGGCGCTTTCTTCGGGTGTGTCTGTCATTTTGCTCTGTCCATAGGTCTGCGCATTGATATACGTCCCAAGACCGCGTGGGCAAGTCGTCTGCGCCAGTGCGATGACGAGAGAAACATGGCCGATACCGGATTACCCGCGCGCCGCAGCGCTGTTTACCTGCTGGATCAAATTCTGGGCGAGGGCCGTCTCATGGCCGAGCTTTTGGGTGCAGGCGCATTGGACAAGCTTGCACCGGAAGACCGCGCGCGCGCGGCACGTCTGGCCAACCAGACCCTGCGCGGCATGGAGCGAGCAGACCGTTTGCTGCAAAAACACCTTAACAAATACCCGCCGCTTACGGTGCGCAACGCGCTGCGCGTCGGCACGGTAGAGCTGTGTTCAGGGGAGGCACCCCATGGCGTCGTCAATAGCTTTGTGGAGTTGGTGTCGCGCAACAAGCGTTATGGCCATCTGAAAGGATTGACCAATGCGGTGTTGCGCAAAGTGGCGGCAGACGGGCCGGATGCGTGGCACAGCCTGCGTCCGCCGCGGCTGCCGAAATGGCTGCGCGGCCCTCTTGTCGAGGCATGGGGTAGCGAGGCAATGGCGGCGATGGAAGTTGCGCATTTGGCGGGTGCTCCGCTTGATCTTACGGCCAAAGGGGACCCCGCCGAGGTTGCTGCACAGACCGGTGGTAGCCTTTTACCGACCGGGTCGGTGCGTGTTTCGGATGCGGGGCAGGTTTCGGGAATGCCGGGGTTTTCTGATGGTGCATGGTGGGTGCAAGACGCAGCCGCCGCCTTGCCCGTCAAGCTTTTGCAACCTCAGGCAGGGGAAAAGATACTGGACCTCTGTGCGGCCCCCGGCGGCAAGACCATGCAACTGGCCGCGGCAGGTGCGCGTGTGACCGCTGTTGACGATTCGGCCGTGCGCATGCAGCGGGTCGAGGAAAATCTGGCGCGCACAGGGCTTTCGGCGCAGATTGCTGTGCAGGATGCGATGGCGGTGACGGGCCGTTTTGATGCGGTGTTGCTTGACGCGCCCTGCTCCGCCACCGGCACGATACGTCGCCATCCTGATCTGCCGCATGCCAAGGATGGATCGGAGTTTGGTGCTCTCATAGAGATGCAATCGCGTCTGCTTGACCACGCCTGGACCTTGGTTGCGCCGGGTGGAAGGCTTGTTTTTTGCACCTGTTCGCTTTTACCCGATGAGGGCGAGGTGCAAATCGATGAGGCGCTTGTGCGCCACCCGGATATGCAGGTGGATGCCGGTGCGCGCGACCTTGAAGGTGTGGCCCCAGCGTGGTTCACCCCTGAGGGCGGTCTGCGGCTTCGGCCCGACTATTGGCCGGAGCTGGGGGGTATGGACGGCTTCTACATCGCTGTCCTCAGAAAAGAGCGGTGACTCACGGCGGACGTCACGCTATCATGCCACCAAAGTGCCGTTAGAGCGCGCCAGGCAGAGATCATGATGTCCCATAACACCAGTTTTGCGGCTAAAAAGGTCCATTTGTTGAACAGATGGCACGCTGCCCGAGTCGGGCGGATGCGCGCGCGTGCCGTGGGGTTTGTCTCGAGCCCCGAGCCGCGGACCATCGGTAGTTTTGCGCGGGGGCGGCAGCTTTTGGCTGGCAACTTCTTGTTTGCGGGCCACCTGCTTGAGAAAAAAGGGGCGGACCTTTGGGAATTGCCGGCACCCAACAACGATTTCACACTGGAACTGAATGGTTTTGACTGGCTCGATGATTTGGCGGCGGTGGGTGATGCGCCGGCAAGGGACGTGGCGCAGCAGTGGCTGTGGCGCTGGATCGAGCTTTATGGCCGGGGGCGCGGCGCGGGTTGGACACCAGAGCTGACAGGGCGCCGACTGATCCGCTGGATCAACCATGCCATCTTTTTGCTCCGCGGGACTGAGGCCGAAGACAGCGATGCGTTTTATGGCAGCCTGTACCGGCAGACGCATTTTCTTGCCAGCCGCTGGCAAGGTGCGGCGCATGGGCTGCCGCGGTTCGAAGCGCTGACCGGCCTGATCTATGCCGGGTTGTCGCTTGAGGGAATGCAGTCCATGGCGCTGCCTGCGGTCAAGGCGCTGGCCCGTGAATGCCGCACGCAGATCGACGCGCAGGGCGGCGTTGCATCGCGCAATCCCGAAGACCTGCTGGAAGTGTTCACTCTTCTGACCTGGGCGGCCGCGGCCCTGACCGAAGCGGAATACACACCTCCCGCAGAGCACCTGGACGCCATCGAACGCATCGCGCCCACGTTACGTGCCCTGCGCCATGCCGATGGCAGTCTGGCACGGTTCCACGGGGGGGGCAGAGGCGCGGAAGGGTGGCTGGACCATGCGCTGGCGCAGGCCCGCGTTAAAAACCGCCAGCCTGAGGGTTTGTCGATGGGATTTGCGCGCCTCTCTGCCGGCCGCACCAGCGTGATCGTCGACGCGAGCGTCCCTCCGGTTGGTCGCGCATCTTTCAATGCCCATGCGTCCACTCTCGCGTTCGAGCTGACCTCCGGTCGTCGCCAGCTTGTGGTGAACTGCGGCTCCGGTCGCACCTTTGGGCCTGACTGGCGCCGCGCAGGGCGCGCGACCCCCTCGCACTCCACCTTGTCGCTGGATGGTTACTCAAGTGCGAGGCTGGGGCCCATTGACACGGCCACAGGCCGTGAAGAGCTGATCGAAGGTCCTACTCGCGTGCCTATTGAGATTGGCCATGCCTTTGACGGATTGCAGTTTCAGGGCGGGCATAACGGTTTCGTACCGACCCACGGTCTTACCCATGCCCGTACGCTCGAGATCACTTTTGACGGTCGGGGCATTGCTGGCGAGGACATGCTTTTGTCGCTGACAGAAGCCGAGAAACGCAGGTTTGATCTGGCCTTGGATGCAGGCAAGCTGAAAGGAATTTCTTTTGACATCCGCTTCCATCTGCACCCCGAGGTGGATGCAGCCATCGACCTTGGCGGGGCTGCGGTGTCAATGGCGCTCAAGAGCGGAGAGATATGGGTATTCCGCCATGATGGGGGGCAAAACCTCAGGCTGGAACCTTCGGTCTATCTGGAAACAGGAAGACTGAAGCCGCGCGCGTCAAATCAGATTGTCCTTTCGGGTCGGGCTATGTCATACGCCACCCGTGTTCGCTGGTCCTTGTCCAAAGCGCAGGAAACTGCCATTGGCGTGCGGGATCTTAACCGCGACACGCTTGAGACAATCGACTAGACAGCCCAAAGGACCTTTTTCATGCCCGACCTTGCCCCGTTGCGACGTGCACTTCTTTCTGTATCCGACAAGACAGGACTGGTTGATCTTGGCAAAGCCCTTGCCGCCCGCGGGGTCGAGCTTTTGTCGACAGGGGGGACGGCAAAGGCGTTGCGCGATGCGGGTCTTGAGGTCAAGGACGTGTCAGACGTGACCGGATTTCCCGAGATGATGGACGGTCGCGTCAAGACCCTGCATCCGGTTGTGCATGGGGGCCTTCTTGCGTTGCGCGACAACGATAACCATGTCGCGTCTATGGACGAACATGGGATCGGTCCGATCGACCTTGTTGTCGTGAACCTTTACCCCTTCGAAGAGACGGTTGCCAAAGGTGCGGCTTATGACGAGGTGATCGAAAACATTGACATCGGTGGCCCTGCGATGATCCGTTCGGCGGCCAAGAACCACGGGTTCGTCACGGTCGTGGTCGATGTCGAGGACTATGCGGCGGTCGTCGAAGCACTGGAAGCAAATGATGGCCAAACGCCCTATGCCCTGCGGCAGCGGCTTGCCCAGACGGCCTATGCGCGCACAGCCGCCTATGACACTGCGGTGAGCACTTGGATGGCCGATCAGGTGGGCGGCACGCCCCGCCGCCGCAGTTTTGGCGGACAGTTGTCGCAGACGTTGCGATATGGCGAAAACCCGCATCAGTCGGCAGCTTTCTACACGGACGGCTCGGCGCAGCCTGGTGTCGCCACGGCGCATCAGCATCAGGGCAAGGAGCTGAGCTACAACAACATAAACGATACCGACGCAGCTTTCGCACTGGTCAGCGAATTCAGCCCCGCAGACGGACCTGCCTGCGCCATCATCAAACACGCGAACCCCTGCGGCGTCGCGCGTGGCGATACGTTGAAAGAAGCCTACACGCGCGCTTTTGATTGTGACCGGACGTCGGCATTTGGCGGCATCATCGCACTGAACCATCCGCTTGACGCAGAGACAGCGGAAGAAATTGCAGGCATTTTCACGGAGGTTGTCATAGCGCCGGGCGCGGATGAGGGCGCACGTGCGGTTTTCGCCGCCAAGAAGAACCTGCGATTGTTGACGACAGAGGGCCTTGCCGATCCGACGGCTGCAGCTCTGGCCGTCCGGCAGGTCTCGGGTGGGTATCTGGTCCAGGACAAAGATGTGGGGCGCATCTCTGCTGCCGATCTCAAGGTTGTTACCAAACGCCAGCCGACAGATCAGGAAATGGCGGATATGCTTTTCGCCTGGACTGTTGCCAAACATGTGAAGTCAAACGCCATCATTTACGTTAAAGACGGTGCGACCGTGGGTGTCGGGGCCGGCCAGATGAGCCGCGTCGACAGTACACGCATTGCGGCGCGAAAGGCGTTGGATATGGCAGAAGCCATGGGCTTGCCTGCGCCCCTTACCAAAGGGTCAGTGGTAGCGTCTGATGCATTCTTTCCCTTTGCCGACGGCCTGGTAACAGCGGCCGAAGCCGGGGCAACGGCACTGATCCAGCCCGGCGGGTCGATGCGCGACGAAGAAGTGATCGCAGCCGCGGATGAAGCCGGACTGGCGATGGTCTTTTCCGGCATGCGGCATTTCCGTCACTAGGGCCGGTTCATGCGCTGGCTTTCCATATCTGCGGTGCTTGCCTTTGCGGTCGATCAGATCAGCAAATACGTCGTGATCCACATGATGGAGCTTTGGCGCCTGCGGACGATCGATATTTTGCCGCCGGTGCTGAATTTCCGATATGGCGAGAACCGGGGCATCAATTTCGGGTTATTTGATGGCGGGTCGGATGCATCACGCTGGCTGTTGGTCGGGCTTGCCCTCTTGATCTGCGGGCTGGTTCTTTTTTGGTGCTGGCGCAGCAAAATGAGCGTCTGGGCTTATGCTGCTGCGGGCCTGCTGATCGGCGGGGCGCTGGCCAATGTTTTTGACAGGTTGCTCTATGGCTACGTGCTGGACTTTCTCAATACGTCCTGTTGCGGCATTAATAATCCTTTCGTTTTCAATCTGGCAGATGTGTTCATCTTTGCCGGTGCGCTTGGTTTGGTGTTTCTGGCACCTGATGACAAAAAAGCCGCAAAAAAAGGTCAGTGACAACGCCTGCTGGTCTGGCGTATCTAGTGGTAACCGCAAGGAGAGACGACATGCGCCGCACTTTGGCTCTGATCCTGACTTTTGCAAGCTTGGCTGCCTGTAGCAATCAGGGCCTTGTGCAACTGCAGTCGACCTCGAGAGGGCCGGATGAATTTGTGGTCGAGCCCAAGGCGGAATTGCAAACCCCGCCAAGCTTTGACCAGTTGCCGCCACCCACGCCGGGTCAGGGCAACAGAACGGATGTGGACCCGATTGCCGATATGACCGTTGCGCTGGGCGGTCGACCACAGGACGCCAATGCCCCGATCCCGGCGACCGACGGTGCGCTGGTAACAGCGGCGAGCCGTTTCGGCGTACCATCGGATATTCGTGGATCATTAGCGGCGGAAGACGCGGAGTTCCGCAGAAAGCAGTCCCGTTTTACGCAATACAGGCTCTTTCCTGACAATCTGTATGACAATGTATACCGCAGTCAGAAACTCGACGCGCGCGGGACCGCCGATGCTTGGCGCCGTGCGGGTGCGGGCACACCGAGTTATCCGCCGGCAGAGTGAATTTTACGCGGTTTCAACCTCACATTCCCGCCAACGCGACTTGAAGATGTGCTGACACATCGTACCTTCATGTCCAAGAGGCATGTTCACATATCTAAAAAGGACAGCAGATGATGCGATTGACTGCTTTCGCCGCGATTGTCGCGCTATTGCCCGTTGTTGCGGGCGCGAGCGATGAAGCGGTAACGACTTTTTCTCTGGATAATGGAATGCAGGTCGTGGTGGTCGAAGACCATCGTGCACCCGTTGTACAGCATATGGTCTGGTACCGTGCGGGGTCAGCAGATGAGCCGGTGGGCTCGTCCGGTGTGGCCCACTACCTTGAACATCTGTTGTTCAAAGCGACGGACACGCTTGCCGAAGGCGAGTTATCTTCGACGGTTGCCCGCAACGGTGGACGCGACAATGCGTTTACCTCTTATGACTATACCGCGTACTTTCAGCGCGTGGCGTCAGATCGACTGGGCCTGATGATGCAGATGGAAGCGGACCGGATGAAGAATATCCGGCTGACCGAAGAGAACATCGTCACCGAGCGCAATGTGATTATCGAAGAGCGCAACCAGCGTACCGAAAACAGCCCCGGCGCATTGTTCGGCGAGCAGTTGAACGCGGCGCAATATCTCAACCATCGCTATGGTGTCCCCATCATCGGCTGGATGCACGAGATGGAAACGCTGGATATGGATGATGCGTTGGGATTTTATGATATCTACTACTCTCCAAACAACGCGATCCTCGTGGTCAGCGGGGACGTTACGCCCCAAGAAGTGCGCGCACTTGCCGAAGAGCATTACGGCAAGATACCGGCCAACCCGAACCTGCCGGAGCGGCTGCGCACGCAAGAGCCACCGCAAACGGCAGAAAGGCGTTTGATTTTCCGGGATGCGCGTGTCGCCCAGCCCTATGTCCGACGGTCTTATCTTGCGCCCGAGCGGGACCCCGGCGCGCAGGAAAAGGCCGCTGCACTTGTTTTCCTGAGCGAGATACTTGGTGGCGGGGCAACATCTTTCCTGACGCAGGAGTTGGAGTTCGAACAGAAAATCGCGCTCTTCACCGGTAGTTTTTACAGACCCGTTTCTCTGGATGACACGACCTTTAACCTGATTGTGGCACCTGTTCCGGGCGTGTCACTGCAGGAAGCTGAAGACGCAATGGATGCTGCGCTTACAAAGTTCATGGAGGAAGGTGTTGATGCGGAACAACTTGAGCGGATCAAGTTTCAAATCCGCGCTGACCAGATTTATGCGCGCGATGACGTGGACAGAATTGCGAATCGCTATGGGCAGGCGCTGGCGTCTGGTTTGACGGTAGAAGACGTGCAGGCTTGGCCTGACGTGCTCGAAGCGGTGACAGAAGACGATATCATGTCCGCCGCGCGCGAAGTTTTTGACAAACGCGTCTCGGTCACGGGCTGGCTGATGCGCGAGGAGGTCACACAATGATTGAATTTAACTATCACAGAAGGATTGCGACGCAGGTTCTGGCGACGGTATTTGCCTTGTTTGCAATAGCGTTGCCTGCGTCTGCGACCGTGGACATCAAGGAGGTCAAAACGCCGGGCGGCTTGACCGCATGGTTGGTTGAAGATCACTCCATCCCGTTCATGGCCCTCGAGATACGGTTCCGTGGCGGTGCGTCGCTGGATATGCCGGGCAAACGCGGGGCGACCAACCTGATGACCTATCTGTTGGAGGAGGGTGCAGGAGACATGGATGCGCGGGCCTATGCGCGCGCGGTTGAAGGGCTTGCGGCATCGATATCCGTGGGGATTGATGATGACGCGTTGTCTGTTTCGAGCCGGTTTCTGACGGAAAACCGTACCGAGGGCCTTGCTTTGCTCAAGGCGCTGCTGCAGGAACCGCGGTTCGATGAAGATGCGATCGAGCGCGTTCGCGCACAGGTGCTGAGCGGTATCGAGTCTGATGCGAAAGACCCCGATGAACTGGCGAGCAGGGCGATGGACCGTATCGCATTTGGCAACCATCCCTACGCGTCATCGTTAAACGGGACAGTTGAGTCCGTTGCGGCGCTCACCCGCGACGATCTTGTCGAGGCACATGCAAATGTTATGGCGCGCGACCGGATCTACATTGGTGCCGTGGGCGATATCACCGAAGAAGAACTTGCCGCCCTGCTGGATGATGTTCTTGGCGGCTTGCCCGAAAACGGGGCACCGATGCCGCCGGCGGCACAGGTGGATATCCCCGGAGGAGTGACGGTTGTACCTTTTGAGACGCCTCAGTCCGTGGCGCGGTTCGCGCAACGCGGTATCGGGCAGGATCACCCGGACTATTTTACAGCTATCGTGCTTAACCATGTACTTGGAGGCGGGTCCTTCGAGAGCCGGCTGATGGATGAGGTGCGTGCAAAGCGTGGTTTGACCTATGGCGTCTACTCTTATCTGGCAGGCAAGGATCTGGCAGATATCTACATTGGCGCTGTCAGTTCTGCGAATGACCGGATCGCGGAAGCCATAGAGGTTATTCGGTCCGAGTGGGCGAGAGCGGCGATCGAAGGTGTTACCGCTGAAGAGGTCGAGAATGCCAAGACCTATCTGACCGGTGCCTACCCGCTGCGTTTTGACGGCAACGGGCCGATTGCGAACATCATGGTCGGCATGCAGCTTATGGGATTGCCGAACGATTACATTGCGACCCGAAATGACCGCGTAGAGGCCGTTACGCTGGAGGGTGTGCAGAGGGTTGCCGCTGAATTGCTGGACCCTGATGGTTTGCATTTTGTGGTTGTCGGTCAGCCTGAAGGCTTGGAGACGTCACCAGCCAATTAAGAGCTGCATAATATTCCTCCCGTTTTGCAAGGGGGAGGAATGCCTCCGGCGGCGGTATTTGCCTACCATTTGGAACGGGTCATTCCCCGTATGGCACCCAGATGTTTTTGACTTCTGTAGCGGCTTCGAGAAAAGCGCGACCCTCGCCCTGTTTGCCAAGCCAGTCGCGGGCAGTGCCATTGTTGGTCCAGGTGCGTTTGAGGTTGGTGGCCGAGGCGGCTTCGACTGTTTCCGTGAGCTTACCAGTTCCAAAGCTCCAGACCGCGTCGACGTCCATGTGAACTGCAAGGGGGGCTGCGACATCTTCTTGATCGCCCGTGAGGATATTGACGACCCCGGCCGGAATGTCTGATGTTTCGAGCACCTGAATGAAGTCAGTCGCGGCCAGAGGGAAGATTTCTGAGGCTGCAAGGATTACACGATTGCCCATTGCGATGGCAGGGGCCATGCAGGAGATGAGGCCGAGGAGTGGGGCTTCGTTCGGGCAGAGTGCGGCGATGACGCCCACGGGTTCCTTCATCGCCAGAGCGACGCCGCGGATGGGCACCCCGTGAATCTGGCCGTCGAATTTGTCGGCCCATGCGGCGTAGGTGAAGAGACGGTTGATGGTCGTTTCAACTTCCAGAGCACCCGTATTTGCGCCTTGTAGCGCATCCAGTCGTGTCGCAAATTCCGAGGATCGGGCCGCCAGGTTTTCCGCAACGTAGTACAGGATTTGCGCGCGCAAATGGCCCGTAGTCTTGCTCCATGATTTGGCGGATTGTGCGGCTTCGACCGCGTTTCTGACGTCTTTTCGATTGGCCAGCGAGACGTGGCCCAGAAGCGCGCCTGATTTGCTGCGGACAGGGCGTGAGTATCCACCGTCAGGGCGGGCTTGTTTGCCGCCGATGTAGAGTTTGGCTGTGCGATCAATCGTGTCTGTTGGTGCTGCTTCGCCGTCAAAGGGTTTGATTTGTTTAAGCGGTTTACGTTTGACGTTGTCTTTTGTGTAAGCGCTTAGCCCTTCCCAGCCACCTTCGCGTCCAAAACCACTCTCGCGCGTGCCGCCGAAACCCGCAGCGGCATCCATCATGTTCGTGCCGTTGACCCAGACGATGCCTGCAGCCAGTTGAGGAGCGATATCAAGTGCGAGGTTGATATTCTCGCTCCAGACGCTGGCGGCAAGGCCGTATCGCGTGTTGTTTGCGAGTTGGACCGCTTCTGCAGGCGTGCGAAAGGTGGTCGAGACCAGTACGGGGCCAAAGATCTCTTCTTGCATCAAAGTGTCGGCGGGCTGCAGGTCGGAAATGAGTGTTGGCGGATAGAAACATCCTTTGTCGGGCACGTTGACGGCTGCCCTGTAGGTTTCGCCGGCGGTGTTGGCCTGAACCAGCGTGGCGATGCGTTCAAGCTGTATGGGGTCGACAATGGCGCCGATGTCTATGCTTTTGTCGAGCGGATCACCCATCCGCAGTTTGTCCATTCTGGCGCGCAGTTTCGTGTGAAAGCGGTCCGCGACGGGTTCGTGTATCAGCAGGCGCGAGCCCGCGCAGCAGACTTGTCCCTGATTGAACCAGATCGCGTCGACCAGACCCTCTACGGCGCTGTCTATGTCGGCATCGTCAAACACGATGTAGGGTGATTTGCCGCCAAGTTCGAGGGTGAGAGCCTTGCCGCTGCCTGCCGTCACTTGCCTGATTTTGCGCCCCACGGCGGTGGAGCCGGTGAATGCGATCTTGTCGACATCCGCCGCGACCAGTGCTTCGCCTGTGTCGCCATTGCCGGTGATGATGTTTACCACTCCTTTCGGCAGGCCTGCCTCATTGCAGATTTGCGCAAACAACAGCGCGGTAAGCGGTGTGTACTCCGCCGGTTTCAGCACCACGGTGTTTCCCATGGCAAGGGCGGGGGCGATCTTCCAGGCGAGCATGAGTAGCGGGAAGTTCCACGGGATGATCTGGCCACAGACCCCGAGAGCTACACGGTCTGGCAAGGTGTCCGGCATCAGTTGCGCCATACCCGCGTGAAAGTAGAAGTGTCGCTGGGCCAGAGGGACGTCAATATCGCGCGCTTCCCGGATGGGTTTGCCGTTGTCGAGGCTTTCCAACACGGCAAAAAGCCGGCTGTGCTTTTGCAGCTGGCGAGCGAGGGCATAGAGATGTCGTGCGCGTGCGGGACCGCCAGCGGCCTCCCATTTGGGCTGCGCCTTGCGTGCAGCTTTTACCGCTTTGGCCACATCCGCTGCATTTGCTTGAGACGCTTTGGCAAGCAAGTCCCCCGAGGCGGGGTTCCTGCTTTCAAAGAGGCGGGCCGGTGTGGTGAAGGTACCATCAATAAAATGCCCAAACTTTCCTTTGTAGCTGGCGATCCATGCCTGGGCCTCGGCGGCGCTCTCGGGGGCGGTGCCGTAGTCCATTGTGTCAAAAATCTCGGAGACGGTCATATAGGTTCTCTTTTCCGGCTAGCTGCTCGCGTGGCGGTATCCGGCGGAGTAGTGGCCGGTCACATGGTGTTCAAGCTGTCGTTCTATGTCGTTGAGCAGGGAGGAGGCGCCAAAGCGGAACAGATCGGGGCGCAGCCATCGGTCTCCCAGTTCTTCTTTCATCATTGCCAGATAGGTGATGGCGTCCTTTGCTTTGGAAATCCCGCCCGCAGGTTTGTAGCCGACGCGATAACCGGTTTCGCTATGATAGTCGCGAATGGCGCGCAACATAACCAGTGTAACCGGCAAGGTGGCATTGACGCTTTCCTTGCCGGTGGAGGTCTTGATGAAGTCCGCTCCGGCCATCATGCAGACAAGCGAAGCGCGGGCGACATTGCGCAGGCTGCCCAGTTCGCCAGTTGCGAGGATTGCTTTGACATGCGCGTCGCCGCAGGCCGCGCGAAATGCACGCATCTCGTCATACAGGGTTTGCCAGTGCCCTGATAAAACGTGCCGGCGGGAGATTACGATATCTATTTCTTTGGCGCCGGTTTTGACGCTTTCTTCGATTTCAGCGATGCGCAGATGAAATGGTGACAGTCCTGCCGGAAAGCCTGTACTGACTGCCGCGACGGGTATTTTTGTGCCCTCAAGCGCGCGCAGGGCTGCGGGGATCATCTCGTGGTAAACGCAGACCGCGCCAGTCGTCAGACCTCGCATGCCGAAATGCTCGAGCACATCGGCGGCAACCGGTTGACGCGCTTTGGCGCAAAGCCTTTCAACGCGTCTTTCGGTATCATCGCCCGAGAGCGTGGTCAGGTCGATGCAGGACACGGCGCGCAGCAACCACGCAGCCTGATGCGATTTCTTGACCGATCGCCGGGCCGGCAGCGTCGCCGCCCTGCGTTCGATGGCGGAGGTGTTCGCCCGCACCCCGAGCACCCAGTCCATATCCAGCGCGCATCCGGGGTTGCGGGGTTCTGTTACCTGCGGCAACTGATGCGTCGTGTTTACTGCGGTTTTGGGCTTGTTTTTAGTTTGCATGGCCGTTGCCTCTGATCCCGGACGCAGCAAAGGTCGCACGCTGTCCGGACCTTGGCAAGCACCGTGACCCGGCGTCAGGGTGTCCATTTTTTAGTCAAAAACACACAACTGTACTTTTGTTTATGCGAATTATTCGCAGTTTAGTTGACTTTTTGAGAATGACTCTCATATTCATATGCAAGAGTAGGAGAGCTTTAATATGCATAAGCGATTTAGTTGTTCTAAAATGTCTCGCCGCAGCGTTCTGGGTGGCATGGCTGCGACTGCGTCAATGGTGTTTTCTGCGCCGGTGGCGTTTGCTGCGGGCAAGCTGAACATCGTTGCGACGACCGGTATGATTGCGGATGCGGCCCGCGTTGTCGGCGGTGATCTTGTGACCGTGAACTCCTTGATGGGTGCGGGCGTTGATCCGCATGCCTATCGCCAGACCCGCAGCGACATTGTCGCGATGACGCGGTCGGATCTGGTGTTGTGGCATGGTCTCTATCTCGAAGCGCAGATGGAACAGTTTTTTGCGGATTTGTCGCGCAGCAAAACGGTTGTTCCGGTTGCCGAGGGGCTGCCAAAAGAGCTTTTGCTGGGGCATGAGGATTACGAAGGCCGCTATGATCCGCATGTTTGGATGGACGCAACGCTTTGGTCAAAGGTTGTGGGCCAGGTGCAGGCCGCACTGACCGGCGCATACCCCGACGGCGCGGATACATTCGAAACGAATGCAGGCGCTTTCCGGGAAGAACTGGTTGCGCTTGATGCCTACACGCGTGCGTCTCTTTCAAAACTGACACCGGAACAGCGGGTTCTGGTGACAGCGCACGACGCCTTTGGGTATTTTGGCGCGGCCTATGGCTTTGAAGTCTTGGGCGTCCAAGGCATTTCTACCGAGAGCGAGGCGGGGTTGAACCGTATTTCTGAAATGGTCAACACGCTTGTAGCGCGCGATATTCGTGCAGTGTTTGTTGAGACGTCTGTTTCTGATCGGAATATGCGCGCCTTGATTGAGGGCGCCGCGGCGCAAGGGCACGAAGTGCGCATCGGTGGATCACTTTACAGCGATGCCATGGGCCTCGAAGGCACCTATGAAGGCACGTACCTTGGAATGATCGACCATAACGTGACAACGATAGCGCGCGCGTTGGGTGCTGAGGTTCCGGCGGGTGGGCGGCTTGGCAAACTGACGATGAGTAGCTGATCCCATGGCATTATCACTGGTCACCAAAGACGGGCTTTCCCCAGCTTCGCTAACGCAGACAGCGCTGCCGCTCGAAATCACAGGTCTGACCGTTTCCTACGGACAAAAGCCTGCGGTCTTTTCTGTCGACATGTCGGTCGCTCAGGGGACCATGACTGCGATCATCGGGCCCAACGGTGCGGGAAAGTCGACCCTTCTGAAGGCCGCACTTGGTGTGCTCAAGCCTCTGTCGGGGCAGGTTCGGATCTTTGGGCTGCCGCTATCCCAGGCGCAGGATCGTGTCGCATATGTGCCGCAGCGTGCAAGCGTGGATTGGGACTTCCCGACCCGTGTGATCGACGTCGTGTTGATGGGATTGTATCCGCGCGTCGGCCTATTGGGTCGTATTACTGGCGCTCACCGCCTTGAGGCTACGGCGTGTTTGCGCCGCGTCGGCATGGAAGACTTTGCCACGCGCCAGATCGGTCAATTGTCGGGCGGACAGCAGCAACGCGTGTTTCTGGCACGTGCTCTGGCTCAGAATGCTGACCTCTACGTGCTGGATGAACCATTCGCGGGGGTGGACGCTGCGACCGAAAAAGCCATCATCGACGTTCTGAAATCGCTGCGTGATGCGGGCAAGACGGTTGTGGCGGTGCATCATGACTTGACGACGGTGCGGGAGTATTTCGACCGCGCCTTCCTCATAAACACAACAAAGATTGCCGAAGGCGATGTGGATGACGTGTTCACTGCCGAAAACCTTCAGCAGGCATATGGTGGCCGTTTGGCAATGACCCAGATGGAGCAGCTGAACGGTACGCTGGTTCAGTAGATGATCCTTGACGCACTGCTTTTGCAACTGGGGTACAACGCGACCCTTGTGACGATCGGTGCGACCCTTTTGGGTATGGCCGCGGGTGTCGGCGGGACCTTCCTCTTTTTACGCAAGCGCGCTTTGGTCAGCGATGCGATTTCCCACGCGACCCTGCCCGGTGTCGGGCTGGCCTTTATGGTGATGGTGCTTTTGGGGGGTGACGGTCGCAACCTTTTGGGATTACTGGCGGGTGCCGCGTTAACCGCTGGCATCGGGCTTTTGATCGTGCATTGGCTGACGACGCGCACACGGCTTGCCGAAGATGCTGCGATCGGAGCGGTGCTGTCGGTCTTTTTCGGCTTTGGTATTGTGTTGCTGACGGTTATCCAGTCGCTGAATGTGGGACAACAGGCTGGTTTGGAAGGTTTTCTGCTGGGATCGACCGCAGGCATGCTGAGGGCAGATGCCGTTATCGTAGCGGTTTCCGCGGGTTTGACGCTGGTTCTGGTGGTGCTGTTGCGCAGGCCTTTGACACTGGCGTCATTCGACCCGGAGTATGCCGCTGCCACAGGTCAAAATGTCGAACGGACCGATCTGGCGATGATGGGCCTTGTGCTCGCTGTGACGGTGGTGGGCCTCAAGATTGTCGGGCTTATTCTGATTGTCGCCTTGTTAATTATCCCGCCCGTGACAGCGCGTTTCTGGACGGATCGCACGGATGTCGTCGTTCTGGCCTCTGGCGCGTTCGGGGGCGGGGCCGCCTATATCGGTGCGGCCATTTCGGCAGGTGTTCCCGATATGCCAACCGGCCCTATCATCGTACTTGCGGGCTTTACGCTTTTTGTTGTGTCGCTGCTGCTTGCGCCGCAACGCGGGGTGCTTGCAGCCTATCTGAGTCATCGGCGGTTTCAACGTCGTGTGCATTTGCGGCAGGGTCTTCTGGCGCTGGCACAGGGCCAACCGATCTATGAAAAGCTGACCTTGCGCTTGTTGCGGCGCGCAGGCTGGGCGCGCAAAGACGGGGTTGCCACGGATGAGGGGCGCGCGCGCGCCGGCAAGGCGCTTTTGGATGAAACACGCTGGCAACTGGTACGCCGTGATCCATCGTTCGAAGCGGCCGCTGCACTCTATGACGGGTTGCTTCCCATCGAACGCGTTTTGACGGCGGATCAGATCGTCGAAATCGACAAACGCATTCCGGCACCTCAGGGCGTTCCGACATGAGCGGCTCTGAATTTGTTCCCTTGTCCCTCACACCGCTTCTGATCGGAATATTCGTCGCGGTCGCTTGTGCTTTGCCAGGCAACTTTCTGGTTTTGCGCCGGCAGGCCTTGATCGGCGACGCAATCAGCCACGTCGTGCTGCCTGGTATCGTCGTGGCATTTCTGGTCACGGGTAATGTCGCGACATGGCCTATGCTGATCGGTGCGGCATCGGCGGCCGTCTTCGCAGTTGGCGCGATAGAGCTGGTGCGAAGGTTGGGGCGGATTGAACCGGGGGCCGCGATGGGAGTGGTGTTCACGTCGATGTTCGCGGCCGGTGTGCTTTTGCTGGAGCAATCGGACACATCGTCTGTGCATCTGGATGTCGAGCATGCGCTTTATGGCAATCTGGAAAGCCTGATCTGGCTGGATGCGTCCGGCTGGTCGTCGCTGGTTGATCCTGTTGCCCTTGCCGGGTTGCCTGTTGAGCTGTTTCGCATGGCTGCGACGCTGATGGGTGTGGTCTTGTTCACGGTGCTGTTCTGGCGTCCGCTCAAGATTTCAACCTTTGACGAAGGTTTCGCGCGCACGATCGGCATTAAAACGCAGCCCCTTGGACTGGCGCTTGTCATAGTCTCTGCGATAGCAGCTGTTGCGGCCTTTGATGCCGTGGGCAGTATCATCGTGATTGCCATGTTTATTTGTCCGCCCGCAGCCGCGCGTCTGATGACAAACAGTCTTGAAGCGCAGGTGCTGTGGTCGGTGCTATTTGCGGTTCTTTCAGCGGTTGTCGGCTATGTCCTGTCCGGCTACGGCCCTTTGTGGCTGGGGTACACATCCACGGTTTCAGCCGCAGGCATGATTGCGACCGTATCGGGGCTTATACTGACGGTTGCGGCGTTCTGGGGTCCGCACCGCAAGCGCGGCGGAGCCCCTCAGGCAGCCGGCTAGCCCGGCCCGTTCATGCGTGCCGCGCGGAACGGTTCAATGCACGCGACCAACGTTGGATGCGGTGCCGGAATTATGTTTTAGAATCGTTGAACGTCATGCTAAGTATTGCGGTATGGCTGAAGCAAACCGCAACATAAGCGATAATCGACCGGTTATCCGGCAACTTGACGAAGGTGCCGTTAACCGGATAGCGGCTGGTGAAGTCGTTGAACGGCCAGCGTCAGCGGTCAAGGAGCTGGTCGAGAATGCGTTGGACGCCGGTGCGCGTCGTGTATGCGTTGACTACGCGGATGGCGGCAAGACGCTAATACGTGTGTCTGACGACGGTTGTGGTATGCGCGCGGATGATTTGCCACTCGCTCTTTCCCGCCATGCCACGTCAAAGATTGATGGCTCTGATCTGTTGAATATTCACACGTTTGGCTTTCGCGGAGAGGCCTTGCCCTCGCTCGCGGCTGTTGGGCGACTGACGCTGACGACACGTGTCGATGGCGAAGAGGGTGTGGAACTAACAACCGAAGGCGGCCGCAGCGGTGCGCCAAAACCTGCGGCATGCAACGCAGGCACCACGGTCACGTTGCGCGACCTGTTTTACGCAACGCCCGCGCGCTTGAAGTTTTTGCGCACAGATCGTGCAGAAGCTCAGGCCATAGCAGACGTGGTCAAGCGTTTGGCCATGGCTGAACCCTTCGTCGAATTCACCCTGCGTGACGTGTCAGGGGATGGCAAGGGACGGCAGGTTTTTCATGCAGCGGCCCAACGGGGTGATCTCTTTGGTGCTTTGAGCGGGCGTCTTGCCGGGGTCTTGGGAAAAGACTTTGCGGAAAACGCGCTTGCGATTGACGCGCAGCGCGACGGGCTGCACCTTACCGGGTTTGCTGCATTGCCGACGTATTCGCGGGGGTCTGCAGTCGCACAGTTCCTGTTCGTAAACGGCAGGCCGGTTCGAGACAAACTGCTCGTGGGTGCGCTGCGCGGTGCATATTCCGACTTTCTCAGCCGTGACCGCCATCCGGCGGCCGCATTGTTTCTGGACTGTGATCCGCATCTGGTGGACGTCAACGTTCATCCGGCCAAGACCGAAGTCCGGTTTCGCGATCCGGGAATTGCGCGCGGCCTGATTGTCTCTGCGCTGCGGCATGCACTGGCCGAGGCGGGGCACCGCGCCTCGACCACTGTTGCGCAGGCGACGCTGGGCGCAATGACCCCAGAGCCTACAGGAGCGCGCGTTTATCAGATGGACCGGCCGTCGCCGGCCGCACGTGTTGCAGGCTACCAGATACAAGCCCCTGCGTTTCAAGAGACACAGATACCCTGGAGCCGCGTGGAAACGGCCGAGCCCCTCGTTGAAACGGAGGATGTGGCGCCTGCCGAAGACTTTCCTCTGGGGGCGGCGCGTGGGCAGGTGCACGAAAACTATATCATCGCGCAGACGGCAACCGGGATGGTGATTGTCGATCAACATGCAGCGCACGAACGGCTTGTGTACGAAAAACTCAAGCGCCAAATGTCGGAGAACGGGGTGGCTACGCAGGCATTGTTGATCCCTGATGTGGTTGAGCTGTCGCCCGCAGACTGTGCGCGTCTGCTCGACATTGCGGGTGAGCTTGGTCGACTTGGGTTGGTGGTCGAAGCTTTTGGCGGTGGCGCTGTCGCTATACGCGAAGTCCCTGCCATCTTAGGCAAGGTTGATGCGCGCGGCTTGGTTCTTGATATTCTGGATGAGCTGGCAGACGAGAATGGGTCAACCATTCTGCAGGCCAAGCTGGAAGCGATTTTGAGCCGAGTCGCCTGCCATGGTTCGGTCCGGTCTGGTCGGCGTATGCGCGCCGAGGAGATGAACGCTCTCTTGCGCGAGATGGAAGCTACCCCGCATTCCGGACAATGCAATCACGGACGCCCAACGTATGTCGAGTTGAAACTGTCTGATATTGAAAGGCTTTTTGGCCGAACATGATTGAAATAGCTGGCACGCAAATTGACTTCAATGATCCATTTGTACTGGCGCTGGCCGGAGCGGGTGGTGTGGTACTGCTTATTCTTGTGCTGCTTGTGATGGCGGTGCGCGCTGCTGGAAGATCGGCCCGGATCGCGGCGCCGCTGTCACATAACATTGGCGTCCTCGGTCAGCAGGTCCAGCAGCTTGCCGCGGGTCAGGAACAGTTGCGTGGAGGGTTGCAGACGGTATCCGACACGCAGGCCAATGCACAGACGCAGGTAATTCAGACAGTCGAGGCGCGCCTTGCCACGGTGCAGCAGCAGATGCAGGATCGACTGGCAGATAACGCGATGCGGTCGCAGCGTTCGATGACAGAGATGCAGGAGCGTATGAAGGAATCCCTGCATGGCTCGAGCAAGCAAACAACGACGTCACTTACCCAGTTGCAGGAAAGGTTGGCTGCTATCGACAAAGCACAAGACAATATCACCAAGTTGTCCGGTGATGTCTTGTCACTTCAAGACATTCTGAGCAACAAGCAGACACGAGGCGCATTCGGCGAGATTCAGTTGCGCGACATTGTTTCCAAAGCACTGCCATCTGACAGCTATGTGATGCAGCATACGCTTTCGAATGGAAAGCGCGCGGACTGTCTGATCCATCTGCCTGACCCACCGGGCCCGATTGTCATCGATAGCAAGTTTCCCTTGGAAGCCTACGAAGCCTTGCGAGCTGCTGAAACCGACTGGGAACTGAAAGATGCGGTTGCCAAAATGAAAGCTGCTGTGACCAAACATATCAACGACATCGCCGACAAATACATCATCGAAGGAGAAACGGCTGATGGTGCGCTGATGTTCCTGCCGTCTGAAGCAGTCTATGCAGAGTTGCATGCCAACTTTCCCGAGATCGTTCGCAAGGGCTTTGATGCGCGGGTGTGGATTGTGTCGCCGACAACTTGTATGGCTACGCTGAACACGATGCGGGCGATACTCAAAGATGCGCGCATGCGCGAACAGGCGGGGGCGATCCGGAAAACGCTCAAGCAATTGCATCGGGACGTGGAGCTTGTGGTTGAGCGTGTCGGCAAACTGGACACGCATTTTCGTCAAGCGCAGCGCGATGTGCACGAGATCAGCACCGCGGCTGAGCGTGCAGGAAAACGGGCAACACGGCTGGATAACTTCGACTTTGAAGAACTTGCACCGGAAGACGACGAAAAGGTGTTGCGTCTGACGCGACCTGATTAAGTATGCTGATCGGCGCCACCAAAGGCTGCCATGATCCCGCGCAATTCAGCAAGCCCGCGCATGCGGCCAATCAACGGATAACCGGGCATGCTGTTGTTCGTCAGGTCCCAGAGCAGTTCCTGCCCGTGATCCGGACGCATCGGGATTTCCCAGTCTTCTCTTCCGCTTTGCCGTCTGCGCGCTTCTTCCTTCATGAGCGACTTAATGGTCGCGACCATATCGGTATCGCCCTCAAGGTGGGCGGCTTCAAAGAAATCGGGGCGTTCGGGATCACTCCCCGCGAGGCGCTTGGTGTTTCGCAAGTGGGCAAAGTGAATACGGTGACCCAGACGGGTGACGAAGGAGACAGGGTCGAATGCAGAGGCAACGCCAAGTGATCCAGTACACAGTGTGGCACCATTCGCATGCGTATCTATTTCATTTAGAATATACGCGTAATCCTCGGTAGACGACATCACGCGCGGCAAACCCAATAGATTGAAGGGTGGATCATCCGGATGACAACACAAGCGCATTCCCAGACGTTCTGCGGTTGGGGTTACAGCACTCAGAAAGTCGATCAAGTTTTGGCGTAACACACTGGCATCAATGGATTTGTATCGGTCTAACTGCACCTTGACCTGCTCCAGTGTCCACGTATCGTTAGCCCCCGGAAGGCCAGCGATAATGTTGTTTTGCAAGTCCCGCTTTGCGTCGCTTGTAAGTGATTTGTAGTGTTCTGCAGCGGCCTCTTGCTGCCCTTGCGAATAGTCTGTCGACGCACCGGGCCGCTTCAGGATGAACAAGTCAAACACGGCGAAATCCAGCAACCGAAAGAGCATTGCGGTGCCGCCATGAGATTGCCGCGCCCGCAGGTCTGTTCTGGTCCAATCCAGAATGGGCATAAAATTGTAGCAGACCGTTTTGATCCCGAAAGATGCGAGGTTCTCTAGACTTTTGAGATATGCATCAATATGCGCGGTGTAGTTTGGCCCCTTGGTTTTGATATCTTCGGAAACCGGCAGGCTTTCAACGACGTCCCAACCCAGAGACTGACTGGACAAAATTTCTATACGCTCTCGTATGCTGCTTTTTCCCCAGACCTCTCCCGGCGGGATATGGTGCAGAGCGGTCACGATCCCTTCAACGCCGACTTGGTGCAGGTCGCCCAAGCTGACTGTATCCGCAGGACCAAACCATCGCCAACATTGCTTCATGGTGCCCAGCCTCCGTATAGTGGATGTTCTTCCGAAATGGGGAGCGCGACGCGTTCCCGACTGCGTGCAGAATGGTAAATTGCCGTCACGAGTTCAATTGACCGGACACCGGCGTCGAGTGTTACAGCTGTGCTTTGAAACCCGTTCAAGTTCTTGGCGATTTCTAAGAAAAAACCTCCAAAACCAACAGCTTTACTCCTGCATTTGGACACGAAAGTATCAACCTCACTTTGCTGGGACGGGTTCCGTGCTTCAAAGCTCCATGGCGTGTCACCGGGCAGATAGGGGTTCAGGCCAGAGGTTGCAGTCAAGTGGTCAAAGACAAATCGCAATCGTGTTTCGTTGCGTGCAGCGCCCAAGGTTATGCTACTGGTTGCGATCGCACCGTTTGCCATCTCAAAGCTGATCGCGGCGCAGTCTTCAGTCTCGATCGCGTTGGCGCGCGTGGTCGTACAGGCCGACACCGCGGCGACCGGCCCAAAGAAGTGGCACAGTAGATCGTGGCTGTGGATGGCATGGCATAGTACTGCGCCGCCCTGCTCGCCAGCCCATGTCCCGCGCCAGTCTTCTGCATAGTAGCTGGCGTCTCTGGACCAATGCGTTTCCAACGCGGCGACCATGGGCGCACCGGTCAAACCCGCAGCAATTAATTGTTCGAGTTGTTGCAGAGGTGGCCCCCAGCGGTATTGAAAAACTGGAAAGACTTTTTTGTTCGCGTCCTGTGCTGCGCCCCGTACACGCTCAGCATCTGCAAGTGACGTTGTCAAAGGCTTTTCGCAAACCACATGCTTTCCGGCCGCAAGACATGAAAGAGTAAACTGCAGGTGAAGGTATGGTGGAAGGCAAACATCGACGAGGTCAACGTCTGGATCCTGCAGCGCTGTGTTCAGATCGGGCGATACCCGAACGGGTAGGGTTCCAATGGCTCTCTCGGCCTTGTCTGTATCCCGGTCGATTAGGTATAGTATATTGAAATCA
Source organism: uncultured Roseobacter sp. (assembly GCA_947501635.1). Lineage (GTDB taxonomy): Bacteria > Pseudomonadota > Alphaproteobacteria > Rhodobacterales > Rhodobacteraceae > Roseobacter. Next base: position 273,057 of record CANMWT010000006.1, read on the forward strand.
TTTGGTAATGTGGACAGCGCGTTAAGGTGTTGCGCTCCAATCCCTGCGCCAATAATCGCCACGTTTATCATTGCGCTGCTTTTTCCGCGATTTCTTGCGCGCGCAGCGCCAGGTCCATCACCTTAAAGCAATGGGACTGTTTCATCGCTGTATCCGTACGGTTGCGTATATCTTGAATCAGCCTTGGGAAGTATGGCAATGCTGCACTTGCGGCGTTGATCTTTTCAACGCGTTCTCCATTCACCAACACGACATGGTCCGTTCCGTCTGCACCGCCGACATCAATGTATTTCCGCAGTTCGATGTAACCTTCTGTGCCAAGAATTGTTAGTCTGCCGTCACCCCATGTGGGCAAAGCATCGGGCGTAAACCAGTCTACTCTAATGCTGCCGGTCGCATTCTCGCTGCGAAGACATAGCTCACCAAAGTCCTGCAGACCGGGGAATGCAGGATTGGCGTAATTGGCGACGAATGCGTGAGTCACTTCTGCATCTTCTGAGTCGGAGAAATGTAAAAACTGGTCAATCTGGTGGCAGCCGATATCTGTCAAAATTCCGCCATAGCTGGCCCGGTCGAAAAACCAATCCGGTCTGGTGTTTTGGTTCAACCGATGGGGTCCTAGGCCAGCCGTATGCACGACCCTGCCGATGGCGCCGGCTGCAACCAATTCACTTGCATGCGTTACAGCGGGGACTTCAAAGCGTTCAGAGAAATTGATGGACCAGATCTGGTCTGTAGCAGCGACGCATTCTTGTAAATCGTTTAATTGCGCGCGCGTGATACACCCGGGTTTGTCAATCATCACGTCCATACGATGCCGCATTGCAAGAATGGATAAACGACTTCTTTCAAACGGCTTGCAGGCGATAAGTGCAAGGTCCGCACCACAATTCAGCGCAGCATCCAAGGTGGCAAATCTTGTTATGTTCGGGAAACGCCGGATGTAGCCGTTGAGAGGTTGCGGTGTGCCGTCTGTCCAATATCCAAGACATTCGGCAGAGTTGTCCAGCATGTTTTGTGTCATGCCATAGATGTGACGGTGATCCATGCCCAGTGCTACGAATTTGACCGTCATCTGTTCGTGACCTCGACGCGCTGGCCCAGGCGGTTCGAACGCTCCATTGCGTCTATCATTTCATGAGCGTGCAGCGCGCTTGAACCGGTGGCCACGGATGGCTTCCCCGAAGACAAGGACATGGCAAAGTCTTCCAGAACAGACATGTGCCATTCATGGGTAAAGGCCATTGGATCCGCTTCACCGCCACCCTGCTGGCTGTTGCCATACGATTGCGTATGTCCGCTGTGCAGTGAGATTTGCAGATGTCCCGCCTGCAGATGCGCCGTGCCTATTGTGCCTGTGATCGCGATGCTGTCCGAGCTTCCGGGATAGGCCGCTGTTGTTGCCATGACTGAACCGACAACACCGTCAAAAGTTGTGAACAGTGCGCCTGCCCAATCTTCGGCTTCCATTTGGTGCACATCGGTTGATTTCATCAGCGCCTGCACCGTTTTGACCGGGCCTAGCAGCCACAATGCTAAATCGAGAGTGTGTATCGCTTGTGTCATCATAACGCCGCCCCCGTCCCGGGCGTAGGTGCCACGGCCGGGCGCATCATAGTACGACTGATCCCGCCACCAGGGGATACGAAGCTCTGCAGCGACAATCGTGCCCAACTGTCCCGCCTCAACGGCGCTTTTGAGCGTTCTCGACAATGCGCGAGCGCGGTGCTGCAAGACAACGCCCAAGGGAACCTGCGCCTCGGCACAGAGCGCCACGATCTGGCGCGCGGCGGTCAGGGTGCGTTCAACTGGCTTTTCCATGAGGATTGGGATTTTGTGTGCCACTAGAGATCGCACCAATTCAAGCCGCTGATCGGGTGGTGTGGCCACAATCGCAAAATCCACGTCGCGGTCCGCGATCAAGTCATCAACGCCATCATAGGCGTAAATTTTTTCTCCCAAGAGCGCTGTCGCTTTTTTTGCAAATGCTGAAGTGGTTGAAGGCTGCCGGGCAAGAACACCACATAGATCTACTTTTGAGCTGTGCTGCAGTGCCGCCAGATGTGTCTCTGCGACCATGCCGAGACCGATGAGCGCCGCCTTCACCGCTGTTCCTCCGCCGGGACGATCGCACCTCTGAATTGCACAACGCGAGACGCGCATGCGTGTCCGCTGCATAATGCCTCTGCCTGGCTCTGGCCAGAAAGCAAGGCGGCCAGATACCCGCCGTTGAAACTATCGCCTGCGGCGGTCGTATCAACGACTTTGGCTGCGGCATCAAAAGTTTGCGACACGCGCTCGCCCAACGATACCGGCCCTGCTGCGCCGCGTTTCAAAGCGCCCTTGGTTCCGAGCTTTTCAAAGCGGGTGGTGACTGCGGCTGCGGTTTCATCAAAGAGGACCATTTCGTCGTCAATGGAAGGCAAGCAGATGTCCGCGCGACGCCAGAAAGCAGCAGTGATGTCGCGTGCTGTGGCCACGTTTTCCCAAAGGCGCGGTCTGTAGTTGCTGTCATAGGCCAGTTTGACCGGGGTGTCCGCCAGCCATGCGAGCAGCGCGCGACGGACGGGGTCTGGCAGAATGGCAACCGATATTCCTGACAGGTAGACAAGGTCATACTGTTCAAGGGCCGAGAAATCATAGCCTTGGTCGGACTTGAACATCTCGCGAGCGGCGGAGGCACTGCGCCAGTATGTAAATGATCTTTCGCCATCGTCAGCAGTTGTGATCGCGTATAAGCCGGGCGATTTATCCGCGATGCGGTGGCATTGCGCTGTTCCAATCTTCTGACTGGCGATAAAGCTTTCGATCTGATCCGAAAACGGATCGTCGCCCAGACAGGTCACATAGTCGACGTCAATCTGAGGGGCTGCCCTTTTCAGGTAGATGGCTGTGTTTAGACTATCACCCGCAACGCCGACCTGTGCGATTTCACTCTGAAGCGAAAGCTCGATCATGGCTTCGCCAACGGCTGCAACTTTAGTCATTGTTTTTGCTCCCTTTTCCAAATTATTAGCCCGGAAAGCACAATGACCAACGCGCCAAAGACGACCCATGAATCGGGGACATGGGAAAAGACCAGCCAGCTGAAGGCAGCGATGTAGATCATGAAGGAATAGGTGTAGGGCATAAGTGTATTGGCCGGGGCAAAACGGTGCGCAGTCGTGAGAAACTGATGCCCGGCCCAGCCGCCCGCCCCCAGCGCCAGCAATAGCACTGTCTGAAGCGAGGTCGTCGGCTGCACCCATGTCCAAACGGCGAATGGCAGCAACAGCACACTTCCCAAAGCTCCCAGATAGAACTGTTGGGTGTCAACCGCGACGACACCTGCCAGCCGGCGGGTCATGAGCGAGTACAGAGCGAGTGCAGTTGCATTGTAAAGCGGCAAGATCATCGCAGGGTGGAAGGCTTCGCCGAAAGGGCGGATCACGATCAGAACCCCGGCAAACCCCAGCAGGATCGCCCCCCAGCGCCATGGTCCGATGTGTTCCTTGAGCACTGTCATCGAGAGAAAACAGACAATGATCGGGCTGGAAAACATGATCGCGGAGATCACAGTCAGGGGCAGAAAATTCAGCGCATAGAAGTTTCCCAAAGTAGCCGAGATCAGCAAAAGCGCGCGGCTAAGGACCTGCCACAGATGGTTCGTCTGAAAGCGGCTCAGGTCAAAGCCGTCTTTTGCAATCACGCCGATGGATATCACAAAATGCACAGCATAGCGCATAAAGGCCAGTTGAAACGCAGGGAATGCTGCCAGCACAAGCCATTTGGCCGACGTGTCGACCACCGCGAAAAGAAACCACGCCGCCAGCATCATCAGGATGCCAAGCTGAGGTCTGTCCTCGATGGCTTGTGCAGCGACGGCCACGCTACTTGCCGAACTTTGCCGCGTAGAAATCCACCATTTGACTAACCATATCGTCTGCGCGGCCAGTATCGCGGGCTTCGCTCAAAGCCGAGAGAGCACATTTCGACATCACGCTGTCGACGCCTGCGTCCTGTGCCATTTGCGCATAATAGCCGACATCTTTGGCGGCATTCTTGATCGCAAAGGCAAGCTGGTTTGGATCGCCGTCCACCCCATAGCCCTTTACGAAATCCATCATGCCCGAGTGCAAGGGGCCTGCTGCCATAACGTCGTACATTTGTTTTCGGTCGACGCCGGCTACATCCGCCATCGCAAAAGCTTCGGCCATGGCATTCGCGACGGTCATGCCAAAGAAGTTGTTGATGAGTTTGATAGTATGCCCAGAGCCCAAAGCGCCAAGGTGGAACACGTTCTCGCCCAGATCCTTTAGAACGGGTTGGACCTTGTCAAACGCAGCTTTGTCCCCCGAGCACATGATGTTCAAAAGACCGTCTTTTGCATGGCTGGGTGTGCGGCCCAATGGTGCGTCAAGGTATGTCCCGCCCGCGGCTGCGGTTTCCTCACCCAAGGTGCGCGTAGACCCTGGCAGTGAGGTGCCAAAGTCAATCACAATCGCGCCCGGCCTTAGCCCGGCAAGGATGCCGTCTTCGCCGCGCATTCGGCTTTCCACATGATCTGACGTGCCCATGCACAGCATGACAATATCGGAACTTTCTGCAACCGCCTTGCCGTTGGAGGCTTCCGCCGCACCGCGCGCCAGTGCCGCATCCAGTTGCGTCCGGTCCCTGTTGCCCAGCACTGTCAGGTCATATCCCTGATCCTGCAGGCGGCCGACCATGGCGCCGCCCATCAGGCCAAGGCCGATAAATCCGATTGTTGGTTTCGTCATGGGGACTCTCCTATTTTACAGTTTCAAAGGCCCGTTTTTTCAGGCCTTTTTGAATTTCGTAGATCGAGATCGGCACATCCGGCTGAGGTTGCGGGATGCGCACCGGAATGTCTTTGAGTCTCGGGTTTTTCGTGGACTGGCCGCACAGCATCCGCGTGTCGTAGTCTTCGATGCCCGCCCAACGTGTCATGGACCCCATGATCGGGAAAGCATCCGCAGCCATCATTTCGTAGAACAGAATGCGCCGCGCCCGGTTGGATGTATTCAGGGCAGAGCCATGCACGATACGGCCATGGTGGATGCTCACCGATCCCGCAGGGCCTGTCAGCTGGACGGCGTCCTGCGGGTTCAGCCCGTTTTCTTCGGGGCTCATCGCACCGGCAAAGACACCATCGACGTGGTGATCAAAAACCGGCCCCTTGTGGCTGCTAGGATAGACCATAAGCGGGCCGTTCACCGGCTCCATGTCATCGATGATCACGCCAATGGCGAGGATATCATCGTTGGTATGCGGGTAGAAAGCATAGTCCTGATGCCACTCCACAGCGGCGCCATAGCCTGCGGATTTCATGTTGAGCTTTGTGGTATGCAGCCGAAGGTCTGGTCCAATTAGGTCGCGGGCCGGTGCGAGGATATGGTCTGAATACATCAGGTCTCGCACAACATTCGATATCGTATGGGGTAGTTTGATGCGGCGCAGGCGCGGGTCGTCCCGACTGTGGCTGTCTTCAAGGTCCAATCTGTCGTTGGACGCGGTCATCGTGGCGGCTTCGGCCTCGAAACGGACGATTTCATCCCGTATCTTGGCGATCCACTCGTCAGGTATCTGGTTCTTCAGCACCAGAAAACCGTTCCGGTCATAGTCCTCTATTTGCTCAGGCGAGAGCACTTCGGGCATGTTCGTCTCCTGTATTCTGACTGGACAGCTGGGTTTCGATCTGCAGAGCTGTTTCAAGCGTGCGCGTCGCATCGGCGACGTCAATGAGAGGCGTCGCGCCATCCATGACGTCGATGAAGTGATCTAGTTGCGCATCCAGCGGGGCCCGGGTGTCCTTGCGCTGCGCCAGCCGATGACTGGTGGCGGGCGTTCCCCAATCCGAGCCGCTCCAGACCGTCAACGACGGGTAGCTGACCGCGCCTTTCGTACCGGTGATCCAAAACATGTCCTGACCTGTGGTGCCGATGTTGGGGTTTTCACCTGTCCCCGCTTCAAAGCCCCATGGGCTTGGCGTTGTGTCGGCAAAGCTGATTGTTCCGGTTGCACCAGAGTCGAAGGCCAGAGCTATGGCGCCCGTTTCAATCCGGTTGCTGCCGCGATGGCCAGCACCGCGAAGGGCGGCAACGGCCGAGATTTCGCCGAGGATAAAACGCAGGATGTCGATGTCATGTACAAGATTGATAAGCACGGGGCTACCATCGGTTGTGCGCCAGTTGTCCTGAAAGTAGCTGTCAGGTTTGCGCATGGCCCAGATCAGGGTGGCGGTGACAGCCGTGCCGATACCGCCTTGCGCTATGAAGTCTTTGAGGTGTTGGACAGAAGCGTGATAGCGCCGGTGATGTCCGACGAGTGACCCGACGCCGGCGCGGTGCACGGCGTGACTGAGCGCTTGTGCCTCTGCCACGTTCGAGGCGACGGGCTTTTCCACGAGAATGTGCCAGCCGCGATCGGCTGCAAGCGCGCCCTGTGCCGCGTGCATATGCGTAGGCGTCGCAAGGATCACGCCATCTACGGGGGCAGCCACATCGGCCATATCGCTATATCTTCGGACATCCGGAGGTGACGCCACCGCCGCAGACGGGTCAACCAGCCCAACAAGGCTGCACGTATCGTGCCTTAACACTGCCTGCATATGCCGCGCGCCAATCAACCCTCCACCCACAACGAGAATGCGTTTCACATCACCGCTCCGATCTGCCATGGAACGAACTCGTAATCGCCCAGACCTTGTGCTTCCGATTTGCTGACCTCTCCCGAGGCAACACGCAGGAACATTTCATAAATTTCGCGACCCTTGTCAGCGACGCTGACGCCTTCGGTCAGGATCGTGCCGGCATTGATGTCCATGTCGTCATGCATGCGGGCCGCCATTGCCGAGTTTGTGGCGACCTTGATTGTCGGGCTGGGTTTGGAACCGAAGGCCGACCCGCGTCCCGTTGTAAAGCACACCAGATTGCAACCCCCTGCAATCTGGCCTGTGACCGAGGCGGGATCATATCCGGGGGTGTCCATAAAAGTGAAACCGCGCGCGGTCACGGAGGCTGCGTATTTGTAGACACCCATCAGCGGGGTGGTGCCACCCTTGGCCGCTGCGCCCAGTGATTTCTCGAGGATCGTGGTCAGGCCGCCGGCTTTGTTGCCGGGTGACGGGTTGTTATCCATCGAACCACGGTTGCGCGTTGTGTAGTCTTCCCACCATTTGATCCGCTCGATCAGCTGTTTGCCGGTCTCGATGTCATGGGCGCGGCGCGTCAACAAATGCTCCGCGCCATAGATCTCTGGCGTTTCGGCAAGCACGCCCGTGCCTCCCTGCGCCACCAGAAGGTCGCAGGCGTGGCCCAAAGCGGGATTGGCGGTGATGCCCGACCACGCATCCGATCCGCCACATTGCAATGCGACCTTCAACTCGGACGCGGGGCAGGGCGTGCGCGTTGCCTGATTGGCTAAGGGCAGCATCGCTTCGATTTTCGCGATGCCCAAGTCTACTGTTTTGCGCAGCCCGGCCACGGACTGGATATTCATCACCTGAAACGTCGGACCCTGTTTTAGCCCGTAGGCGTCAAGCAGCCAGTCGATCTGGTTCATTTCACAGCCCAGCCCCACCATCAGGACCGCCGCGTGATTGGGGTGTCGAGCATAGCCCCACATGACGCGTTGCAATGCTTCAAAGCCGTCGCCGCTGTCCGCCATGCCGCAGCCTGTACCATGAACAAAGGCCACAACACCGTCGATGTTTGGATAGTCTGCAAGTCGGTCCGGGGTGAAATGGCCGGCGATCATCCGCGCCGCTGTGGCAGAGCAATTCACTGAAGTTACAATGGCGATATAGTTGCGTGTGCCCACGGATCCGTTGTCGCGGTGATACCCCATGAAAGTGTCCCGCGCAGACGGCTCTACCATCTTTACGGGTCTGTGGTCGGTGCAAAACTCATAGTCTACGTCTGTGTTGCGAAAGGCTACATTATGCGTGTGAACATGATCCCCGGCCTGAATATCCTGAGCGGCATATCCGATGATCTGCGCATACTTGCGGATGGCGCTGCCCTGACCGATCACGGTCGTTGCGATCTTGTGGCCCGCGGGGATCAGCGCACGCGTTTGGGTCTGTTCGACGGCGACTCCTGCTTCTAAAGCGCGTGTCGCTGTGACAACATTGTCGGCAGCATCCAATCGGACGGTATCCATGGTCTCTCCTCAGGCGCAGAATGGCGCATCCGATGTCCAGCGGTGGATCGGAATATGCGGTGCCTGCGACAGTCGCGACCGCGCGTGCTCCCACATTTGTTTCCATACTTTCCAGTCGCGCAATTCTGTGTCGGGTCTGCTGCGCGAGCGTGCAACAAAATCAGGAAAGTGGCTGCGACCGGTCGGCTCACCGGTAACGTTGTAGCGCACATCGAATGACCAGCGGAATCCGTCGGTACGATTGACCAAAGATGCATGTGGCGTCAGCGGGTGAAACAGAACCACGCCCCCCGCTTTGACCGGCAGGGCAACGGCGTTTGCCTCATCAACGAAGCCGTCGGCAATACCGGTCTGCGTCCGCGGGCAATGGGGCAGAATACCCTGATCTGGCGCTTGCGCCTGAACCTGCAGGCAACCGTTTTCCACGGTGGCGTCTGTTATCGCGATCCACGCGGTCACCATGTTTGTGTGATCTGCTTCTTCCAATGCGACAGCGCGGTCCTGATGCCAGTCGGTTGCTGTGATATGCGCGCGGATTTCATCCTTTTGCAGGTCCGTGGCCGGCGGCTTGATCCGCACGTGCTGGATCGGGTTGGATGTCAACTCGGGCCCCAACAAACTTTCGGTAACATCCAGCAATCTGGGTTCGGTCAACAAATCAAACACCGCCGGACCGAAGTGGAAAGGCGTATCCGCCTTGATCGCGTCGCCGGGCAGGCTGATGTCCATCGGCTGAAACCAGTCACATTTCGCTTTATAAGCTTCGAGCAATTTGCCCCAAAAGTCGAGCTGTGCAGGTGGTGTCGTCACACGTCCTTCGGCAAACCATGCCGTATAAAGACTGTCGAGCAAGGCTGAATACTCTGCTTTTACCTTGTTCAAGACTTCCGCCGGGATAACGTCGGGCACCACCAGGTAGCCTTGGGTTTCAAACTCTTCGACTTGTTGAGACGACAGCATTTTCACACCCTTTCTAAAGCAGCAGCGTCACGATACTTGGCCAAATCAGCAGCACCGACAACGCGCAGAGTTGGATGCCGATAAAGGGCAGAAAGCCTTTGAAGATGTCCGTCAGGCTGATGTGCGGTGGGGCGACAGATTTCAGGTAGAATGCCGCTGGCCCGAAGGGAGGCGACAGAAAGCTGACCTGCATGTTCATACAGAACACAACGCCGAACCAGATCGCGAGATGCTGAGGATCCAACTGTCCGATAAAGCCGATTTCTTCGATGGGCAGACGCGCGACAATCGGTAGGAACACCGGAATGATCAGCAGCACAATACCGACCCAATCCATGAAAGCGCCCATAAACAGCAAGATCAGCATCATTGCGAGGATAATGCCCATTGTCGGCAAATCGGTCCCGACGATAAAATCCGCAACATAGGTCGGGCCGCCGGCGATGGTGTATGCCCCTGCCAAAGCCGCTGCACCTATGGTGACCCAGATGATGGTTCCGGTTGATTTCAGCGTCCGCATCAGGCTGTCCCAGATCAGGTCCCACGATGCTTCACCGCGCAGGATTGCGATGACAAGAACGGCAAAGGCGCCCATGCCAGCAGCCTCGGTGATGCCTGTGATGCCGCCATAGATGGATCCCATAACCACCCCGATCACGACGATCGGCGCAACCAGACCTTTACCCATGTTCCAGCCGGTCTTGGTGTTTTTGGTGCCAAAGACAAAAACGATCAGTGCCATCATCACCAGAAACACACCGCCAAACCACGGCAGCCAGTCTGCCGTGCCGAAGGCAAAGGGGTCACCTTCGTTTGCGGCGTTGGCACCAGTGAATTCAAAGAAGGCGGCCCGCAGGAAAAGCGCTACTGAAAAGCCTGCAACCACGACGGACATGAAGGCCGCGAAAAGCATGCCTTTCTCGCGGCCCTGCGGTTCTCCCGGTACGGGGTCGGGTAAGGGGGCGTCTTCGGGGTGCAACTGGGTGCGTACGATGATGTAGATGATGATAAATGTTGCGAGCATAAAGCCCGGCAGGAATGAAGCGGTAAAAAGCGCCTTGATCGAAGTCTCTGTGATAAGACCGTAGATGATAAGAACGATTGAAGGTGGGATCATCGTTCCCAAGCTGCCCGAGGCACAGATGACCCCGATGGCAAGGTTCTGATTGTATCCCAACCTTAGCATTTGCGGCAGTGCAATCAGGCCCAGCAGCACAACCTCTCCGCCGATGATGCCGGACATTGCGGCCATGATAACGGCCATAATGGACGTGACGATCGCAATGCCGCCGCGTGTGCCCGACAGCCAGACATTCAGTGAAGAGTACATGTCTTTTGCGACACCGGAACGTTCAAGAAGTGCGGCCATAAAGATGAACAGCGGAATGGATATGAGAACGTAGTCCGTTAAGAGCCCGTAAATCTTTTGTGCCAGAATGTATAATGGCCCCGTGCCCGGTCGCGCCGTCAGCAGGCCGTCGCCAAAACTCATAGGGTTGGACAGCAGTGTCGGCTCGAACTTCATGACAAGTACAAGAACTGCCAAGGATGCCGAAGCAAGACCAAGGGGCATTCCGATTGCCAGCAGCAGGATCAGTGCCAGCATCAGCACCAGTGAGATTGTTCCGATATCCATCAGTCTTGTCCTACCGCACGTTTCAGAGCTTCTATTTCTTCTTCATCAGGCGTGTCGTCGTGTATCTCCGGTTCGACGTTCCAGTCGGAGACGAGGTTGAGAACCGCCTGAATGGCGACCAGCGTAATGACGATCAGGATCATGGGCTGTAGCGTCGCCGGTATCGGGGGGTCAAAGGCCGTGCCGAAGGTTTCCCATTTATAAAGCTTGTTCTCGAACACCTGTTTGTAGCTGCCATAGACCAGAAAGAAGGCGAACAGCACGATCAACAGGGTCGAAATACAGTCGAAAAGCCTTTGCATCCAGCGTGGTACGACATCGTAGAGCAAGAAGATGCGGATATGGCTGCGTTGTTGCATGGCGTAAAAGCCCGCCATCAGAAAGATGAAACCGGCCAGCCAAAGCGACAGTTCATTCGCCCAGAGTGTGGGGCGTTCGAGAACATAGCGCAAGAAAACCTCGTAGAGCATGACGCCGGTCATCAGGATGATCATCATCATCGTGACGCGCCCAATAAAGACGGCCGCGCGGTCAACGGCATGCCAACCCTCAAACTCCATCGCGGCGCGGCGTACGGTGCGGCAGCCGATCACAAACAGTATCGGGACACCGATCAACGCGACGAGATCAATGATGTCGATCTTGCCGAATAGAGGTGAAAGACCGGGCGTTACGTCATTCCGGTCTGAAATCGCCTCCACCTGACCGCGCATGGATTCGTTCTCGTGCGGGAACCAAGTGAGAATATAGACGGGAATGTGCCAGATCACCCACCCGGCACAGGTGATAAATCCGAGCGGCACCAGCCATTCGATGAGGCTGCCTGAGGTTCTTTGCATCGTCTTGCTCCTTCGTTCGGCGTGCGGTCACGCAGCCGCGGCGTAATGGGCGATGAATTCTCTGTCCGGCTCGACCCCGATGCCGGGGGCATCCGGGATCGTGACACGGCCGTTGTTGGTCTTGACCTGTTTTTGAATGTCCAGAGGTTCGGTCAGCAGGTCGTCGCGGAACTTGTTGTCGGTGGTATCGAACTCCAGCATCGGTTCCCAAGGGTACAGCCCGCCGGGCAGTGGCGGCATCGCCGCCAGCAACTGCAAATTGGTGGCCACCGCGATGGCAGAGCCCCAGACGTGGTTCACCACAGGTGTGAAATGCGCATGGCACAACGCAAGTACCCTAAGGTATTCGCTGATCCCTCCCAGAGCGCAAACCTCGGGCTGGGCAATGTCCAGCCCGCGGTTTTCGAGGATGGCGCGCCAGCCCCAGCGGCCGAACTCTGCCTCTCCGCCCGAGATGTTGACGCGCAACCCGCGCCGTAATTCTGCATATCCGTCGAGGTCCTCGGGGGCGATGGGTTCTTCGAACCAATAGGCACCTAACTCTTCCAGTGCATGGCCCACGTAAAAGGCGTCTGATGTGGTGTAGGCGTGGTTTGCGTCCACCATAAAGTCGAACCCGTCGCCAACGCCCTTGCGGACCGCGGTGCACAGCGACACATCGGATTTCGGGCCAAAACCCGTTTTCATCTTAGTGGCTGTAAAACCCATGTCCCGGATGGCGGCGGCCTCGTCCGAAAAGCGTGCCGCCAGTTGCGACACAGGCTCATCTCGGAGCATCATCCCGTAGCCATAGCAGGGCACCGAGGTTCTGTGCGCTCCGCCGATCATCTTGTGCAGCGGCAGGCTGGCCACCTTACCGGCGATGTCCCAAAGCGCGATGTCCACACCGGACAAAGACTGCATAGGCATGCCCTTTTGTCCGTGGTCGCGCATCAGATTGTAAACTTTGTGCCAGATCACGTCTCGATCCAGCGGGTCCATGCCCAGCACCATTGGCTGGATGACCTTCTCAACGATGCCCTTGTTGGCAATGGCAATATTGCCCGGGCCAAAGCATTCCCCCCATCCGGTCACGCCTTCATCGGTCTCCACCTCGACAAGATGTGCCGTACGCATGCTGTAGTACTGCTGCGAATACCCAAGCTGCTCGGGCATTTCGTACTGCAGAACATGGCTGATGATGCGTGTGATTTTCATTTGCTGGGCCTGAGGGAAAAGAGGCAGGGCCATTTCTAGCCCTGCCATCATGTTAGCTACGCTTTGTGCGTGGCTTATTGCATTGCGCCCAGATCTTTCAGGAAGCTGATGTGGCTTTCGAGCAGCGCTTTCGCCTCTGGCGTTGTTGCGAACTCGACCCAGCCTTTCTGAACCGCATCACGATATGTCGCGAGGTCTTCTGGCGACCATTCATAAAGGTTCACACCCTTGGCACGCAGATCTTTCGCAGTTTGCGCGTTTTTCACCTCGTTGATAGTCGCGTTTTGCAGCGCGAGGCTATCCATTGCTACAAGCATGATGCGCTTGTGGTGCTCTGGCATCGCGTCCCATACGTCCTTGCGGCAGGCAAGGTGGTCCGCCGGCATGGAGTGGAAGCCCGGATAGTTGGTGTGCTCTGCGATGTCATACAGACCCAGACCCACGTTGTTGGTCAGGTTTGCAGCGTCCGCACCGTCAATGATGCCGGTTTCAAGCGCTGTAAAGATTTCTGTAAAGTCCATCACGATGGGCGAGGCACCAAGGTTTGCAAACACCTTCGTGGCGAGGCCGGGAGGGGAGCGGAATTTCCAGTCTTTGAAGTCGTCCACATTCCGGATCGGCTTGGTCGAGGACAGCGATTCAGGGCCGGGGATCCACCAGCCGATGAATTCCATGCCGTATGGGTTGTAAAGCTCGTTGAGCGCTTCACGCCCATTGCCATGCAGCAGCCAAGCCATCTGCTGGTACGGGTTCTGGTAGCCGCCCATCAGGTCGCCCGTGAACTGGAACGCGGGGTTTTTACCGGTCTGGTATGCGCCGCCTGTCATGTCGCAGTCCAGAATGCCTGTTGCAGCCGCGTCAAATGTTTCAACGGACTTGACCACGGATGAGCTGTAGAACATCTCGATCTGGATTTCGCCATTGGACATCGTTGTGACATCATCAATGAACTTGGCCGCCAACTGGCCGGAAAGCTGTTCCGGTGAAAAGTGCGTTTGGATGCGCAGGTTGGTTGTCTGTGCTGATGCTGTAATTGCAGTGCTGGCCGCCAATGCGGCAACCGCGGCAATACCTGCCGCTTTCTTCAATACTTTCATGTTGTCCTCCCAGACGTTGAAGCGTGCATTTTATCGGGCTTTTCGGGTGCCCATTTCATTACGCTGAGGAAAGGTTAAGCGGGGCTGGGCGGACTCGCAACAAAATTTTTGTATTTTGCGTAATTTCGAGATTTTGGTGGAGTTTCGAGAATTTTCCGATAGGTTTGCGGCATGACGAACGTATCGGGCGACAGCGATATCTACGCCAGTCTGGCGCATCGGCTCATTTCGAATGACTTCGAGCATGGCGAAAAACTGCGCGCAGAGCACCTTAGACAGGACTACGGTTGTTCTGCAAGCACTGTGCGCGAGGCACTTTTTCGATTGTCGACCGATGGGCTGGTCGATTTTCAGGAACAACGCGGTTTTCGCGTGCCCGAAAAGTCAGCTGTGCTGCTGGCCGAACTGACGCATTTACGCGTGCTGCTTGAGGCGGAAGGAACAGCCTTGTCCATAAGCCGCGGGGGTGTCGCATGGGAAGCGCGGCTGACAGCGGTGCACCACCAGTTGAGCCATATAGAAAAGAGAATTCACGCAACAGACGATCCCGCACCTCTGGTCAATATCTGGTTCAATGCCGAACTGGAATTCCATCAGACGCTCATCTCTGCATGCGGGTCCGAGACGCTCAAGCTCATGCATTACAAAACCTATCAGCGCTTTCGGCAGCAGTTGATGGTCGCGGACCGGACATTCGATTTTATCTCCAAAAACATTGAGCATCATAAAGCGATTGTAGATGCAGCCCTGGAGGGGGATGAGGCACTGACACGTCGGAAAATCCACGACCATCTGGCCCGCCATCTTGATCCGGCGAACCGGACGCAGGAGCCTCAGCTTTTAAAGTCGTCAGCAATGTAGGTTTCGATAATTTCGTCAAACGATGTCTCCGCGCGGAACCCCAACGCGATGGCGCGTTCCGGTTCGAAATCGCGGGGCCAGCCCTCGACGATTCGCATGATCGCGGGGTCTTCGCGCGGAACGATCAGGTTCACCGTCTTCTGTCCGGCAATGCGCCGCAGAGAATCAATTTGCTCGGCGACGGTGCAGCTTAGGCCCGGTAGGTTGAGCGCACGCCGTCCACCCAGCAACCCCGTGTCGAGCGTTGCGGCGTGTGTCAGAAAGCCGGCTGCAGCGCGGGGCGAAGCATGCCAGTGCCGCACGGTGTCGGGCACGGGTAAGATCGCCTCTTGTCCATTCAGCGGTTCGCGGATGATGCCAGAGAAAAAGCTGGACGCGGCAAGGTTCGCTTTGCCGGGCCGCACGCAAATCGTGGGAAGCCGCAATGAGATACCATCGACAAAGCCCTTGCGGCTGAAGTCCGACAGAAGCAGTTCACAGCTGGCTTTCTGCGCGCCATAGCTTGTTTGTGGCGCGCTCAGGAACGTGTCTGTGATCTTGTCGGGATAGGGGCCGCCAAAGACGGCGATCGAGGACGTAAAGACAAGGCGCGGTACGTAGGCTCCATCCGATAGCATATGCTCAGCACGCAGCGCCTCAAGCAGGCGCCACATGGACATCATGTTGATCGCCCAACCCTTGTCGAAATCCGTTTCAGCCTCGCCCGATACGATTGCGGCCAGATGAAAGATGATATCAAAGCGCGCTTTTGCCAGTTGTTCGATATGCGCATTTTCGGTGATGTTGCCGGTTATCTGCTTGCCCGAAGCTCCCCGCGCCGGAAACCCCATATCAAACAATGTAACGTCAGCGTTGCCAGCTCCCAGTCCTTCGGATTCAAGTTTATGGGCCAGCTTCTGGCCCACCATGCCACCGCCCCCGAGGATCAATACCTTGGTCATGTGGGCAATCCGTTCTGCGCTCTGAGTTCCAGGTAGAGGCCAGCATGGTCTTTTTCCGCGCCATCCAATGCGTCGCTGAAGTATTTAAAGCGGTCACAAACGGTTTTTGTTGCAGGCAGCACCAGCCCGAGGCCCGCGGCTTCGTCCAATGTGTTTTCAAGGTCTTTGATCTGCAGTTTCGTCAGACCGCCTGGTTCAAAGTCGCGGTTTGTCATGCGTGCGCCATGCTGCTGCAGTATCGTGCTGTCAGCAAAGCCCCCTTTGAGGGCCGCGCGCACCGCCGCCGGATCAGCGCCGCCCTGTTCCACCAGCAACATCGCTTCGGCCACCGCCGAGATGGTCACCGCAACGATTGTCTGGTTTGCGAGTTTGGACAGCTGTCCCGTGCCGGACGGGCCGACGTGCACCGGCCTGCCCATTGCCTCAAAGACCGGGCGCGCTTCGTTGAAGGCTTCGGCAGAACCGCCCACCATGATCGCGAGTGTCGCGGCCTCAGCACCCTTTGTCCCGCCGGAAACCGGCGCATCCAGATGTGCGTGACCCAGCGACTGAAGTGTTGCCGCCTGTGCGCGGGCGTGCTCGGGCTTGGTGCTTGACATGTCTATCCAGATGACACCGGGCGACAGTGCGGCCTGTACGTCCGGGTTGTCCACAACCGCTCCGGAGGCAAAACCATCCGACAGCATCGTTATCACGAACTCTGCGCCTTTCACGGCATCCGCGGCATCCGTTGCAATACGCGCGCCATCGTCTGCCAGTGGCTCGGCCCGCGAGAGCGTCCGGTTCCACACCGTCAGCTCGTGTCCCGCCCTCAGCAAATTGCGTGACATAGGCACACCCATCAACCCGGTTCCGATCAAGGTGATTTTGCGAGAATTGGTCATGATTTTTGCGTCCCCCCAGGACTTTTCTGGTAACCGGTAGCCAAAGCCGCCGCGCTGTCTTACGCTAAAGCAAAGTTGCCGCCGGACCAGCCCGTCTGGTGGATTTTTGAAGAAGTCAGCGATAATTGTGACTGCTGGGTCCGGCTACACCGGCACCTGAGCACGACGAAAATACGCTGGTCAGGGGAGAAATTAAAATGTCAGGGCAAAGGCTTAAGGGGAAACGTGCGCTTGTGACAGCGGCGGGTCAGGGGATCGGTCGCGCAAGTGCGTTGGCCATGGCTGCTGAAGGTGCCGAGGTCTTTGCGACCGACATAAACGCAGAAGCGCTATCAACGATTCGGAGTGCGAATCACGAAAATATCGAAATTTTCGAACTTGATGCCCGCAGTGACGAGAGCGTTGCGGCGGGCGTTGCCCGTGCGCGGCCGGATGTTCTGTTCAACTGTGCTGGGTTTGTTCACCACGGCACAATCCTAGATGCCAAGGCGGACGAATGGGAGTTCGCCTTCGATTTGAATGTGCGCTCCATGATGCGGACGATACAAGCCGCCTTGCCGGGAATGATCGAACGGGGCGGTGGGTCCATTGTGAATATGTCCTCGGCCTGTTCCTCTATTATCGGTGCGCCAAACCGGTTTATCTATGGCACCACCAAGGCGGCCGTTATCGGGCTTACCAAATCCGTCGCGCTGGATTTCATCGACAAGGGCGTGCGGTGCAATGCGATCTGTCCTGGCACTGTGGAAAGCCCCAGCTGGCTGGCGCGCGTGGATGCCTTGGGCGAACAGCTTGGAAGCAGAGAGGCGGCGCTGCAGCAGTTTGTGTCGCGTCAACCGATGGGGCGTGTGGCCTCTCCCGAAGAGATTGCGGCGTTGGTGGTCTATCTGGCCAGTGATGAAAGCGCCTTTACCACGGGACATCCCCATATAATTGACGGAGGCTGGTCGGGCCAATGACGCGGAAAATAGGTATCGAAGATTTGCGGTCGCGCAAGTGGTTTATGAACCCCGACAACCCGGAAATGACCGCTCTCTATCTTGAGCGCTATCTGAACTACGGGTTCACCCGTGCCGAGCTTCAGTCGGGCAAACCGATCATCGGGATCGCCCAGACGGGCAGTGATCTCAGCCCGTGCAACCGCCACCATCTTGAACTGACAAAACGTGTGCGTGACGGGATAATCGCGGCAGGGGGCACCTGTATCGAAGTGCCGGTGCATCCGATTCAGGAAACCGGCAAGCGACCCACGGCCATGCTGGACAGGAACCTTGCCTATTTGTCGCTGGTGGAAACTCTGTTCGGATATCCGTTGGACGGCGTTGTGTTGAACATCGGCTGCGACAAGACCACGCCGGCGCTCTTGATGGCGGCGGCGACGGTCAACATCCCGGCGATTGCGCTGTCTGTTGGGCCCATGCTGAACGGGTGGTTCCGTGGCGAACGCACCGGTTCCGGCACGATTGTCTGGAAAGCGCGCGAGATGCTGGCGGCAGGCGAAATCGACGACGACGGCTTTATGGAGCTGGTGGCGTCCTCGGCGCCTTCGGTTGGCTATTGCAACACGATGGGGACGGCGACAACCATGAACTCCTTGGCCGAAGCTTTGGGTATGCAACTGCCCGGTTCTGCCGCAATACCTGCTCCTTACCGGGAAAGAGGGCAGATCAGCTATGAAACGGGGCGCCGGATTGTGGAAATGGTCTGGGAAGACCTGCGGCCGTCGCAAATTATGACCAGAGAGGCTTTCGAGAACGCGATCGTTATCAACTCCGCGATCGGTGGTTCGACAAATGCGCCGATACACCTCAATGGCATCGCGCGCCATCTGGGTGTGCCACTCGACAATAACGACTGGCAGAAATACGGGCATGATGTGCCTCTTCTGGTCAACCTGCAGCCTGCCGGAGAGTATCTGGGAGAAGATTACTG
Organism: uncultured Roseobacter sp.; assembly: GCA_947501635.1. Classification (GTDB taxonomy): domain Bacteria; phylum Pseudomonadota; class Alphaproteobacteria; order Rhodobacterales; family Rhodobacteraceae; genus Roseobacter. The sequence goes on from CANMWT010000006.1 coordinate 291,564, forward strand.
CCGCGCGGGCGGTGTTCCCGCTGTTGTGGGCGAACTTATGGCCGCGGAGCTTTTGCCGCACCCGGACGCGTTGACTGTGAATGGTTCAACCATGGGGGAAAACTGCGGCGCGTTGCGCAGCGAGAATGTGGATGTCATCAAACCCGTGTCAGCGCCGCTCAAGCCGCAGGCGGGTTTCATCAATCTGACTGGAAACCTTTTTGACAGCGCGATCATGAAAACCAGCGTGATAAGCGATAGCTTCCGCGCCAAGTATCTGTCCAACCCGGATGATCCAAACGCATTTGAAGGGCGCGCGGTGGTTTTCGATGGGCCGGAAGATTTTCATCACCGAATTGATGATCCTGCCGAAAACATAGATGACAACTGTGTCTTGTTCATGCGCGGGGCAGGACCCAAAGGGTATCCTGGCGGTGCCGAGGTGGTGAACATGCGCCCGCCGTCGTACCTGTTGAAAAAAGGCGTGGAAGCGCTTCCCTGCGTCGGCGACGGTCGTCAATCCGGGACGTCTGGCAGCCCATCCATCCTAAATGCGTCGCCCGAAGCCGCGGCCGGTGGCGGTTTGGCGTTGCTACAGACTGGTGACCGCGTGCGCATTGATTTGAACAAATGCACCGCAGATATGCTTGTTCCATTGGACGAGCTGGCCGAACGGGCCCGTATGTTTGAGGCCAGCGGCGGCTATGATGCACCTGAAAGCCAGTCACCTTGGCAGGAGTACTTCCGCGAAAAGGTCGGCCGTTTTGACGAAGGCATGACGCTGGACGGCGCGGCAAAGTATCAAGACATCTCGCGCCGGTATTTGCCGCGCGACAATCACTAGCGCCGACAGCGCAAGACACAAGGAAAAGAAAATGAAATTAGTACGTTATGGAGACATCGGCGCTGAAAAACCCGGTATGTTTGACGCCAGTGGTACTTTGCGTGATTTGTCCGCACATGTGGATGACATCGCCGGCGATGTCTTGTCGGATGCGGGGCTCGAACGTTTGCGCCAGCTTGATCCCGCAAGCCTGCCCGCCGTGGACGGGACCCCGCGCATGGGGGCTTGTGTCGGGGGTATCGGAAAGTTCATGTGTATCGGCTTGAATTATGCGGACCATGCAGAAGAAACGGGCAACCCGTTCCCGGATCATCCGGTCCTTTTTATGAAAGCCAACTCCGCCATTATTGGTCCTGATGACACGGTTTCTATGCCGCGCGGTTCGACCAGTACCGACTGGGAAATCGAATTGGGTGTGGTGATCGGCAAAGCCGCCAAATACGTCTCCAAGGAAGACGCGCTTGACCATGTGGCTGGCTATTGCATCTGCAACGATGTGAGCGAGCGGCATTTTCAGAACAACTTGACCGGCACCTGGACCAAAGGAAAATCCTGCGACACCTTCGGGCCCACAGGACCGTGGCTTGTCACACGGGATGAAGTCGAAGATGTGCAGAACCTTTCCATGTGGCTTGATGTCAACGGAAAGCGTATGCAAACCGGCAACACCAGCACCATGATCTTCACTGTGGCCGAGATCATTGAACATCTGTCTGGGCTGATGACCTTGCATCCTGGTGATGTGATTTCGACAGGGACACCTCCGGGTGTCGGGATGGGGATGAAGCCTGCGCCTGTGTACCTCAAGAAAGGCGATGTTATGGAGCTTTGGATCGAAGGGCTTGGTCAACAACGCCAAACTGTCACGGAGGACGCATAACATGCCGGACCTGCTGCAAATTGGTGGGGTGACTGACGTTATGCGTGGTCGGCTTGAGGAAGCTTTCACCATCCACAAGCTGGCGGATGGCAGCTATCCGGCCGAGGCTATAACGCACATCGCGACAAACGGTCATGACGGCGTGCCTGCCGAGGTGATGGCTTCTTTGCCGAACCTCAAAATGATCAGCTGCTATGGTGTGGGCTATGATGCCATTGACGTTTCCGTGGCCAAATCGAGGGGCGTAATGGTCACCCACACGCCGAATGTTCTGAACGCAGAGGTGGCAACAACTGCCGTGATGCTGATGATGGCATGTTACCGCGAGTTGCTGCGTGATGATGCTTGGGTGCGCTCCGGGGATTGGGAAAAGACAGGCAATGCGCCACTCACCCGCTCTGTTGACAACCAAAAGGTCGGGATACTTGGGCTTGGGCGGATCGGGCAGGCGATTGCTGACAAGCTGGCGCCTTTTGGCACCACGATTGTGTATCATTCGCGAACACAAAAAGACGTGGCGTATCAATACTACGATAATCTGACGGATATGGCGCGCGACGTGGACTGTCTGATCTGCATCACCCCGGGCGGGCCTGCGACGAACAAGATTGTTAACCGCGAGGTTCTGGATGCTTTGGGGCCAGAAGGTACGCTTATCAACGTCAGCCGAGGGTCGGTTGTTGACGAGGCGGCACTGATTGCTGCGCTGCAGGACGGTCGCCTTGGCTGGGCCGGGCTTGACGTCTTTGAAGCCGAACCGCATGTGCCCGAAGCCCTGCGTGCGATGTCCAATGTTGTGCTTTTGCCGCATGTTGGCAGCGCGACAGTGGAAACGCGCGCGGCGATGGGTGCATTGACGGTGGACAATCTGCTGCAACATCTTGCGCAGGGAACGGTCATAAGCCCCGTGCCGGAATGCGTGGGGATGTAGACGTCGCATGGCGCGCATATCCTCGGTCGAGGCGCGGTTGTTCGTTGTGCCATTGGATGAAGTGCTGGTGGATGCCAAACACGGCAGCCACAGCCATTTCCATCTGATAACGGCAACGGTCACGCTGGAAGATGGCCGCACGGGTACGGGCTACACTTATAACGGCGGGCGCGGCGGTCATGCCACGGCGGCGCTCATCACCCATGACCTGGCGCCCTTTCTGGTTGGTCAGGAGGCCACCGAAATCGAAAAACTGTACGACGCCATGCAGTGGCACATGCATTACGTTGGGCGCGGCGGTCTTCTGAGCTTTGCGATTTCGGCTGTCGATATTGCTTTGTGGGATTTGCGGGCGACAGCGCTTGGCAAGCCGCTTTGGCAACTGGCCGGTGGCGCAGGGAAGACCTGCAAAGCGTATGGTGGAGGCATTGATCTGGCCTTTCCGTTGCCGAAACTGCTGGATCATGTGCAGGGCTACCTTGATGCAGGGTTGCACGCCGTCAAAATCAAGATTGGTCAGCCGGATATGCGCGAGGATATCGAAAGGATAAGGGCGGTTCGCCAACACATCGGTCCGGATACGACATTCATGATTGACGCGAACTATTCACTAACCGTAGAACAAGCGATCAAACTGTCACTGGCTGTAAAGGATCAGAACCTCCTTTGGTTCGAAGAGCCTGTTATTCCGGACAACTACCGTGGGTACGCAGAAATCACAAAAGCCACCGGCATGGCCGTCGCGCAGGGAGAAAACCTGCACACGATCCATGAATTCGAGATGGCCGTGGAACAGTCTGATCTGGGCTTTGTCCAGCCTGACGCCTCAAATTGCGGCGGCATTACGGGGTGGCTGCAGGTCGCTGAGCTGACCAGCCATACTCATATCGAGATTTGTTCACACGGCATGCAGGAGTTGCACGTGAGCCTTGTCGCGGCGCAGGCGCATGCGGGTTGGATTGAAGTGCATAGCTTTCCGATTGACCGCTACACAACACGCCCGTTGGTGATCGAGAACGGGCGAGCGGTTGCGCCGGATGCGCCGGGCATAGGCGTGCAGTTTGATTGGGCCCGCTTGCGCCGCTACGAAGTGGCGCTTTAGACCAATCAGATGCGCAAGAAGCGCTGTGCAATTTTCGGGATCAGGCGGTCAAACTGCAAAGGCGCGTCTGCTACCGCAAGGCAGACGCAGTCCTCGTGGATGTCCGCGACAGGCGTGTGGTGCAGATCGCTATCTGCAATCTCCACATCGCCACGGGCAAAGTATCCATCCTCGTCCTGAAAGGCGCCTTTCAGCACCATTGTCATTTCGGTGCCGTGGTGACCGTGATCCGGCATTGCCGTTCCCGCTGGGATCATTAGCAATCGTGCAGACGCTTCTTTAGAGGTCGGCAGGATGGCTTGTTTCACGCCCATCCCGATCGACTTCCATTTGACGCTTTCAAGGTCGCCGCCAACATAGTCCTGTACAGGCTTCGGCAAAACGCCCGGCGCGGACGGGGACTGCGTCTGAATACGATCGACGGCACCGCCGGCGATAAGGGCCAGCGTGTCGTCGAAGCTGTTTGCCGATATGGATGTCTCTGTATCGCTATCCAAAAGCTCGCCGCCTAAAGCGTCGAAACTTTCGGCCTGCGCGCGACATGCATCGCACAAAGAGATATGGGTTGCGACAATCAGGTTGAACGCTTCTGGCAGCGTGCCTGCGGAATACGCCATCAATACGGCGTCGTTCAGGTGGTGTTTAATTGAATTGCTCATCGCTTCGTCACTTCATTGTGTGGCGCAGTCTTTCCAGCGCCAATCGTATCCGAGATTTGATCGTGCCAAGCGGCAGACCGGTTTGTGCGGCAATTTCACTGTGGGTCAGATCCCCGAAATATGCCTTGTCTATAAGTTCCCGTTGGGCAGGTGGCAGTTCCTTGAGCGCATTGCCGAGCAATTGCGCTTCTTGCTGCAAATTCACGATGTCCGCCTGATCGGGCTCAGCTTCTGGTCCCCATGTCAGGTCTTCTGGTTCGGGCCGTTTCTGGCGGCGCAGAATGTCTATTTTTCGATTTCGTGCAATCGTGAAAATCCAGGTGGCGACGGATGCACGCGCGGGGTCGAACTGGTGCGATTTGTGCCAAAGTGCCGCCATTACATCCTGCGTGCATTCTTCCGCAAGCGTGGCATCTGCGCCTGACTTGATTAAGAACCCTTTAACGCGCGGCGCGAAGTGGTCGAATAATTCGGAAAACGCGGCGCGATCCTGATGATCGCGGATGCGTGTCATGTGAGACACCCAAAGCATCCGTTTTGATCCGTCCGGGGCTGTCACTTCTCGTTGGCCTGTACCTTGTTTACCACTGCTGAGCGCGCGCGACATCAAGGCCGCTTCGACCGCTGCACCATTATTGCTGTCGTAGTTAAGATATGCACACATAACAACGATACGGAACAGGATCAGGGCCGGATCAGTATTATTTTGTTTTTTTGATGCATCCACTGGTGGAAAGGGTACGTATACCTCGAAACGACGCAAAAGACTGTTCAAGAAAGACTTACATGCCCTTCGACACGCTTACTGTAGGTGACTTGCCTGCCTACACGCTTCCCAAAACTGCAAGCAAAGTCGCTGTGATCGGCGCCGGCATTACTGGTTTGGGCGCTGCGCGCATGCTGGGTGCGACCCATCAGGTGACCTTGTTCGAGGCCGAAAAGCGGCTCGGGGGGCATGCGCGGACAAAAATGGCCGGCAAAAACGGAGACCAACCCGTCGATACGGGCTTTATCGTCTACAATGAGGCAAACTACCCTTACATGACAGCGCTGTTTGAGCAGCTGCAGGTTCCGGTCGTGAAATCGAACATGAGCTTTGGCGCATCGATCGACGGCGGCGAGTTTGAATACGCGCTGACATCTTTGGATGCTCTTTTCGCGCAGCGGCGCAATGCCGTGTCACCCAAGTTTCTGGGCATGGTGCGCGATATCCTGAAGTTCAACAAGAACGCTCTGCGGGTGGCGCAGGACGAAACGCTGACTTTGCGTGATTTTCTGGAAAAGCTTGGGGTGGGCGCGTGGTTCATCAACTACTATCTTCTGCCACTGTCCGGGGCTATCTGGTCTACGCCAACTGAAAAAATCATGGATTTCCCCGCCTATGCGATGGTCCGGTTCTTTGAGAACCATGCCCTGCTGGGGGTGACCGGGCAGCATCAATGGTACACGGTTCAGGGTGGATCGATCGAATATGTCACCCGACTTGAAGCGGACCTGAAAAGACATGGGACTGAGTTGCGCCTTGGCGCACCCGTGCAGTCAGTGCGGCGAGAAGCCGGCAAGGTATTCGTGCGTCCTTGGGGCGGTGAGGAAGAGGTATTTGACCATGTCGTCATGGCCACCCACTCCGATGACTCACTCAAATTGCTGGCGGACCCAACGGCAGAAGAGACCTCAGCGCTTGGCGCGATTGCCTATCAGCCGAACGATATCGTCTTGCATGCTGACGAACGGATGATGCCGAAACGCCGGAAAACATGGGCAAGCTGGGTCTATACCGAAGATCGCGCGGCCGTGTCCGACCGGATCGACCTCACCTATTGGATGAACTCGCTGCAACCCATTCCTATGGATGACCCGCACTTTGTGACGCTGAACACCAAGCGGACTATTCGTGACGAGTTGATTTACGATCAGGTCACGCTCAGGCACCCAGTGTATGACCTCGCTGCGCTTGCAGCCCAAAAAGAGGTGTCACGGTTCAACGGCGCACAAAACACGTGGTTCTGTGGCGCTTGGATGAAAAACGGCTTTCACGAAGACGGTCTGTCCAGTGCCGTCGACGTTGTGCGCGCGCTAAGACATCCTGCAAAGCAAAAGGCTGCCGCTGCGTGAGTGTGACCGTCGATCATATCGCGGGCCAGACCTACCACGGCCGTAAAGGTGCTATCAAAAACGCCTTTCGCTATTCGGTCGACTACGTTCTGCTTGATGCGGAAGCGGAGGTTAAAACGCCGCGCCTCTTCTCGCGTAACCGTCGTGGCTTTACCGGCCTGCGTGACCTCGACCACGGCGGTGCGCCAGGCGACGGGCGTGGTGCTGTGTGGGTCCGCGAGGTGCTTGAGCAGCATCAGATACGCAACGTGGCAAAGATCGAATTGCTGGCACAGCCGCGTGTGCTGGGTCATGTGTTCAACCCGGTGAGCTTTTGGCTGTGCCGCAGGGAAGATGGCGCGTTGATCGCGGTGATTGCCGAAGTGAACAACACGTTCGGTGATCGCCACAGCTATCTGTGCGCGCATCCCGATCAGCGCCCGATCGCGCCCGCAGATACGCTGCAAGCCACAAAAATCTTTTACGTGTCGCCTTTTCAGCCGGTCGAGGGCGGCTACGCGTTCAGGTTTGATATCAGCTCTGACCGGGTAGGTATCTGGATCGATTATACCCAGACCGACGGCGGGTTGATCGCAACCCTGACCGGGCAGCGCAAACCGTTGACAAACTGGTCTATTCTGCGGGCTGCAGCGCGCAGACCTCTGGGCGCGCGTCGGGTTCTGGCGCTGATCCACTGGCAGGCGCTCAAGCTTTGGGTCAAGGGCGCGCTTTATCGGAGCCGCCCAACGCCCCCATCAAAAGAAGTCTCACGCTGATGCAGACCGGTGCGCGGCTGCCTTCCTATTCGCTGTTTGCAGCGCTGCTTGCGGCGGCTGGTCTGCCGATTTATATCCACGCGCCCAAGTTTTATGTGGACGAGTTCGGCGTATCGCTGGCGGCGCTGGGTGCCGTACTATTCGGTTTGCGTCTGCTGGACGTTGTGCAAGACCCGTTGCTGGGCCGATTGGCAGAGAAAACCCGACATCATCGTGGGGCAGCAGTTTTGGTGGGCTGTGTGGTGATGGCCGGTGCGATGCTTGCCCTTTTTGCCCTGCCGCCGCTCTTGCCACCGCTGATCTGGTTCGGGCTGACGCTGACCTTTGTCTTCTCCGCTTTTAGCTTTCTGACCATCAACTTTTACGCTCAGGGCGTTATCAAGGCAGATAGCCTGCCAGGGCAGGGGCACCTTCGTCTGGCCCGCTGGCGCGAAAGCGGCGCGCTTGTTGGTGTATGTCTGGCGTCGGTCGCGCCGGTTGCGCTGGGGGCGATGACGGACCGCCCCTTTGCGGGGTTTGCTGTTGGTTTTGCCGTTCTGGCGCTGGCTGCAATTGTTGCCATGCGCTCTGAGTGGAGCACGGCAGGCGTTGGGGCCTCCACCGGGTTTGGCGCGGTTTTGAAAGATCCTCTCGCTCGCCGCCTTTTGCTGATCGCCATGGTAAATGCCGCACCCGTCGCCGTCAGCTCCACGCTGTTTTTGTTCTTTGTGGAAAGCAAGCTTCAAGCCCCCGGATTCGAAGGCCCCTTGCTGCTGGTGTTCTTCCTGTCGGCAGCAGTGGCCGCCCCTATGTGGGGAAGCCTTGCAGAGCGATTTGGGGCGAGAAATGTGCTTTTGCTGGCCATGGTACTGGCCATCGCCGCTTTTGGACTTACTTTGACTCTTGGGCCCGGTGATTGGCTGCTCTTTGCAGCGATCTGTGTGGCTTCCGGTGCGACGTTGGGCGCTGACCTGACCCTCTTACCTGCAATTTTTGCGTCGCGGATGGCGCAGATTTCGCCATCTGCAGCAGAGGGATTTGGCCTTTGGTCATTCGTGTCCAAGTTAACGCTGGCATTTGCGGCTGTGTCATTACTGCCGATTTTGGAGCGGGCCGGATTTGAAAGTGGGGCGGCGGTAAATCCGCCCGAGGCATTGGCGTTGCTGACGCTGTTGTACGCTGCGGTGCCTTGTGCACTGAAACTGATTGCAATCGCTCTGTTGGCGGTAACTGATTTGAAGGGGGCCTGAAGGATGACAGTTTGGTTTTACATCTTGTGCGGGGCCCTGCTGGCTTTTGCCATTGTCTGGGCGCGCTGTGTATTCTGGGATTTCATCGCACAGAAACCCGAGGACTATGAAGACGAAAACCCAGCGTTCGACATACGCCAGCACCTTAACGGTCCGATTTTGTGCGAAGGCGTGATCTATGGCCCGTTGGGGCGTGTCAGCAGCCGGTTCGTTGCGGATTTCGATGCGGTCTGGGATGGCAACAAGGGTGTCATGAAAGAAAAGTTCGTCTACGACGACGGCTCTGTGCAGGATCGAGAGTGGCACCTGACATTGGGCAATGACGGTGTGATTGACGCGAAAGCACCTGACGTGGTGGGAAATGGTCAGGGCAAGCAGGCAGGTTCTTCGGTATTGCTGCGTTACAAAATCAAGCTGCCCGAGGCATCTGGCGGGCATGTACTTGATACTGTTGACTGGATGTACCTGACCCCGAATGGTACCATCATGAACCGCTCACAATTTCGCAAATTCGGCATAAAAGTTGCCGAACTTGTCGCGACAATGCGTCCAAAGGAAGCGTAATGCGGACGTGGAAGGGCAAGAAATACTGGCTCGTCGGTGCCAGTGACGGGCTTGGTGCTGCGCTGGCCAGAAAGATGAGCGCAGCAGGTGCTCATGTGGTTGTCTCCGCACGCTCCGAAGAAAAGCTCAAATCTGTGGTGGCCAGCCTGCCCAATGAAGGGTCTTATCAAACTGTCGATGTGTCTGATGACGCCAGCGTGGTAAAGGCGGCAGAAGCGATTGGTCGGATTGACGGCATTGTCTATCTTGCCGGCGTTTATTGGCCTTTTTCCGCGCAAGAGTGGAATGCGGAAGAAGCCAATGCCATGGCAGACATCAATTTCACAGGTCTGGTGCGCGTCATGGGTCGCGTGGTGCCGCAATTTGTCACGCGCGATGCGGGACACATCGTTGTAACGGGCAGCCTGTCCGGTTTTCGCGGTTTGCCCGGCTCGATTGGTTATACGGCGTCCAAAGCAGGCACTATGTCTCTGGCGGAATGCATGTATGCCGACCTGCGCGGCACGGCGGTTGATGTACAGGTGTCAAACCCGGGTTTCATCAAGACGCAATTGACCGACAAAAACGATTTCAACATGCCCTTTATCATGACGCCTGAAGACGCGGCGGATCACATGTTCCGGCATATGAACTCCAATCGTTTTAAACAAAGTTTTCCGACTTTGTTCTCATGGGTGTTTCGCGGCAGCCAGTTCCTTCCTGACTGGCTTTACTTCCGAATATTTTCCTGACCCTTCGCAAGCCTCTGGCTGTGTTTTTCAAACTCGGCGGCGGCACGTTGCCAGACCGGGCCGTCTGCGGCGAGCGTCAGAAGGGTCGGCAAAAGCTGCTCTGCAAAGTCTTCACTGCTTTCGAGCGGCAGCATGGATGGCAAATTGTCAATCGCCGTGACATCAAGCACAGGCATGTCGTGGACACGCAGGCAGGGTGCATCCCAAGACGTGGCGCGGTCGTATACTTTGATCGGAGAGAAATCACTGTCCGGATCACAGGCGATATCGGCGATTACGCTCAGCTGGCGCGGCATGGCCCCTGTGCCTGTGGGCACAAAAACAGGTGTGCCCGGACGGGCGAGCACGCAGTTGAAGAAGAGGTCATGCGTCAGTACTTCCGGAAAGGGTGCGCCGCGCGCGGTTTCGGCCATGTCCCATTTCGTGGTCGCAACGCCCATCGCCGTGCAGAGGTCAGCCACACCTGTGCCCACGCGCCCCAGCGCACCGATGATCAATGCGGTAGGTCGGTGTGTGCCGGTCGCCAGAAGGTCGCCTTGCAGGGCGCTCAAAAGATGCGTGGCGCTTCGGTATGCAGAAACCGCTCCCATAGGTTTGTTGGTTTGCTGCGCGGCCCAGCATTTCAGGGCGACTGCGGCACCGGCGTATCCGGCCCAGTAGCCAAATGCCGCGACGCGTCTTGCGCTCTCATCCACAAGATATTCAAGGTCAAGCAGCGCGCCGCCGCCGGCTGCGAAGCGCCGAAGCAGGCGCAGACCGGCCGGTTGCCCTTTGAAAGCATGACCAAACATGATGTGGCGGTGTGGCAGGGGGCTGCCATCGTCCGGTAGCTCTTTGAGCCCGAAGATAACCGCGTCATGCGGAGCTTCCGGCCAGCTGTTTGTCGCAGCCATCGCGCACCCTGCGGCGGCATAGTCGTCGTCGGGGATAACGCGCGTTGCACTCTTTTCGACGGTAACAGTGGTGCCTGCTTCCAGAAGCTTGCGCGCACCGTGGGGTGTGATGCCTGTACGTGTTTCGTGATCGCGCTGTTCGGCGCGCACCCATATATGTGTCAAACCGTCAACATCCCCTGTTCGGTTACGCGTTTCACGGATGCACGACCGCGCATGCGTTCGATATAGGCTTTGACAGCCGGCACAGTTGCAAGATCGACGCCGTCGCCTTCAAGCCAGCAGCAGATCACAAAAAGATAAGGATCGGCGAGCGAAAAGCGCGCGCCCAGAACGAAGTCTCCACGGAGACAGTGAGCCTGAATGTATTGCGCGTTTTCGGTCATGTTCGCTGGAACCTTCGCCGCCATATCCGCATGGCTTTCAGGGTTCTGCGCCCAACGTGTGCCGCGCATTTTATGAGCGTGGTTCACATGCATTGTAGAGGCGACAAAATACATAACACCGCGCATATGTGCAGCTTCGAGAGGGTCCTTGGGCGTCAGACCTGCCGCGGGTGCGCTGCTTGCGACAAACTCCAGCAGGGCGCCGGTTTCTGTGAGGAGAGCTCCTCCTGTCTCAAGTGTGGGCACGCGTCCTTTCGGGTTGATGGACAGATAGTCCGCCTTGGTCTGTGCGGCGTGCTGGAAGTTGACCAGAACTGGCTCGAACGCCAGTTCTGCTTCATGCAGCGCTATCGCCACGGCAACCGAGATCGTGTTGGGTGCATAGTAAAGACGCATCGTGCAGGACCTTTCAGACATGGGTTTGTGCGAAGTGGCGGCTGGGGTCTTCGAGATGCGGGATCGCGTTGAACATCGTTGGCGACAGCTGTCCACCGATCGGAAAGAGGCGGTGTTGCGATGTATTGTAGATGGCCAGCGCCAGCTGCGCCATGGCGTTGATATCGAGGCGCAGCACCTGACGCATGATGCAGGAGATCAAGCCGCCCGAGGTTACCACAAGTGCCGGGCCTTCGCCGGCTGCGATGTCTTGCAGGACAGCCGATATCCGGGTTTCAAATGATGCGAAGCTTTCCGGCGCGCCTTCGATCTCGTCGTTTTGCCAGGCGGTGAACAGGCGGGGCAGATGGCTGGTAAAGGCGGTCTGGTCGGTGGGAAAGGGAATACCTTGCTCGTCTTCGAGGGCTTTGGCCAGCGTCAGATATTCCAGTTCATTCAGGCGGCTGTCCTGGGTCGGTTTCAGGCGTGTATTCATGGCGGTGGCGGTTTCGATGTGCCGGGTCAGCGTGCCGGTGTAGAGGCGCGTATGGTGTTGTTGACCATCGCGCAGGTGGGCTCCCAGCCAGGCGGACTGCTGGTGGCCTAGCGGACTGAGTTTGTCGTAGCTTGCCTCGTCCGTTGCGGAAGAGTTGGCTTGTCCGTGACGGATAAGGGTGATGTGTGACATTGGGTCTCCGGGCGGTGGTTACGCATACCTAGGCTGATGTTGCGCCGAGGGAAAGCTTTGGAGCCTCCGGCGGGGATATTTTGGACCAAAGAAACAAAGCGCGCGCATGGGAAACAGAGGGGACGCAAATCCCCGAACTTGTGTCGGGAATGGGACTCCTGCGGGAGCGGAATTGACTTTATAGTCTGGTTGGAGATCAGGGAGTGCGTTGCGATGGGCGAAACAGTCACATTCATGTTGGACGGGCAGGAAGTTGAGGCCGAGCGCGGCATGACGATCTGGGAAGTGGCACATGGACGTGGCCTTGTGATCCCGCATTTGTGCCACAAGCCCGCGCCGGGGTATCGCCCGGACGGGAATTGCCGCGCATGTATGGTAGAGATCGAAGGAGAACGCACGCTGGCGGCCTCTTGTATTCGCGAACCAGCGGAAGGGATGGTTGTCACGACCGCATCGGCGCGTGCGGAGGGCGCGCGCAAGATGGTGATCGAAATGTTGCTTGCCGATCAGCCAAAGAAGGCGGAGGCGCATGACCAATCGAGCCATTTGTGGGAGATGGCCGCGCTGAATGCTGTGGAAGAGAGCCGGTTTCCCAAGCTGGAGGAGGGGCGCATTCCGTTGCTGGATGACAGCCATGTTGCCATGTCGGTCAATCTGGACGCCTGTATCCAGTGCGGGTTGTGTGTGCGGGCCTGTCGGGAGGTTCAGGTCAACGATGTCATCGGGATGGCGGGCCGGGGTCATGATGCTTACCCGACCTTCGACTTTGCCGATCCGATGGGCGAGAGTACCTGCGTGGCCTGCGGGGAATGTGTGCAGGCCTGTCCGACAGGTGCGTTGATGCCGTCTGCGGTGCTGGATGAGCGACAGGTCGGGGACAGTGCTGATTTTGACAGTGAGGTCGAAAGTATCTGTCCCTTCTGTGGTGTTGGCTGTCAGGTCTCGCTGAAGGTCAAAGACGGTCAGGTCAAATACGTTGAAGGGATTAACGGCCCTGCCAATGAGGGGCGGCTCTGTGTCAAGGGGCGCTTTGGGTTTGACTATATTCACCATCCGCACCGTTTGACCAAACCGCTGATCCGTCGGGAGGATGCGCCGCCGAAAGGTCTGAATGTGCATCCGGGCAACTGGCAGACCCATTTCCGCGAAGCCACATGGGACGAAGCGCTGGACTTTGCCGCAGCGGGCATGAAGGGGCGCGGGCGCGAAATTGCGGGGTTCGGTTCTGCGAAGTGCACCAATGAGGAAGCGTATCTGTTTCAGAAGTTGATCCGCCAGGGTTTCGGGCACAACAATGTGGATCATTGCACGCGGTTGTGCCACGCGTCGTCGGTGGCGGCCTTGATGGAGAATGTGGGTTCGGGTGCCGTAACGGCGACGTTCAACGAGATTGAAAACGCGGATGTGGCCATTGTCATCGGTGCCAACCCGATCGAGAATCATCCTGTTGCCGCGACTTTCTTCAAGCAGTTCGCCAAACGGGGTGGGAAGCTGATTGTCATGGACCCGCGGGGGCAGGCGTTGCGGCGGTTTGCCACGCATATGCTTCAGTTCCGGCCCGGCGCGGATGTGTCGATGCTGAACGCGATCATGCATGTGATCGTTGAAGAAGAGCTGTATGACAAGCAGTACATTGACGCCTACACGGAGAACTGGGAGGCGGAACGCGCCCATCTGGCGGATTTCAGCCCGGAGGCGATGGCAGGCATCTGTGGCATTGATGCCGAAACGCTAAGAGATGTTGCGCGCACATTTGCGGGTGCGCAGGCTGCGATGATCTTCTGGGGCATGGGGGTAAGCCAGCACATCCATGGCACGGACAATTCGCGCTGCTTGATCTCGCTGGCGCTGATGACAGGCCAAGTTGGGCGCCCGGGGGCCGGTTTGCACCCGTTGCGGGGGCAGAATAATGTGCAGGGTGCGTCGGATGCCGGGCTTATTCCCATGTTCCTGCCGGACTACCAGCCTGTGACGGATGATGGTGTGCGGTCGGCTTTTACCAAGGTTTGGGGGTCTGCGGATTTTTCGAACGAACGCGGCTTGACTGTAACCGAGATCATGGACGCGGTGCATGATGGCAAAATCAAGGGGATGTACATTCTTGGCGAAAACCCCGCCATGTCTGACCCGGATGTAGAGCATGCGCGCGCGGCGCTGGCCAAGCTGGATCATCTTGTAGTGCAGGATATCTTCATAACCGAGACGGCCAATTATGCCGATGTGATCCTGCCGGCGAGCGCATTCGCTGAAAAGGCCGGCACTGTCACCAACACCAACCGGCAGGTGCAGATGGGACGACCTGCCGTGTCACCGCCTGGGGATGCTCGAGAGGACTGGTGGATTGAGGTCGCGTTGGCCCAGCGTCTGGGGCTGGGGTGGACCTATGAAAGCCCCGCCGACGTGTTTGCCGAGATGAAGCAGAACATGCGTAGTCTTGAAAACATCACGTGGGAACGCCTTGAGGCGCAGAATGCGGTGACCTACCCGTCGCTCGATGCGGATGACCCAGGCCAGCCGATTGTATTTGGTGACGGGTTCCCACGGCCCGAGGGGCGGGCGCGGTTTACACCGGCCAGCGTGATCCCGCCGGATGATGTACCCGACGAGAGTTATCCGATGATCCTGACCACAGGGCGGCAACTTGAGCACTGGCACACCGGGTCAATGACACGGCGATCGACTGTGCTTGACGGGTTGGAGCCAGAGGCGAATTGTTCTTTGCATCCCTCGACCCTGCGCAAGCTTGGCATTGCTCCGGGCGGGCATGTACAATTGACCACCAAACGGGGCAGTATTTCGATCATGGCACGCGAAGACCGTGCAGTGGCCCCTGATATGGTCTTTTTACCCTTTGCCTATGTCGAAGCTGCGGCAAACATACTGACCAACTCCGCCGTGGACCCCTATGGCAAAATTCCTGAGTTCAAATTCTCTGCCGTGCGGGTTGAGAAAGTGCCGAGCGACGTTGCCGCCGAGTGATGTGTCCAGTGGCCGTGCTGCCAGTGTGATCCGACGTGCCCGCGTGTTGGAACCTTCGTTCTTGCTGACGGCGGTGATGTCCTAAGCGGGGTGTTGCAGTTGCAGTGCTGCGCTGTCACTCTTGCCCTACATTAGGGTGAGCAAGTGGTGTTTGGCGTGGTTGATCCTGAAAGGTTCCTGAAAGATTTGGACAGCTTGCGCGGTTTTGGCGCCAGCGGCTTTGGCAAGGGCGTTGTGCGCCCTTCCTATTCCGATGCTGATATCGCGGCGCGCAGATGGCTTGCCGGGCAGATGGCGGATGCGGGCTTGTCGGTCGAGGTTGATCCCATGGGCAATCTCTTTGGGCTGGCCGAGGGGGCGTCGTTGCTGGTTGGATCACACAGCGACAGCCAACCTGAAGGCGGATGGCTGGACGGTGCTTTGGGCGTGATCGCGGGTCTTGAGATCGCGCGGGCATGCAAGGCCGCCGGGGGGCCGCCTGTCTCCGTTGTGTCCTTTCAGGATGAAGAAGGCCGGTTCGGGGTGACAACAGGTTCGGCTGTCTGGTCAGGTAAAATGACACAAGCCGAGGCCGACGTACTGATCGATCACACCGGTACAAGCGTTGCTGCGGCGCGCGCGGCGATGGCGGATATGGTCACGTCTGTCGTCGATCCTGAACGGTTCACGGGCTTTCTTGAGATGCATATCGAACAAGGCCCAACCCTTGACGCGGCAGGTGAAAAGATTGGGGTTGTGACAGACATCGTGGGGATCCGCGATATGAAGATCACGTTTGAGGGTCAGCAGAACCACGCAGGAACGACGCCTATGCATCTGCGCCGAGATGCCTTTCAAGCGGTGTCGGCGTTCAATACGCGGCTGAATGATCGGTTTCGCAATGTTGTAACACCACAAACGGTTTGGACGATCGGGCATGTCAGCCTGCATCCCAACGCATCGTCGATTGTGCCGGGGCGGGCTGAATTTTCCATGCAGTGGCGGGACGCGGATAGTGAACGGCTTTTACGTATGGAAGGAATCATCCGCGATACAGTTCAGGAGACGGCGCGTGCGGGAGGGTTCTCTGCTTCATATGGTCCGATGCTTGGTCTTGAGCCTGTCGCCATGGATGCGCGGATGCAAGACGCGCTTTGCGATGCGTCAGAACAGATGAGCCCGGGGCGATGGCGCAGGATGCCCTCGGGGGCCTTGCATGATGCTACCAATGTCTCGGAACTGATGCCGGTCGCCATGCTGTTCGTGCCGTCCATCGACGGGATCAGTCACGCCTTTGAAGAAGACACCAAGCCGGAGGATCTGGTGACTGGCCTGCATGTTCTTGCACGAGCGGTGGACCGGTTAGCACGTGGCTAGCTGGCGGTATATCGGGTCCGGCGCAGGAATGAGTTGACCTTGGCGGTAAAACTTACTTTGTTGGGCGTATAAAGTCGAAATGACTGTTCTTGCCGACAAAATGGCAAGGTCCCGGGAGGAAAAACTTTGAACACTCGCTCAGAGAGCGTGGACGGACCGCTGTCTGTTCCGGCATTGCTACACCGAAACGCAAACGTGTTTGCGCTTGAACCTGCCTACCGCGAGAAGGAATTCGGTATCTGGCAGACGTGGACGTGGTCGCAAACGCTCGAAGAAATCGAAGCGCTGGCGCTGGGGTTTGTCGATCTGGGTGTCCGCGAGGGGGATTTTGTCGCCATCATCGGACGCAACCGCCCTCATCTGTACTGGGCGATGGTCGCAGCCCAGATGGTTGGTGCGGTTCCTGTTCCCTTGTATCAGGATGCTGTGGCCGAAGAGATGGCCTATGTGCTTGGTCATTGCGGCGCGCGCATCGTTGTGGCTGGCGATCAGGAGCAGGTCGACAAGGTCATTGAAATTCAAGACCGTTTGCCCGATTTCGAGCAGATGATCTATCTTGATCCGCGGGGTTTGCGCAAATACGACCACGCGCGCTTGCATCAGTACAGCCACGTACAGGATGCAGGGCGTGCCAAGCGCGATGAGCTGCTATCGGAGATCACCGCACGGCAGGCGAAGCTGGACTACGACAGCACCTGTGTGATGCTTTACACATCAGGCACCACCGGCAAGCCGAAAGGTGTGGTGCTGAGCAATCGCAATGTCATTGAAACGTCCAAGTCGTCTTCTGAGTTTGATGACTTGCGTCAAACGGATTCAATTCTGGCGTATCTGCCAATGGCTTGGGTGGGCGATTTCATATTCTCGGTCGGGCAGGCCATGTGGACAGGGTTTTGCACCAATTGCCCCGAGAGTGCGGAAACCATGCACAACGATCTGCGCGAGATCGGACCGACTTATTATTTTGCGCCACCGCGGGTCTTTGAGACGCAGTTGACCAATGTGATGATCCGGATGGAAGATGCAGGCCGGTTCAAGAAGTGGTTGTTTGACGTGTTCATGGCTCATGCGAGAAAGGTTGGCCCGGCCATTTTGGACGGTGAGACTGTCGGGCTCTGGGATCGTTGGAAGTACAATCTTGGCGAGTTGATGATCTATGGTCCTTTGAAGAACACCCTGGGATTCAGCCGGATCAGAGTAGGGTATACGGCCGGCGAGGCAATCGGGCCGGAAATATTTGATTTCTATAGATCTTTGGGCATCAACCTGAAGCAGCTTTACGGCCAGACCGAGGCTACAGTTTTCATCACGGCGCAACCGGACGGCGAAGTCCGCTCGGACACGGTCGGGGTCAGTTGTCCCGGTGTTGAATTGCGCATCGCTGAAAACGGCGAGGTGTTTTACCGCAGTCCGGGCGTTTTCGTCGAGTATTACAAAAACGCTGAAAGCACAGCAGGCACGAAAGATGCGGAGGGCTGGGTTGCGACGGGGGATGCGGGTTTTATCGAAGAGGTGACCGGACATTTGCGGATCATCGACCGCGCAAAGGACGTGGGGCAGATGGCGAATGGTGCGCTTTTTGCGCCGAAGTATGTTGAGAACAAGCTCAAGTTTTTTCCCAATGTGCTGGAGGTTGTTGTGTTCGGAAACGGGCGGGATGAGTGTACTGCCTTTATCAATATCGACCTCACCGCCGTCGGCAACTGGGCCGAGCGCAACAATATCGGGTATGCTTCCTATCAGGAACTGGCCCGTCATCCGCAGGTGATGGATACCATCCAGTCGCATGTGGAAGAGGTGAATGCGTCGCTGGCGCAGGACGAAATGTTGTCCGGTTGTCAGGTGCACCGCTTTGTTGTTCTCCACAAGGAGTTGGATGCAGATGACGGAGAACTGACGCGGACCAGGAAAGTGCGTCGGCGGATCATCGAAGAGAAATACGATGATATCATTGCTGCTTTGTACGATGGGTCATCCTCGGTCAGTACGGTAACGGAAGTGACCTATGAGGACGGGCGCAAGGGGTCGATTGCGGCGACTTTGGAAGTCAGATCTGCGGAAGTATTCCCGGTTGGTCAGATGATTGCAGCGCAGTGAGGGTTGAAATGACAGGAGCCTCCGGCGGGAGTTTACTTGGCAAGGTGACATGGGAGCGTTCCAATGCTTGATCAGGCCGAGGGGTATGTCACGCAAGACGGTCGCAAGATCGGCGGCGTGGTGATGGAGATGCGTAACATTACACTGCGCTTTGGTGGCGTTGAGGCCATCAAGGATATCTCGTTTGATATCCGGGAGGGCGAGATCCGTGCGATCATCGGACCCAATGGGGCCGGCAAGTCCTCGATGCTGAACGTGATTTCGGGGTTTTACATTCCGCAGGTGGGTGAGGTCTGGTACAAGGGAGCCAAGCGGCCAGCGCTGAAACCCTATCAGGTGGCTCGTCAGGGAATTGCACGTACGTTTCAAAACATCGCCTTGTTTGAAGGGATGACGGTGCTGGACAATGTGATGACCGGCCGTTTGACCCATATGAAGACAGGTCTTTGGCGGCAGGCCATTTGGCGTGGAGCTGCAGAGACGGAAGAGACGGCAAATCGTGAGGTTGCGGAGAGGATCATTGATTTCCTTGAGATCCAGTCGATCCGCAAGACGCCGGTTGCCCGGTTGCCTTATGGGTTGAAAAAACGGGTGGAACTGGCGCGGGCGCTCGCGGCGGAGCCATCCTTGCTGCTATTGGACGAGCCGATGGCGGGCATGAACGTCGAGGAGAAGGAGGACATGAGCCGCTTCATCCTTGATGTGAATGATGAGTTTGGCACCACGATCGCGCTGATTGAGCATGACATGGGAGTGGTCATGGACCTTAGCGATCGCGTCGTCGTGATGGACTATGGCAAAAAGATCGGAGATGGCACACCGGAAGAGGTACGCAATAATCAAGACGTGATCGACGCCTACCTGGGGGTCTCTCATGACTGATTTTGACCTGCTGTCTGGTGCCGGGAAATGGAAGTCGCTGTCGAAACCGAAATCGCAGACTGCGACGGAGGTGTCGCGGATGGCTGACGTTTGGCGTGGTGAGTGTGCCGCCGGGGTTTCTGTCTCCTTGCGCTGTAGGTGTGTGGAGGCTGCACTTGGCTAAACCGGGGTACATGGCGACGATTGTTGGCGCGGGCGTACTCGTGGGCCTTGGGTTGGGCTGGGCAAACCCGGGACAGACTGATCCTGTTGGCAGCATTGTCACGACGTTTCCGGAAGAGCGCTGCCTGCCTTATCCGAGTGACGACACCGCGTTCGATACCTCTGGCATGACGGCTGTGAACCTCGCTCATGCCGACGGGTATGTTGAACCAGGCCGTTATGATAACGTTGTTTTTGGAACCAAATGGGGCGCGCGGCACTGTCAGATTACCAGCGTTTTACCGCCTTGGTCAGAAGACGATGGGGACAGTGCGTTGGCTGCGACCCGACACTTTGCGGTGAAACACGTCTCGGCGCTGAAGCGCGGCGTGCTTGCAGCGGAGGACGTCTCGGCTCTGGGTATTGGGCAGCCGCAGATCAGCCTGAGAAAAACGAAATTCATCCATTCTGCGCAAACCAGTGAGGGATCCGATGCCTGAACAACTTCTTTGGTCCGCCGAAGTTTTTTTGAATGGTCTGATGGCCGGGGTGCTATACGCGCTCGTGGCGCTGGGCTTTGTGCTGATCTACAAGGCCAGCGGCATTTTCAACTTTGCCCAAGGGGTCATGGCGCTTTTCGCGGCGATGACACTTTATGGGATCATGAACGGGTTGGTGCCTTTCGCGCATCTCATCAACGCAGTGTTCGGGACGGAGATTCATTACTTTGGCTGGAATGTTCCGGCGCTGGCGGCGATTTTGCTGACCGTGGGGGTGATGATCGGGTTCAGCTACCTCGTGCAGCGGTTCATCTTTCGCTACCTTGTGGGGCAGGAGCCGATCATCCTGTTCATGGCCACGATCGGGCTGGCCTATTTCCTTGAAGGGGTTGGCGACCTGATGTGGGGCTCGGACATCAAGACGCTGGAGGTGGGGTTGCCGCAGGGTATCAACGAGACCATCGATCAGGTGACGTTTGATGCTTTTGGCTATGGGTTCTTCATCGACAATCTTGATATCGTGGCCTCTTGCGTCGCGGCTGTGCTGGTTATGGCGCTGGTCATTTTTGCGCAATATACCAAGCAGGGGCGCGCGATGCGGGCCGTGGCGGATGACCATCAGGCGGCCCTGTCTGTTGGGGTGTCGCTGAATTTCATCTGGATACTGGTCTGGTCGCTGGCGGGGTTCGTGGCACTGGTCGCTGGCATCATGTGGGGCGCGAAATCAGGCGTGCAGTTTTCGCTGTCGCTTATCGCCTTGAAAGCGCTGCCGGTGCTTATGCTGGGGGGGTTTACCTCGATCCCCGGGGCGATTGTTGGTGGGCTTATCATTGGGGTTGGAGAGAAGCTGTTCGAGTTTCTGATCGGCCAGCCCTACCTGGGCGGTGCGACGGAGAACTGGTTTGCTTACATGCTTGCGCTGATCTTCCTGTTGTTCCGGCCGCAAGGGCTATTCGGGGAGAAGATCATTGAGCGAGTTTGACGTGGCGCGATGGGTGCGGGGTGAACCCGTGGCAGGGTTCTGCGCAGGCCACACGGGACAAATAGTGCCGTGCCCGCGCTATTGTTCGGTGCCACGCAGGAGTGTCACGGCAAGCGCGGCAAGGATTGTGACGCCAAGGGTCAGGGCAAGGTTCAGGTTTGGAAGAAACAACAGGGTCAGGCCGATGCATAGCCCCATGACGGCGAAAACCATAACGAGGCCGAGACCTGCCGCAGCTGATCCCGTGCGGTTGGCCGCGGGTGACGCGGGTGAGGGTGGTTCGACTGGCGTGATGTCTATGATGTCAGGTTGCGCGTCTTCAATCTGGTTGAACAACGTCGCGCGCCGTCTGGCGTATTCTTCTGGCGATATCTCGCCCCGATCCAGCAGGGCGTCCAACCGCCGAATTGCATTAAGTACTGCTGTCACCAGAGCTACTCCCGTTCCCGCAAACGAGACTGCCTGTGGAATTGGGGCAGAATTGGGAATTTGCGTGAATTCCTGTGACGTGGTTAACCGCATATCAAAGCAGGGGGCGCGCCATGCTATATCGTGAGGCCGGTGATTTCAGTACCACGTATCCGCAGGACAGTCAGACGTTTCCGATACGTTTTGACCGCTACCGTTACTATGCGGTGTTGTTCATTGCGATCTGCGTGATCCCCTTTGTCATCAACGATTACTGGGTGAATTCGATCTTCATGCCGTTCCTGATCTATTCGATTGCGGCAATCGGCTTGAACATTCTGGTGGGGTATTGCGGACAGGTGAGCCTTGGCACCGGTGGGTTCATGGCAGTGGGGGCCTATGCCTGCTACAAACTGATGACGTCTTTTCCCGAGGTCAGCATGTTCATTCATGTGATCCTCGCGGGCGGGATTACTGCGGCTGTCGGTGTCCTGTTCGGGTTGCCCAGTCTGAGAATCAAGGGGTTTTATCTGGCTGTTGCCACGCTGGCCGCGCAGTTCTTTCTGGTCTGGATGTTCAACAAGGTGTCGTGGTTTTACAATTATTCCGCCTCGGGTCAGATCAACGCACCAGAGCGTGATACCTTTGGTATTCTAATTACGGGGCCAAACACCGAAGCATGGGCGACATATCTCTTTTGTCTGATCTTCACGATTGCCAGTGCCGTCATCGCGCGCAACCTGACGCGTGGGGCGATGGGGCGGCAGTGGATGGCGATCCGCGATATGGATATTGCTGCCGAGATTATCGGGGTGAACCCGCTGAAGGCGAAACTGACGGCTTTTGCCGTGAGTTCGTTTTTTGTGGGCGTTTCCGGCGCACTGTTCTTCGCGGTTTATCTGGGTGCGGTTGAAGTGGGTGAAGTCTTTGGCATTACCAAGTCGTTCCTTGTGCTGTTCATGATTATCATTGGGGGGCTCGGGTCGATTTTTGGCTGTTTTGCAGGGGCGGCGTTTCTGGTGTTGCTGCCGGTGGCCCTGAAGGTGGTAGGGGCGGATATGTTGGGCTGGCCCACGGATATCGTGGCGCATCTTAATCTGGTGATTGTGGGCGGGCTGATCGTGATTTTCCTGATCGCAGAGCCGCACGGGTTGGCGCAGCTTTGGCGTGTTACGAAAGAAAAACTGAGATTGTGGCCCTTCCCGCACTAGGGGCGGGTCATGCAACAAGGACAGGCGTAACCTGTCCATTAGACGCCGGGTATCCGGCGCATCGGAAAAAAACCAAGGGAGGTATACCGATGAAGATGAGACTAGCAACATGGGCCGCTGCGGCTCTTATGGCGGCAAGCCCGGTGATGGCGGATCTTGTATTTCCGTCTTTGGACTACCGCACAGGTCCTTACGCAGCGAATGGTATCCCGCTGGCGGATGGCTATCAGGATTACTTTAACATGCTTAACGAGCGTGATGGCGGTATCGGCGGTGTGATGACACGGGTCCTGTCGTGCGAAACCGGCTATAACACCGAGAAGGGAGTCGAGTGTTACGAGAGCACAAAGGGCGAAGGGTCTTTGGTGTATCAACCCTATTCAACGGGTATCACCTATCAGCTTATTCCCAAGGCGACCGCGGATGATATCCCGATCCACTCCATGGGGTATGGCCGGACTTCGGCCAAGAATGGCAAGGTCTTCAGCCATGTGTTCAACTATCCGGGCAGCTACTGGGATGCGGCGTCCATTGCGGTCAAACACATTATCGACGTCTCCGGTGGTGATGTGAGCGATAAGAAAATCGCGCTGGTCTATCACAATTCAGCCTATGGCAAGGAGCCGATCCGCACTTTGGAAGAGCTGTCCAAAAAGCATGGTTTCGAGTTGACATTGCTCGCCGTGGACCATCCCGGACAAGAGCAGAAGTCGCAGTGGCTGCAGATCCGCCGCGAGCGTCCCGATTTCGTTCTGATGTGGGGTTGGGGTGTGATGAACCAGGTTGCCATTCAGGAAGCGGCCAACATCCGTTTCCCGATGGAGAACTTTATCGGTGTCTGGTGGTCGGGGTCTGAGAACGACGTGCTGCCAGTGGGCGAGGCTGCCAACGGTTACAAGGCGCTCGCGCTTTCCTCACCCGGTATGGATTACGGTGTCTATGACGACCTGAAGACATACATCTATGACAAGGGGCTGGCAGCCGGCAATGGTGACCAGATGGGAACTGTTCTGTACAACCGTGCGCTTTATGCGGCGATGCTTGCGGCTGAAGCGGCAAAAATTGCGCAGGAAATCCACGGTGTCGCTGATATCACGCCCGGTATGATGCGCGATGGTATGGAGGCTTTGGACATGTCCGATGCGCGTATGGAAGAACTCGGCTTTGCCGGTTTCGCGCCCGCCTTCAAGGTTTCGTGCGAAAACCATGGCGGTTCCGGCAAGGGTGCCGTGCAGCAGTGGGATGCATCAGCCAAAACCTGGACGTTGATCACGGATTTCATCGAATCTGACAAATCGATCATTGATCCGCTGATTGCAGAAGACAGTGCGGCCTTCGCGGCTGAAAACAACATCGAAGAGCGCTGCAACTAATGCGGCGGGCCCGGCGGCGGGGGTGCCCGCCGCCGGACTAAACTGACATGCAAAGGTACCCGATCCATGCTGGATGAGGCACAAGCCGATACGACGCAGACCGAGACTGTTCTGGACGTCAATAATATCGAGGTGATCTATAATCACGTGATCCTTGTTCTGAAGGGTGTCAGTCTCAATGTCCCCAAAGGCGGCATCACAGCGCTGTTGGGCGGGAACGGCGCAGGCAAGACCACGACGCTCAAGGCAATTTCCGGTTTGCTGGCGTCTGAGCGGGGCGAAGTGACCAAGGGCTCGATCAAATACCGCGGCAAGGTGATCCAGCATCAGGATCCCGCTGATATCGTGAAAAGCGGTGTTGTTCAGGTGATGGAAGGCCGCCACTGCTTTGAACATCTGACCGTCGAGGAAAATCTGCTTACAGGCGCCTATACCCGCCGCGACGGCGGGGCTGCCATCGCGCGCGATCTGGAAATGGTCTACGATTACTTCCCGCGGTTGAAAGAGCGCCGCAAAAGTCAGGCGGGCTATACCAGCGGCGGCGAGCAGCAGATGACTGCGATCGGCCGCGCCCTGATGTCCAAGCCAGAGACGATTTTGCTGGATGAACCGTCGATGGGGTTGGCCCCGCAACTGGTCGAACAAATTTTCGAAATTGTGAAGTCAGTGAATGAACAGGAAGGCGTGACCTTTCTTCTGGCCGAACAGAATACCAATGTGGCGCTTCGGTTCGCGCATTACGGCTACATTCTTGAATCAGGACGTGTCGTGATGGATGGACCCGCTGCGGATTTGCGCGAAAACCCGGACGTCAAGGAGTTCTACCTTGGCATGTCCGACCAAGGGCGCAAGTCTTTCCGCGATGTGCGCAGTTACCGTCGTCGGAAGCGTTGGCTGAGTTGAGCGCGCGCCGATGGCACAGGACAGGAAAGGCCTGCAGGCATGACGCAACGGGTACATTTTGACGATTTGGAAACGCGCAGCGACACGGCACGGGCCGAGCATCTTGCTCAAGCTTTGCCGGCGCAGATCGAACAGGCGCAGGGGCTAAGTGGCTATGGCGACAGGCTTGCCGGTGTTGACGCCGGCGCGGTGCGCGATCTTGCCGATCTTGCCAAGCTTCCCGTGTTGCGCAAATCCGATCTGGGTCGCGCGCAGGCGTCTGACATGCCGTTTGGCGGTATGACGACCAGGAAACCTTCTGCCTTTGCCTATGTCTTCCAATCGCCTGGGCCGATTTATGAACCCGGTGCGATGGATCACGACTGGTTCCGGCTCGGCCGCTTTTTGCATGCTGCGGGGATCACCGAAGGGGATATCGTGCAAAACTGTTTCGGTTATCACCTGACACCGGCGGGTGCGATGTTTGAAAGTGGTGCGCGCGCGGTCGGAGCGACGGTTCTGCCCGCGGGTACCGGACAGACGGAATTGCAGGTGACGGCTGCCCACGACGTCGGGTCCACGGCATATGCAGGCACACCAGATTACCTTAAGGTGATCCTCGACAAAGCGGACGAGATGGGTGTGACGCTGGGTTTTACCAAAGCCGCTGTCAGCGGCGGTGCTTTGTTTCCCTCGCTTCGGTCGGCCTATGCGGATCGCGGCATATCGTGCCTGCAATGCTATGCGACCGCCGATCTGGGTAACATCGCCTATGAATCGCCCGCGATGGAAGGGCTCATTCTGGATGAGCACGTGATCGTCGAAATCGTGACGCCCGGCACGGGTGATCCGGTGCCGGAGGGCGAGGTTGGTGAAGTTGTTGTTACGACCCTGAACCGGGATTACCCGCTGATCCGATTTGCGACGGGTGATCTGAGTGCGTTTATGCCGGGTCAAAGTGCATGCGGGCGGACCAATAAGCGCATCAAGGGCTGGATGGGCCGTGCGGATCAGACGACCAAGGTAAAAGGCATGTTTGTGCGGCCCGAGCAGGTTGCCGCATTCGTTGCACGCCATGAAGAGGTTGCCAAAGCGCGGGTGGTTATCACCCGGTCGGGGGATCAGGACGCGATGACGGTGCTTGTCGAAACGGATGCATCTGTCGCCGACGCTTATGTGACGGCGGTTGCTGACATACTCAAGCTGAAGGCGGCGGTTGAACTGGTCGCCCCCGGCAGCCTGCCGAGGGACGGATTGGTGATTGAAGATCAGCGCAGCTACGACTAACGCTCAGCACCTTATCTATGACCCGTCCGCGCTGGCGGCGGCGCGGGTCATCGCCGTTATGGTGCCCGGGGCACTGTCGCGTATCAGCATGTTTGATGCCGCTGCGGTCTGGGCGTCGCGCGGCTACGGGTTGGCGCACTACCGCTTTCCCGGGCTGGACGGGCGCGATGTGTCTCCGCCGTTGTCCATCCGCCAGGCCGCTGACGAGATTACTTCACTGGCTGCGGCATATCCCGATAAGCCGATCAGGCTTTTGGGCTTTTCAACAGGTGGGCCGGTTGTGCTGACGGCGGGTGCGCGGCTTGAAGGGGATGTGCGTATCGCGTTGATGGCGTCTGCAGTTGAGCAGGGGGGCGGGGCGCTGACATTCGCCCGCGGCATGCGTGATCTTGCGCAAGCGGCTGCGCGGGTCCGGTCTGTTAGCCTTCGGCCTTTGTGGCTGGAGTATTATCAGGTGCTGCTGTTCGGGCGACAGGTCTGGCATGATGCTTCACTGGCGGCACGTGCGCGCGAGATCATCGCGGTGCGGCGCGACAAAATCGTCTTTCCGCAGGGCGGGCTGCCGCAAGCGCATACCCGTGACCTGCGCCGCTGGCAGTTCCCGCGCGGCGCAAGTTTTGACCCAAGGCGCGTCCGGCTGTTCTGGGGCAGTGCTGATCCGGTCTTTTCGCGCCGGCAGCAGTATGGGTTGGCCAAGGCATTGGGCGGCGCACCGGTGACTGAGTACAAAGATCAGGGTCACCTGTTATTTGCCAGCCATCCGGAAGTCTTTGAAGACATTTACGCATTTTTCGAAGATCGGCGGGATGCGGCGACAGGGGCTGGCCTTTCCGACTAAAACAGTCAAAAAAGAGACATGACAGACTCAGCTCTTTCCACGCGGCCCTCTGCGTCGGTGCGCGTCAGGCAACATCCGGGTGGGCATTGGCTCGCTCGGGTGGCTGTTTGCGTGGCCGTGGTATGTGCTTTGCCGATGATCGCTGTCGCCATTGCCGCCTTCACAGGTGGAACGGATACGGTCAGGCATCTGGCCGAAACCGTTTTGTCACGCTATGCGCTGACGACGCTGGGGCTTGTTATCATGGTGTCGGCGGGTACTTTTGCCGTTGGTGTCGGGGCCGCTTGGCTGGTGACGATGACTCGCTTTCCCGGGGTCAGGTTTTTCGAGATTGCTCTGGTTTTGCCGCTCGCCTTCCCGGCCTATGTGCTCGCCTATGCCTATACGCATGTTCTGGACCATCCCGGCATCGTGCAAACAGTGCTGAGGGACGTCACCGGATGGGGGCCGCGCGATTACTGGTTTCCTGAAATCCGCAGCCTTGGCGGGGCGGCGGCGATGCTTGTTCTGGTGCTTTACCCTTATGTTTACCTCTTGGCGCGCGCCGCCTTTCTGCAGCAAAGCGCGACGACCTTTCTAGCGGCGCGTGCCTTGGGCTCCAGCGCGTGGTCTGCGTTTTTCCGGATCAGTCTGCCGCTGGCGCGGCCAGCTATCGCCGGTGGCGTTCTGCTGGCAGTGATGGAGACGATTGCAGACTTCGGCACAGTTGCCTACTTCGGCGTCCAGACCTTTGCGACCGGCATTTACACCAGCTGGTTCTCTATGGCGGATCGCGCTGGCGCTGCTCAGTTGGCGTTGTGTTTGCTGAGTTTTGCGCTGCTTCTGGCGATGTTGGAAAGGGCGCAGCGCGGCAGGGCGCAATACCATGACCCATCGCGTCGCCAGCAACCGATGGAACCGGCGCAACTGACACAGCGTCAAGCTGCGCTGGCAATCCTGCTTTGTGGTGTGCCTGTGCTGTTGGGGGCGGTTTTACCGGTGTTCATCCTGTTTGGCATGGCCGTAGGGTCCGAGCAGAACCTCGCCAGCCCACGGTACATCGGGTTTATCCTCAACTCGCTGACTCTCGCGTCGATTGCTGCGGGCATCACGGTTGCCGCGGCGGTTGCCATCGGGTTTTATCATCGGCTGGCCCCGGGGCGGCTGTCAGATGCTGCAGCCTATGTGGCGCGCTTGGGCTACGCGGTGCCGGGCGGGGTGATCGCGGTAGGACTTTTGGTGCCCTTCGCCGCTTTTGACAATGCGCTCGACAGCTTTATGCGTGCCACGTTCGATGTGTCTACCGGGCTGCTGGTCACAGGGTCGATCTGGCTGTTGATCGCGGCCTATATGGTACGCTTCCTTGCGGCGGCTTTGGGCGCTTATGAGGGGGGGCAGGCCATGGTGCCAGCCAACATGGACGCGGCGGCGCGGTCACTTGGTCAGACGCCGGGAGGGACGCTGCGACGCGTGCACCTGCCGATACTGGCACCCAGCCTGCTGACCGCTTTGCTGATCGTTTTCGTGGACGTCATGAAAGAGCTGCCTGCCACGCTGATCATGCGACCCTTCAACTACGACACGCTTGCAGTGCAGGCATACCGTCTGGCGAGCGACGAAAGGCTTGAGGGAGCCGCTGTCCCGAGCCTAGTGATCGTCGCGATCGGGCTGCTGCCAGTGATCCTGATATGCCGTCAGGTGGGACGGCACCGCACAGGTTGATTTAAGACCAGACCGTTTCACTGTTTGTATCATCCGGACCTCGGGCACCGGAAAAAGTAACGCCGTGCCAACCATCGGCTGACACGGCGTGTTGTGAGGGGTAGGGGGCGGTGCGAGACGCCTTATTCCCAACCCACCTCGTTAAAGATGCGCTGCGCGGCAGGAACATTGGCAGCAACATCCGAAAGATTGACGTCGTCGGTCTGGAAAAAACCCAGGGCCGCAACAGAAGGTGAAAGGGCGACGCCGGGTACTGCGGGATACTCATCGTTGCCTGCTGAGAAGTACTGCTGTGCCTGATCTGATGCGAGATACTCCAGAAACGCGACTGCATTGTCACGGTTTGGGGCATGGGCTGCAATGCCGCCGCCCGACAGGTTCATATGTGCACCTTCAGCGCCCTGTGCCGGAAACACCCAGCCAATGTTTTCCATGTCTTCTTTGCTCAGACCTTTCACATCGGTGCGAATGGCACGGGCGAAGTAGTAGGTGTTCGAAATCGAGATGTCGCATTCGCCAGAGACAAGGCCGCGCAACTGGTCGGTATCGCCGCCCTGTGGCGCGCGCGCAAAGTTGTCCGCGACGCCTTTCGCCCATGTCTTGGCCGCCTCTTCGCCGTGGTTTTCGATCACGGAAGCCAGAAGTGTCTGCGAATAGACGTTGGACGAGGAGCGGTGGCAGACCATGCCTTTGTAGGCGGGATCGGCCAGCGAGACATAGTCCATCGGCGGGTTTTCAACTTCTGACTTGTCATAGAAGATGATCCGTGCGCGCTGCGAGAAGCCGAACCATTGATTGTCGTCATCTTGAAGGTAGGCGGGGATGCGCGATTCCAGAACGCTGCTGTCGATGCTTTGCAAGAGGCCCATGGATTTTGCGCGCTCAAGCCGTGACGTGTCCACGGTTAGAAGGATATCGGCCGGGCTATTGGCGCCTTCCGCTTGCATCCGTGTCAGCAGTTCGTCTGCTTTTCCTTCGATCCGGTTGATCTTGATGCCTGTTGCCTCGGTGAAGTCCGAGTAAAGACGTTCGTCGGTGTCGTAGTGACGGGACGAATACAGGTTCAGTTCTCCGTTTGCGTAAGCAGGCAGGGCGCAGCTGATTGCGAGCGCTGCTGCGGTCATACGTTTGAAGGTCATCTTTGGTGTCCATTGTTAATGTTTAGGGTTCATGGGTAATCCCGACTAAAATTATCAGAAACACAGATGATCGCGGAGCGCAAGTCATTTCCGACAAAATTTATCAGCAATTATGCCGCACGAGAAATCGCTGTCTTTAACGGCTTTGGCGCAGCGCGCACTGCCCCCGGCTTCGCACTTCTCCACAAAGAAAAAACGCGCCTGCCGTGTGGCGGGCGCGTTGTCCTGTTTTTCGATCACAACCTGCGGGTCAGCCGATTTTGTCTTGCGTGTTGGTGTCAAAGTCACCAGCGTCATGGCGTTCGTGCAACTGGGTTTCGGGCTCTCCGGACGTGCGGTTGACCATGCGGCCACGCTGCACTGCGGGACGGGCATCGATTTCCTTGGCCCACCGCATTACGTGCTTGTAGCTTTCGACGTCCAGAAACTCTGCCGCGCCATAAAGCCTTCCCAGAACCAGCTGTCCGTACCAGGGCCAGATCGCGATATCTGCGATCGTGTAGTCGTCGCCCGCGACATAGGGGTGTTCTGCAAGCTGACGCTCCAGCACATCCAGCTGCCGCTTGGTCTCCATGGAAAAGCGGTTGATCGGATACTCGAATTTTTCAGGGGCATAGGCATAGAAGTGGCCGAAGCCGCCACCCAGATAGGGCGCCGAGCCCATCTGCCAGAAGAGCCACGACAGCGTCTCTGTCCGTGCGCCCGGGTCTGTTGGCAAGAACTTCCCGAACTTCTCTGCCAGATAGAGCAAGATCGCGCCAGATTCGAATACCCGCTGTGGAGTGTCGCCCGAGCGGTCCATCAGCGCCGGGATTTTCGAGTTCGGGTTGATGTCAACGAAGCCGCTGCCAAACTGGTCGCCGTCGCCAATGCGGATGAGCCATGCGTCATATTCAGCTTCTGTAAGACCCAGTGCCAAAAGCTCTTCGAAGAGAATGGTGACCTTCACGCCGTTCGGTGTGCCCATCGAATAGAGCTGGAAAGGGTGCTTTCCAACTGGCAGTTCCTTGTCATGTGTCGGGCCTGCGATCGGGCGGTTTATGCTGGCGAATTTCCCGCCGCTTCCCGCGTCCCATGTCCAAACTTTTGGTGGGGTGTATTCGGTCGTGTCGGTCATGAGAGCCTCTTTCTTGGTATTGTGCAGGGTGCACAGCTATGTCGGGTATGTGACAACTCAAGGCCTGACACGGTTTCGTGCGCCCTTCAGAATGCGGGCGGGTCGCCCGGTTCGGAGCTGGTCATCAGGCCGATCACGCAAAAAAGCCGCCCTTGTCCAAGAGCGGCTTTTTGCGATTCTATCAACCGTTGTTCAGCCTTGGCGGGCTTTGAAACGGCGCTGCGTTTTATTGATCACGTAAACGCGGCCTTTTCTGCGCACAACACGGCAGTCGCGGTGCCGATTCTTGAGCGAGCGGAGCGAATTGCGAACCTTCATGGTCGTTCTCCTCATGTTGTGGCGCGGGCCAGCGCCTAAGTTACGGGCGGTTTGCCAGCGCAAACCAGTGAATTCAGGTGGTGGGCGATACTGGGATCGAACCAGTGACCCCTTCGATGTCAACGAAGTGCTCTACCGCTGAGCTAATCACCCACTATGATGTTGCGATTTATCTTGCCCCAAACAAAAATGGGGCGCGAAACATCGCGCCTGAGCCGCGTCTATAAAAGGAGTCGTCCAAGGGATCAAGAGCTTTTGGTTTTAGAGTTTTATGCGCTATGTTGCTGCGAAGGATGAAGATTGAATAATGCATCATACGGCCTTTCACACCAGCCTTCCAAGGCAGGACGACTCCTGCGTGGTTTTCGCGTCGCCGCATAGCGGCTCGCATTATCCGCCGGACCTGATGTCGAAAACGATTTTGAGCGACCTTATGGTGCGATCGTCCGAGGATGCTTTTGTCGATAGCCTGTTCGACTGTGCACCTGAATTTGGTGCGCGGTTCATCAAGGCGGCGATGCCGCGCGCTTATGTTGACCTGAACCGCAGCCCGACCGAACTGGACCCCGCCCTGATCGAAGGGGTGCGGCGGCAGGGCCATAACCCACGGGTCGCGTCGGGACTGGGCGTCATTCCGCGGGTGGTGGCCAATGGACGGGCGATCTACCGCGGCAAGCTTCCAATGGCGGAGGTGCAGCACCGGCTGGAACGATATTGGCACCCCTACCACCGGCAGTTGCAGCAGATGCTGGATCAGGCCTATCGTTATCACGGTCAGGCCGTATTGATTGACTGCCATTCCATGCCGCATGAAGCGGTAGAGAGCGTGGCACGCGCGGGGGCAAAGCGCCCTGACATCGTGCTGGGCGACCGTTTCGGAGCCGCCGCCGCTGCTTCGGTGGTGGACCGCGTCGAAGAAGCCTTTGTCGCGCAGGGGTTTCGCGTAGCGCGTAATACGCCGTTCGCGGGCGCTTATATCGCGCAGGCCTATGGCAAACCCACGCGCGGACAACATGCGGTGCAAGTCGAACTGGATCGCGCGCTTTACATGGACGAAAAGCTCATTCGGCCGAACGCTAATTTCAGTGCCGTGCAGGCCGCTATCCGTGCGGCGATTGCGAAAATCGCATGTATCGGTCAGGAACGTATGCCGCTGGCTGCTGAATAGGCGAGAGATCAGCGCAGGGCACGCCCCTTGAGGATTGCATCCGAACCGAACCGGTCTCTGATTTTGTCTGTCGCGCGCTCTGCAGCGCTGCGCTGCTGTGCTTTGGGGTCCAGCAGGTCAGACGACAGGTCAGCGCCTTCTTCCGGAACAAGATCCGACAGGCCGCATCCCAAAAGGCGATAGGGTCCCTGATCGTCAAGGGTATCGAACAGCCCGCGCGCTGTTCTGTAGATGCGGTCGGCCATCTGGGTCGCGTCGCGCAGGCTGATGCGCCGCGACAACAGAGTATGGTCGGCCCTTTTCAGTTTCAGCGTGACGACGCGCCCTGCGAGCGCTTTGGCCTTGGCGCGGTCTGATACTTTCTCGGCCATGCGCCACAGATGCCCGTCGAGCAGGTCAGTGTCTGACGTGTCTTCGTGGAAGGTGGTTTCGTTGGAGATGGATTTCATCGGTGCATGAGCCGAGACGCGCCGCTGGTCCTGACCGCGCGCAAGGTGCCACAGCCTGTCCCCCATTGAGCCGAAACGCGCGATCAGGTCAGTGCGTTCCCAGCGCAGCAGGTCCGAAAACGTGCGGATGCCAGCCTTGTCCAGTGACGCCTGCGCCGCGGCGCCTACCCCCCAGATCATGCGCACAGGCTTGTCGCGCAAAAAGGCATCGGTTTCCGCTTTTCCAATGACGGAGAAACCGTGCGGCTTGTCCAGATCAGACGCTACTTTGGCCAGAAACTTGTTGTGGGACAGCCCGATAGACCCGGTGATCCCCAACTCCTTGTGCATACGTTTGACAAGCCTTGCGAGCATTACTGCGGGTGGTGCGCCGTGCAGGCGCGCCGTTCCTGTCAGGTCCATGAATGCCTCATCCAGCGACAGTGGTTCGATATCTGGTGTGAGCGCCTCCATCATTTTACGGATCTCGCGGGATACCTGAACATAGGCCTCCATCCGCGGTCTGATGATGACGGCATCTGGGCATAGCTTAAGGGCCTGAAACATGGGCATTGCGGATCGCACGCCGCGAATACGTGCTACGTAGCAGGCTGTCGAGACGACCCCGCGTCGTCCGCCTCCTATGATGACCGGCTTGCCTTCTAGTGTGGGATTGTCGCGTTTCTCCACCGAGGCGTAGAACGCGTCGCAGTCCATATGCGCGATGCTGAGGTTGTTGAGTTCGTCATGCGATACAACGCGTGGGCTGCCGCAGGTAGGACACCGTCGGGTATTGGAGAATGCGGCAAAGCAATCACGGCAAAGGCTGGGCATGAAACTACTGCTGTTGATGGCTGTCCGGAGTTTACGACGTGTCGCCGGATTTGAACATCGGGAAATGGACACCGGACCGAAAAGCCCCCCGCTCACTCTTAGCGGGGGGAGGTAACGAACCTCAGGAAGAAAACGGTTCGTTGGGGAGTATCACCTTACGTCAACCTACCACCTGCGGGAGAATGCCCCAAAGGTAGAATACACCCTGAAAACCTACATCCTGTTGTCTGTTGTGATCGCGCCACAGTTTGTTGCGTCGATTCTGGGCGGATCATCAGCACTTCCAGGTTGTGGACAACTTGGAAATAGGGTTGCTTTTCAGCCGTTTGACCTGTTGGTTTATTGGCCCTGAAGTTCGTGCAGGATGGCTTCGGCCGCTTTTCTGGGGTCTGGCGCTTTCCACACCGGACGGCCCACGACAATGTGGTCGGCGCCTTGGGCAATAGCGCTTGCGGGCGTCGCGACTCGCTTTTGGTCGCCGAGTTCCGCACCTGCAGGGCGCACGCCGGGTGTCACGATAAGGCGCCCGTCAGCGGATGGCAGTGCGCGCACCAATGCCGCCTCGTGCGGCGAGGCAATGACCCCGTCCGCGCCTGCGCCGAAGGCTTTGTCCGCGCGTTCCTGCACTAGCTCTGCTACATCGCCGAACCGTATCAGGCAGTCGTCCAGGTCAGAACGGTCGAGAGATGTGAGGATTGTCACTGCCAAAATCTTCATATCCGAACCTGCCGCGCCTTCCTTGGCAGCACGCACAACATGCGGATCACCATGGACGGTGAGAAAATCGAGATCGAATTGCGCAAGCCCCCGAACGGCCGCTTCGACCGTCGCGCCAATGTCAAAAAGCTTCATGTCCAGAAAGATGCGTTTGCCATGTTCCTGCTTGAGCTCGTTTGCCAGTGCAAGCCCGCCACCTGTCAGCATACCAAGGCCGATTTTGTAGAAATTGACGGCGTCGCCAATCCTGCCTGCAAGTTCTTCTCCGGCCAGTGCGTTGGGCACATCCAGCGCCACGATCAATCGGTCATCCGCCATCTTGCATACTCCATTACAGGTCTGGGATGCTTTACGGGCTTGGGTCATTGCTGTCCATCGGGCAGGCGGTGCCCGAGATAAAAAATCCCGAACACTTGTGTGGCCAAAGTGCTCGGGATCAAGGAAGCGGGTTTGCCCCGGAGGTGCCGAAAAGGCTGAGCATCCTGGGGAAGGATAGCCTGGCAGCAAAAAAGCGACCGCGCCTTCGGTACAAACCCGCAGGCCGCGTGCATATACACGACCCTTTCTTGGTATTCGGCGTACTGTGCCAACTCATTAGGAGAGGATTACGATTTAAACATTTTACTAGCCATCCCACCCTCTTGGCATTGAACTTAAACATGGATGCCTGCGGCGAAACGGGGAAAGGCGCGTCTTAATTCCCACTCTTGATTGATCTGTGTCACAGCGGTTTCTGCGGGTCTGTGCTACAAGAATATATGGCGAGGGTGCCGCAGGGGTTGAAGGCCCGAGGGTGCCCCCCCACATAGGCTTCAAGGCTCGAAAAGCAGGTATGCCGCATTGTCGGGTGCCGCAAGGAACGGGCGCTTATAGAGAAGGAGAGAACCATGGACTTGAGTAAGTTCACGGAGCGGTCGCGCGGCTTTATTCAGGCAGCGCAAACGATTGCCACACGGGATAGTCATCAAAGGCTGGCACCCGAACACTTATTAAAAGCACTGATGGACGATGAACAGGGGCTGGCAAGCAATCTGATTGCGGCCTCTGGTGGTCAACCTGCACAGGTTGTGCAGGCGCTTGATCTTGCTTTGGGAAAGATGCCCAAAGTGACGGGCGAAGCAGCGCAGGTTTATGTCGATGGCACCACCACCAAGGTGCTGGCCGAGGCGGAGGCGCTTGCCAAAAAGGCGGGCGACAGCTTTGTCCCGGTCGAGCGGGTGCTGATGGCGCTTTGCATGGTCAAATCCGGTGCCAAGGCGGCGTTGGATGCGGGTAAGGTT
Organism: uncultured Roseobacter sp.; assembly: GCA_947501635.1. Lineage (GTDB taxonomy): Bacteria > Pseudomonadota > Alphaproteobacteria > Rhodobacterales > Rhodobacteraceae > Roseobacter. The sequence continues at coordinate 327,333 of CANMWT010000006.1, forward strand.
ACTGCACAAGGCCTGAATGCCGCCATCAATGACGTGCGCAAAGGTCGTACGGCGGACACCGCCACGGCTGAAGACGGATATGACGCCCTCAAAAAATACGCGATGGACCTTACGGAACGCGCCGAAGCGGGCAAGATCGACCCGATTATCGGACGCGATGAGGAAATTCGCCGCGCGATGCAGGTTCTGAGTCGCCGGACCAAGAACAACCCCGTTCTGATCGGTGAACCCGGTGTTGGTAAGACCGCGATTGCCGAAGGGCTGGCGTTGCGGATCGTGAACGGCGATGTGCCGGAATCCTTGCGCAACAAAAGGCTGCTTGCTCTGGATATGGGCGCGTTGATTGCCGGCGCGAAGTATCGCGGTGAGTTCGAAGAGCGTCTCAAGGCCGTTTTGACCGAGGTAACCGAAGCCGCCGGTGAAGTGATCCTCTTTATTGACGAAATGCACACGCTGGTCGGTGCCGGAAAGACGGATGGCGCGATGGATGCCGCCAATCTGATCAAACCGGCATTGGCACGGGGCGAGCTGCACTGCGTCGGAGCGACCACGCTGGATGAGTACCGCAAATACGTGGAAAAAGATGCGGCACTTGCGCGGCGTTTCCAGCCTGTAATGGTGCTTGAGCCGACGGTTGAGGATACGGTTTCGATCCTGCGTGGCATCAAAGAGAAATACGAGCTGCACCACGGTGTACGGATTTCCGACAGCGCCTTGGTGTCGGCGGCCACGTTGAGCCATCGCTACATTACGGACCGGTTCCTGCCCGACAAGGCGATTGACCTTGTGGATGAAGCAGCTTCGCGGTTGCGGATGGAAGTCGACAGCAAGCCTGAAGAGCTGGACGCGATCGACCGTCAGATCTTGCAAATGCAGATTGAGGCGGAGGCCCTGCGTCTGGAAGATGATGCCGCGAGCAAGGATCGCCTTGAAACGCTCGAGAAAGAGTTGTCCGACCTGCAGGAACGCAGCGACGCGATGACCGCGCAGTGGCAGTCGGAGCGTGACAAGCTGGCCGGTGCACGTGACATCAAGGAAAAGCTTGATCAGGTCCGCGCTGAACTGGAGATCGCCAAACGCGAAGGCAATCTTGCCAAGGCGGGTGAGCTTTCCTACGGCGTGATCCCTCAGCTGGAAAAGCAGCTGGAAGACGCGGAAGGGCGCGGAGACGGCGATCTTATGGTGGAAGAAGCCGTGCGCCCCGAACAGATCGCCAGTGTCGTGGAGCGTTGGACGGGTATTCCTGCCGGCAAGATGCTTGAAGGCGAACGTGACAAGCTTTTGCGCATGGAAGAGCAGTTGCATGATCGTGTCATTGGCCAGAACGCGGCTGTCAAAGCGGTCTCGAACGCGGTGCGGCGCGCACGTGCGGGGCTCAACGACGAGAACCGGCCACTTGGATCGTTCCTGTTTCTGGGGCCGACCGGCGTGGGTAAGACCGAGCTGACAAAGGCCGTGGCTGAGTTTTTGTTCGACGACGACAACGCGATGGTGCGCATTGATATGTCCGAGTTCATGGAGAAACACAGCGTGGCCCGTCTGATAGGGGCGCCTCCAGGGTATGTCGGATATGACGAGGGCGGTGTTCTGACCGAAGCCGTGCGGCGCAGGCCGTATCAGGTCGTGCTGTTCGATGAGGTCGAGAAGGCGCACCCTGATGTGTTCAACGTGCTGTTGCAGGTTCTCGATGACGGTGTCTTGACAGATGGTCAGGGCCGGACGGTGGATTTCAAGCAAACGCTTATTATCCTGACGTCTAACCTTGGGGCACAGGCCCTTAGCCAGCTGCCGGATGGCGCAGATGCGTCAGATGCCAAGCGGGATGTGATGGACGCGGTGCGGGCGCACTTCCGCCCTGAATTCCTGAACCGTCTGGATGAAACCATTATCTTTGACCGCCTTGGTCGCGAGGATATGGACGGTATCGTCGATATCCAGATGGCGCGGTTGCTCAAGCGGCTGGCAGGGCGCAAGATCGCGTTGGAACTGGACGCGGACGCACGCAAATGGCTCGCTGATGAGGGGTACGACCCCGTATTCGGGGCACGGCCGCTTAAGCGGGTGATCCAGCGTGCTCTGCAGGACCCGTTGGCGGAGATGCTGTTGGCTGGCGATGTGAAAGACGGGGATACAATTCCCGTGAATGCCGGCGCGGAAGGCCTTATCATCGGTGACAGGATCGCGGCGACAAACCGCCCCAAGCCGAATGATGCCGTCGTGCACTAAATGCCGGTGTTGATCGTTGGAAAAGGGCCCGCGCGTCGGGCCCTTTTTCTTTCCGGACCGCGCCGCGCGTTTGACGGGATTGTGTCGTTGTGCAAGAAATCGGAAGGCCTGCAAGACGGTTACTGAAAAACGTGATGGGGAGCGTGCCATGGCAGAGAGTTACGAGATAACCTGCAGCTGTGGAGACGTCCGGGTGCGTCTGAGCGGTGTGCCGCGGGTGCGTGGTCATTGCCACTGCAACGCGTGTCGCACAGTGCTGAATGTGCCCTACCATTCGGTGACAGCGTGGAACCCGGATCAGGTTGAGGTGACATCAGAACCTGACCGGCTGGTCACATTTCAGCATCCTGATTTTGCGATCAAGAAGGTCTTTTGCGCCGGCTGCGGTGAGGTGCTGTACAACACGAACAAAATGGACTGGCGCGTTGTGTCGCAGCTTTTGCTGTCCAAGAGTATCGGTCACTTGCCGCCCGAGCTTTCGTCGCTCAGTCATTTCCATTATGCGGCTCGCATTGTGGATGTGAACGACGACCTGCCCAAGAAAGACTAGACCCGGCGGATAGCGCCGCCGGGCCCGTTACTTGCCAAGCCGTTCTCAGCTTTGTGGTGGCAGAATCACAGCGTCGATCACATGGATCACGCCGTTGGATGTTTCGATGTCGGCTGTGACAACTGACGCTTCGTTGATTTTCACGCCGTCATCCAGATCGATCATGATCTCGGAGCCTTGGACTGTCTTGGCTGCCATGTCGTCGCTAAGGTCTGTGGACATTACTTTGCCCGGTACCACGTGGTAGGTCAGGATAGCGACCAGCTGGTCTTTGTTCTCAGGCATCAGCAGTGTTTCCACAGTACCTTCTGGCAATGCGGCAAAGGCTTCGTCGGTTGGCGCGAATACGGTGAAGGGACCGTCGGACTTGAGCACGTCCACAAGCTCAGCCGCGCTCACGGCTGCAACGAGCGTTTCAAATGTGCCGGCGTTTATTGCCGTGTCGACGATGTCTTTCTTGGCGCCGTAGCTGCCTGCGAAAACGGCAGTACCTGCGATTGCAGTTGCTGCGGTCAGTGCGAAAAATGTCTTGCGAAGCATATTCGATCTCCTGTTAGGATATGGTGTTACTCTTGTGTCTGCCGTCTTGGGCATTGTGAGGAAAACGCACGGCAAGAGGCCCCGGATCACCTCTAAAACAGCTTCTTTTTGGTTGACGCAAAAGGCGGGTGCACTAAGCTGGCGAGCAAAGGAACGTCCAATAACTTATATGTTATTCCGCGTGAGTGATCTTCATTGACCGACAGGCTTTGACGCGGCACTAGGGACGCATGAGAATGCCCCCTGACATGGTATTGTTCGACTGTGACGGCGTTCTGGTCGACAGCGAAAATCTGACGGCGGATGTGCTGTGTCGCAATCTGGCGCGGCACGGTCTGGATTTGAGTCACGACAGCTTGTCGGAGTTCTTTCTGGGCGGGACCTTGATGGGTGTCGCGGCGCAGTCGCGCGAGATGGGAGCGCAGCTGCCGGATACTTGGTTGGACGATACCTATGAAGAGATTTTTGCCGCGCTGGCGGCTGAGGTTGAGCTGATCGCGGGTGTGCTGCAAGTATTGGACCGTCTGGATGCGATCGGCATTCCCTATGCTGTCTGTTCCAACGGACCGCATCGTAAAATGGATGTAACGCTGGGGCGCACCGGACTGGTCGGACGTTTGCGCGGGCGCATCTACTCGCGCGAGGACGTGCAAAATCCGAAACCGGCGCCTGATGTGTACCTTAAGGCGGCGCGGGACGCAGGCATCCCGCCTGCGCGTTGCGTTGTGATCGAAGACAGCCCGAACGGTGCGCGCGCAGGTATTGCCGCGGGCATGTGTGTCTTGGGCTTTGCGGCAGAGACAGAGGCAGCGCGGCTGATGCCTGTCAGCGATCGCCTGTTCTACAGCATGGATGAATTGCCACCGCTTTTGGGTCTTTGACCGACCAAACGTTACAGTCTGCTGTAGCAAACGTTATCTGAAGTGGTTTGGAAGATTGGCTCTGGACCGCTACATCAATTCCAAGAACGTAAGAAACCGGAGTGCGTGATGGCTTTTCGCTGGAAGAATGATCTTAAGGACTGTGATGTAACCGACGAAGCGGTTTTTCTAAACCGTCGTCAACTGATGGCGGGTGCGGCTGCAGGCATCGGGCTTGCGGCGACAGCAGGTGGGCGTGTCGGTGCTGCTGGCGAACTGGTGCCCAATGCATGGGAAGACATCACACAGTACAACAATTTCTACGAATTTGGCACGGGCAAGAGTGATCCTGTGACCTACGCCGACGAGCTGACGACGACGCCCTGGACCGTGACCATAGACGGGATGGTGGACCGGCCTGCGGACTACGCCTTCGAAGACATCATGAAGGCGATGACGGTGGAAGAACGGATTTACCGGCTGCGCTGTGTCGAAGCGTGGTCGATGGTTGTTCCGTGGAATGGGTTCGAGCTGGCCGATCTTCTTGATCTTGCGGGCGTGCAGGAGGGGGCGAAATACGTCCGCTTTGAGACGCTATACCGTCCGGAAGAATTCCGCGGCCAGCGGAACGGCTGGATCGATTGGCCCTACGTTGAAGGGCTGCGCATGGATGAGGCGATGCACCCGCTCACCATCATGGCGACAGGCATATACGGACGCGACATTCCCAACCAGAACGGCGCACCCTTGCGGTTGGTTGTACCATGGAAGTACGGCTTCAAGTCCATCAAGTCGGTGGTCCGGATTACACTGACAGATGAGCAGCCGGTGAATACCTGGCAACAGATTCTACCGAACGAGTATGGTTTCTATTCCAATGTGAACCCGAATGTGGATCATCCGCGATGGTCGCAGGCTACCGAGCGCGTGATTGGCGGCGGTTTGTTTCAGCCGCGTATCCCAACCCTGATGTTCAACGGCTACGAAAAAGAAGTGGCCGCCATGTACGAGGGTATGGACTTGAAGAAATTCTACTAACAGATGCCATAGTATATAGTAGAGTATTATGGCCGTGACCGACCGGATAAATGCTTTTGTGCGCCGCGTGCCGGTTTGGGCGGTCTATGTTCTATGCCTGCTGCCGGTACCGTGGCTTGTTTATCTGGGGCAGTCCGGCGGGCTTGGGCGCGAGCCGATCAAGGCGCTGGAACACGAACTGGGCGAGATCGCATTGCAGCTGCTGATCCTCGGGCTTTGCTTATCACCGCTACGAGCGCATTTTGGAGTCAACCTGATCAGGTTCCGCCGTGCGGTGGGTTTGCTCGCTTTTATATATGTAACACTCCATCTGCTGGTGTGGCTGGTGCTGGATGTTGGCATTGTCAGTCAGATTTGGGCCGATATCCTCAAGCGCCCCTACATTACAATCGGTATGATCGCGTTCCTGCTGATGCTGCCTCTGGCGCTGACATCAAACAACTGGTCGGTTCGTAGGCTTGGTGCGGTGTGGCGTAAGCTGCATCAACTTGTCTACGTTATAGCTGTGCTGGGGGCGGTACATTACATCATGGTAAAGAAAGTCTGGGAGATGGAGCCGCTGGTCTATTTGGCGTTGGTTTTCGCGCTTTTGGCCCTGCGGCTCCCGATCGCGCGTAAGCGGCGTGCAGTTTAAGGCTTTATCGTCTGAAAATTAGGCTGTTTGAAAACCGGTCCCGATTGGAATCAGCGTATCAAAAACCGATTCCTTGGTGCTTCCGGCGCAATCCGACAGTGGAATCGCAGCATGGGGCGCCAGTCCGGCAAAGCGAGTCGCCATGAATCGCCCGATTCATCCGTTTGGTGTCGGCGATTCAGGGGTGATTTGCGCAAAGACTCGGGGAGTCTTGGGGATAAGCTTGTGGATACCCCAATATCTAGCGAAGCGAAGCGCAGTATTTACCCAAGGTAAACAAATTTTCTGACCGATCTGCGCAAGGATTTCTAAAAATACGATATTTAAGTATCTGTATTTATGAGGAAAATAAGAAATATGCAAAAAAAGTGGTGTTTCGTGAAAAAAGGGCTTGCGGGTACCGGCCACTAACCGTAGAACCCCCCCTCACCGGCGGCGCAGAGATGCACCAACGGGGCGCCAGACGGGCGGGACACACCGGAAACGGAACGGACCGAAACGAGGCGGAAGACTAAAAATCAGAGGTAAACGAGGCGGGGCGCGCCAAAAGTTAGGGCGCATCACTGTCGATTTTGTCTCTACGCTCTTTGAAATTGATGAATATCTGAAGAGATATGTGGGCGGTTTGGTTCATTCGATGGATCAGCGTCTGTATATCGCGTCTCTAGGCTTCGGCCGATGATGAGATGTCAGCTTCACTGTTTGTACGGCTTCTGGTTACTTTGGTAACTGAAGCACAACAAACAGAGACTGTTCTGTATCTTTCAGTAATGGATGCAGAACGATGTGCAGAGGTTCGAACGTCAAGGATAAGCAAGTAATTGCTTTTCAACTTGAGAGTTTGATCCTGGCTCAGAACGAACGCTGGCGGCAGGCCTAACACATGCAAGTCGAGCGCTCTCTTCGGAGGGAGCGGCGGACGGGTGAGTAACGCGTGGGGATGTGCCCTTCTCTAAGGAATAGCCACTGGAAACGGTGAGTAATACCTTATACGCCCTTCGGGGGAAAGATTTATCGGTGAAGGATCAACCCGCGTTAGATTAGATAGTTGGTGGGGTAATGGCCTACCAAGTCTACGATCTATAGCTGGTTTTAGAGGACGATCAGCCACACTGGGACTGAGACACGGCCCAGACTCCTACGGGAGGCAGCAGTGGGGAATCTTAGACAATGGGCGAAAGCCTGATCTAGCCATGCCGCGTGAGTGATGAAGGCCCTAGGGTCGTAAAGCTCTTTCGCCAGGGATGATAATGACAGTACCTGGTAAAGAAACCCCGGCTAACTCCGTGCCAGCAGCCGCGGTAATACGGAGGGGGTTAGCGTTGTTCGGAATTACTGGGCGTAAAGCGCGCGTAGGCGGATTGGAAAGTTGGGGGTGAAATCCCAGGGCTCAACCCTGGAACTGCCTCCAAAACTATCAGTCTAGAGTTCGAGAGAGGTGAGTGGAATTCCAAGTGTAGAGGTGAAATTCGTAGATATTTGGAGGAACACCAGTGGCGAAGGCGGCTCACTGGCTCGATACTGACGCTGAGGTGCGAAAGTGTGGGGAGCAAACAGGATTAGATACCCTGGTAGTCCACACCGTAAACGATGAATGCCAGTCGTCGGGCAGTATACTGTTCGGTGACACACCTAACGGATTAAGCATTCCGCCTGGGGAGTACGGTCGCAAGATTAAAACTCAAAGGAATTGACGGGGGCCCGCACAAGCGGTGGAGCATGTGGTTTAATTCGAAGCAACGCGCAGAACCTTACCAACCCTTGACATCCTGTGCTACTACCAGAGATGGTACGTTCCCTTCGGGGACGCAGTGACAGGTGCTGCATGGCTGTCGTCAGCTCGTGTCGTGAGATGTTCGGTTAAGTCCGGCAACGAGCGCAACCCACATCTTTAGTTGCCAGCAGTTCGGCTGGGCACTCTAAAGAAACTGCCCGTGATAAGCGGGAGGAAGGTGTGGATGACGTCAAGTCCTCATGGCCCTTACGGGTTGGGCTACACACGTGCTACAATGGCAGTGACAATGGGTTAATCCCAAAAAGCTGTCTCAGTTCGGATTGGGGTCTGCAACTCGACCCCATGAAGTCGGAATCGCTAGTAATCGCGTAACAGCATGACGCGGTGAATACGTTCCCGGGCCTTGTACACACCGCCCGTCACACCATGGGAGTTGGTTCTACCCGACGACGCTGCGCTAACCTTCGGGGGGCAGGCGGCCACGGTAGGATCAGCGACTGGGGTGAAGTCGTAACAAGGTAGCCGTAGGGGAACCTGCGGCTGGATCACCTCCTTTCTAAGGATGTTCCTAGCCATTGATGTTCGCATCAATCGTGGAACACTTAGCAAGATCGGCAATCAAAGCCGGTCAATACATCGGACCGAGCCGTCCTCATATCTCTTCAGAAAAAATTTCAGGCCTACCGGCCTGTCTGGGTCGGTAGCTCAGGTGGTTAGAGCGCACGCCTGATAAGCGTGAGGTCGGAGGTTCAAGTCCTCCTCGACCCACCATATCCCTTTGGGATCTTATGGGGCCTTAGCTCAGCTGGGAGAGCGCCTGATTTGCATTCAGGAGGTCAGCGGTTCGATCCCGCTAGGCTCCACCATTTACCGCCTCGATTTGATCGCTAAGCACTAGCAAGTGTTTAGCCGTCCAATCGGACGACGGTGACAACCTTCGGGCTGCACCAATTGACATCGTAAAGAGAGATACAGTTACTTTGAGAGCAATCTTAAAGTAACATACAACACTGTTTGATCCCGCCAAGTAGGGCGATGATCTCAGTTCGGTTCCACTTCGGTGGAAGGTTTTTAACCCGGTGCTTCCTCGCTGCGTTATAAATATCCCGGCTGAAACGAACAGAGTTGTCCAAGTCAAGTACACTAACCCGGGCGATCGAAAGATCGTCCATTGTCCTGTTCCGCACGGAGCAGGGCGGGAAAGTATGCTTTTGGTTCAGAATAAAGACCGCATTTAGTTACCAGCTGTGTGGTCGCGATTGACGACAGTCTTTCTTTTTCTGGATCAAATCAAGCGCGAGAAGGGCGTTTGGTGAATGCCTTGGCAGTAAGAGGCGATGAAAGACGTGATACTCTGCGATAAGCTGTGAGGAGCCGAGAATAGGCTTTGATCCACAGATCTCTGAATGGGGCAACCCACCTGATACTGTGTTATTATTGATCGTTCGCGATCAGCTAATAATGCGGTAAAACAGGTATTTATAGACTGAATACATAGGTTTATAAAAGCAAACCCGGGGAACTGAAACATCTAAGTACCCGGAGGAAAGGAAATCAATTGATACTCCCCTAGTAGCGGCGAGCGAACGGGGACCAGCCGAGCCATGAGTGTGGTTAGAATGCGTTGGAATGCGCAACCATAGTGGGTGATAGTCCCGTATAAGAAGCATGATTGGACGTATTAAGTAGGGCGGAACACGTGAAATTCTGTCTGAAGATCGGAGGACCACCTTCGAAGGCTAAGTACTCCTTACTGACCGATAGTGAACCAGTACCGTGAGGGAAAGGTGAAAAGCACCCCGACGAGGGGAGTGAAACAGTACCTGAAACCGAACGCCTACAATCAGTTGGAGGGCCCTTGTGGCCTGACAGCGTACCTTTTGTATAATGGGTCATCGACTTGGTCTCACGAGCAAGCTTAAGCCGTTAGGTGTAGGCGCAGCGAAAGCGAGTCTTAATAGGGCGTCGAGTTCGTGGGATCAGACCCGAAACCGAGTGATCTAGGCATGGCCAGGTTGAAGGTAAGGTAACACTTACTGGAGGACCGAACCCACATCCGTTGAAAAGGATCGGGATGAGCTGTGCCTAGGGGTGAAAGGCCAATCAAACTCGGAGATAGCTGGTTCTCTGCGAAATCTATTTAGGTAGAGCGTCATCCGAATACCCTCGGGGGTAGAGCACTGGATGGGTAATGGGGCCCCACAGGCTTACTGATCCTAACCAAACTCCGAATACCGAGGAGTACTAGATGGCAGACACACGGCGAATGCTAACGTCCGTCGTGGAGAGGGAAACAACCCTGACCTACAGCTAAGGCCCCTAATTCATGGCTAAGTGGGAAAGCAGGTGGGACGACCAAAACAACCAGGAGGTTGGCTTAGAAGCAGCCATCCTTTAAAGATAGCGTAACAGCTCACTGGTCTAAATAAGTTGTCCTGCGGCGAAGATGTAACGGGGCTCAAGCCATGAGCCGAAGCTTAGGATGCATTTATTGCATGGTAGCAGAGCGTAGTGTGACATAACTCCATGTGTCCTTACCTTCCTCGGAAGGATTGGACACAAGGAGTTTTCTGTGAAGCCGGCGCGTGAGCGATCCGGTGGAGAGATCACTAGTGAGAATGATGACATGAGTAGCGACAAAGAGTGTGAGAGACACTCTCGCCGAAAGTCCAAGGGTTCCTGCTTAAAGCTAATCTGAGCAGGGTAAGCCGACCCCTAAGGCGAGGCCGAAAGGCGTAGTCGATGGGAACCAGGTTAATATTCCTGGGCCAGATGGAAGTGACGGATCGTGAAGGTTGTTCACCCTTATTGGATTGGGTGGGCCGCTAATCGGTTCCTGGAAATAGCTCCATCATTAGATCGTACCCTAAACCGACACAGGTGGACTGGTAGAGAATACCAAGGCGCTTGAGAGAACTATGTTGAAGGAACTCGGCAAAATACCTCCGTAAGTTCGCGAGAAGGAGGCCCAGTTTCTACGCAAGTATTGGCTGGGGGCACAAACCAGGGGGTGGCGACTGTTTATTAAAAACACAGGGCTCTGCGAAGTCGCAAGACGACGTATAGGGTCTGACGCCTGCCCGGTGCCTGAAGGTTAAAAGGAGGGGTGAGAGCTCTGAATTGAAGCCCAGGTAAACGGCGGCCGTAACTATAACGGTCCTAAGGTAGCGAAATTCCTTGTCGGGTAAGTTCCGACCTGCACGAATGGCGTAACGACTTCCCCGCTGTCTCCAACATAGACTCAGCGAAATTGAATTACCTGTCAAGATGCAGGTTTCCCGCGGTTAGACGGAAAGACCCCGTGCACCTTTACTACAGCTTCACATTGGCATTAGGCCGAACATGTGCAGGATAGGTGGTGGGCTTTGAAGCGTGAACGCCAGTTTGCGTGGAGCCTCCCTTGAGATACCACCCTTGTTCTGCTTGATGTCTAACCGCGGTCCGTTATCCGGATCCGGGACCCTGTGTGGCGGGTAGTTTGACTGGGGCGGTCGCCTCCTAAAGCGTAACGGAGGCGCGCGAAGGTTGGCTCAGAGCGGTCGGAAATCGCTCGTTGAGTGCAATGGCAGAAGCCAGCCTGACTGCGAGACTGACAAGTCGAGCAGAGTCGAAAGACGGCCATAGTGATCCGGTGGTCCCAAGTGGGAGGGCCATCGCTCAACGGATAAAAGGTACGCCGGGGATAACAGGCTGATACTGCCCAAGAGTCCATATCGACGGCAGTGTTTGGCACCTCGATGTCGGCTCATCTCATCCTGGGGCTGGAGCAGGTCCCAAGGGTACGGCTGTTCGCCGTTTAAAGAGGTACGTGAGCTGGGTTTAGAACGTCGTGAGACAGTTCGGTCCCTATCTTCCGTGGGTGTAGGATACTTGAGAGGAGTTGCCCCTAGTACGAGAGGACCGGGGTGAACGATCCACTGGTGGACCTGTTGTTGCGCCAGCAGCAGTGCAGGGTAGCTATGATCGGACAGGATAACCGCTGAAGGCATCTAAGCGGGAAGCCCCCCTCAAAACAAGGTATCCCTGAGGGCCGAGGTAGACCACCTCGTCGATAGGCCAGAGATGTAAGCACAGTAATGTGTTCAGTTGACTGGTACTAATTGCCCGATAGGCTTGATTTGATCCAGTAGAAGCAAGACTTCATTGGCTCAAAAGCATACACAACACAGTCGTACATGACTTGGACACAGAGGTTTTTCATGGTTTGGTGGTCATAGCGAGAGCAAAACACCCGGTCCCATCCCGAACCCGGCCGTTAAGTGCCTTTGCGCCGATGGTACTGCGTCTTAAGGCGTGGGAGAGTAGGTCACCGCCAAACCTAGTAAAACCTCTGGTATGTATCTCTCTTCGATGATCTTAAAAAACACCTCCAGTTCATGTTGCTAACAGGCTAGGCTTGGCCGCTCTATATTGCGTGGGATTTGACCTTGCGCGACGCAATCAATTTCCTGTGAATAGGCGTGATGAAAAAATTGGCACGCCCTGTATGAATAGTTTCTGTCATTGGGCGGCGGCAAACATCACACAGCTGTTTCGCTTTATGGCTGAAACGTACCTGTCTGATCGGTATTTTATCGTCGGGAACGCCTCCGGCGCTGATGCCCAACCAGTGATTAAGAGGAGTTTCTACCGAAGGCCTAGTCAAAGGATTGGGAAACAAGACTTGAATGTCAGTCTGTAGATCGCATTATGCCGTCAGGTATTGTGGAAAGACGGTTTATGAGCACACCAAAAGACTTTGATCTGGTATTTGAAAGCGATGAGTTTGTTCGACCGCCTTTGTGGATCATTGGGCCGCGCAGCTATTTTGCGGATCGTGCAGTACCACTTTTGGAAGTATCAGCCGTTCCGGCGCGTTCATTCAGCAAAAAAACGTTGCAACTGACGGGCCGACAAAACCCGTCCGCGACCCGTAACTATACTGGACGTAAGGACAGAATTATTCATCCAATCAGAACCTCGAAACATCTACAGGTTGACCCGGACAGATACTATGTCGACTTGCGCATCTTTGGGATCCGAAACTGGTCTCATTTCCTGAATCAGGCTCTTCCTGTAGCAGTTTTCATCAAAGATCATCTCTCTAAACTCGCTCAGCAAGAGCCGGTTTTCATTCTGAATGAGAACGTATTTTCTGCCATCACCGAGTTGATGGAGCGCATTGGTCTGAGATTTATTCGTACCAACCGCGCCGTCACGGCATCTCAGGTAAAGGTTGAGTACTCTGATTCCTCGGTTATTGATCACTTCGCCAGAGATTTTCTTTCTTCATTGTCCGGCGACATTGATGCGTTGGTTGATGAGGTTCCAAAGACATCAGGTGAAGCGGTATTCTTCAACAGGAAGCCGCCCCATCGATCGATTGTGAATGACGAGGAGATCGGCCAGCTTCTTTCCGAAGCCGGTTTCGTCGAGTATTTTATGGAGGATTACAGCGCTGCAGAACAAATTGCGATAACCTTGAGAGCTTCGAAAATCGTCGCGATCCATGGTGCGGCGTTGGCCCCGTTGATTTTTAGAAACGAGAGCCATGGCCCGTTGCAGCTTTTTGAAATTGTTAATCCAGGTCATGTCGTTCCGTTGTTTCGAGGTATGGTCGCTGGCCTGCCATGTACCTACCGAATGGTGCGCGGAATCCCGGATGCAGAGATGGTATCTGACGCGTTCTCGGATGTCGCGAACCCCTCAATGCAGTTTACGAGAAAGCATTCGTTGAAGCAGTTTCGACTGGATCCATCATCGCTGAAATTTGCATTTGACAGCGTGAATGACGCCAATTTCCCATTTGGTTCCATCAATAAGGCCATCTAGGCGCGCGGCGAGCAGAACAAGTACAATTGTGGAAGAACCCGTTTGGATTTCACGGTGTGTTCAGTGGATACACAATGGTTATCGGTTCGATGCACGAAGACGCAGATTTGCGCATGACCAGAGATCCGGCGCGTATGGATGGTATCTGAAACGGCGATGTGCAGTGCATAAGGGCGTCAGTTCTTACCAAAATGCTCCGTGTAGGCCTTTTTGAGTTTTGGACTGCGCTGCGCCAAAAGTGATCGCGGTAGGTTTGCTCCGGAGAAAGACCAAAACTCCAGGGTGTCGTCATCCGTGTGAGCCCCGATAAAGTCAAACCCGAGATCTTTACACAACTGGCGCCCGATTGGGCTTGCTGCGATCGCCCCCAGTTCCCGAAGGTATACCTCGCGCTCCATGAGCTCTTCCAGGATATCAACAAACCCAGACAGCAAATGAAGTGCGGCCTTTTGATGTCCGTGCACGAGATAAACGCCTGCGAAATAACCGAAATAATCGCCGGGTAGAACGGGCCGTTTCAGTGTGTCGAGGCTGAATTCAGTTTCTACCAGTTGCCGATCGTAAAATCTGGATTTCAGCGTGTCGCTGAAGAAGACGATGGCGAGGTGGCCCACCATTTTGCCATTACACATGACATATGCACCACACAATGAACCGTCGCGTGCAATGTCCAGCCAAATAGGCTCAGATGCAGAGTAGCCGTCAGGAAACTCGTGTCCGGCCGCTTTTTCGAGGGACTGGATTTCTGAATCGAGTGCTTCGAAGGAGCCGAGTTCAGCCACAACCCCGGCTTCGCGAAAAAGGCGATACTCTCCTTGTGATCGCATGGCTCTGGCGGCCCAGTCTTCTCGGCAGGCGACGACCTCATCGCGGCTCCAGCCAAGCTTTTCTGAAAGCCGGTGTTCGAGATCACCGCGTATGAAGGACAGTGAGCGTTCGTATTTGCTGACCGCATCCACGCTCACGCCCAGCATGTCCGCTAATTCTTCTTGGGTCAGCCGGCCATGCGCGCCGTGACTGGCGCGGAAACTGCGAAGTTTCTCTGCGAAAAGGGATTTGAATTCGGACATCGGGTATCTGGAACTTTGAAGTTTTCGCCGCTCAGCATAGCGGTGCAGTTTTCTTTTCCCAAGTCACTTACGGGTCACTTACGGGTTCTGGCGGAACGCGTCGGTGGTTTAAAGCACGCGCGCTGCGCCTAATTGACAAGACCCAACCAAGAGGACTTTGTCATGACCCGACGTATCAGCATGATGCCCGAGATGTTAGAATTGATTTTCTGTAGCACTGGCTCCGACAAAAAACGCTGTTCGGACCATGATCCCGATGATCTCTGGCACCCCATACGGGATCGTAGGTCTTCTGGGCCTTATGGCACGCGTATTCGGCGGCTAAAAATCAATCGTGGTAGATAGATTGCGCGCCCTGTGCCAAACCGGCATGGGTTTCGTTTTCGGATCGGCGCTGCCAAAAACAACTCCGCTTGATAGCGCTTTCTGGCGCTGTTAACGCTATTCCATGAAAAAGCAGATCGTCTGTATCAACTGGGGCACAAAGTATGGTGCGCCTTACATCAACCGTCTTTATGAGATGGTGAAGGCGAACATCACGCCGCCGTTTCGTTTTGTTGCCTTTACCGACACGCGAGACGGGGTGAATCCGGAGGTGGATTGCTTTGATTTGCCGGATATGCCCGGTTTCATGCCAGAACGCACCATTGGTCAATGGCCGAAATCGCGGCTGTGGGCGCCTGTGCTGGGTGATTTGAGTGGGCCTTTCCTGTTTGTCGATCTTGACGTAGCCATCACCGGATCGCTTGATCCGTTTTTTGAATTCGGGTCGCCCGACGATGTTGTTCTGGCGCGAAACGCCGCCAAGCCATTTCAGAAACTGGGCCAGACATCGATCTATCGGATGCCGGTGGGGGCTCTGGCTCCGCTGCAGGATATGTTTGCCGCCGACCCGCAGGGCGTTGCTGATAAGTACCGGTTTGAACAGCATTTTGTCACCAAGAATGCGCCCGGCGGAGTGGTGTTCTGGCCTGATAACTGGGTGAGCCATTTTCGAATCGAATGTATACCGCGATTTCCTCTGAACTATTTCATGGAGTCTCGTCCCCCCAAAGGGACGCGCGTGGTGATCTTTGCCGGCGCGTTGAATCCGCCGGACGCAATCGCCGGGCGGTACAACAAACGCACGCCCCATTTGCCGCCATTGTCGCATATCAGGCGCGCTTTGCAGGGCGAGCAAAAGTGGAAAGGCATCCGGCAATACGTCAAGCCTGCGCTTTGGGTGAAAGAGATTTGGGATCAGGCCAGTGTGTATTCTCCCGAGGTGACGAAAGCGGACAAATAACCTTCAGATTTCGCTCTTATGCCCTTGAACCTTTTTGAGCACTATCATAATACGGCCTACGGATTGGCGCGGGATGGAGCAGCCCGGTAGCTCGTCAGGCTCATAACCTGAAGGTCGTAGGTTCAAATCCTACTCCCGCAACCAACAAGAACGTACCGCCGCCTTCCGGGGCGGCGGCCGTGTTTGTTCCAAGCGCCAGTATACCGGCCAACGAGCCAACCAGTGTTACTTCGGTCTCGCCGCGCTTTTCACCGGCACGTACTTCAATGCGATCAATCAGGCTACGGATCGCAGTCATGGCCTCCTCACGACCGTCTTCAGAACTCAGGAGTTTGCCAAGTTCGTTGACCTTGCGGCGGTACAGCTCAGCGTAGTTTGGATGAAAGTCGACGACGGATGATATTGTCGCCCGTTTTTGCTGGATGATTATAATTGCTCTGCGGTCTTCGAGTTTGGTCAGTTCTTCCCTGACGGAGTCCGGAGCCCCGTCTCCTGAAGTAATAAAGGAGATAAGCCGGGCGATCCCGCGCTCAACGTCGGCGAGCTCCTTCTGCAAGTCGGGTTGTCCGCGCCGTCTTTCTTTCTTCAGGCGCACGAGTTCTGCTTTCAGCTCGCGAGTGAATTCTTCAACCAAGTCATCATTACCGACCAGAATATCGCATAATCCCTTCAGCACGCGGTTCTCAACATGTGCGGCGGCAATCCCGAACGCTGCTTCGCAGGTTCCTTTCTCTCGGCGTGCTGCGCAGTAATAGCGGTCCTTGCGGGCGATCGTCATGTTGCCGCCGCAGCAGCCACACTTGAGGAGACCGGTCAACAGGCGCTTTTTCGTCTGACGCTTGTTCCCCGCCTGGCTTGAGTATCGTGACTTGAGCGTCTGGGCTTTGTACCAGGTATCATCGTCAATGATCCTCAGTTCGGGCACATCGGCTGTGATCCACTCTTCGGGAGGGTTCAGCCGCGCCTGCCGTTTGCCGCTGTCCGGGTCTTTCACGAAGCGTTGCCTGTTCCAGACCAGACGCCCAGTATACATCTCATTGTTCAGGATACCGTTGCGCCGCTGTCGACTGCCGTGGATCGTTGAGGCGTTCCATTCTCCGCCGCGGGGGCTGGAAATACCTTCCCGGTTCAGGCCAGCTGCAATCTTACGCGCTGAATATCCGGTTACGTATTCCGAGAAAATACGCGAAACGACCTGGGCTTCGGCAGGTTCAATCTCTCGTTCGCCCGTCGCGGCAGTGCCATCCGCAAGCAGCCGGCGGACAACACGATAGCCGTAAGAATTGCCACCACCGGACAAACCTTGCTCAACACGGCCGCGCAGTCCGCGCCGGGTCTTCTGAGCCAGGTCCTTCAGAAACAGAGCATTCATTGTGCCCTTTAGGCCGATGTGCAACTCGCTCACTGCGCCTTCGGCGAGTGTGATGAGATCGACATCTGCATGGGTCAGGCGTTTGTAAATGCCTGCGATGTCCTCCTGATCCCGGCTCAGGCGGTCCAGAGCTTCGGACACTACGACATCGAACTGGCCAAGGCGCGCATCTTTAAGGAGGGCACGCAGGCCATGGCGTGCGGACATTGACCCTCCGCTGATGGCGGCGTCCGAATAGACCTCTACGACCTGTCTGACGTCAGCAACGATGCGCTCCTGGCAACTGCGGACCTGATCCTCAATGGATGCCGGGTTCTGCAAATCTGTTGAATACCGTGCGTAGATCGCGGCTCTCATGTGTCTGTGTCCTCTTGGTCTGTTGGCCGATACTGAAACGGCGCTGTTTGTTTGCGCAAGGCCTGAAGTGATGCCTGTAATTTGGTGCCTGCTGCGATCTGCTGCGCCTGGATATAATGGTGCTCAGTTGTGCGCGGATCTATATGACCGAGAAGGGGTGCTGCAATTCCAATATGCTTGGGGTCGTTCATGGCAACAAAGGTGACTGCGCAGTCGCGAAACAAATGCGGGTTGATCGGCTTTCCGAAGGCGCGCTCCGTGACGATGCTTATGCGGGAAGAGACCATCTTTTTCGTCATAGGTTTGCCATATTGCGTAATCCAGAGGCTGTCAGAGTCATCTCCATCCAGAAGGGCCGGCCGGTGGCAGTCGAGATAGCGCCGGAGATACTGCTTTAGTATCTCTGGCACGCGCATCCCGACCGGCTTGCGCGCCTTCATTTCAGCTCCCGGAAACTGCAAAGTCCATCCATCTGAGTGCTGGATCAGATGCCGCCCAATTTCTATCCCGGTCAGGTTCCGCAACCGCATCGTGGGACAATTGATAAGGAGAGCGATCATTAACGCATCTCTATAATGTGTATCGATAAAACGCTCTGGTGCATTCTGTTCGATTTCCTGCAGGCGTGTGATGGCCCACTTAAAGACCTCAGATGCCGGACGCAGGCGGCTGTGCTTATCCTTGCTGTCACAAAGGGTGGCCTCGAGCTTTCCTACGATGCGGCGCAGCCAGTGCCAGTCTGCATCAGGATCGAACGCCATGGCGACGGCATGCAGGCCTGCGATATAACCCCACATGGTGTAGGATGCGACTTGCGTCTGCAGTTCCAGGACGTAGGCGCTGACAGCATCTCGGGTGATCCGGGAGGTGGGCGCGACCATCGGATCGAAACCACCGGCTGCAATAAGCGAGGTGAGCCAGCGTCCATAGGCTTTGCGACGATGATCCCGTGTGTCCCCACTCCAGTGATGTGCGGCGCCCATCGTTCCGTCGAGCAAATCTCCCGGAGCAAGGGCCGCCTCCCACGCTGCCCGGTCGCCATCGGGCCAGTCTTCGAACTTTAGACGATGTCGCTTTGGGTCTTCAGAGGGAAGGGTCATTCTGCACCTCTCCATGCCGGGCTGATAGCAGCGAGTTTTGGTAGTGCTGTAGCGAGGACTGCCGCTCGAACTGCGCATAGGCCTTCATGGATACTTCCAGTGAGTTGTTGAGCACGTGGCTTAGCGTTACAAAATCCCCCGGCTGCTTAAGACTGTGGATCTTGCCTGCGATGCTGCGGAATAGGTGCGCGTTGATCACGAGGCCGGTATGTTCAAGAATGGTGTCCTTGATAAGCTGGCTCAAATGACCCGCAGGTTTGTGATCGCCGTTCTGAGCCGGGAACAGATACTCCGAAGGCGTCTTTTCAAGAACCGGCCGAGCCTGCGTCAGGTAAAGATCGAGCAGAACAGCGACATTGGGCGGCAGCAGGTAGTCGAGTGCCTTGTTATTCTTCACCTCCCCGGCCGGGATATGAATGTGGACTTTTCTTTTCCGACCGGACCCGATCGGGCGCAGGTGCCGCTCAAGGTGTAGCGCTGAGAGATTGCCGATCCGCATGGGCGCATTCAGCAGAATTTCGATCGCCAGAGCGGCCTGCAGCTTGAGGGCTGCCTTGCGGGGCTTGCTCACCTGCAACTTATGAGCAGTCTTTACCAATGCGTCCGGCAGGTGAAGCAACTTGGTGAGGCTGGCGGGATCGTCCAATTGCAAAAGTCGTTGGCGGTTCTTCTCGCGCAGGCCGTCGACATCTCGACCAAGTCGCTTGATCAAAGCCGAGATGGATTTGATTTCGCTTTTCTCGAGACGCACGTGGCGCCGTGCGACGGCCTGTAGGCAAACGGCGACTCCTTTGATGGCCTCCGTCGGCTTGCCTTCAAAGCGCTCCATCATCCAGCGCAGCGCACGCTTAATGTTGTCGAGATCCACGAGGACCGCGAGGCTGTCGATTTGCGTGATTGGCATTCCAGACTTTACTAGGGCCGAGGCGACCATGCGTAACTGAAATTGCCGGTGCTTGATGGTGGTCCGCCGTAGGGGCTTCGCGGGCGCGTCTTCGTCGAGCAGGTCCGGATTTGCGAGACGGTGGATCCAGGCCGCCACGTCCTCCTGTAGGCTTTGCGGGAACTGTTCGAGCGGAATGGTCCAGGGCTCCTTTTTCCGGGGCAAACGGCTGAGCCGTATATCCGGCCAGCCGTGAACCTCTGCGCGCAGGCGGTTCCAGACTTTGATGGCGTCGGCGACCTTGTGCCTGGGATTGCTCTGAAAGCTTTCCGTGATCAGAGTTTTGAGCAGCCCGCGCGTATGGCCGTCGTTGACAGCATTGGGTGGAACGTCGAGGGCACTGCAATACTGCGCCAGCTGGGTAAGCTTCCAGAGATCATGCTTGTCGGCCACACGATCAAGCAGGGCCTGCCAGGCCGGGCAGGGCAAGCGCAGCCAGTCTGCGCGTGCGCGGGAACACCCCGTCATCGCAAGAGCCTTGATTGCGTCGCTCTTGATGTTCCGGAAGCGTTTCGCGGACATGTTGTTCGCCGCCGGTGCGACGCGGCGCAACCGGATATGTAGCCAGCTAATGTTGGCCGGCACTCTGTCTGGCGCCTTGCCAAGCAATCGCGCAATTGAGGTCAGCGCCGACTTGAGATCGCGCTGGCGGGTTGGCTTGAGTTTGGTCATGCTGTCGATCTGTGCAATGACGTCGCTCAGCATTAGCGTATCCTCTGCGACAAACGGGCTAGTCGTTGGTTTTTGCGGTGTATCATCAGTCATCGGGTAATATTCCTCATGCTAAGTGTTGGCCTCGGGTGGTCACGGATGGACACCAAGGGATAATCGGGAAAGCGTAGCATAATAATCGGGCTCGGATTGTGCGGGGCCGCTGTCCCGACAAGCGCACAAAGCATTGACATGATTGAACATCTCCGGACACTGCAGGTCATCGGACAAGCCGGTCGCGGATGAAGTCTTGGAGGTCCCGCGCCCGGACACGCCATTGAGCTCCAAGCTTTGCGGCCGGCATAATTTCGGCGCCAATCCAGCGCCGGATCGTCTTCTCGGAGACCCGCAATGCCGAGGCGACCTCGGGGATTGTAAGCAGGTGCTCCCGCGTTTGTTTAACATTTTTAGGCATGATCCCCCCCTTCTTCCGAGCACTCAGAGTGATCTTTTGAGCCCACCCGAGGATTGGCTGCCAACGCCTCACGGGCTGCGGCACGTGCCAACAGGCGCACGAGATCGCGCAGCACATCGTCTGCACTCTCTGTTGCCTGTTGTTGCGAAACGTCCCGGCGCATCGGCCACTCCTGTCCTTTAGTGAGGACAGTTGGCCAGAGGCGCAGATGGCCCGTCAGCCCGTCATTGGCCAGTTAATTTGCGAGTAAAACTGGCTGGCTAGGCCCAGGTCTTTATTTTGTTTTGTATGGTGGTTCGGCCGGGAGGCTCTTTGTTGAACTGATCTCTATATGTACCCTGTGTCTCGATCATGAGTTCGTTTTGGCTCATCTGGGGATTTTGGATTTTCAGCTCATCAAAGATCAACTTAATGGATGCCCAGTCAAATTTACTCCGGCCACTCAATTCGTGATCGCTGCGCCAGAGGCGCTTCATATCGGCGCTCTCGACGGCCATTTCTCTCCAAGGGTAGACTAGTTGTGATTGTTCTTCGGAAACACGGTATACTTTTCCGCTATAAATTTGCAATCGCAACCATTCTTCCGGAGGTATGTCGACACGGGCTGAAGAGTTTTGGCTTGGAATGCCGGTTACTTTAAGACGCCCTTCTGCCGCAGCACGTCGAAGTTCTTCGGGCACACCACGAATCTCGGGAGATTGCTGGAAATGCGTTGGGTACATCGCAACAAGCCCAAGGCTACCGCCACCATTTGGACCGACATAGTCGACGATGTCTTCGCGTCGATAAATGACCCAGGCTATAGCTTGAGGTAGCGTCCAATAGCGACTAGCTCTAGGCGAAAGGGTGACCATCCGGGAATCCTAATGGAATTTGGGCGTCCATATCCATACCGAAATGCTTTGAGACTCGTTTTTTAAACCTCGCGGTGCCCCAGTTTTTATGGTGGGGCACTGCATTTGTGACGCTAGGATCGGATGTTTTTGCACCCTTAGTCAGACAAATTCTCTACCAATTGGCTGTTAATCAATTAGTCGTAGGTTCGATCTCTAA
This sequence comes from uncultured Roseobacter sp., assembly GCA_947501635.1. Classification (GTDB taxonomy): domain Bacteria; phylum Pseudomonadota; class Alphaproteobacteria; order Rhodobacterales; family Rhodobacteraceae; genus Roseobacter. The sequence continues at coordinate 349,033 of CANMWT010000006.1, forward strand.
CGTCGGATCAAAAATCCCTCTTGTAATCATAGAGTTAACTCGTGGCGTGGGCGGGATGCCTTCGGGCTTTTTGGGGCTTATCAATTGATTTGTCACCTAATCAAAACTGCCTGTGATTGCGAAAGTAGACATCTAAGCTACAGCAAAGAAACGAGGCGACGACGCGCAAGATCGGGGTGAAGTGGCGACAGTCGGAATGATCAGCCCCACCTGAGTGGTCCAGTTTGAATGTTAGTGCATGATCGGCCTGGATGCCATCGGCACGATGGTTTCT
>CANMWT010000007.1 GCA_947501635.1 uncultured Roseobacter sp.
CCGCATCCTCACCCCCCACAAGGCTGTCAGACCCCGCACCACCACGCAACGTGTCATCACCAGAACCACCCGTGAGCGTGTCAGCCCCGGTCTCACCGCTCAGCGTATCGTTACCGCTACCGGTTTCCAGCAGGTTGTTTGCACCGTTCCCCGTGATGAAATGGTCAAAGTTGCCAAGCATCCGGACGTTCTCGATCGAGATGAGCGTGTCGAAGAATTCCGGCGCCCCCTGAGCATAGAAACGACCGGCTGTCAGGTTGACTTCGGCGACGAAGGCTCCATCGTCAAAATCGTCCGACAGGTTGCGTTCGAAGGTGTCGATACCGCCGCCACCATCTAGTGTGTCGGTGTCTCTGCCATCCGTCAGCGTGTCGTTACCCAAACCGCCTTCAAGCGAGTCGTTGCCCGCGCCGCCAATCAGCAGGTCATCGTCTGCGTCACCGAACAGGCTGTCATTGCCTTCTTCACCGATCAGCGTGTCATTGCCGTCGCGCCCCTGCAGGCTGTCGTTGCCGCCGCGCCCCTCGAAAAAATTGCCCAGTGCATCGCCGCGGATTTCATCGTCACCCGTGCGCGAGCCTCGTACCGCGTCGATATTGTCGATGAAGGTCTCGAATGTGTCGGGCACGCCATCGTTTGTCCATGCGCCCAGGGCATAACCGGCAGAACCGCCCTGTGCATCCTCCAGATCGACCACCACACTGTCGATAAAGCTGCGGTCGTAGCGCAGCGTGTCGAAACCACCCGCGCCATCAACGGTGTCGCTTCCCAGCCGTGTGATGAAACGCTCATCCCGCAGCGATCCGGTAATGTCATCGTCGCCATCGCCGGTGCGGAATTCCTGAATACTTTCAACGCCGTTAATGTCTTCGACATTGCCGAAACCATCGTTGATCACCTGATCGTCCGTAAGACCGAGATCGAGGACAACACCTGTTTCACCGCCCCGGAAATCAAGACGGATACCGCCAGTGCTGACACCGATGCTGTAGAGATCTTCACCATCGCCGCCCCGCAAGGCAACGAAACTATTGTTAAGATTGTTGGTGATGTTGAAGGTATCGTTCTCTGTGGAGCCGATCAGGTCGAGCCCACCTTCATCCGAATCAATCAAACCTGAGACATTGACCAACGTGGTCAGGCCAAGCGCGCCTTTGTCTACGGTGCCGTTTGCATTCGCGGTATCAACGTTGAATGTGACACCTGTCAGGTTTTCTTCTTCAGGGCCTTCATCTCCGTAGTCGAGATCGCCAAATGAAACCGACGCGCCATAGGAGCCTGACACAGTGGTGAAATCGACAATGTCATTGCCTTCACCGGTCTCGATGAAATCAAAGCCCGATGCCCCGCCCGCAATGATTGAATCGTTACCATCTCCACCAAAGATGTCGTCATTGCCCAGACCGCCGTCGATGGTGTCATTGCCGCCGTTGCCGAACAACAGGTTGTCGCCATCATCGCCGAGGATCGAGTCGCCGAGTTCCGACCCGTTGACCCATTCGATAGAGTTCAGTTGATCCTGTCCGTTCCACCCGTCTGTGGCCGTCCCATTAACAAGGTCAACTGTCACGCCCTGAAAAATCAAACCGGCGGCGTCAAATCCGTCGTCAAAATAATCAACCACGTCGTTGTCAAGATTTGACCCCCACATCGTGTCGTTGCCGCTGCCCGCAGCAAAGATCAGACCGTTACCAGTGTCCGGCGTGTCACCGGCAAAAATCTCGTCGTTGCCTGCACGGTCAAATACATAGCTGGAGGAGTTACCGGCGTAGATCGTGTCATTCCCATCCGACCCGTGGAAGTTTTCAACGTCAGTCAGACTGTCAAAGCCTACGCCCTTATCCACGGTGAATGCCGCGACACCATCGATCTCGGCGTTGGTGTTATTGATGAAGATACCGTTAAAGCTTGGATTGAGGTCGTAAAAGATTACGTCCTGATCAGAGGCCCCACCGTCGATGGTATCGTCGCCAAGCGAGCCGATGAACCAATCTTCACCGCCAAGACCAAAAATGTTTTCCGACGCGTCAGTGCCCGCAATCGAGTTATCGAAGTTGTCATCATCTTCAGTGCCGACGATATCGTCGCCGGCCCCAGCATTGTTGATCTCATCAATGATCTGTTGAGCCGTAAACCCTTGCAGTGTCAGGGTGTTTCCGTCTCCGAAATCGATTACTGCATCGTTTCCATCGTCGGATATATTATTGATGATGAATTCGTTTTCTTCCTGCTCGTTCGCAAATCCCCAAGAAAACAGATCGACAAACTCATTGGTCAGATCAAAGTCCGTGATGGTATCGTTGCCGCCCGTGTACACGAAAATGTCAAAGCCTGTACCACCGGTCAGCTGGTCGTTGCCACCCTGGCCTTCCAGCGTATCGTCCCCGCCACGACCGTTCAGCGTGTCGTCCCCGCCGCGACCTTCAAAGCGGTTGCCCTGAGCATCGCCGAGCAGCTGGTCATTCCCTTCGCGCGAACCCCGCAGATTTTCGACGTCCGTGATGAACGTCTCAAACGTTCCATTGCCACTGCCGTCAGCCCAGAAACCAGACGCAAAACCGCCCGAAAACTTGCCGTCATAGGCGCGCGAGTCTTCCAGATCCACAACGACACTTTCGACGAAACCGCGATCATACCGCAGAGTGTCGGTTCCGCCGCCAGCTTCGAGGGTGTCAGAGCCTTTACGCAGAATGAATTGTTCGTTTCCATCCGCACCAATAACGCTGTCATCACCATCTGTACTACGCAGGTTATTGATCGTACCAACCGGCCCCAGATTTTCGGTATTGCCGTAACCGTCATCGATGATTTGATTGGAGTCGAGGGACAAATCAACGACAGCACCGTCGCCGCCGCGCAGGTCAAAGCGTACCGTGCCCACGCTTGCACCAAAGGTATAGACGTCGAGCCCGTCGCCGCCTCTCACCTGAATAAAGCCATCGGACTCGGTATTTGTAATGAAGAAAGTATCTGCCTGATCCGTTCCCTCGATGCCCAAGCCGTCAGAACCAATCACGGAGTTTACATTGAAAAAGTCTGTCGTGCCCTGAACGCCTTTGTCCGCTCGGTCGCTCTGTCCGTTCTCGTTGACATAGACCGTGATCCCGGATGTCAGATCACTAAAGCTAACAAAAGCATCCATCAGGCTTGTGGTGAAGAAGTCGATCGCGTCGTTACCTGCACCGGATTCAACGAATTGGGATCCGTCCCCCCCCTCCAGAACCATATCGTCATCGCCGGCGCCGCCGATGAATTCGTTGCTGCCACTCCCGCCAATCAGCGTGTCGTTACCAGTACCGCCAACAAGGGTGTCATTGCCTTGCCGCCCCTCAAAGCGCACACCACTGTTGTCGGCGATCATCAGGTCGTCCTGACGGCTACCGCGGAATTCCTCGATATCGTTGAAATAGACTGTAAATCCGACCGACGTGTTACCGTCGTTGTAAGAGCCAACAGCCGTACCGTCATAGTCGATGGACTCGTCGATCTCGGCCGTAGACGTATCATCGCCAAGGCTGCCTGTATCGGTCATGTCCAGCGTGATGCCTTGGATCTCAGAGCGATCAAAGCGCAATCTGTCAAATCCACCACCGGCTTTGATGGTGTCATCACCACCCAGCATCCGGAACAATTCGTCATTGTCCGAGCCTATTACAACGTCGGAAAACGCGCCCAACTGGAATTGGTTGACAGTCGCTTCTTGCGAATTGTCGTCCGGATTTTCGCCCTTCACGTATGTTTCGGTATTGCCGTAGCCGTCGTTGATGATCTGACCCGAGGCAAGGTTGGTATTCAGAAACACAGCCTGGTCACCGCCACGCAGGTCCAGCCGGATCGCTGACGTGCTATAGCCGATATCATAGCTGTCAACGCCACCAAATCCCGCAAGCTGGATATAGCTGCCGTCTTTGCTTGTGACATTGAAGGTGTCATCTTGGTCAGTACCGCCGATGTACATGCCAAAGGCATCCAACGCATTCTCAACGCCAAGCAGGGTGGTTTCGCCAGCCGTACCTTTGTTGATCGTATCAATGTCAGAGTCATCATATGTCAGCTGTACGGTGATCCCCTGATCGCCCAAGCCATCGTGGCCGATGCCAACAAACGCCTCTGGGTTTGCCGCGGTCCCGGTCATATCGATGATATCTATACCGGCGCCGGCATCCACAAAGTCCTCAAAATCGTTGCTACCAGTTATGATGAGGTCATCATCATCACCACCGATCAGCACATCGTCCCCGTCGCCGCCGTCAAGGGTATCATTGCCGGTGTCGCCGATTAGCGTATCATTGCCAGCGTTGCCTTCGGCGTCGTCATTGCCCGCACCAAGGTCGACAAAGTCATCGAATTCCGAACCGAAAAAGACGTCATCCTCAACAACGACCCCATCGGTAAAGTCACTGGCAGGAAGGTCGGCGTTCTGTGGAATATTCACGCCGGGATCGGTCGGGGACACGACCGTTGTGATTTGATTGTCGTCAAAATCAATGAAGGCGTCGATCTTGGCCTGTTCCGGATTGCCCGGATTTGCTGCCGCGATCGCATCAAAGTCAGGAATGCTGCTGCCCGGAATGCTATCAAGCTGGTAAATGTACTCTTTGTTTTCCGAGACATCCACAAGCACAATGACGAGGATTGCACGGTCGTCGTTCGGGGCGTTCGGATCGACATAATTGACGACGCCGAACTCAAGCCTGTCTCCATTGTCCTCATCAAAAAAGAACGCAGGGTCGTTTCCGGACTGCCCGTCGATAACGACATCCGCGAAGTTTCCGTCGAACTCCACAACGGCCAGATCGTCGCCGACAACTTCCGGCTCACTTATGACAGAATATGTAAATGTTGGTGCAAGGTCGTCACTGAAGACGAAAACAACGTTAGAAGTTTCGACCGAGGTTACTTCATCCGTTTGGCCATCGCGCGTTACAACGATGCCATCAAATACATAGCTTGCCATTAAATACTGTCCCTGTTCTTATTCGTGTCGTTTTTTCGCATCTTTATCAATCGGCAAGTCGTTTTCAACCCTCCTTGATAATAAAGGGTTAACCACAATTGAGATCCGCATTAGGTGTGCGGGGCGCGGTCATTAATCTGCAGTCCAAGCGGCCCTTCATAATATGGCGATCCGTCTGATTATGTGCTGTGCCACCGTGTTTCCTCACTGTGACATGCCGCGCATGTCCTGTGCAAAAAAGAACCGCGCGCATTGTTTTCGGCGGACAGGCGCCACAAACAGCGGCGTCCCGATCTGCCCCTGCGCCGCGTCTTGCCTTCTTGCATTTCCACCCCGAAGGCCCGAGTTTGTTGTTATGCGGTCAACGTGACCCCCAGACACGCAGACCTGTGCGCGACCAGAGGTACGATGATGACAGACCACGGCACCCCCGACGGCACCAACGCCACGCTCACACTGGGAATTTCTGCGGACGGCACCGCCGTGGCAGGCGATGTTTACACGATCCCCGCACGCTGCGGCATAGCCGTGCGCCTGACCAGAGGGCAGGTTTTGACAGTTGAGAACCCCAGCGGCCATCAGGTCTGTGATTTCTGGGCTTTCGCAGCAGAGAACATGGCCGAACACCTTTCGATGGCGCATCTGCACACGTCGCTCGGGTCGCTTTTTCCCAAAACCGGCGACGCGCTTGTGTCGAACCTGCGACGCGCGCTGCTCACCATAACACTGGACACCTCGCCCGGTGTGCATGACACGGTCATCGCCAGCTGTGACCACGCACGCTACCGCGAGCTTGGGTGCACCGACTATCATGACAACTGCGCGGACAACCTGCGTATGGCGCTTATGGCCATCGGGTTGCGCGCCCCGCTAGTACCCGCGCCGTTCAACATCTGGATGAATGTCCCGGTGGGATCCGACGGCGCGACCAGCTTCGCTGCACCGGTATCTCGCCCAGGCGACCGCATATCCCTGCGCGCAGAGGACGATCTGTTGGCGGTCATGTCCGCCTGCCCTCAGGACCTGACGGCGGTGAATGGCGTTGGTGTCGCGCCGGATATTCTGCGCTTTTGCGTGACCGACAGCTAGAGCGTTACTTCGGAAAGGCGAGTTGCGGGCGGTAGCTGGCAAAGCTGGAAAGCTTTTGTGCGTTGCACTCCTCCTGCCAGCGCGAACCGGGCACCACCGCCGACACGCAGGCAAAGCGTTGCCGGTAGCCTTCGGTCCGCTCATTCTCTTCAATTGCGATCGCGACCAGCCCGGCAACCACCCCGCCCTGACGTTCAACCAGCCTGATGGCCCCATCCATAGTGCCACCAGTCTCGACCCATTGGTCAACCAACAGCACGCGCGTTCCGGCGGCAAAGGCGGGTTTGCGCATTTCCATATCCTGCGTTTTGCCCGAATAATTGCCAAAACTGACAGCATCCGTGTCGACGCACAACTTGCCAGCTTTGCGGATCGGCAGAAACCCAACACCCCTGCGCGCCGCCAGCGCAGCCCCCAGAACGAAACCCATGGCATCAAGACCTGCAGCCACGTCGAAATCCACGCCATCCAGATCAGCCAGCAGGTCGTCCAACAGGTCGTTGAAAGCACGGGCATTGATATACAGCGACGTAGGGTCCAGCCACGCGAACTTGTCCCCTTTGGTATTGGGCGCCATAAGATTGAGATACCAGCGATCCTCGCGCGGGCCTTTGTCATACTCTGTCATAGGGGTGCTTTCCTTGCCAAATCCCGCGTTACACGCATCAATGCGGCAAGGCGGTCGGGTGAAATGTCGTAGAAATTTCCAGGTTTGTTGATGCCGGTGGCCACCATAAAGCAATCCACATCCGCATAGCTTGCAGCGTTTTGCGCCGTGACACCTGATGCAAGTGCCAGTGTCTTGTCACCAATTGCCTCTCTGAAAGTGCGGATCTTGTCGCGGTCGGCCTCCTGCCCTGTCGCTGTGCCGGAGGTCGTGACCACATCCATAAAACCGCAGGCCGCGCGGGCCGCATCCGGATAGTGCTCCGGCGCCACTTCTCTCTGCTTTTTGAAACAGGTGCCACCAAAGTAAAGCCCGCGCCAGCCGCTGTCTTCGTAGGCTTGAGCAATCTTTAGGGCTTCGTCATTGCCGCCATGTTCATCAATGCGGGCGTCATCCGCCCAATAGCCATCAACGCGGCAGCCGTCACGCTCCAGTGCGCCCAGCATGGGAAAAGCATCCTTCCCCGTCACAGCCAGAAAGTTTACGCCCATCCACAAAGCAGGATGGCGCGCGCGCACCGCGTGGATGATCGGTAGAAAGGCATCTGGTGCAAAGTCATGGTTTATCAAAAAACAGCCGGCGGCCCCCGCCCCAATAACCTCTTGCAGGTTGTTCATAGTGCGCGGCGCATCCAAAACATGGATCACCGGCAAGACCACGGGCCCCGTCGTTTTAAAGAGCTTGTGAAAGTCATGGCGCTGCATGCCCGCACGCTATCCAGCGGGCAATGATAAGTAAAATTTATACTTGCAATCCTGTAATTAAGATATGAAATTCCTGACCCATGCGAAACGTTAACCTGCCAACCGACCTGCTGCGCGCTTTCGTCACCGTCATCGAGGTAAAAAGCTATACCCGCGCTGCGGACCTGTTGAACCGGTCACAGCCTGCCGTCAGCCTTCAGATCAAGCGCCTGGAAGATCTGGTCGGATACAAGCTGATAAGGCAAAAGGGCCGCAGCATGATTGTCAGCGAAAAAGGCGAGGCACTGGCAATGCACGCGCGCCAGATTTTGCGTCTCAATGACCTCGCCATGGGTCTGTTCGAGCGATACGATACAAGTGATCAGCTGCGCATCGGGCTGCCGCTGGACTATGGTGTGCGCCTGCTGCAGCGCAAGCTGACCGAACTGATCCGAGAGAACAAAAATCTCAATATTATTGTGCAGTGTGATTTGTCGACAAACCTGCATGACGCGCTTTTGCGCGACGAGTTAGATATCATCGTCGCACTGTATCAGAAAGGCGATCCGCAGTACCTTGTCCGCCACTGGAGCGAGCAGCCCTTCTGGGTCGGATCGGACAATGCGCGTCCTGGCGCTCACGGCGATCTGCCGCTGGTCGCCCACCCGCCCGGCTGTGTCTACCGCCAGCGGATGACAGACGGGCTAAGATCGGTGCGGCGCGGATGGAACGTTGTCTTTTCCAGCCCGGCGATTGAAGCGGTCCAGCAGGCGGTACGCGACGGTCTTGGGTTTTCCTGCCTCACCTCGCCCACCTCGCAGGAAGGCTTGCGCAGGATCGACCCCGGCGAAGGCCTGCCACCGCTAGAGCCTCTGCACATTGGCCTGTTCTACCGCCAGACCCGGCTGGGCAGCTGGGGCAATCTGGTGGCCGATCACCTGACCGAAACAATAGAAGGAGTACTGCAAAACGATGAAGTTTTGCACAGTCTGCATAAGCAGGGTTAATACCGGCATATCTTCGATAAATTTCCTATCGCAAGATAATCTGGCTACTCTGGTGCCTGCAAACATGCTCATGTCCCACTGCAGCGAAAAACGCGTTTCAGGGGACCAATAAACGCCAGAATTCAGTGGAGGTTCACTCATGGCTTCAAAGCAAAAAACAACTTCAAATCATTACCTTAGAAGAGATATTCTGCGCATCGGCGGCGGCGTAGCACTGTCCGCGCCCTTTGTTGGCCGGGCGTGGGCAGAGACGGTCGAAATCAACATGCTGGCATGGTACGGCCATGGTGAACCGGACATGGTCGGGGCCTTTGAAGAGGCCAATAATGTTAAGTTTGTGCCTAAGTATTACGCAGGTGGTGACAATATGTTGGCACTGATCGCGCAATCGCCTCCCGGCACCTATGACATCATTCTGTCCGATGCAGAGTTCGTACAGCAGCTGAACGCGGCCGGCTACATCGAAGCGCTGGACGCCAATGACTACCCGTTCGATGATATGCTGCACGAGGACTTCACCAAGTTCCCGGGGCATTGGGATGGCGACACTCTCTATTCGATGATCCTGCGCGGCGGGCATCTGGGCGTATCCTACAACACGACCGCGCTCAGCGCTGAGGAAGCATCCAGCTACGAGGGCTTCTGGAAGCCGGAAATCAAGGGCAAGGTCGGGCACTTTGACTGGCACCTGCCCAACCTTGGCATGATGAGCCTGAAGAATGGAAACGGTGCCAATCTGTGGAACCTCAGCGACGACCAATGGAGCGCGGTGCAGGAAACCACCATGAGCCTGCGTGAACAAATCGGCGGCTATTTCGACTATGGTGGCACCTTCAACGGGCTCAAGAATGGTGAGATGCTGGCAATGTGTGGCATCGGCGACTGGATCACCGGCGTGCTGGAGCGCGATGGCGCCCCTGTCGCGTCAGTCATTCCCAAAGAAGGTGGCATCCAGTTTACCGAAAGCTATTGCATTGGCAAAGGCAGCGGCAAGGCCGATCTGGTAAAGACCTTCATCCAGTACATGATGTCGCCCGAAGGTCAGGTCAAATCGGCCCAGATGCTGGCCTATCCGGGTTTCTGCGTCACCAAGGGCGGTCGCGATCTGCTGCAACAGGTCGACCCGAAAGAGGCCAACCGCAGCCATCAGATCGACGGCATGCCCAATGAGCCGATAGCCCTTATCAACGAGGGGCGCATTCACTACCGCAACATCCCCCAGCAACAGACGCTTGAGGATTGGAACGACTTCTGGTCGGAATACAAAAACGCCTGATCCAGAGCGTTAGACAAAAGAGGATACAGGCCACCACAGCGAGGCGGCCTGTATCCCCAGGGATGAAAGGCCAATCCGCTTGCCCGCAAAGAAATCCATAGACCTTTACGCGCTGACGTGGCGGGTGCCCATTATCCTGTGGCAACTGCTGTTCTTTGTCGGGCCGGTTCTGTTCATGGTCGCGATCTCGTTCTTTGTTGTGAAGAACTACCGCATGACCGAAGCTTTCGAGTTCGTGAACTGGCAGAAAATGCTCAGCCGCAGCTATTTCTGGGACAGCTACTGGTACACGCTGTTCATTGCCTCCTTCAGTGCGTCGGTTGCGATGATCGTGGCCTTCCCCGCTGCCTGGGCACTGGCTTTCCGCGCCTCTGACGCGTTGCGCCGGTGGGCGGTTTTCCTACTGATTATTCCGTTTTTCACCTCGTATCTTGTACGCACCTTTTCGTGGTACGTGATCCTTGCGGAAAGTGGCGTGCTCAATGCAATGCTGGGGTTCGTGGGTCTGGGGCCGTTCACCATGCTGAACACGCATTTCGGCACCGTAGTCGGCTATCTGACCCTGACCCTGCCACTGGCGGTAATCTTGCAGACCGTCACCATGGCCAACATCGACAAAACCCTGATCGAAGCGGCCCGCAACCTTGGATGCAAACCTCTTGCCACGATCTGGCGGGTGGTGCTGCCGTTATCCAAAACAGGGTTCATCATCGCGGCGCTGTTTTGCTTTATCCTGTCCTTTGGCGACTTTGTGGCCCCGTTCTATCTCGGCGGCTCTCAGGAGCCGACGCTGCCCATCCTGATCCTCGATACGACGAAATCAGGCCAGCAGTGGCCGCGCGCGGCGGTAGTCGCAATCATGATGATGCTCACACTCTTTACCATAGCCTTCACCGCCATCGCACTGGCTTACCGCAAGCCCAAAGGTGCGAAATGAAGCAAAACCGCACCAGCAACATTCTCCTTGCGCTTTATGTGGCGCTTGTCTTCGTGTTCATCTTTGCGCCCATACTGTTTAGTCTGGTGTTCTCGCTGAACTCACAACGTTTCCCCACCATCCCGCTGGGTAGCTTTTCCACCGAATGGTACAGCAAGATCTGGAACGACCCGGACGTGTGGCGCGCCGTGATGAATTCGGTGATCGTGTCCAGCTGCACCGCGGTGGTCGCAACAACCCTCGGATTCTGCACGGCCTACACCGATTTTCGCTATAACTTCCGGTTCAAGGGTCTCTACCTCGCGCTGATCCTGTTGCCGCCGACCATTCCGCTTATCATCATGGCGCTGGCCATGCTTGCATGGCTGTCGCGGCTTGGACTGTCAGGCCAGCTTTGGTCGATCATCCTTGCCCACTCCGTGCTGACCGCCCCTTTTGCAATGGCGATCATCAGGCTGCGCCTGCACCAGATGGACCCCGACCTCGAAGCCGCCGCCTGGAACCTCGGCGGGAGCGAATGGCAGACCATGCGGCACGTCATCCTGCCGTTCTGCGCGCCTGCGATCGTGTCCTCGCTTTGTCTGACCGCTGCCGTGTCATTCGATGAATTTGCGGTATCGTGGTTCGTTTCCGGCCTGAACAAGACAGTGCCGGTGGCGATCCTCGAAATTGTGCAAGGCAATATCGACCCGCAGGTCAATGCCATAGGCACCTTCGTCTTCCTCACCTCGATGACGCTTGTCGTTCTCGCACAGGTGTTCCTTTTCAGCCGCCAGATAAAGAGCCATTCCTGACATGACAGAACCGCTTGTCACCTTTCGAAATGTAGAAAAACGTTTTGCCGATTTTGTCGCAGTACAGGACCTTAACCTGGATATCCACGAAGGCGAATTTCTGGCCATCATGGGGTCTTCGGGCTGCGGCAAGACCACGACGCTGAGAATGCTCGCAGGGCTGGAAAGCCCCACGCAGGGCGAGATCCACATCGGCGGCAGGTTGATGAACGACGTCAAACCGCATGAGCGGGACACACCGCTGGTCTGGCAGTCGCTGGCACTTTTTCCATTCCTGACCGCACGCGAAAACGTAGAATTCGGGCTCAAGATGCGGGGCGTCGAAAAGGCCGAACGCAGGCGCCGCGCTCTGGACTGGCTGGAGCGTATGGACATTTCGGAGTTTGCGGAGCGCAACGTCGATACTCTGTCGGGTGGGCAAAAACAGCGCGTGGCGCTGGCCCGCAGTCTGGTGATGGAGCCACGGATGTTGCTGCTGGATGAGCCGTTGTCGGCGCTTGATGCCAATCTGGTGATCCGCATGCAAGGCGTTCTGACACGGCTGCAAAAGGAACTGGGTATCACCTTTGTCTATGTCACCCATTCTCAATCGGAAGCCTTTGCAATGGCTGACCGGGTTGTCATCATGAGCCGTGGCAACATAGCTCAGGTCGGAACCCCCAAAGACATTTACCGCGCCCCCGCAAACCGCTTCGTCGCCGAGTTTGTCGGGCGCAACAACATTCTCTCCGGCAAAATTGACACCATCGATAGCGACACCGTGTCGATCACCACCCCCGCGGGTCAGTTTACTGCCAAGCCGCCCGCTTTTGCCATTCAGTCCGGGCAGGACACCAGCTTTGTCGTCTCTGCCGATCTGGTGTCGCTGTCGCGCACGGCACCCGACGGCGGCAACAAAGTGCAGGCCACGCTGATCTCGGAAGAATTCATCGGCTCTGTGGTCACGCTTTTTCTGGAAAGCGCGGACGGGCACGAGTTCAAGGTACAAATGCAGGAGCGCGAACTGCTCGACCTTGACCTTGCCGCCGACCAGTCCGTTTGGCTGAGCTGGTCCGCCGGCAACGCGCATATTCTGGAAGGAGGTTGATGGTGCTTCGCAATCCGCTCCCCTGGCCCAACGGGGCAAAATGCGCTGTGGCGATCACGTTCGACATGGACGCAGACAGCCTCATCCACATCGCCAAACCCGATGACAGCCACCGCCGGCTCTACCCGATTTCGATGGGCCGCTATGGCCCCAATGTGGCTGTGCCCCGCATACTTGATACGTACCGCCGGTTCGGCCTCAAGCAGTCTTTCTTTATCCCTGGATGGTGCCTTGAGCAGTATCCGCAAACCGTTGAAGATATCCTCTCCGACGGCCATGAAATTGGCCATCACGGCTATTTGCATGAGGACCCGATCACGACATACGGCAACCAGCGCGAGTGGTTTGAAAAGACGCTCGACGCGCACGCCCGCATCTGTGGCCGGCTGCCACAAGGGTATCGCGCGCCGGTCTACAACATCACCGACGAAGTGATCGACCTGATGCTGGAACACGGCATGCGATATGACAGCTCACTGATGGGAGACGACATTCCCCATGCGCTGGAAACGCCCAAGGGGCGCCTTTTCGAGATGCCCGTGCATTGGGGCACGGACGACTGGCCGCCCTTCGCTCATTACGAAGAAATCGGCTATATGATGCCTGTCAAAGCGCCCTCGGAAGGGCTGAACGCGTTTTGGGAAGAGTTCGAAGCGCAATATGCGGCAGGCGGTTTCTTTATGTTGATCGTGCACCCTTTCCTGACAGGGCGTCTTGCGCGCTGGCGGCTGGTAGAGAAGTGGATCGAGGAAACGCTGGAAACCCGTGATGTCTGGTTTACCACGCTCGCAGGTATTGCCGATCACATGGAGGCACTGGAAAAGGCGGGAACATGGTCCCCGTCGGTTGAAAAGATGCCGTTTTTTGACGCTCCTCCATCAGGGCGGAAAGGGGTTTGAGATGATGACCGAAGACGACAAACGCATGCTGCGCGTCGCCTATGAAGAGGCGAAAGCAGGATATGACGAGGGCGGGTGCCCCATCGGATCGGTGCTGGCGCGCGGGGGGCAGGTGGTCTCTCAGGGTCGCAACCAGCGGGTACAGGGCGGTGACCCGATCGCGCATGGCGAAATGGACGCGTTGCGCAAGGCCGGTCGGCAAAAGACATACCGCGACACCGTGCTTTATACGTCACTGAGCCCCTGCATGATGTGCTCAGGCACGATCATTCAGTTCGGCATCCCCCGGGTCGTGATCGGCGACACCCAGAATTTCGGCGGCAACGAAGAGTTCTTGCGGTCGCGCGGAGTCGAGGTCGTCATTGCCGAAGACCCCGACTGCATCGCCCTGATGAAACGCTTTATCGCCGAAAAGCCCGAACTGTGGGCAGAGGATATCGCGGACTGACAGACTGATAGACTGACAGCCGGAACGTCTGGATGCTTACGCGCTTTGATGGGGAAAATAATCCTCGCACCCGCCTTCGCGGTAGACATCGGCCGTGCAGCAATGCAACCCGCCGCCAAAGGCATAGGCATCGCGCAGTTCGACTTCGACCACTTCCATGCCCAATTTGTCCATCTGTTCAGCTTGGTAGACCTCTGATTTTTCGACACAGACGGTTTTGGGATCCAGCACCAGCACATTCATCGACAGCCACACACTGGAGTAGCACAGCGGCGGCGGCGTGTTGTGGGCCGGCTGTGCCGCATCCACGATTTCCCAGCCGTTGCGTTCAAACAAATCGCGCTGGTCGTCCGGCAGCCGCCGCTGCGGGTTGTTCAGGATCAGACCCGGTCGCAGGGGGGTAAAGGTCGCATCAATATGGATCGGATAGGGATCACCGGGGAAGTTGACCGTATGCACGCGGTGGTCCGGGTAGTGCCTGCGCAACCACTCGATTCCCTTCAGGTTGGTTGTAAAGCCGTGCTGCACAACAAGGTCGCGCCCGAAACGCAGCACGTCTGCCGCATCGAACAGAGGCTCTTCCTCGGTCGTCACAAAGAACTTCTCGGCCGCCCACTGTAGGCGTTTCTCGACACCGATTTTATCCGACAGGTAGTCGGGGTGGTAATCGGCATCGGTCAGCCGCGGTTTGGGTGCGGCCTCGTGGCGGAAATTAGGGTCTTCATCCCAATAGCGCTGCAACAGGGGGCGGTAGTTGAGATACTCAAACCAACGGCAGCGATAGGACATGGTCGCTTCAAGGATCTCAGAGCCAACGGTCAAAAGCACATCGCGGGGCGGCATGCAGCCAAACTGGCTGTCGGTGTGGAAATCCGGTGTTGTGACAGGCAGCGCGTGGTCAATCGGCTCCGGGCGGTCGACGCGCACACCACGCGCTTCAAGCTGGGCCGCAAATGCATCCAGCAACTCGTTTGCGCGATCAATCGTTTCCTGCGGGCGTCGCCCCCACTGCCCGCGCATATCGCTGTCTTCAGGCACTTTGGCCTCGAGCGCGGGTTCTTCAGGAGGAATATGACAATCATCCGCCCGCCCGACGATCACGTGTCTAAGCGGGTCCCACTCGTTCCAACTGTTCACAACGGTCTTTTGCATAGATGCCTCCCAGATAACCGAATTCCTCTTAGAAGGATTGCCAGACCGCAGCAAGAACCCTTCTTCATCGGCGCAAAATGCGGGCTGGCGCAGGCTTGACAACGCCTTGTCCATAGCCATGGTGCCAGCCGCAAAAGGGAGGAAATGTGATGCGCGCAGCCGTTGTCAGAACGTTCAATGAAAACCTGTCCATTGAAACCGTGGCCGATCCGATCTGCCCCGATGACGGTGTAGTGCTCAGGGTCGAGGCCTGCGGCGTGTGCCGCTCTGACTTTCACGGCTGGACCGGCGAGCATCCCAAGGTGCAAAATGGCTCGATCCTCGGGCATGAGTATTGTGGCACCGTTGTTGAAGCGGGTCCGCAAGCCAGACACAAGGTCGGCGACCGGCTGATCGCGCCATTCATCCTGGCCTGCGGCAGCTGCCCCGCCTGTCACCAGGGCGTGTCAAATACATGCGCGCATCAGATTGTTCCGGGTTTTGGCGCTCCGGGTGCTTATGCGGAATACGTGGCCGTGCCCTTTGACCACAACCTTGTGCACCTGCCCGCTTCCATGTCCCCTGCCCTCGCCGCGGGGCTGGGCTGCCGTGTCACCACCGCCTGGCACGCGCTGACCGACCGGGCGGCGGTTAAAGCCGGGGAATGGGTTGCCGTGCACGGCACCGGTGGTATCGGCCTCGCCACCTTGTTGCTGGCCAAAATGCTGGGCGCACAGGTCGTCGTTGTGGACGTTGTCGAAGAAAAGCTGGCACATGCTCGCACGCTGGGGGCTGATGCTGCGGTCAATGCTGCAACCACGGACGCGGCAGCAGCGATCCGTGATATCACGGGCGGCGGCGCACAGGTCTCTGTCGAGGCGCTGGGGATCGAGGTCACAACCAACGCCTCTGTCGACTGTCTGGCAACGCTGGGACGTCATGTTCATGTCGGCATGCCTGCGGGCGACGGGATGATGCAACTCAATCTGCGCGCGATCTACTCCAAGCAACTTTCGTTTTTCGGCACGCGCGGCATGCCGGCGTGGAAATACCCGACCTTGCTCGACATGATCGAACGCGGGCAGGTAGACATCAGCCCTATGGTCGCGCGCGAAGTGGCCCTGTCCCAAGCCAGCGACGAGTTGCGCGCGATGCATGGACCGACCGCGCCGGGAACAGCCGTCATCACCGACTTTGCAGCCTGACATAGCTGCTAATCAAGCGTGAAGCCCTGTGCGCGAACGTAGGCGCCGAACCCTGCGCGCTCTTGTGCACTGTACTGACGCACCTTGTCGTCCGACCAGCCGTATTGCGCCGTCTCGCCGAAGGTCTCGGCATACCGTTGCGTCGCATAGGGCTGGCTCCTTGCGCGCGCAGCATCATACTCCCGCACCGCCTGCTCCAGCCCGTCCTCGCCGTAGTGGTCCGTGTGGCAGGTGACGTCCAGCGGCAACCTTTTTGACACCGTCGGAGGGTTTTGGGGATAGCCGATGGCCAGACCAGCGAGCGGAAACACATGCGGCGGCAACTGCAACAGCTGCGATACGGCCGTTGCCTCGTTGCGCACCGCGCTGATGGGGCAGCACCCCAGACCGATAGCCTCTGCAGCGGTGACAAAAGCACCAAGGGCGATCGCCGCATCGGCCACCGCGTTGAAGAATGCATCAAGGTGATCGTTGGCAAAAGGCACCCCATGCCATTCGTGCAGCAGGCGCTGGCGTCGGTTATTGCCGCAAAAGACCGCAATCATCGGCGCAGCGGCAACCCAATCCTGTCCAACCACCCGCTGAGCAAGCTGCGTGCGCACATCAGGCGACTTCAGCAGGATGATGTCACGTTGCTGCAGATCGCTCTTGGTCGGGGCCGCAAGTGCGGCCGCGCAAAGCACATCTAAAACATCATCGGGCACCGGCATTTCCAGAAATGACCGACAGGAACCGCGCGACAACATCTGCGCCAGCGTATCATTTGCCGGCAGCACATCGGTTGTGGCCAGCGCCGCGCCGTAGCGCGTCGCAATGCGGGCCGCCATGTCTTGTTGTTGATTGTCACTCATAAGGATCAGCGTATCCACTCTTATTTGTAATTTTGCCTTACAATTATCTTAAGATTTTATCGCGTTTATTAAGGCATACTTTCATATATACTCTGCCATGAAGATCGCGGTCATTGAAAGTCTTCAGGAGACACCAGTGCAGAATTTACGGGTCACGATTGAACGCGGGCCGGATCAGCCGAACGCCCAGCGCGAGTTTGACGTCCCGGCACAGGCGAACCAGACCGTTTTGGACGTGGTGTCTTGGATACAGCAAAATGCCGACCCGACCCTGAGCTACAGGTTCGCCTGTCGCGTCGGCATGTGCGGCAGCTGCGCGATGATGGTGAACGGGGTGCCTCGGTGGACCTGCCGCACCCATATCTCCAAAGTGCTGGAGGGCGACAGCGTCACGATCGGGCCTTTGCGCAACTTGCCCGTCATCAAAGACCTTGCAGTTGATATGGATCCGTTTTTTGACAAATGGGTCGCCGCAGAAGGTGTGCATCACGGCGCTTTGACACGGGATGACCCTATAGCGCCAGTAGATCCAGCGGAAGCTGCGCGCGGCCAAGCAGATGCGGGCATCGAATGCATCAACTGTTCTGTGTGCTATGCGGCATGCGACACCGTGACCGGCAACCCCGATTACCTCGGCCCTGCGGCCCTGCAACGGGCATGGACCTTGTTGAACGACAGTAAAGACAGCGCACGCAACGCCATTCTGGAGGCGGTCTCTGGAGTTGGAGGCTGCCACAACTGCCATTCCATCGGATCGTGCACCGCCTATTGTCCGAACGATCTGGACCCGCTTTCGGCCATTGCCGGCCTCAAGCGGGAAACAGCAAAATCCTTTTTCAAACGCGGGCGCTGATGCTGAACCTTCGTCTTTACATGCTGCAGCGGCTCACTGCCCTTTTGATGGCACCACTGGTGCTGGGTCACCTCGCGGTCATGATCTATGCCATCCAAGGCGGGTTGAGTGCCGCTGAGATACTGGGGCGGACCCAAGGTTCGGCCCTTTGGTTCACCTTCTACGGCACCTTTGTCGTAGCAGTCTCGATACATGGCGCTATCGGCTTGCGCAGCATTCTGCATGAGTGGGCAGGCCTGAAGGGCGCGCTGCTTGAGGCCGTGATGTGGCTTGCAGGGATTGGCCTTTTCATCTTGGGAGCGCGCGCCGTTTGGGCCGTAACCTTCGCATGACCCGGACCGCCGATATCAAATTGCGCGCGCACCCCTTGTGGCTCGCCTATATCCTGCACCGCCTGTCAGGCCTCGCACTGGCCGTTTTCCTGCCCTTTCACTTCTGGGTGCTGAGCCTGGCGGTTACCCGCCCGGACCAGCTGGACGGGTTTCTGACACTGACAGAGGCACATGTGGTAAAGCTGGCCGAGGTCGGTCTGGTTTTCCTTCTGGCGGTTCATATGTTCGGCGGTCTGCGCCTGATGGCGCTCGAATGGCTGCCTTGGACCCCGTCACAAAAGAGTTTGGCCGCAGGGGCGACAGCCGCGTCTTTCCTGATCGCCTGCCTCTTCTTTCTAAAGGCGATTTGATATGCGCTTTGCAGACATCGAGCGACACGACACAGACATCCTGATCCTTGGCACGGGCGGTGCGGGGCTCTTTGCCGCGTTGCACGCACAACAAAGCGCGCCGGAAGGTACAAAGATCACCATCGCGGTCAAGGGCCTGATCGGGAAATGTGGCTGCACGCGCATGGTTCAGGGCGGCTACAACGTGGCTTTGGGCGGCGGCGACACAGTCGAGCGGCACTTCATGGATACCATAC
Organism: uncultured Roseobacter sp.; assembly: GCA_947501635.1. Classification (GTDB taxonomy): domain Bacteria; phylum Pseudomonadota; class Alphaproteobacteria; order Rhodobacterales; family Rhodobacteraceae; genus Roseobacter. Next base: position 18,803 of record CANMWT010000007.1, read on the forward strand.
AGGGCGGCAAATGGCTGCCCGATCAGGACATGGCATGGCGGCTTTGCGAACAGGCCGTGGTGCGCATCCGCGAGTTGGAAAACGAGGTGGGGTGTTTCTTTGACCGCAACCCCGATGGCACGCTGCACCAAAAGGCCTTCGCAGGGCAGACAGCCGACCGCACGGTGCACAAGGGCGATCTGACCGGTATCGAGATCATCAACCGGCTGATGGAGAAAGTGCTCGCCAGCGGGGTCGAGAAGTTGCAGGAGCACCGTGCCGTTGGCCTGATCCCCACGCGCGATGGCACGGCGCTGGCCGGCGTACTGATGATCGACATGCGGACTGGCAAGTTCCGTCTGGTGCGCGCCAAAACCGTTTTGATGGGCACCGGTGGCGGGCCCACGATGTACAAGTATCACACACCTTCCGGCGACAAGACGATGGACGGGCTTGCCATGGCCTTACGCGCGGGCCTGCCGCTTCGGGATATGGAGATGGTCCAGTTTCACCCGACGGGCCTGCTGGCCGGCGATCATACACGTATGACCGGCACGGTGCTCGAAGAGGGGCTGCGCGGCGCAGGCGGAGAACTTCTTAACCACGCGGGCCAGCGGTTCATGTTCGACTATGACGCAAAAGGCGAACGTGCGACGCGCGATGTTGTCAGCCGCGGGATCTACGCGGAAATGCGCAAAAACAACGACCCCCGGCAAGAAGGCGTTTTCATTTCCATGGCCCATCTGGGGCCTGACAACGTGCGGCAGAAATTCAAAGGCATGGTCCAGCGCTGCGCCGACAGCGGCTTTGATCTGGCCGCCGGCAAGGTAGAGGTCGTGCCCACAGCACACTATTTCATGGGTGGCGTGGTCGTTGACGTGCACACGCGCACCGCTCTGGAGGGGTTGTATGTTGCCGGCGAGGACGCAGGCGGCGCGCATGGCTCCAACAGGCTTGGCGGAAACGGTGTTGCAAATTCAACCGTTTATGGCGGCATCGCTGGCGACACAATGGGCGCAGACATTCGCACCATCCCCAGTCTGCGTGACCCGGACGAGGCGGTTCTGGCGGCAGAGTTCGAGCGCGCGATCTACCCACTGACACAAAAGCCGGAACTGGTTTTGCCGCTGCGCAAGGAATTGCAGGATCTGATGTGGGCCGAGGTTGGCGTCATCCGGACCGAAGCCGGCATGAAGCGCGGCCTCGACGGTATCACCCACGTATCGGATGCCTTGATGGATGTCGGTGTGGATGACGCCAACCTGGCCTTTAACCTGACCTGGCATGACTGGCTCAACTTACGGTCGCTATGCGACATCTCCGAAGTCATCGCCAAGGCGGGCCTTGCCCGCCAGAACTCCCGCGGGGCCCATTTCCGCGAAGACTTCCCCGAAAGTGGCAGCATGCAAGACAGCGAATACACAGTCGCCCGCCTGCAAAACGATACCGTCCACGTGACCAACGAACCCGTTCAATTCACCATCGTGCGCCCGGGCGAGACGCTCCTTCCCGATGACGCACCCGAAACACTGGTGGCAGCACAATGATCCCGATCAGCCTCATTCAAAGCACAGCCGAAGACCTGATGGACAAGGCGGCAATTGAAATCCCCCAAGACTACCTTGACGGTTTGCAGCGGGCCGCACGCACCGAAGACGGCGATCTGTCGGCCTTTGTGCTCAAAGCGATGCTGGAAAACTACGCGGCGGCCAAGGAAGACCGACGCGCAATGTGTGGCGACACCGGCGTGCCACGCTGGTTCGTGAAAATGGGCAACGACGCCACGGTCGAGGGCGGCATGATCGCGCTGGAGGCCGCATTGCGCCGCGCCACCGCGAATGCCACCAATGGCGTGCCCCTCAGACCCAACCGCGTGCATCCGCTGTGGCGCACCGACCACGACAACAACGTTGGCATCGGCGCGCCCGAGATAGAATACGGGTTTGAGCCTGAGGGGGAATGGATTGACCTCATCACCGTTCACAAGGGCGGGCTTTTTGGCACCGATTACCGCATGCTCTTTCCATCCGATGGCATTCAGGGGATCAAGCGGTTCTACCTCGACAGCCTGATGGCCTTTGGCAAACGGGGGCTAGCCTGCCAGCCAGCCATTATCGGGATCGGGCTTGGCGGGTCAAAAGACATCTGCATGACCCTGGGCAAACGCGCCTCGACCCTGCGCGTCGTCGGCAGCCGCAACTCGGACCCCCGCATCGCGGAAATGGAAGACGAGTTCAAGGAACTGGGCAACTCTATCGGGATGGGTGCCATGGGTTTTGTCGGCAAGAACATGGTGATCGACTGCAACATCGAGGTCGGCTACTGCCACACCGGTGGCATGCCCATGTCGGTGCATGCTTTCTGCCTGTCATCGCGCCGCGCCGTGGCCCGTATCTTTCCCGATGGCCGCGTCGAGCACCGAACTGACCCCGACTGGTTCACAGACTACCAACGCCGCGAAACGATAGACTGGGAACCTGTACGGGAGGCCGCAGAATGAGCGCCCCACGCGAGGTCCGCCTCTCCACCACCCCAACCAATGAGGCGATTGCCGACCTGCGCTTGGGCGACGTCGTCTATCTTGACGGGCTGATGTACACCGCGCGCGAAGGCGTTTACATGCGCGCGCTGGAAGAAAAGGCAAACATCCCCATGGAATTGCCTGGCCAGTCAGCTGCCAACTTTCACTGCTCACCCGCCGCGCGCATCAATGCAGACGGGTCTTTTGACATGGGGGCCGTGACGGCAACAGCCTCTTTTCGCTTTGCCAAATGGTTGCCCGAATGGATAGCCAAGACAGGCGCGAAACTGATCGTCGGCAAGGGCGGGATGACGTCGAAAGACTACAAGGAATACTTTGTGCCAAACGGCGCTGTCTATCTTTCAACCGTCGGCTATGGCACCGGCGCACTTTTGGGCCGTGGGGTCGAAAACGTCGAGGCGGTCCACTGGAACGAGGAATTGGGGCTCGCCCAAGCCATGTGGGTCATCAAATGCAACAAAATGGGCCCCTTCATTGTCGCCTCGGACATGAACGGAGAGTGTCTGTTTGAACGGGAAAACGCCAAGATCGCCCAGAATGTCGCGCGCGTCTACGAGGGCACGAAACCCGCTGTTCTCAAGCGTTATGGCGAAAGCGACGACAGGACGGATGAGGTGATCTGACACCCCAGCAGACCGGAAACAAGCGACACAAGCGGCCGAAAACCCTTGTTATCACGCGACTTCGCTGATCATCAGCCCCCCATACACAACCTCAGACTGACGACACCCCGCCGGAACCCGGTGCCACTGGGATACCAAAACACCCAGATACCGACCTAAGCGGCAATCAGCCCGCAAGCGATCGCAACTGCCAAAGCGGAAATCGGCTCAATCTGTGTGGCTCGGACAAGATTTATCTGCACACGATCCAAAGTCCCTGCATCCCGACAAGAACTGACAAGAAGGCGACCACGGCGACAGATTTCAGGGCTCAAGCAACAGCAAGTAAAACCCCATCGCGAAAAGGGCCGTTTCCGTTCCGGCAAGACTGCTAGTAAACCCTTCTGTCGCAGCCCCGGGCACACCGGAGGAAAGAACATCTCCAAGCTGATGTCACGCGCGCGCAGGTCTGCTGTCCCGGGCCCTCTCAACAACACTGGAAAAAGCATCGTAAAGGGCCTCCATCGCCTGCGCCTTTAACTGATCCTCATGATACGCAAGCCCGAGCACGCGGCTGGGTGCATCATCGCCAAGGGTCAGCCGCTTCAGCGCGATACTGTCGGGCGGCGGCACCGTCAGACGCGGGACGATGGAAACTCCCAGATTGGCATGCACCATGCTTGCGATCGCCTCCGCACTGTCAAGCTCCATCGCCTCTGACACCCGAATACCTTTCGACAACAGCCAGCTGTCGATCAGCGACCCAACGACAGCATTTCGGTTGAACCTGATAAAGGGTTTCGTTTTTAATAATTTAAGAGGATCCTCTTCAGTTTCCTCAATCGCTGCAATCAGCTCCATCCGCTCCTGCGCCAACGGGCGGAACAATACGCCGGCGGGCATCAGATGCGGCTTGGTTACAAGCGCCGCATCAAGGTTTCCCCTCTCTATGTCGGCCAGCAACGTACTGGTCAATCCCGGCCTGATGTGCAAGCCAACCTCGGGATACTCCGCTTTGAGCACCGCCATCGCCTGAGGTGCAAGACCCGTCAACGTCGTACCCAATGCCCCTACCTTGACCGTACCGCGCAAGCCGCCATCTGCCAGAACCGATGGCACGAGCGTGTCATAGTCATGGATGATCTTGCGGGCCTTGGCGACCACTTCTCTTGCGACAGGCGTCAGTACCGGTGTGCGTTTGCTGCGATCAAACAGCGCCACCCCCAAGTCAGCCTCGAGAGCCTGCATTTGCTGGCTCACAGCGGCATGCGTCACATGCACCACCTCAGCCGCGGCACTGAAGGTTCTGTGGTCGGCGACCGCAACCAATGTACGCAGATGTCGTATCGTCATGCCCGGCAAATCCAGATTGAAAGCATATCTTTCAACTTTGCACCCGTCACACCGGAATATCAAAGCGAACTTACCAAAGCCGTACATCGACTGGCTCAGGGAGAACCGACCAGACTGCAAGAAAGCTGTGCAGGCTCAAACGGCTCAAAGCCAATAGGGTCGGCTCAAACCTTTCGGAGCCTGTCCGCACCACGTTGCAGCAGTCTGGCCAAAACTTCCAACACCGGCGCAACCGAACACTGTAAAAGCACCACCGCGCGTTCCCGCTTTCGCCGACGCGCGTCGTCAGCCTCCAGCTGCAAGACCGCACGGCGCTTGGCAAGGCTGGTCTCCCGCGCGATCCCCAGACGAGAACGGGCAGCTGGCGGTCGCGGTCTGTCATATTGGAAAATGCTATGCTCCTGTACCATGCCGTGCTCCCGAGTTTCTCCAACGCGTGCTCTGACCTTGGTCTATTTGTTTTGATTTAGTGGCGGAATAATGCAATATTGCAATTCACTATTCCGAAATTCAGAACAATTGGCGACATGGACAAACTTCACGCGATCAAGGTCTGCCGCGAGGTTGCGCGGCAAGGGGGATTTGCAGCAGCCGCCAGAAAGTTAAGCATCTCCACACCGAGCGTCAGTCGCCTCGTATCCGACCTGGAAGATCATCTGGGCGTGCGCTTGTTCTTACGCTCGACACGCCAGATCAGCCTGACGGAAGAAGGTGTTTCGTTTCTCGACCGTGCCGGGTCACTTGTTGACGAACTTGACGCGGTCAGTGCCGAGATCAGGGCCCGCCGCTCGGTCCCGCGCGGGCATCTCAAGATCAGCAGCGTGGTCGCTTTCGGACAAGAAATGATCGCTCCGGCCATCCCCGGTTTTCTGGCAGGTTACCCGGGGGTAACCCTTGATCTGTGTCTGGAAAATCGCGAGGTCGACCTGATTCAGGAGAATATCGACCTCGCAATTCGGATCGGGGCGCACGATGGGTTGGCCGCCTCTGGATTGATGGCGCGCAAACTTGCGTCGCAGAAACTGATCTTTGTGGCCACGCCCGACTACATCCGACGCTATGGAGCACCCAAGAGTCTGGAAGAGGTCGCGCAGCGCCCGACGGTCAAACAAGTGGCCGGCAACTGGGGCGTGGTCAACCAGTTGCTCAACGGCAACGCGCAGACGGAATTCCGGATGCCCGATACATTCGTTGTGAACGCCGCCAATGCCGCGGTCAATGCTGTTAGATCGGGGCATGTCATGGGGTTGATCGGCGACTATCTGGTGCAGGACATGCTCGCGACAGGCCAACTGCAGCGGCTTTTGCCCGACTATGCGACCGCAGATCAACCGGTGTATGCCGTATTCGTACACCGCACCTACATGCCCGCGAAACTGCGGGCCTTTATCGACCATATGGTTGGAGTGCTGGGGAAAGATGCAGGGGGCGTCAGCAGCTAGGCGCAACAAACGATGCCATTTATCTTCAACGCCCGGTCCGATTGGAACCTGCCGCCGCATATCGCTTTTATCTGGCCCGAGTTAGGGAATACTTGTTTTTCAACGCCCCCTTGTTTGCTAGACACCAAGGAAATGAGCACCAACACCACAGAAAAAGTGACTCTTGCAAGGCCTTGGGCGGCGCGCTCTGCGCTGCGCTCATTCTTTTTGTCCGCCGTTGATAAATCGGCCAGCGAGACTGTGCATTTTGTTCAAGTGGGCGCAAACGACGGCAGGCTGGCTGATCCGATACGTCCCTTCATCGATGCGGGACACTGGCGCGGACTGATGATTGAACCTCATCCGGTGTATTTCGAAGATCTGGAAGCGCTGCACGGTGGCCGTGAGAATATCCGTCTTGTCAATTGCGCCGTTGCTGAAAAGCCGGGAACAATGTTGCTGCATCACCTTGCCGAGGAAGAGCGGGCACATTTCCCTCGCTGGGCACGTGGCTGCGCTTCTCTCAAGAAAGAACGCTTGGAGCATGTACTTTCTGGCAGACGCCTCGACAACGAAAAGCTTGACCCTCAACGAGACATCAAGTCCGTCAGAGTGGACGTCAGACGCCTGGACGATATCCTTGCGCAAGAGAACCTGAACAGTGTCGACATTCTCGTGGCCGATGTGGAAGGCTTTGAACTGCAGGTTCTGAACTCTGTTGATATTGCCAGCTTGAACCTTCGTGCGGCGATGGTCGAATGCAACGGCGTTGACAGTGATTCAGAAGGCGCCTTGGCGCATCGGTTGCAAGACGCCGGATTGATCACATTCCGCTTTGGCGACGACCTCTGTGCAATACATCCCGAGCGATGCAAAATTGAACTTGCGCAGGTGTTCTGCTTTCTTGGACTTGATCCGGTGCGGCTGCTGGAATAACCGTCGTGCCCGCGATTGGCCCCAGGCACTGCCAGCGCGCGCGCGGTATCTGTCAGGCGGCATGGAACATGGCGCCGGCTTTATGCGACACGGTCAAATGCCTAGGTCAGTCAGGCCTGGATGGTCTTCGGGCCGCGGCCCTGCGGGCCAGCGGAACAGACGCTCGCTTTCAGAGATGACAACGTCGTTGATAGAGGCGTGGCGGGTTGCCATGTAACCCTCTGCATCGAATTCCCAGTTCTCGTTGCCATATGCACGAAACCAGCTGCCTGACACGTCGCAGTATTCATAGCAAAAGCGCACCGCAATGCGTGTTGCGTCATGGGCCCAGATTTCTTTTATCAGGCGGTACTCAAGCTCCTTTTCCCATTTGCGGGTCAAGAAGGCTTCGACTTCGGCACGGCCGCGCAAGAACTCAGACCGGTTGCGCCACCGGGTATCCGGCGTGTAGGCAAGTGCCACTTTGGCAGGATCGCGCGTGTTCCACGCATTTTCGGCCATACGCACTTTTTGCACAGCATCATCGTAAGAAAAGGGCGGGACGGGCGTTCGTGTCATTGTTACTTGCTCTCCGGAAGGGGACGGCCCGACCCGGACCGTCCCGATAACAGCCGATTTTTTTACCAGCTGTTGTAGGCCAGATACTTGCCGGACATTTCGATTTTGACGCGGTCGCCTTTAGGGTTTTCGACGCGTGTGATCTGCATGTCGAAATCAATCGCAGACATGATGCCTTCGCCGAACTTTTCGTTGATCAGAGCCTTGATTGTTGGGCCATAGACGCCGACGATTTCATACAGGCGATAGATGCACGGATCGGTAGGCACCGACTGCTCCCATATTTTTGTCGGGCTTTCCGCCAACACAAGCGCGGCCTCCTGTGGCAGTCCCATGACTGTCGACAGCGCCTCTGCCTTGTCTTTTGGCATCGCGTTCATACCCATGGCCGCCGAATGCGTCCAGACCGGTGACATGCCGATCTTGTCCGCGATTTCTTCCCATGTCATGCCGGATGTCCGCTTGGCGGACAGGATCATCGCGGTGACGTCTTCCTTTGTCATCATGTCAGTCATTTCACTCATGTCTTTCATTGCTGTTTCTCCTCTCTTTTCAGCGCGCACGCGATCAGCTGTTCACGGCGCGCAAGGGTCGTGGGGTTTCTGGCTCGCTTTCCGAAACCGACACTGTCTTGTCGATCCGCACAGGAACCGGCTTGTTGACCTCGTCGCCTTTTTGCCCCGCCAGTTCCTTTGAGCGTTCGCCCAGGAAATGCACCAGATGGTTGCGGATCGCATAGTAGTTCGGATGGTCCACGATCGTTGTCCGTGTGCGCGGGCGCGGTATCGTAATCTCTACCGACTCCGCCACGCGGGCGAAGGGCCCGTTGGTCATCAGCAGTATGCGATCCGCAAGCAGGATCGCCTCGTCGATGTCATGGGTAATCATGAACACGGTCTGTTCGGTGCCGCCCCAGATCTTCAGCAGTTCGTCCTGAATGGTGCCCCGCGTTAGCGCGTCCAATGCGCCGAAAGGCTCATCCAGCAGCAGAAGCTGCGGGTGATTGGCAAAGGCGCGCGCAATCGACACACGCTGGCGCATGCCGCCCGACAATTGGCTGGGCTTGCGATGGATCACATCACCCTCCAGACCGACCATCGCGAGGAACTTGGTCGAATGCTCGACCACCTGCGCCTTGGACCACTCAGGATGCCGCGCGGCGACGCCGAAGGTTACGTTCTTGAGGGTCGATAGCCACGGCAGCAACGAGTAGTTCTGAAACACCACCCCCCGGTCGAGACTGGGTCCGGACACCTCGTAGCCGTCCATTTTCACAACACCGCTGGTCGGCTCTGCAAGCCCGGCAAGGATGTTCATGATGGTGGATTTACCACAGCCCGAATGCCCCAGAATAACAACGAACTCGCCCTTTTCGACACCGAAGCTGGCCTTTTCGAAAACCGTCAGCTCTCCTCCCTTCCCGTCGGGATACACCTGTGTCAGTTCTTCAATGCTCAGAAATGGTTTTGACATAACTGCTCCTATTCAACGTACGAGACGGTGCGCTGCAGATACCCGAAGGCAGCATCCAGCATCATGCCGACCACACCGATCATGAGGATCGAGAACACCACCGACGTGAGATCAAGATTGTTCCATTCGTTCCAGACGTAGTAGCCGATGCCTGTACCGCCCACGAGCATCTCTGCCGCGACGATGACCAGCCACGCGATGCCTATGGAAATCCGCATACCTGTGACAATCGTGGGGGCTGCTGCAGGAAGGATCACAAAGAAAGCCGTTTTGAGATGCCCCAGTTCATGGGTGCGCGCCACATTGACCCAGTCCTGCCGGACTGCGGCCACGCCGAAAGCTGTGTTGATAAGCATGGGCCAGATCGAGCAGATGAAGATCACAAAGATGGCCGACGCCTCACTATCGCCGATGATAAACAGCGCCAAGGGCATCCACGCCAGTGGCGAAATCGGGCGCAGCACCTGAATAAACGGGTTGAGCGCTTTGTAGGCCACAGGCGACATGCCGATCAGGAACCCCAGAGGGATCGCGAGGGCGGCAGCCAGCGCATATCCGGTAAGCACGCGGTAGATCGAATACCCGATCTGGATGCCGATCCCCTTGTCGTTGGGCCCTGCATCATAAAACGGGTTCGACAGTTGCTCCCATGCCTTGGCGAGTACATCACTTGGAGGCGGCACACCGGCCTTTGCCGACCCGGCCCCGGTGAGGCGTTCGTATTCGGTCAACTCTTCCGCCGCTTTCTGAGCGGGGATGGAGAGCTCCCACACGAGGAGCCCCACCACCAGCATCACAAGAGACAAAAGAGCCGCACGTTGGTTCAGCGAAAGCTGGCCCATGGATCACCCCTTCCCGATCGCAAAGCTCTTGACGTATTCCTCGGGCGTCGCAGGATCGAAGGTCTTGCCCATTATCATATGCGACTTGTAGGTCACGTCAGGGGCGTCATAGCCGAGGCTCTCCATCACCTTCTTGGCATCAGCAGCAAGGTACACCTGCTCTGCGACCGATTTATAGTCAACGTCACCTTCGATATAGCCCCAGCGCTTCATCTGCGTGAGTATCCACACGCCCATGGAATGCCATGGGAACGGGTCAAAATCGATCCGGTCTGGCACGCGTTGCACTTCGCCAAGACCGTCCGCATAGGTGCCGGTCAGCACTTGCTCGATGACGGTTACGGGCTGGTTCAGATAATTCGTTGGCGCAATTGCGGCCGAGATTTCCTTGCGGTTGTCTGGGTTTGAAGCATATTGCGTCGCGTCGATGATCGATTTCAGCAAAGCGCCATAAGTATTGGGCAGTTCAGTTGCAAAGGACAGCGGCGCGGCGAAGGCACAGCAGGGATGGCCTTCCCAGATTTCCTTGGTCAGCAGGTGGATGAAACCGATGCCTTCGTAGACTGCGCGTTGGTTGAACGGGTCGGGAGACAGGTATCCGTCGAGGTTCCCGGCGCGCAGGTTGGCGACCATCTCCGGCGGCGGAACAACACGGATCTGGATGTCTACATCGGGGTCCAGACCGAACTCTGCCACGTAGTAGCGCAGCAGGAAGTTGTGCATCGAGTATTCAAACGGCACGCCGAAAGTAAAACCCTTCCACTGCTTGGGATCGCGCTTGTCGAGGTGCTCGTTGCTCAGGACGATCGCCTGACCGTTGATGTTTTCAACTGCGGGCATGATGTAGGGCTCTGCCACCGACCCCGCCCCCAGTGTCATCGCCAAAGGCATCGGTGTCAGCATGTGGCTGGCGTCATATTCGCCGTTCAGCGACTTGTCGCGTGCCACGGCCCAACCTGCCGTCTTGATAACTTCCGCATTCAGCCCGTAACGCTCGTAAAAGCCCAACGGCTGAGCCATGATGATCGGTGTCGCGCAGGTGATGGGAACAAATCCGATGTTGAGATCCGTCTTTTCCGGTGGGCCCAGTTCATCGAGGATTGCCGCTTTGGCTTGCTCGAGAGGAAACACCGAGGCCAGTGCGGCCGCTGCTGTCGTGCCGCCGATCATGCCCATGAACGAGCGTCTGCCGATGTCGCTCTGTCCGAAAACCGACCGTACGATCGCACTTTCAACTGCGCGCTCCAGCATGCCTTCGCTGGTGCTCAGATCGGGGCCTGCCTCGCTCTCGACGTGCTGCCCCCCTGAACTACAAGAGGAACAACCGCAATCCGCCCCATGGCGCAGATCTGACTTTTCTGAAAATGGATTTCCCAAGCTTTTTGGCGACATGTTTGATCTCCTGTTGTGCTGTCCCGTATGAACCTGTTGCAGACAAGGAGAATGGAAAAGCTTTTTTGAAAATTTTTTAAGTTCACGTAATATTCTGTATTTATTATGTTTTTTTAAAATCATGGTGATGAATTGATTACGAAAATTAGTAATTTACTAAATTTCGTATTGTCCGGCCGGACGTTTGACAGCATCATCGCTGTGTTATGAACGTGTTTTCCGACAATAACGTGCTGATCGAGTCGCAGGTTGCCCCGGCGCTTGTGCTCTGCCCGTCAACCGACCGGATCGAGGCATGCAACGCGCCCTGCCTGAAACTCTTTGGCGCGCGGGATCTGATGCACCACCGCTTTAGCGCATTTCTTGATGGATCTGTTTCGGATATGCGGCTTTTTCTGGAAGAAGCTGAGCATCGCAGGTCGGCATGGACACGCAGCGTGGCCTTGCAAACGTCCGACCAGAAGCCGCTGCGATGTGAAATTCGAGGTGCCTTCCAGAACGGCGAAACCGACCGGGTTTTGCTGGTTTTTCTGGATCTGGAAGAGTTGGACGCCCGTGCACGAAAAACAGAAGTTGCCAATCTACACCGGCACGGGTTGATGGAATGGCAGCGCGCCCAAGAGTTCTTTGCCGATCTCGAACGCCAGAACCAACTTATCCTGAATGCGGCCGGTGAAGGCATTTACGGTGTGAACGCCGATGGCAAGACCAGCTTTGTCAATCGGGCCGCACAAGAGATGCTGGGCTGGTCCGCCGAAGATCTGCTTGGACATGACATCCACTCCATGATCCACCACCACCACCTGAACGGTGATGTCTATCCTTCGCATCATTGCCCGATTTACCAGTCGTTCCGGCATGAAGAGGTCAATCGGATCGAAGACGAAGTTTTCTGGCGCAAGGATGGCAAACCGATCCGCGTTGAGTATGTTTCGACGCCGATTTACGACAACGACGAGCTGGCGGGGGCGGTGGTGATTTTTCGCGACATTACCGAACGCAAGGAAAACGAACGGCGCCTGCGTGAAGCCAGTGAAGAGGTGGCTGCCCTGCGGGACAAGCTGGAACAGGAAAACACCTACCTTCAGGAAGCGATCAGCATCGAGCGTGCGCACCATGACATCGTCGGCGCCTCACCTGCGACCGAAGCCTTGCTGGCGCGTGTCGAACTTGTGTCGCGGACGTCGGCAAATGTTCTTGTGACCGGCGAGCCGGGCACCGGAAAGTCCCTGGTTGCCACCGCTATCCACAAAGACAGTGACAGGCGACGCAGGCCGCTTATCCATTTCCAATGTGGTTCCTTTTCGGATTACACCAGCGAAGATGAACTTTTCGGCCACGTGCGGGGGGCGAATGCAGATGCCCGACAGGACAAGGCCGGCAGTCTGGAGCTTGCACATGGCGGCACGCTGTTTCTTGATGAGGTCACCGAGATACCGCTCGAGCAGCAGGGGCGGCTTCTCAATGCGCTTCAGTCCGGCTTTGTGTCGCGCGTGGGGGAAACGCGCAAACGCGAGGTGGACGTACGCATCATCGCGTCGACAAGCAAAAACCTTGAACGCGAGGTTCAAGCCGGGCGCTTCCGGCAAGACCTGTTTTTTCACCTGAGCGTCTTTCCCATACACTGTACACCGCTGCGCGACCGGCCCGATGACATCCCTCCTCTGGCCGCGCATCTTTTGAAAATCGCCTGCAAACGGCTGAACCGGAAAATCCCGCTGGTGACCGAAGGGACAGTTCGCACCCTGCGCAACTACGACTGGCCCGGCAATGTCCGTGAACTGGCCAATGTGATCGAACGCGGAGCAATCGTCTCAACGGGCGGAAAGCTGCAGGTGGAAATCATGACAGCACCGCTTAGCGACGCGCGCAAACGCGCCACGCTGCTGACAGAGCGAGATATCGAAAACATGGCAACGGCAAACCTCATCGCGTGCCTGCGCGAAACGGGCGGCAAGGTTTCCGGCCCCGACGGCGCCGCATCAATCTTGGGCATTCAACCCACAACGCTTTATTCGCGGATCAAGAAACTGGGGCTGAGCGATTCCGACTGGCGTTAAAACCCAACGCGAGGATAGCGGCCAACGCGCCCCGCCACTCATCCAAATCCGGCGCCCTTGGAATACTGGGTTTATCGAGGTTTGACTAACTCTTTGGTTTCTTAGTGGTGCCAGGCGCGGAGGAAAACCACCGACACGAGGGTTTTCAATCAGTCCGGTTTACCCCACATACCGCCACAAACTGCATCATCCGACAACACTAACTTCATGGCAAAAGTGAATTTCTGGCGTGCGCACCGCCACATTCAACCACGGAGGTTTGTGTCACCCATAAGCCACTCAAACACCGTTTCAAAACCAATAGCGGACGTTCAAGCAAACTGCAGCGAATGACCGCTTTGCGCCCATAGTTCCGGATGCTGCAGTATGCACCAAGGTCTGAAAACCGGAACGAAACGGTCATTTGATGACGGTCTTTGCCTCTTTACTATGATGGATGTTGGCGATTTCGACGGAATATCAGATACTTGTGGGGCGTCGTGCACAACAGGTGTTCACGTTTCTATCGCACAGTATCGTCTTCTTTGCGAAGCTGAGTCGGCAAGCAATTAAGGTTGGTCGTTTGTACGCCGAATATCAGCGTTTACTTCCGTTTATTCCCGATATTGAGCGGCGTCTTTTCCTTGGCGAAATCAGCCGTCGCCAGGACCTGCTCCTTTACTTTTTTCGGTTTCTTCACTTCACGATTTCCACGCTTCTTGTTGCCTTTGGACATCTGATTTCCTCCAATGTCATGTTTGTTGTGCTTTCAAATGGTCGGACTGATACCGACGTTTCTTGCCAGCAGAAACTCTGTCGTGCGTCGTTGGACAGCATCATTGAGCCGGTTTTCATCATGCCGCCCATGGCATCGATTTCGGACATTCCAGCGGGCCTGTTCGGCTTCTATTGCGAGATTGCGGATCGCGACCGCCGCTGTATTGCATCACGGGCGTCGAACAGAGTTCCCGCTAGCGATGACGGCGTTGATCATTTCGGCGACGGCCCGGTGCCTTTCCATTTCGAGTTCGGTGCCAAGGGCGTTCACATGGGTCGCCGCGGCGTCACGAAGTACCCCCACGATCTCGTGTTCCGGCAACAACCCGCGATCGTTCATGGCAAGCAGGAGCGCCTCGCAGATCGATAGGGCGGCCTGGCCTGCATGTTCGCTTGCGGTGGACATCTGAGTTTCCTTCCTTGGCATCGTGAGCCTGAGAAAAGGTGAGACTCAGATGCATCCGTACATCTCGCAGGAAGTGCTCTATGATGGACTGATCCAGAGCAGTGCCTGAGCCGATTTCTGCTCTTGGGTCGCGACACGCCGGGAGGCCCAATGACATCTGCTGAACACAGCCCCCTGACCCGCAAGCTCTCGGCCTTTGTCGCTTTGTCAAAGGCGGAGTTGGATGTGCTCGAGCGCCTGCACCAGCGCCGCCGCTCCTTCGTCGCTGGGCGCGATATGGTCCATCAGGGGCAGTCGGCTCAGGCCGCTTATATTCTGTCCTCGGGTTGGGTCTGTTCCTACAAACTGCAGGCCGACGGGACCCGGCAGATCGTGGATTTCCAAGTGCCGGGAGATTTTCTCGGGCTGCGGAGCGTCCTCTTGCGCACGTCGGACCATAGCTTCGAACCCATCGTCGACATCGAGGCTGCGGAGGTGCTGAAGAGCGACCTACTGGCGGCCTTCTCGGATACTCCGCGGCTTGCGACAGCCATTCTTTGGGCGGCGTCGCGGGACGAGGCAATGGTGGTCGAACACCTTGTAGGGATCGGCAGGCGTGATGCGGACGCCCGCATGGCGCATTTTCTGTTGGAGCTGGGATCGCGGCTTGCGCTGGTGGGCATGGGGACTAAGGATGGGTACGACTGCCCGCTGACCCAGTACCACCTCGCGGATGTGCTGGGACTGAGTGCCATCCACGTGAACCGCGTTCTGCGCCAGCTTCGCGAGAGTGGACTGGTGACCTTTCGGGACGGTCGCGTGACGTTTCACGACTATGGTGGCTTGGTGGACCTTGCCGAGTTCGATCCGGCATATCTGGACCAGACCGGACCGCTCCTGAAGTGAGAGGGCCGCCCTCCCTATTCGGCAGGCGGCCCCGTTGATCACGTCAGACGCTGGTTGTCACGCAAGCGCATGCTTCGCGGCATCGAGTTCCTTGTTGGTCTCGGCGTCGTTCTTCGCCGTGTTCGCCTTCTCGGCTGCCTGGTAGTGCTTCAGCGCTGCATCCTTCTTTGGACCAGCGGGCGCCTTGTCCCACTCGGCTTTCACAGAGGTCATCTTCTCGGCAGTCTTGTTCTGTTCGGGAGTCATTGGAATTGTCCTTTCCTGGAAGCTCCGAGAATAAGAAGCGTGCCGACATGCCGACCCTTTTAGGGTCAACACGCCGACGCGCAACTCAGGTACTCGGAAATCTTCTCTGCCACCAAATATTCGGCGGGCATGTTTGACCTAGCCTTGCCAGAGGTCTTCCAGACTGCCGTAGGTTAGTCCCGGCGCCTGCGGCAGATCGATTGCCTCTACGCTTCTCAAGTCACCACAGTTTGCTGATGGGAAATCCTCAGCCAGATTTCGTTATCGTGGAGGTAGGTCGAGGCGCAGAGGGCTTTGTAGATTGGCACGTCGGCCTTCTCTGCCGAGGCTCGATAGGTGAGAATGGCGATGTCACGACACCGCGTCACGCGCCGTTCGGCCATGACAACGGTGCGCCAGCCTGTATTTTCATGAAGGTGGGTCCAGATCTGGTCACCTTGGAGGATGCCTGGCGGATAGGGGAAGACCATGACTGCGTTGGTCGCAGTCGTTGCCCGCGCGTTATCGGCGCTACTGGTCCAGAAGTGTTCCTCCATGTCCCACAGAACGCCCTGTTCGTGTGGAGAAAGCCTACCGGACTTGTGTGCCGCATGGGCCGGTCTCCTCGCGGTCGCGGTTGATACGGTCATTCGCCTGACCCCGAGCCGCCAACCATGAACATCTGAAACAGTACAAAGATTGTCGCGAGCACCGCCCAGATCGCGCCGCTTTTGCCCGGGTGGTCGTCTGTGACGGTCGAGGCGGCGCGCTGCAGGGCACCTGACGTTGGTCTTTCGGGAAGCAGCTGGCTCAGGTCTCGTGCAATCCTGCCGTGGTCGCTGGCGAGCGCCGGAACGTCCCGAAACCGGGCAAGCAGCGTTCCCAATCGCGCTCGCGCGCCATCGCGCCCCAGCGTGACCAGTTCAGCGGTTTCTATCCATGGATCGAGGCCAAGCCGCGCGAGCGTGGAGAGCACAGTCACGGCAAAGCCATTCCGGTCCTCGCCGACGGAGGCATGGAGAAACCGATCGAACTCGGGCGGGTGCGGGTTGAGTACATTGGGGTCGGCCATAGCCAATCCTTTCAAGGGTTGCAGGAATGCAGATCATCCCTGTTTTCCAAAGTGTACGTGCAGGTCGGTCCCCGCGCCCTTACACAGGTCAGTGCCCGCAAACCTCTCCAGGGAGTTCCCTACCCGCGCGGCGCCCGGGACTAACATGTGTCAGTACCAGTCGAACGTTTCCGAAGTACAAAAGGAGAAATCGTTCGACTGGTCAGGTCCGGAATCCAAGGGGCCGTCAACAGTGGCGAGCGACGGATCTGCCAAAATCATGGAGGCCAGAGATGAGCGTGCGTTCATCCAGTTTGAGGGTGACTTTCCTGCACCCGTTCAGCCTAGCCGATTTTCCGGACGAACTTCCGGCCGGGAACTACGAAGTCCTGATTCAGGAAGAACTTCTCCGCGGGCAAGGTTTCGAAACGTATCAGAGGACGGCGACCCATATGACCGTTCCTGGCAGAGGGGATCGGGCGGGTTGGATGGAACTGCATACGATATCAGAGCGCGACCTGAATGAGGCGCTGAGCCGGGATCAGGGACCGACTGAGATGAACAACCACAGCGAAGCGGCGCTTTCTCCGCAGGAGGACTTGAAATGAATACTCCCGAATGGCTCAAACCCGGCACCTATGGTGCCGTGATCGGTGCTGTCTTTGTCGGCGTCGTCGGATTCTCATGGGGCGGCTGGGTAACCGGCAGCACTTCGAATGACCGGGCGATGGCGATGTCCCGTGACGATGTCGTCGCCTCAATGGTACCGGTCTGCCTCGACATGGCGCGGTCAGACCCGGCTAGGGCGGACAAGCTTGCAACGATCCGGGCAGCCTCAACCTACAAGCGGCGCGACGCCCTCATGACATCCGGCTGGGCGACGATGCCCGGAACCGAGGCCCCGGACCGCGAAATCGCGCAAGCTTGTCTGGCAGCCCTTGATGTCGATGGATCACCGGTGCGCCCGGAAGGCGCGGTCGATGAAGGATGAACTGCGTCATGCCGATAGCTTCCCCCGAGACTACCGACCTCGAACGGCGTGTGCTGGCCCATGAACGGATCCTGCAAGCTCTGATCGCTTTCATGGCGCGCACTGAACCGCGATTTGTCGATCATTTGAGAGAACGGTTCGTCGAGCCGATGAGTATGTCCCGGCACGAACATGACCACCGCGAAACGGATGATTACGCGGAAGAATTCATTCGCGCGGTGATGCTCCTCGGAGAGGTGCGCGCACCCAAAGTGAAGGAGCCGGAAAAGACTGACAAGCAACCCGTGTCGCCGAATGGCAGTGGGGGACAAGGTATTTACATGAACCGACCAACGCAGCGCGGTGGGGTTCAGGTACGCGAAAGAAACGGCATCTGGGAGGTGCAGGTCGATGGCAAGTTCCGCGGCGACTACCACCAGAAGGAACATGCACTTGCCGCTGCGGCCTTGCACAAATTGTCGCCCCGATGACCGGGAACACTGATCCGACAGTTTCGCAGGACTTCTCGATCCAGGTGGCCGAGAACGAAGGCATGCCATCGAGATCGAATTCCTGGGGCTACCCGCCCGCGCCCAATCGACGGCTGACCGGAACGCTCACTCTTGGACTATCGAAGACTCGCGCGGCAACCGGCGGACTCTGGTCCGCCAAGGAGCAAGCGGCGATGAGGCATCCCCTCGCGAGGCTGATCGCGAAGTCGGCATTCATGACCGGTGTGATCGCGTCCTTCGCCTTCCCCGCGCTTGCGCAGGATGGCACGGGGCCGATTCCGCAGAATGCTCAGGCGCCCAGCTATGGTGGCGGTAGCATCGACATCAATCTGGCGGCGAACGCCTATCTCGATCGATCCGGCAACCGCTGGAGCTGCAATCGAGGCTTCCGGCTCTCTGACGGGATGTGCATCCTTGCACGGTGATGCGGATTTTTCTAGTGGTGGCGGGTCCGGCATGCGCGTCAGCATCGGGTGTCGTCTGCGATACAGCTTCCCGCAGTCGACGCCGCTGATTGCGATGCTGAACGTCCACTATTCGCGCTTTGGCGATCTGGAGCGTGCCGATTACCTCGTGACGTCGCCAAGCGTGCCGCTCGAAAGCTATCGGGACGGCTTCGGCAACTGGTGTACGCGCATGCTGGCTCCGGAGGGCGACTTCTGCCTGTCAACAGATGGCATCTTCCGCGACACGGGCCAGCCCAATCCCGTCTTTCCCAACGCGCAACAGCACGCGGTTCAGGATCTGCCATCCAATACACTCATGTTCCTGCAGGGGAGCCGGTATTGCGATACCGATCTTCTTTCGGAGGAAGCCTGGCGTCTTTTCGAGACCACGCAACCCGGTTGGTCTCGCGTTCAAGCGATCTGCGATTTCGTGCACGGACATGTCCGCTTCGACTACATGCAGGCGAAAGCGACGCGCACCGCATCGCAGGCAATGGCCGAGCAACAGGGTGTCTGCCGAGACTTTGCCCATCTCGCCATCGCGCTGTGTCGTTGCATGAACATTCCGGCCCGCTACTGCACCGGATATCTGAGCGATATCGGTGAACCTCTCCCTCATCCGCCGGGGGACTTCGCCGCGTGGATGGAGGTCTTTCTCTTTGGCGAATGGCACATGTTCGACCCGCGGAACAATAAGCCGCGGTTTGCCAGAATTCTGATCGCGCGGGGCCGCGATGCCGCTGATGTCCCTTTGACCCAGACATTCGGTCAGAACACTTTGACGGAATTCAAGGTCTGGACGGATGAATTGGCCTGACCGACCTTGGGTTCTTTTTCGATGCGCCATCGTAAACCGGGTCGCCAATCCCTATATGTTATGTACTGGCGTCAAGCATCTCGGTCCGTCATGGACAAGGAGTTGGCACCGGCCAATCAAAGGATCGATGATATGTCCTTCAAGGACCTGACAGCCAGGGCTGCGGCCGCAATGAAGCCGACGCCTGCGAAAACCCCTGCCAAAGAGAACGAGTCCAAAGCCGTTGGCAAGGAAGCACCAGCGAAATCCAAGACACCTTGAGATTTGCACCGGCCAAGCGCCCCATTCTTAACGGGCGCGCGGACCACCCACAGCAACAAGGGAAAGGACCATACTAATGGAAGAATTGATGAGCAAGACCGTTGCAGTTTTTTCCCGCCCGTTCACCGTTCCAGGCTTCAACGAGACGCTTCCGGCGGGAGAGTACGAGATCGAAACGGAATTGGTTTCACCCCCGGGTCAACAGGATCCCGCAGCCTGGAAAGCCTCAGTCCTGGTTAAACTTCATCCCCGGACATCGCATCCGGGGCTTACACGGTCTCTGACCGTTTCCCTTGCCGATCTGGACTATGCCCGCGCCAGGGACAAGCTGACAGGCAGAGCGTTGTCCGACTTCTTCCTTGAGGAAATGCTTGCTGATCCGATGGTGCGCCTTGTGATGGAGGCCGACGGGGTCTCTGCAGCACAAATGCGGCATCTCTATTCGGCGCACCGAACGCCCCAGTCTGACAGGGATGTCCTGGACCGGAACCCGGCGCGTCTAGGTGCACGTGACATGTCGTCAATCCATGCTGCTGAAAACGAGGGCATGCCTCCACGACCGACAGGGACGTCGGCTATGCGCACCAAAGTCAGCGCGAATTTAACATGATCGCGAACAAAACCTCGGTCGACGTAGCATTTTCGGACATCGCCCGCGGAAGGGCCTTTGGCGACGTACCTCGAGAGCGTCCTTGTCTGAGATGCGATATTGTTTTCCGGAGTGAAGGCTTTGGAGAACGGATCTGTCGGCGCTGCAAGGGGTTGAGCGCCTGGCGGAATGCCGTGCCCGTCAGCCCTGGTGCGTCTCGCCGCTGCTAATCTCTATCGGTGCCCGCGCCGTCTTCCTAGTACCGTACCGGACCCGTCAATTCGCCCTGTCTAGACGTCGCTCGCATCACGCCGACCGATGTCTTATAGGGCGAAAAGGGCTTTAATCTTCCCCACCGTCACAGGAAACGCAGACGGCTCTATCACAAGTGCAGTTCTATCATTCGCCTGCGCCCAGGAAACCCAATCAAGAAAAGCCGAAGGTCTCTGCCACAGTCAACTCCGTCGCAGGAACGCCTGCGCTGGTGATTGGTGGGAAATAGGTAAAGTAGGCAGCCGTTCAGGCCGCGATTCCTGAAAAGCAGATTTGGGCGAAATATAGTTCAACAGCCTATTGTAGAGTTCCGTCCGGATAGCCACTTTTGACACATTGGCACTCAGGTGTGGCGAGTGCCAATGTGTCCCTACGCATGCCACCCCTACCCGGAAATCTCGAGAAGGAGCATTTCCCTGATGTTTACTCCATTACATGACCGTGTCTTGGTCCGCCGTATTGAAGACGACGAAAAGACCTCGGGCGGCCTGATTATCCCAGACAATGCAAAAGAAAAACCGCAGGAAGGCGAAGTCGTATCCGTTGGTGCCGGTGCAAAAGACGATGCCGGCGCGCGTATCGCAATGGACGTCAAAGCTGGCGACAAAATTCTGTTCGGCAAATGGTCGGGCACGGAAATCAAGATCGAAAGTGAAGAGTTGATGATCATGAAGGAGAGCGACATCTTGGGCATTATGGCCTGAACGACGCTGAACCCTCCCCCATTTTTCATTTAGGAATACTGACATGTCTGCAAAAGACGTCAAATTCGGCACGGATTCCCGTGACCGTATGCTCAAGGGCATCAATACGCTCGCCAACGCCGTCAAAGTCACGCTTGGACCCAAGGGTCGCAACGTGGTCCTCGACAAGTCCTATGGCGCGCCGCGCATCACCAAGGACGGCGTTACGGTCGCCAAGGAAATCGAACTCTCGGATGCGTTCGAGAACATGGGCGCACAGCTCGTAAAAGATGTTGCATCGCGCACCAATGACGAGGCTGGCGACGGCACGACCACCGCCACGGTTCTGGCACAAGCCATCGTCAAGGAAGGTATGAAGTCGGTTGCCGCTGGCATGAACCCGATGGACCTCAAACGCGGTATCGACAAAGCGGTCACCGCCGTTGTTGCCGAGGTCAAGGCAATGTCGCGGCCAGTGGGCGATACGGCCGAGATCGCCAAAGTCGGCACAATCTCAGCAAACGGTGAGGCTGCTATCGGTCAGCAAATCGCGGACGCGATGGCCAAGGTCGGCAACGAAGGCGTTATCACCGTCGAAGAGAACAAAGGGCTGGAGACCGAGACCGAAGTGGTCGAAGGCATGCAATTTGATCGCGGCTATCTCAGCCCGTATTTCATCACAGATACCGCTAAAATGACGGCGACCCTGGAAAACTGCGTCATCCTCCTGCACGAGAAGAAACTGACATCTCTGGCACCCATGGTGCCCTTGCTTGAGGCTGTGATGCAGTCAAACAAGCAGCTTTTGATGATGGCAGAGGACATTGACGGTGAAGCACTTGCGACGCTTGTCGTGAACAAACTGCGCGGTGGCCTGAAAGTCGCCGCTGTCAAAGCGCCCGGATTTGGGGATCGCCGCAAAGCGATGCTGGAAGATCTTGCCGTACTGACGGGCGGACAAGTGATTTCCGAAGAACTGGGTATCAAGCTCGAAAACGTCACGATGGACATGCTTGGCGATGCCAAAAAGATCACGATCACCAAGGACACTACAACTGTGATCGACGGTGCTGGCGACAAAGAAGCTATCGCTTCGCGTGTCACCCAAATCCGTGCACAGATTGAAGAGACCACCTCTGACTATGACAAGGAAAAGCTGCAGGAACGGCTCGCCAAACTGGCGGGCGGTGTTGCGGTGATCAAAGTTGGTGGCGCGACCGAGATCGAAGTGAAAGAGCGCAAGGATCGAGTTGATGACGCCTTGAACGCAACACGAGCGGCTGTCCAGGAAGGCGTCGTACCAGGCGGTGGCGTAGCACTTGTCCATGCGGGCAAGGTTCTGGATGGTCTCAAAGGGGACAACGCGGATCAGGATGCGGGTATCAAGATCATCCGCAAAGCCCTTCAGGCCCCGTTGCGCCAGATCGCTGAAAACGCCGGTGTCGATGGCTCGGTCGTGGCTGGAAAAGTGCTTGAGAACACCAGCAAGACGTTCGGTTATGATGCGCAGTTGGACCAGTACGGCGATATGTTGAAGGCCGGTGTCATTGATCCGACCAAGGTCGTTCGGATCGCGCTGGAATACGCGGCATCGGTTGCGGGCCTACTCGTTACCACCGAAGCAATGGTGGCGGATAAACCCGTCAAGCCAAACCGCCACGGCATACCCGACATGGAGGGTATGGAAGGCATGATGTAGAAGCGAACTTTTGCTCGCGGCATTGGAACCAATTTTTATGAGCAGCGAGCAGCATATTTCTGAAGACGGCTGGCACCAGCGACCTTGCTTTTTTGGTCGCTCTGCCCCATGAGTAGACCATGTCTGAAGGCTCCGCTTTCTGACGTTAAATTGCTCCAAGCTGATCTGTGTAAGCGTCGTTAACTGGAATGTAAGCTAGCTAGAGAATGCCTGCTGAAAATTCAGCAGGAAGTGTGTTTTCGAGTATTTAAGCGGCGCGCAAGTGGCAGTTCCCTAAAAAAGAAATTCTTCTTTCGCGTGCCGCTCTTTCTCGAGGTGCCTAGGAAAGGACACCACAATGAAACTCAACACCAATACCATCTCGGAAAAGATGAAGTCCGTTAAAGCCAGCTGTGGAGGCGCACCCTTCGGTGAAAAACGAACGCAGGCCTGGAGACATTACAACGCTGCTGAGGCCGCGCACAAAGCGAATGACGACATCAAGACGAAATACGAACTCGACGCTGCCAGGAAAGCCCTTGCGTAATAAATAACGACCGCGTGGAAAAACGGGCCAGTTTGCGCAAATGCAGAATGCAATATGCCGGGACCTGAAACGCAATCCATGATGGATTGCCCTACATTGATTGGAAAAAACGTGGAAAATGCAACTCTCGTAGCAGCCCTTGTGACATCCGTCGCATTCTCTGCCAATGCAGTGTCCGCCGACACTGATACCGACGGCGACGGCATGGCTTCCTTCGCTGAACTTCAGCTTGTGTACCCTTTCCTTACCGATTCAATGTTCATGGACATCGATACAAATGGCGATGGCCTTATCAACGACGAGGAAATGGCTATCGCCTTGGAGCTTGGCAACCTCGAAAATCCTGAAACCGACTCCTGAAACAAAAGGTTGGAGTATGCGCTATGCAAAATCGTGAAGTTTTCAGATGGACCTTCACAGCTTCAGGGCTCTGGCTCATCTTGTCGCCATTCATGCTTCTCGGCGGCCAATCGGCTCTTAGCAATGCCCTCGTTGGCGATGCAGGACTTCTCATTCTCTCGGGTCTTTTGGCTTTGACCGTAGCGGGTTACGGCCACAACAAACATTACCTGGTCCAGACCTACTTGGGAGTTTCCTACGGTTTGATTTTGGTAGCGGCTCCTTGGCTGTTCGGATTCACCGAACCTGTGACCGCCTGGAATGCCGGCGTCGTCGGAACGGCTTTGGTTCTGGCGGGCCTTTATGTGGTGTTTCAAAAAATGCCGAAACACCACGCATAGTGAAGACACTGCTGTGGGGCGGCAAACGCCCCACACTTCTAATCGTTGTCCTTGCCAATACTACTCACCCTGCATCTCTTCCGGAGATGGCTATTGGCCATTGACCGCGAGTCGAACGCTTCGCGACTTATGGAGAAATGGACAGACTGTCTCACTGGACCAAGGTCGTAACCACTGGAGGTGTGCAACTCGTGTGCACTCCAAAGTGAAGGTCCGGAAAGCGCACGAAAGCAGCCTCTTGCGCAAACGCAGCGAATTCACCCTTTGTCCGCGGAGCAGACCTCAGTGCATCGCGCAGCTAACGGCAGCTCCGAGCCCTATACCCTCTAAATGCTGCACTAAGTCCAAATAGCCGCGACACGCCAAAAGCCGACTTTGATCCCCAAAAACCTGGCCCCAACGGCCGGCTGAGCGTGGTCACATAAAGAACATACGTTGTAGCGATGGCCACATGAGCAAGATCGCGGCGCCCCAAATCGCGACGAGTGGCCACTTTTTCCCTCGTTTAGGTTTTTTGGCCTGCGTCGCGATTAATTCTTCGACGCGCGTTTCAACCCGTCGCCCAGCGATAACCGCGCGCATGGCGACGGGCTTTATGGCCGCTGCGCCTCCCGGAGCGGCTTCTTTCATCGCTTCAAAAATCTCTTGTGCCGTCTCTTCTTCGTATTGCGAAAAAGGGCGTTGAGCGACAGCTGACCTGTCGAGCGCAGGATTGACGATCTTCGAACTCAGCGCCCAGGGAGCAATGGGACTGGCCGCGTTGTCGAGGTATTGGGTTACTTCCGGGCTGTCGCCGACGAGATGGTCATCGTGCCGATGCGTATATTTCCCTCCGTTGATCCGCTTCTGTATGCGCAGGAAAAGATCGAACATTTCAGGATCGCCCTGAACTGCCGGGTCTGAATGATACGCCGCATCACCAAGATCAAACATGAACAGAACAGCCAATAGCGGACAATCTTCACGATCCGCAATGGCGCTCATGGTTGAGGCAACACAAGAGTCCCAATTGTGGCTCAGCACAGCCTCCACAAGGTCTTCGCGAGGCAAAGAGGTCGCGATAGTGGTCTCTTCTTCACATGTCGCTGCGTATTCAAATGGGTAGTTCACGCTGGTCGCTTTCGTTTAATTGTCAGGTCTGGATCGCACGGCTTCATGGCATTTTTGCGGCTGGCTACGGGCCGATAGTGATGGGGATACGTGTTGCATGGAGCTTGGAACCACAGCACGCCGACCACTTTCTAGACCGGGACCAATGTGGCGGGTGACTGGCGCTGCCGCTCCGATGCGGTTGATGGCACTTCTGTGGCGCTGTTTTAGCAGCGCGACACCCTCCGCATTTGCTCAGCAGAGCGGGTTCAAAGGGCGGGCACACACCAACGCGGTCATTCAGCTGCAGAAATCAAACGGCAGAAATGTCCGCAGACTGTCAATTCGACGGCACCTTGTTCATGCAGACGCCGCGAAGGTCCGGTGTGGTGAAGCCGCGGTGCAGCACTTGACTATAAGATGAAGGTCTGGTTCGGGCCGTGTGCCTTCGTTTGGACCGTTTCTTCTGCCAAGGCGCAAGATTTAATACAACGGCAGCAATTTGTACGGTGTCATCTGATGTTTTCATCCAAGAGGTTCTTCGCCATCAACGCAATAAATTCGCGCGAAGCAGCCGGCTGAAAGGGCGTTGGAGACCATATGGCGTGAATTGGAAAGCCTTCGAAACGGGCTTTAGCCAGCACTTCTACGACGCTCCCCTCCTTCAGATCGTCACGAAACGCCCAAAGTGGTCCGAGATGCGCGCCGCGACCGGCTAAAACCGCTTCGCGCACAGCCGCCATTGAATTCACCGCGTAGCGACAAGGCATACGAAATTCCCGACGCATGCCTTCCCATTCGAAGCTGGAGCGCATCTCTGTCATGCCGGTCCGGTAGGACACAATGTTGATCTTGCTCAGATCCTCAGGCGAAAGAACCTTTGCTGCAAGGTGCGGTGCCGCCACAAGCACACGATGCGATGTGCCGATCTGCCGCGCCCTCAACGTGCTATCCGCAAGTTTGCCGATGCGAATTGCGACGTCTATTCCTTCGGCCAGCAGATCTGCAAATCCTGATCCCAACCTAAGATCGACACTCAGATCTGGGTGGGCTTCTGACATCTCCGTCAGTACAGGGGCGACATAGCGCGCGCCAAAATCAGTGGGTGCCGCCACGCGCAAACGGCCTTTCGGGAGATCCTGACCGCCTGTGACTTCTGCAAGCAGTGCCGCGCGAGCGTCACTCAGGCGTCGCACCCCTTCAGCATAGCGTTTTCCGGCTTCGGTTGGCGCCGACGCCCGGGTGGTACGGTTGAGCAGTTTTACGCCCAACTGCGCCTCAAGCGCTGCGATACGCCTGCTGACGCGGCTGGGATCAAGGCCGGCAACCTGCGCTGCGGATCGAAAGCTGCCGCCGTCGACAACAGCGAGGAATAACTCGTCATCATTCATTGGTGCGTTTTTCGCAATTCTGATTAGTCTTATCGCCCCATACCGGATAATCAACGCACGTTCCATATGTTTCTCACGGAAAGGCATTGCGCCTTTTGACAGCAAGGAAACGAAAGGAACGGCAATGTTCAGACTATTTGCATCGCACCGTCGCGCGCCTGTTTTGCCTGCCAAGCGGGATAACGTGCTGAAGGGCCTCGCAGCCAGCGAACGGCTCAGTCATCTGGTTCTGCTCTCGTTCTGACCGCGTTTCGCAACTGTCCAGATTTACCTCAAAACGCGCCCGGACCGGGCCAAAACAAGGAGTGACCACAATGACGTCCAATTCAGAAGACACCACGCCCGCACAGAAAATGTCGCGCCGCCAAATGCTGCGCACAGGCACAGTTGGCGCAGCCGCTGTGGCCGCATCCACCGTGATGACCGCGCGCCACGCGGCGGCACAATCCTCTCCCACGACCCGAGAGCTGGAAGGCAAAACCGCTTTTGTGACTGGTGGCGCACGCGGCATCGGGCTGGCCTCGGCCGAAGAATTTGCAAAGGCCGGTGCCAATGTCGTCTTGTTCGACATCGCGACACCAAGCATGCCACACGTAAGCTATGCTTTGCCTAGCCAGGCCGACCTCGCCGCAGCGCAGGCGCGGATCGAGGCGCTCGGAGCCCGGTGCATGACTTACCGGGGCGACGTGCGCAACTTGGAGGACCAGCAAGCCGCCATGCAGCAGGCGGTAGACCGCTTTGGCAGCCTCGACATCGTACTCGCCAATGCAGGCGTAGGTCATGCAGGCGCAATCGAGACTGTCACAGCGGGCGAAATCTCGACACTCTACGAGGTCAACGTCGGCGGCTACATGAAAACGACACAGGCCGCCTTGCCGCATCTGCGGGCCGCCGGAGGGGGCAGGATCATCTATATCTCTTCGGGTCTCTCACGCACAGGCAATGGCATTTTTGGCTCTTACGGGGCGACAAAATGGGCCGTGAACGGCTTTGCCAAAAGTGCAGCACTGGCATATGGGCGCGAAAATATCATGTGCAACGTGGTAGCGCCTGGGCTGGTGCGCACACCTTTCGCCGACAATGAGGCGGTTCTGCGCGCAATTCTGCCGACCGCAGAGAACCCGACCTTCGACGACGTGTCAGCGGCGATCGCATCCGGCAGCACGCTCGGCATCGGACATCACGAGGTCGAGGACATCGCAAAAGCTGTCATGTGGTTTGCAAGCGATGCGACCAAGCGCATGACGGGTGAGGTCATGGACGTCAGCTATGGGGATGCCGCACGCAGCGTCGGCTAAGCCGAAAACACTGTGCCTCGCCGGTACTGGCGGGGCACACAAAACCAAAAGGAGCATCAATCATGTGGAATGAAGCACTCAAGAAAGGCGGCGTTGCGGTCATCACAGGCGGGGGGCGAGCCGTGTCGGTCTGGCGAAAGCAAAGGTGGCGCGCAACTTGTCTGGTCTGGGCACCGATGTCAGGGCCGTCGAAACGGACGTAAGCGCCCACAAGCCGTCCAACGGTTGGCCGATATCGCCTGCGACGCAGGACCGGACGCGCTGTTGATGAACACTGCGGGCGTCGCGCGACCCACAAAAGCCTGGGCGCATGCGGTCAATTTGCGTCGCACGTTTGAAGTCAATGTAGTCGGGGTCCTAAATGGCGCACAGAATTTTCTGCCCCGCATGATCGAGGCGGACAGGCCTGCCGTTGTCATCAACACGCTCTCGAAACAGGGCATCACGGCACCACCGGTCTATCCGGCGTCTGGTTTCTAAAGCTCGTTGAATAGGATGCCTATGTGCCGACACCCGATGTCATAGCAGCGCCACGACGTGCAGGGTGTGAGATTACTGATCTGCAAAACACCAAGTGCGACCTTGCGCGTGGAAATTTAAGCGTATTGGTCGTTAGCAACAGTACAGTAATTATTTCCTTGATGAGATTTTTTGGATGGGGAACATCTACGAGAACCCGGAGCTACTGAAACAGTAATCCAACTAAATCACCGAAGCCCCAAATCAGAGTTCCAAAAAATGCAGCGTAAATGGCGGGCTTATAGTACTTCAACGACTTGTCCGCGTTCTGGATAGCCTCTCTCTGACTGGTCATCGCGCCCTCTAGCTCCGTTACCAATTCATCCAAAACCGCAAGTCTTTCGTCGTCTGTCTGTTCTTTTAGTTCTCGCTTGATGAGCTTTACACTAACCGCGTCAGGTCGCAGACCGTGTAACGCCACTCTCACATCTGAGACGTACGCCAGACCAAATGCGAGAACTGCGATCATTACAACTACAGATCCCGAACGCGCGAACCATGTCCAATCTCCGGTACTTACACTAACGACCGCACCAAAAACTGGTGAAGACACTAACATGCCAATAATCATCCAGTGTTGAACACGTTCCGAGCGTGAAAAAACATGCTCTCTTTTTGGATGCTCTGCCACTCAAACTCCTTAAATTTCACGAGACAAAAGTGAGACAATAGCCCCTCTGGGTCAATCTAAAATCTCGTAACTCTTTGATTTTATTGGTGCCCGGGGGCGGAATCGAACCACCGACACGAGGATTTTCAATCCACTGCTCTACCCCTGAGCTACCCGGGCACGGGTGTCATCAACATGACTGGGTGAGCGGGTTCTAGGAGGTTGCGGCTGGGGTGTCCAGCCTCTTTTTCATGTAAATGACCTGCGGATCCACGCGCGTGGCGCAATTTACAACAGACACGCCTCCACGTCCGTCCCGCATGCGTTGGCGGTGGCGTAGGCGAGCCACACGGTATCCGCGCACGCACTGCCTATGCTGGTGCCCTGCGCTACGTCCAGCAGATCAGTGCGGCGTCTGCCCTTTGTTGTCTTTTTCAGCTTTTTCAAGCGCTTCACCCAGATCCGCCGCATCCTCCAGATCATGGGACGGCACAGCATAACTGCCGTTAAACCAACGCGCCAGGTCAAGGTCGGCGCAGCGTTTCGAGCAGAAGGGACGCATTTTTTGTTGCGTCGGTCTTCCGCACATCGGGCAGGTCATTGCAAAACCTCCGCCACTGGGGCGCGGGCCCGCTTGCGTTGCAGCTCGTAGTGCCCCAGAGGGGTCCAGCCGACCAGAGCTGTGTCGATATCATCAGCCTTGAACCCCTGCCGGAGCGCGGTTTCAAAGGCGCGCCGGTCTTTTTTGGCCATCGGAGCCAGATCCAATACAATCTGCCCGCCCAGGCCACGCACCCGCAACGCGCGTGGCAAGACACGCGCGCAGGCAAGGTTGGCCTTCACCCCCGCCGCCAGTGACGCATCCGCGCCAGTGTTCACGTCAACGGCCACCAATGCGCGAGTAGGCTCAATATAGAGGAAAGCCCCCCCTTCCAAAGCGACCCGCGCCCCGCGTGCGGTCTCCAACGCGTCCAGAATACCGTGTGTTTCGAACCCACCCGCATCGGTTGCGACCTCAGCGGGCGCGACCCAGTCACGCCATGCCAAAACGTGCGGGCCATCCCCCTGCACGAGCATTTCAGGACCAGCCCCCTCGTCACCGGCGACATCCATGGCGACGGCAACCATTGCCTCGATGTCCTCTGCGATGTCTTCGGCAGCCGCACCCTCGGCACAGGACCGCACGATCAGGCCGAAAGGTTCAGTGGACAATGCCTCATGCGCGATCTCAAGCAAGCGGTCACGCTCAGCCTCATCCTTGATGGAGCGGCTGATGTTCAGCCCCGGCGCATCTGGCGTCACGATGGCATAGCGGCTCTTGAACAAAAGCTTTTGTGACACGGGTATCGCCTTGCCGGGCTCTGCATATCCGCTGACCTGTACTTTGAGCGACTGACCCGGGGCCAAACCCTTGACCTGGCGCAAAAAAGCAGGGCCATCGGGCGTTTTGAGAAACATCCCCCCCTGCCCTTTGATCGGCCGGTCGGCCACCGCGCGATACACGGTGCCGATACGCGGCGCGCGCGGCTCGATCAGGAAATCATCAAGCTGCCCATCCACCATGAGTGCGGCCGCTTCATGCCCGTTAATGTGATCAAGGACGATCGTACGGCCTTTCATACTGCCCCCATCTTCAGTCCCGCGGCGCGCAACAGATTTGCCGTTTCCGCCAGTGGCAACCCGACGATACCGGTGTAAGAGCCGCTGATCCACTGGATCATAACCGCGGCGGGCCCCTGAATGGCGTATCCCCCCGCCTTGCCTTGCCAGTCACCTGTGGCGATATAACCATCGACATCAGCCCGCGAAAGCGGCTTCATGCGCACCAGACTGACCACGTCTTTCTCCCAAATCCGCTCGCCGGCGCGGACGGCCACGGCGGTGATAACCCGGTGGCGCCGCCCCGACATCAAAGACAAAAACCGTCGTGCTTCTGCCGCATCTTCGGGTTTGCCGAGGATGCGACGCCCCAAAGCGACGGTGGTATCGGCACACAGCACAATGTCAGATGCCGCAGCTGGCACGGCACGGACTTTCTCGCGCGCCATGCGGCTGCAATAGGGGCGCGGCAGTTCATTGGCCTGTGGCGTTTCGTCAATCTCGGGCGCGCGGATTGCATCGGGGACAACGCCGATTTGCGCCAGCAATTCCTTGCGGCGCGCCGATCCGGACCCAAGAATAAGCAAGGGTTATTTGAAGCGGTAGTTGATCCGACCCTTTGTCAGATCATATGGGGTCATTTCGACCTGCACCTTGTCGCCTGCCAGAACACGGATGCGGTTCTTGCGCATCTTGCCTGCCGTATGTGCGATAATCTCATGGCCGTTTTCAAGCTCGACCCGGAATGTCGCATTAGGCAGGAGTTCCTTCACGACACCGGGGAATTCGAGCGTATCTTCCTTGGCCATGTTCTCTCCTGTAAAACGCGCCCACGTGATGTGGACGCCGCTTAAATGGGCGCATTTGCGAATATTTTCAAGTGAAATCAGCTTAATTTGCAGATTGATGCCGTCTCTGCGCGCCCATCCTGCTCTGTCCAGTGCTTTCGCCCCAACACAACGCCATCCGCGCGCACATGCGAGACCGCCTGCAGGTCAACTTCGGCATAGGTCCAGCCCGGCTGATTGAGTGTCCCCTCAGCCAGAACGCCCGTCTGTGGAAAACCAGTATCGGGCGGGCCGAACACTCCACCTGCTCCGGTGGACACATCCACCGCGTCGGACCAGTCCACCTGTCCGACGACGGAAGACATCACAGCGACACATTGGTTTTCAAGCGCGCGTGCCATGGCCCCGATGCGGACACGCCAGTATCCCGCAAGCGCTTCGGTGCAAGAAGGCACCAGAATAACATCGCAATCAGCCAAGGCCCGCCCCAAAAGCGGGAACTCTGCATCATAGCAGATCAGGATGCCCAGTTTGCCAAGCTCGGTTTCAAACACGCGCAAGGGGCCACCACCCGCGACATGCCAAGCCTCTCGCTCAAAGCGGGTCATGATCTGCTTGTCCTGCTGACCGATCCGCCCGCTTGGCGTCACAAGCCGCGCGCGGTTGACGGGCCGGTCTGCGGTCGCCGCGGGGCCGGATGCCGCGAGAATATGAACCCTGTGCTCTGCAGCGAGCTTTGCGTGCAGTTTGTCGGCCTCTGCCAGACGGTCTGAAACAGCATAGAGCGATGCTTCAAGATCGGACGCGACCGCAAGCCCGGCCAGCGTTGCAAGTTCCATTGCGCCATATTCGGGAAACACAAGCAAGTCAGCATCAGCCTCAGCGGCGTGTCTCACCCAGTCCGCGATCTTGTCTTCGTAGTGGGCCCAGGACTGCAGGAAATCCAGCGGATAGGCGGCGGTTGCAACTTTCATGTCGGGCTCCGGTTTTTTCGATGTAACCGTCTCGAAAATCAAAGAGCAGCGCAAGAGGTCATCGCCCTTTGACAGGAGCATCCCACCTGTGGAACACAACCTCACGAGAGGGGCGAAAACATGCAAAAAATCGTGATACTGACAGGTGCCGGGATATCAGCCGAAAGCGGGTTGGGCACGTTCCGCGCCGAAGGCGGGCTTTGGGCAGAGCACCGCATTGAAGATGTGGCGACACCCGAAGGGTTTGCGCGCAATCCGAAACTGGTTGTGGATTTTTACAATGCGCGGCGTGCGCAGGCTGCCGAAGCTGAACCCAATGCAGGTCATCTGGCTCTTTCACGTTTGGAAAAAGACTTTGCCGGCGAGGTGGTTCTGGTCACTCAGAATGTGGACGACCTGCACGAAAAGGCAGGAAGCAGGCGTGTCATGCACATGCATGGGGCTCTCAAGGGCGCGTTGTGCGGCCGGTGCGAGCACCGCTGGGAAGCGCCGCTTGTCATGGCCCCCGGCGACAGTTGCCCCCAGTGCACCCAACCGGCTGCACGGCCCGATATCGTCTGGTTCGGAGAAATGCCCTACGACATGGAGCAAATCTACGAACACCTCTCCGAAGCGGATCTCTTTGTCAGCATCGGCACATCCGGCAACGTCTATCCGGCCGCCGGTTTTGTTTCCGAAGCGCGCCGGCATGGCGCGAGATGCATGGAGTTCAACCTCGAGCCGTCTGCGGTGGGCGGGCTTTTCAACGACATTCGGATCGGTCCCGCGACCCAGACCTTGCCGGAATGGGTCGCGGAAGTCCTGGCAAACTAGCCGAGGCTAGTTGCCGGCGTTGTGTTGCATGGAACCATGGCCCATCGCCCCGTGATCAGGCTTGCGTTCATTGTCCACAGGCACCGAGATCGTAATGTCGCCTGCGTTTTCAAAGGACAGGGTGACCTCGACTGTTCCGCCCTGATCAAGCGTCTTTGTGAGGCCCATGAACATCACATGGTCGCCACCGCGTGCCATCACATGGCTTTCGCCGGCAGCGATTACGATGCCACCTTCGATTTCGGTCATTTTCATGATGCCGTCGCCCTGATCGATATGGGTATGCAGTTCCACCCGTTTGGCGACGGTTGAGCTGGCAGCCACGAGGCGGTCCGCGCTGTCGCCGGTGTTCTGAATGATCATAAAGGCAGCACCGGTCGGTGCGTTCGGGCGTGACACCCGTGCATAGGGGTCACTGACAACAATGTCGGCAAGTCCCAGCGCGGGCATGGAGATAAGCGCCGCAACTGCGGCTGTACGGATAAAGATAGAGGACATAAGTCCCTCCTGAAGTATTTTGTGTTTGGTCTGTTTGGCGAGATCAAACGCGAGGCGGCGGCGCCCGGGACCAAAAGGATGCCGCAGGCCAGACAGCAGTCACCACAGGGTGCAAAGCATGCGTGTAGGCCGTCTCGGCCAGTCTTTCGGGAGGCGTGTCCAGAAGGGTTGGTTTGCCTTCGGCAAGGGTCAGAACGCAGTCCGGACAGATATGCGCGGCCTGCGTCGGCTGGCCTTCGCTGTCGATATAGACCACGACAACCTGATCCCCGATGCAGATTTCCACCTGACCGGTTGCGGCCGCCGCGCCGCGCGCGATGGCCATGCTCTGCCCGGTCAAGGTCAGCATCAGGGCCAGAAGAAAGCCACCCAAAGGTTTCAGACAAGCGCGCATATCGTGCAGGGATATATGCGGTTTACCGACCTTCCGCCAGCGCAAACGAAAAGGCCCCGCTTGTTTCCAAGCAGGGCCGTTCACGTCTGGTTCAGTCGTCCCTCAGGACAGGGTTTCAGGACAGGGCTTCAGCTGTTCCCGAAGCCTTCTTGATGGCTTTCTTGACCTTTAGCGCGTTAGGCGACAGTTCGCTGTCTTTCGCCTTGGCCATGAACTTGTCCAGACCACCGCGGTGATCGACAGTCCGAAGCGCCGCTGCCGAAATGCGGAACTTGAAACCACGGCCCAGTGCCTCGGACTGCAGCGTGACATCGTTCAGGTTCGGCAGGAAACGCCGACGGGTTTTGTTATTGGCGTGGCTGACGTTATTGCCAGTCATTGGGCCTTTTCCGGTCAATTCGCAAACGCGCGACATGGGTTCATCCTTTTTTCTCAGGTCGCACCGGCGGTCCGGTGAACGACAAAGGGGGCGGCCTCAGGCCACGCCCCGGAAATTCGTTTGCTGGCTTTAGTGGGAATCGCGCGCCCGGTCAACCCAAGCGATACGCGAATTGCACAGTTTCATGAGCGGCTCTTGCCCAGCTCGGCCAAAAAGGCTTGCGCGGCCACGGATGGCGGCATGTCTCCGCGGGCGACATCGGCACCAAAAGCATCCAGAAGCGCCCGCGCCGCGCCGGTATCAAGCTGCGCGAGCATCGCATTGCGGACTTCCTGGCCAAACCAGTACCGCGCCTGATCCGACCTGTTCTTTTCCCAAAAGCCTTGTTGCTTGCGCCACGTCACCAGCGCCTCGATGTCGCGCCACACCTCTGTGAGGCCGTTTTCCTCCAGCGCCGACACCATCATCGCCTTGGGGTAGCCATCCGGATCTTGCGGCCGTTTGCGCAACAGCCGCAAAGCGCCTGCATAATCCGCGCAGGTCCGCGTTGCAGCAGGCTTGAGATCTCCATCAGCCTTGTTGATGAGGATCATATCCGCAATTTCCATGATCCCGCGCTTGACCCCCTGCAGTTCATCGCCACCCGCCGGGGCCAGAAGCAACAGGAACAGATCGGAAATCTCGGCAACCACTGTTTCGGACTGCCCGACGCCCACAGTCTCGATCAATACGACGTCAAATCCAGCGCCTTCACACAGCGCAACCGCTTCGCGCGACCGCCGCGCCACCCCGCCCAGATGCGTCTGGCTGGGTGACGGCCGGATAAAGGCGTTCGCTTCGCGCGACAGCCGGTCCATCCGCGTCTTGTCACCCAGAATTGACCCGCCCGATCGAGCCGAGGAAGGGTCAACGGCCAGCACGGCCACCTTTTTGCCCAGACCGACCATCATCATGCCGAAGCTTTCGATAAAGGTCGACTTGCCGACCCCAGGAGTTCCCGACAGGCCGATACGCAGCGCCTGACGGTCCTTGGGCAGATATTGCAAAAGCTCCATGGCTTGCGCGCGATGGTCTGCACGCCCGCTTTCGGCAAGCGTGATCGCACGTGCAAGGGCGCGCCTTTCGCCCCCGGCTACTCTTGTCGCCAAATCCTTGATGTCCATGCGCACCCGTTCCGCCTTGCCTGAAAAGGTTTTCCGGCACGGGCGCGGGAATGTCCAGAGCTTGGCGCGCCGGTTGCCTTCCGCTAAGCAGTGTCATGACCCGCGATCTTCCCATTGACAGCATCCTGCCTCGCGTCACGCAAACGCTACGGGACGCGGGCCGTCTTGTCCTGCAGGCCCCGCCTGGTGCAGGGAAAACAACGCGGGTGCCGCTGGCCCTGCTTGAGGCACAAGTCACGAAGGGCCGCATCTTAATGCTGGAGCCGCGCCGGTTGGCCGCGAGAGCAGCAGCCGAACGGATGGCTGAAACACTGTCAGAGCCGGTGGGGCGCACTGTCGGCTACCGCATGCGTGGAGATGCAAAGATCAGCGACAGGACGCGTATCGAAGTCATCACAGAAGGCATACTAACGCGCATGCTGCAGGAGCAGCCCGACCTGCCGGACGTGGGCGTGGTGATTTTCGATGAATTCCACGAAAGATCGTTGAATGCAGACCTTGGCCTCGCGCTGTGTCTCGAAGTGGGTGACGCACTGCGTGACGACCTGTTTATCATGGTGATGTCGGCGACACTGGATGCCGAACCAGTTGCCGACCTGATGGCCGCGCCTATCCTGACCTCCGAGGGTCGCAGCTTTGAGGTCACGCAGCACTGGCTTGCCAAACCACTGCCCAAAAACCTCAGCTTTGAACAATCGGTCGCTGATCTCACCTGCACAGCACTGGAAGCCGAAGACGGGAGCGCGCTGATCTTTTTGCCCGGCGAGCGTGAGATTAACCGCACGCGCGCCCTTCTGGCCCCTTTGATACCCAACGACACAAGCCTGCACGCGCTCTACGGCGCTATGGATTTCAAGGACCAGCGCGCAGCGATCACGCCGGCCAAACAGGGACGCAAAGTGGTGCTTGCCACCTCCATTGCCGAAACGTCACTGACCATCGAAGGCATTCGCATCGTGGTGGATGCGGGCCGCGCACGCCGGTCCGAATATGACCCTTCTTCGGGCATGGCGCGGCTGGTAACAACCCGCGTCTCGCGCGCCGAAGCGACCCAGCGCGCGGGCCGTGCCGGCCGCGTGGCACCTGGTGCCTGCTACAAGCTTTGGACAAAGGGCGAAGATGGCGCCCTAAGTGCCTTCCCCCCGGCCGAAATAGAGGTGAGCGACCTAACCGGGCTTGTTCTGGAAACAGCGCTATGGGGCAGCCGACCGCAGGACATGCGGTTTGTGTCCCAGCCCAATCAAGGACGGCTCGACGAGGCGGCGGCCGTTTTGAAAATGCTCGGTGTGCTGGATGAAAGTGGACGCATCACTACCCATGGCAAAGAGCTTGCCAAGCTTCCTTTGCATCCTCGCCTTGCGCATATGGTGATGAAAGGCGGCTCCAACGCGCCCCTGTTGGCCGCTCTTCTGGCCGAGCGTGATATTCTGCGCGGCAGCTCGTGCGATCTTACCTTGCGGTTTGACGCGGCACGCGACCCGCAGACCTTTCGGCGCACACAGGGGATTGAGCCGAACCGAGCGGCTCTGTCCCGCGTACGCGACGAGGCCAAAAGGTTGGCGCGCCGCAGCCCGGCGACCGGGCCCGACACACTTGGAGTGCTCGCAGCACTTGCCTACCCCGACCGCGTCGGGCTGCGCCGGGACACTGTAGCCCCACGTTTTGTGCTGTCCGGCGGCAAAGGGGCGGTGATGCCTAAAGAAGATGCACTCGCGTCGGCCCGGTTGATCGTGGCCACCGACCTTGACGGCGACCCGCGCGAAGCGCGCATCAGGCAGGCTGTTGCCATCTCAGAAAAAGACCTCCGCGCCACCTTCGGCGACCAGATCGCATGGCACGACATCTGCGCATGGAGCCGCCGCGACAGCCGGGTAGAAGTCCGACAGCATGAAAAATTCGGCGCATTGGTGCTGCAAAGCCGCATCTGGCCTGATGCACCCGATGAAGCGATTGCCAAGGCGATGCTGGAGGGCGTGCGGCAACTGGGCCTGTTGCCCTCGTCCGCCGCCGCACGCCTGATGGCCCGCGCCCAGCTTTTGCACAGCGCGCATCCGGAGTTTCCTGACTTGAGCGAAACATCCCTTATGGACAGTCTGGACGAGTGGTTGCTGCCCTTTCTCAATGGCGTGAAAACTGCGGCACAGTGGAAAAGCTTCGACATCCTGCCAGCCCTGCAGGCAAAGCTGGGGTGGGAGAGGATGCAACAGCTGGACAAGGCCGCACCTGCGCATTTCGAAACACCTTTGGGGCGGCGCGTGCCGATCACCTATGAGGACGACCAGCCCCGCATCTCGGTGCGGCTACAGGAACTGTTCGGCGTGGCCTCTCATCCGACGGTGGCAGGCCGGCCGCTGCAGGTAACGCTGTTGTCGCCCGCCCAACGCCCCGTGCAAGTGACCGAAGACCTGCCCGGTTTCTGGCGCAGCTCTTATGCCGACGTGCGCAAGGACATGCGTGGCCGCTATCCCAAGCACCCGTGGCCAGAAGACCCGACAGTCGCAGACCCGACACTACGTGCCAAGCCGCGCAGCTAGTCCCCTAGACATCAAGACACCAGCGCATGATCGCTTTTTGCGCATGTAACCGGTTTTCAGCCTCGTCAAAAATCACCGAATGCGGCCCGTCCATGACCTCGGACGTTGCTTCATCGTCGCGGTGGGCCGGCAGGCAGTGCATGAACAACGCATCCGGTTTCGCCCGAGACATCAACTGCGCGTCCACGCGATATGGGCGCAACTGATTGTGGCGACGCTCGCGGGCGGACTGGGCATCATGCATCGACACCCAGGTATCGGTTACGACCAGATCGGCCCCCTCCACCGCCTTGAGAGGGTCGCGTTCAATTGTCACTGTGACCCCTTTGGAGCGGGCAAGATCTACAAACTCCTGCTCGGGGTCCAGCGTCGGTGGCCCGGTGAAGGTCAGATCAAAACCGAACTGCCCCGCGGCATGCAGAAAAGACGCGCACACATTGTTACCATCGCCCGACCACACGACTTTTTTGCCGCGGATCGGGCCTCGGTGTTCTTCGAAGGTCAGGACGTCCGCCATGATCTGGCAGGGGTGCGTGCGATCGGTCAGACCGTTGATCACCGGCACTGTCGCAAACTCCGCCATTTCTGTCAGGACGGCCTCGTCAAAGGTGCGTATCATGATGAGATCGACATAGCGGCTGAGCACGCGCGCGGTGTCTGCGATCGTCTCGCCATGACCAAGCTGCATGTCCGAACCTGACAGGACCATCGTCTGCCCGCCCATCTGCCGCACACCTACATCAAATGACACACGCGTCCGCGTTGACGGTTTCTCGAAGATCAGCGCAACCATCCGGTCCTGCAGAGGAGTTTCGTCATCGCGTGCGCCGCGTGGACGGCCGCTGCGCTCCTGCTTCATGCGCGCAGCATGGTCTATGATATGCCTAAGATCGGCGGGTTGGGTCCGGTGAATGTCTAAAAAGTGGTTCATATCGAAGTGTTCTTTTTTGTGTCACGCAAGCGGGACCTGCGCGGATAGAGGATCAGGAGGTTTCCAGAGAGGAGGCCGAGGCCTCGAGACGATCTACAGCCTCGGCAATCTCGGCGTCTGTGATAGTCAGCGGCGGCAACAGGCGCACGACATTGTCGGCAGCGGGAACCGTCAGCAGAAGCTGTGCGTAGCCACTCTGCACCACGTCGGTGTTTGGCACCTTACACTTGATACCCAACATCAGACCCGCCCCGCGCACGCTGTCGAACACATCCGGATGCGACGCCACCAGCCCTTCCAGTTTTTGGCGCATCAGGGCCCCTTTGCGGGCTACCTCGGCCAGAAACGCAGGATCGGACACGTGATCAATTACTGCGCAGCCAACGGCACATCCCAGCGGGTTGCCGCCATAGGTGGAGCCATGCGTGCCCAGCCCCATACCGCTGGCCGCCTCTTCCGTGGCCAGAACGGCACCGATGGGAAATCCGCCGCCGATCCCTTTGGCGACCATCATGATGTCAGGTGTGACACCCGCCCATTCATGCGCAAAAAGCTTGCCCGTGCGTCCGACGCCGCATTGCACCTCGTCAAAGATCAGCAAAATGCCGTGCGTGTCGCACAGCTCACGCAAACCTTTCAGGCATTGGTCGGGCACCGGACGGATACCGCCCTCCCCCTGCACCGGTTCGATGATGATTGCCGCTGTTTGGTCTGAGACAGCCGCTGTCAGCGCATCGTGATCACCAAATTCCAGATGCTTAAAGCCCGGCAGCAACGGGCCAAAGCCCTTGGTCATTTTTTCAGAGCCCGCAGCGGCAATCCCCGCTGATGAACGTCCGTGGAATGATCCCGTGAAAGCCAGAATTTCAGACCGCTCCGGTTGGCCTTTCTCGTGCCAGTATTTGCGCGCCATCTTTACCGCTAATTCACAGGCCTCTGTGCCCGAGTTGGTAAAGAAAACGGTATCCGCAAAACTCTGGTCGCACAGTTTGTCGGCGAGCATTTGCTGCTTGGGGATCTGATAAAGGTTCGACGTATGCCAGAGCTCGCCCGCCTGTTCGGTAAGTGCAGCCACCAGTTTGGGGTGCGCATGGCCCAGTGCCGTCACCGCGATGCCTGCCGCCAGATCAAGAAAACGTCGCCCGTCTGCCTCGATCAACCATGAACCTTCGCCTTTCACAAAGCTCAGAGGGGCGCGGGCGTAAGTCGGCAGTAGTGTCGGGATCATCGGATCGTCCTTAGCAAAAGTCGCAAGCCAGAACGCAAAACGTGCATGAGCCTGCAGACGGGGTCAACATTGTTTCTTGGGTTTCGGAGAGTTGGGAGCACGTGAAATTGCACGCGTGACGACAGGCCGCACAGGGCAGCAGGCACTTAGCGTCGTCGGTTCTTGCGTATGGTCATAGCAATACTCATGCGATGCCTCTACGCGAGCTTGTCCCGAATGCAAAGGCTTTTTTGTATCCGCGTGCAGTGATGCCGCCTGAGCATGCGCCAAAACCCGCTTCTTTGCTTGATGCACGTTCACCGCTTGTATCTCCCCTGCCAGTGCTTAAAATAGAGGCCTGACGCGATGGGTGGCGGTCCTGATGATATGGACCGCCTTTTGATTAGGGATTTGCTGATGTCTTGGACAGACGACCGGGTTGAATTGCTCAAAAAAATGTGGGGCGAAGGCCAATCCGCCAGCCAGATTGCAAAAGAACTGGGCGGTGTGACCCGAAATGCTGTCATCGGCAAGGTGCACCGACTGGGCCTGTCCAACCGCGCCACGTCCACGACAAAGGCCGAGGCCAAACCGAAAGCGGCCCCGAAAGCAGAAGCCAAGGCCAAGCCTGCGTCAAAGCCTGCCGAACCCGCACCAAAGACAGAGACTGCGCCACCAGCGCCGAAACCGATTGCTGCGCGCAAGCAAATCATTCCTGCCGGGCAACCGCTGCCACCGCAGCCCTCGGCAAATGAAATCAGCCCCGAGGCGCTCGCGAAAGTGTCCGCAATCGAAAAGAAGGCAAAGAAGCTGTCTCTGATGGAGCTGACAGAACGCACCTGCAAATGGCCCGTGGGCGACCCCGCAACCGAAGACTTCTGGTTCTGCGGCTTGCCGGTACAACAAGGCAAGCCCTACTGCGAAGCCCATGTCGGCGTCGCGTTCCAGCCCATGTCATCGCGGCGGGACCGTCGCAGGTAAAGGCCCGTGCCTGCGGGCAGCGCTGAAACATCTGCAAACGCAAAGGTGAGTTGCACCCGCCACACCATCCGGTATGACCCGTTGCCAGACATTCAAGCAAAGGGTGCCGGCCCATGACAAACAGTGACTTCATACGTGCAGCCGACGCTCTGGCGCAGCGCCTTTATGCGGCAGGGTGTCGTCATGCCTTCGGAATGCCCGGCGGCGAAGTGCTGACACTGGTCGATGCGCTTGAAGCAGCTGGTATTACCTTTGTTTTGGCCAAACACGAAAATGCGGCGGCCTTCATGGCGGAAGGCGTCTACCACAGGACGGGCGCGCCGGGCATTCTTGTGGCTACTGTCGGACCGGGCGCTTTGAACGGTGTAAACGCCGTGGCCAACGCCCATCAGGACCGTGTTCCTCTGATTGTACTGGCCGGCGCTGTCGATGCGGACGAAGCGCAAACCTACACCCATCAGGTGCTCGACCAGCAAGCAGTCTTCAGGCCGATTACCAAGGCAAGTTTCGCGTTGGTGCCGGGCGCGGCACATGTCATTGCGGACAAAGCTGTGGCCATCGCGACCGAAGGACGCCCGGGCCCGGTGCATATCGATGTGCCGATTTCGGTGGCAGACGCCCAAGTTCCCGCTGCAGCGCCGCCGGCACGCGCGCACGCTGCGCGCACCGCACCGGCTGGCGATGACCTGAAAACAGCGCGGCGCTGGCTTGCAGAGGCGACGCGTCCACTGCTGGTCGTTGGCGTGGACGCGATGAACGAGCAGTCAGGCGATGCGCTGACCGCTTTTGCCGAAAAATACGGCGCGCCGGTCGTTACGACCTACAAAGCGAAGGGGCTGATATCAGAAGATCACCCGCTGGCGTTGGGTGGTGCCGGGCTGTCGCCTTTGGCCGACAGGCACCTGATGCCACTGGTACAGGCCGCAGACCTTATCATTTGCGTCGGATACGACCCGATCGAAATGCGAACTGGCTGGCGGGATGCGTGGCTGCCCGACCGGCAAAGGGTGATCGACATCACTGCAGAGCCAAACCACCACTACATGCACCAATCAACGCTCAACATAATTGCGCACAGCGCCGCATCGCTTGTGGCGATGTCGGACGGCATTTCTGGTCAAGCCACCTGGCCCGACGACGCGCCC
Source organism: uncultured Roseobacter sp. (assembly GCA_947501635.1). Taxonomy (GTDB): domain Bacteria; phylum Pseudomonadota; class Alphaproteobacteria; order Rhodobacterales; family Rhodobacteraceae; genus Roseobacter. The sequence continues at coordinate 61,113 of CANMWT010000007.1, forward strand.
ACAAAAACCAAAGCGGCACTTTCTGAGGCCTTTCCGCGCACTGACAACTGGGGCCCTGCCGCCATCATCGACTGCTGTCGCGAAACACTGCCGCCCGATACAATTGCAACGGCTGACAGCGGCGCGCACCGCATTCTGCTCAGCCAGATGTGGCAGTGCTATGAGCCGCGCGGTCTTTTGCAATCTTCTGCACTTTGCACGATGGGATGTGCGGTTCCGCTTGCGATGGGCGCCAAACTTGCCGCGCCCGACCGTCCGGTTGTCTCCTTTTCCGGCGACGCCGGTTTTTTGATGGTTGCAGGAGAGCTTGCGACAGCCGCTGAACTGGGGTTGCGCACTGTCTTTGTGGTTTTTGTCGATGCGTCGCTCTCCCTTATCGAACTCAAGCAACGCTCGCGCCAGCTGCGCAATGCTGGCGTGGATTTCGCGACCCACGACTTTGCCGCGATGGGCCGCGCCTTCGGAGGGGCTGGCGTGGATGTGCGCAGCCGCGACGACCTATCCGCAGCTTTGCAAAACGCCCTCTCCGCAGATACCTTTACCGTGATCGCAGCCCATATCGAACGGGGGGCCTATGACGGGCGCATCTGAGACGTCGCCACAAGCGCTTGAAGGGCTGGTCGTTCTGGACCTGAGCCGCATTCTCGCAGGCCCCACGGCAACCCAGTTGCTGGGTGATTTCGGCGCGACGGTCCTGAAGGTGGAAAATCCGAAAACCGGCGGTGACGACACGCGCAGTTGGGGCCCGAATTATGCTTTGGACAAAAGCGGCGCACGCACCGATCTTTCTGCCTATTTCATGGCCGCAAACCGCAACAAACAGTCGATCGCGATCGATCTGTCGACAGAAGACGGGCAAGCGACGGTCCGCAAGCTGGCCGCGCGCGCGGATGTTGTGATCGAAAATTACAAACCCGGCGGCCTTAAGAAATACGGACTTGGTCACGAAACGCTCTGCGCCGCGCACCCGGGCCTTGTGTACTGCTCGATCTCCGGCTTTGGCCAGACAGGCCCCAACCGTGACCAGCCCGGTTATGATCTGATGGCACAGGGCTATGGCGGGATAATGTCGTTAACTGGATCACCGGAAGGCCCGCCAATGAAAGTCGGTGTTGGCATTGCGGATGTGATGTGCGGCATGTACGCGACAATCGGTATTCTTGCAGCGTTGCGCCACCGCGATGCGACCGGCGAGGGTCAGCATATTGATCTGTCGTTGGTCGATGCACAGATGGCGTGGCTTATCAATGAAGGTACTAACTTTCTAACATCGGGGCAGCTGCCCAAGCGCCGTGGCAACGCGCACCCCAATATCGTTCCGTACGAAGCTTTCGCCTGCAGCGATGGTCACATTTTGATTGCGGTTGGAAATGACGCTCAGTTCAAACGCTTTTGCGACGCGATAGATATCGCGCACCTGGGATCGGACCCAAGGTTTGCCACCAATCTGGACCGGATCGCACACCGCGAAACGTTGATCCCGCAGATCAGCGCGCGCTTGGCCAGCCTGCCCAAGAAGGACGCGATCGCACGGCTGCAAGCGGTCAAAGTGCCGGTGGGTCCGATACACACCGTTGCTGAAGCGCTTGAGAGCGATCAGGCAAAAGCCCGTGAAACAGTCGTCGAGGTTGCGCATCCCGATGTGGCGGACGGGCATGTCAAGCTTTTGGCCAATCCACTGAAACTATCGCGCACACCCGTGCGCTACCGCTCCGCACCGCCGCGTTTCGGTCAGGATACCCAAGCGGTTTTGGACAGTTTGCACACCGAAAGCGACGAGGTCTGAAACTTTACCGCCGTTTTGCCCCGGCGTCGGCCACTAACAACACTGCTGAGCAGCCGAAAACGTGAAATATTAAGCGATTTCAAACACACGCAATCACGTTGGCGTGTAACGCCCCGCCAACGCCTATCTCAACGCGCATATTGCGGTAAACGTAGTCAACGTTTGCGAAAAGGTATGCCCAATATGATGTTCGATCTCTGCCAAAGTCCTGTTTCTCTGTCGCAAAAACAGAGCTTGTCGGAATGGAACAGTATGATACGCGCCTTTCTGGCGCATGGCACGGCAACACCGCTACACCTGGGCGCAGTGCTGACGGCGGAACCTGATTTCGCGATGGGACACACGGCACGCGGCCTTTTTTCGCTGATGATGGGGCGCAAGGAACTGGTCGTCACAGCGCAAGAGGCACTAAGCGCCGCGAAGAAAGCGCGTGGTGGTGCTGCAGTCACCCGCCGCGAAGTGCTCTGGATAGAGGCGTTGGAACACTGGCTTGCGCGCAACCCGGCGGGCGCCGTTTCTGCCATGGAAGAAGTGCTGTCAGCGCACCCCGCTGACACGCTCTCGGCCAAGGTCAGCCATGCGATCCGGTTCATTCTGGGGGATGTCAAGGGAATGCGCATGTCGATCGAACGCGTGCTGCCCGCACATGACGGCGCGCATGCGCTGCGCGGTTTCGCGCTCGGATGCCATGCCTTCACGCTCGAAGAAACGGGCGATTACCATGCCGCGGAAAGTGCCGGGCGCGCTGGTCTGGAGTTGACCTCGGATGACGCTTGGGGCCTGCATGCCGTGGCCCATGTCTTTGACATGACCGCCCGACCGGATCTGGGCATAGACCTTATCGAAACGCACTGCTCTGCCTGGGATCACTGCAACAATTTCCGTTATCACGTCTGGTGGCACAAAGCGCTGTTGCACATGGATCGCGGTGAATTTGATGTGGCGCTCGGGCTTTATGACGCTCAGATCCGCGCCGACAAGACGGATGATTACCGCGACATTTCCAACGCGACCTCGCTGCTGGTACGGCTCGAACTGGAAGGGTTGAACGTTGGCGCGCGATGGGAAGAGCTGGCCGATCTGGCCCGAAAACGCACCGATGACGGCTGCGTGGTTTTTGCCGATCTGCACTATATGCTGGCACTGTCGGGCGCAGACAATGCGGACGCGCGTGCGGCAATGACCGCCCGCTTTGCGCGGGACGCGACCCAGCATGGTGACATGCAGAAGCGCTATGCCAACCCCGGGGTCGCCGCACTGGCCGGTCTCAACGCTTTTGCTGAAGGCCGCTATGACGCAGCCTTTGCCGATCTGGTGGCCGCGCGCCCCGCGATGCAGAGTATCGGAGGCAGCCACGCACAAAGGGATGTCTTCGAGCGGCTGACCATAGACGCAGGCCTGCGTGCAGGCCGCTACACTCAGGCACAATCGCTGTTGGAAGACCGCCAGGCGCTGCGCGGCGGCTACGCCGACCGCTACACGCTTTCGCGTCTTGAAAGCCTCTCGGGGGCGCAGCAAATCCCTGCTCAGTGAATTGATCGACTGATGACAAAACCCCATCGACGACATAAAGACCGGCCATGACCCTCGCCGAGACAACGCCCATGCCATCACCCGCCGCCAAAGCCGCAGTCACCTCAGCGCAAAGCGGACAACGGATTCGCGATCCGCGTCTGGATTTCTTCCGCGGGATCGTCATGTTCATCATCCTGATTGCACATACCCCGGGAAACTGGCTTACCCTTTGGATACCGGCGCGTTTCGGCTTTTCAGACGCGACCGAAGTGTTTGTGTTTTGCTCCGGCATGGCCTCTGCCATCGCGTTTGGCGCCGTCTTCCGCGATCAGGGCTTGCTGATGGGAGCCGCGCGCACGGCCTTTCGATGCTGGCAGGTTTATTGGGCGCATATCGCTCTGTTCTTTGCGATAGCCGGCACCATGGTCGTGCTCAACAATACCGGCTGGTTTGAACGCGACTACGTGGGTCAGTTGAACCTTTACCCCTTCTTCAAACGCCCCGAAGAAAACCTGGTGGGCCTGCTGACGCTGACTTACGTGCCAAACTACTTTGACATCCTTCCGATGTATTTGGTGGTGCTGGCCATGATGCCTGTGGTTATTGCAGCCCATCGCGCGCACCCTTTGCTGGCACTGGCGTTGGTGGCCACGGTCTGGTTCGGCGCTCAGATTGAGTATCTCGCCCTTCCCGCGGAGCCTTGGTCGGCGCGCGAATGGTTTTTCAATCCTTTTGGCTGGCAACTTGTCTTCTTCACCGGTTTTGCTTTCATGGCTGGCTGGTTGCCTGCGCCACCACGCAACAAACTGCTGGTGATACTGGCGACGGTGGTGGTCGTTGTCATCATCCCGCTGGCTTACTACCGGATCACGCGCCAGCTGCCCGAAGTGCGCGCCTGGCGTAAAGAGTATAACTTTTTGATTGCGAAAACAGATTTCGGCATCCTGCGATACGTTCATTTTCTCGCACTCGCCTATCTCTGCTGGATCGCCGTCGGCGAAGCGGGTCGGCGTATTCTGCCCCCGCAGACCGGCGGCATTCTGGCCGACGTCTGGCGCAAGGCGCTGGCCATCATCATGAAGGTCGGGCAGCAATCACTGGCGGTCTTTATCACATCCATGTTCACGGCACGACTGCTTGGCGTCGCCCTCGACACGCTGGGGCGAAAATCCCTGTTCAACCAGCTTGTGGTGAACCTTGCGGGTTTCATGATCCTGATTGGCGTCGCCTACGGTGTGGGCTGGTTCAAATCCCAGCCGTGGCGCAAAAAGGCGGTGACAGGGTGATACGGCGTGATGTCCTGAAATCCCTGCTGGCCCTCACCGCGGTACCAACCGCGGGCATTGCCGAAGAGCCGGGATTGCAACTTGGCGACGGCGTACCCTTTGACGCCGAATTGATGCGCACACGGGCACGTGCGCTGGCAGCAGCCGATTACAAACCCCGGCCGCTGATCCCTGCGAGCTGGCGGAACCTCACCTACGATCAGTACCGCAAAATCTGGTTTGATGGCCGCAATGCACTCTGGGAAGGGTCGCAGACGCCGCAGCGGGTCGATGTATTCCCGCCGGGCCTTTATTTCCCGCAGGCGGTCGAGATAAACGTCGTCGAAGACGGCCGTGCGCGTCCGCTTCGTTTTGATATGGATGTCTTTGACACCACGGATAAGTTTCCCAAAGTCAAAATTGATGACACCCTCGGATACTCGGGTCTGCGCCTGCGCGCGGAACTTGAACAGGCCGGCATCTTTCAGGAATACGCGGTCTTTCAGGGTGCGAGCTATTTCCGCGGTATCGGCACGGGTGAAACCTACGGGCTTTCCGCGCGGGGGCTGGCTCTCAAGACAGCGGAACCCGAGGGCGAAGAGTTTCCGGATTTCACGGCCTTCTGGCTGGAGACCCCGGCACCCGGTGCGCCCAACGTCATTCTGCATGCGCTTTTGGACAGCCCGAGCTGTGCAGGCGCGTACCGTTTTGACATCACCCATGGAGAGACGCTCAACATGCAGGTTGAGGCAGAGCTTTTCGCCCGCGAAGACATGCGACATGTGGGCATCGCGCCGCTCACCTCGATGTTTCTGTTTGACCAAACCATGCGCGACCGCTTTTCAGACTTCCGACCGGCTGTGCACGACAGCGACGGGTTGATGATGTACAACGGCGCGGGTGAGGTCATCTGGCGACCACTTGCCAACCCCAAGACCTTGCAGATCAGCGCTTTTACCGACAAGGACCCGCGCGGCTTCGGACTGATGCAACGCGCGCGTGCATTTCGTGATTTTGCCGATCTGGAAGCGCTTTACCACAATCGCCCGGCGCTGTGGGTGACCCCCGGCGAAAACTGGGGGCCGGGCGCTGTGACACTGGTTGAGATCCCCGCAGATCTTGAGATATACGACAACATCGTGGCCTATTGGCGCCCCAGCACGCCGATCCTTGCCGGACAAAGCCACAAAATGACGTATCAACTCGATTGGGCGGACGACCCCGCGCCCCGCGCCTCCATGCCGCTGCGGGTGTTGGATACAGCGATGGGCGACCGGCCCGAAGGCGGGACAGTTGTTGCGATCGACTTCGAAGGGCGCGCAGATGTGCCCGAAGATCTGAATACACTGGACATCATCTTGCGCAGCAGTACCGGAGATATCTCGGACGGGCTGGTGCAGCGCAATCCCGAAACAGGCGGGCCGCGTCTGGCCTTTACCTTCTACCCAGCAGATGCAGGTCTTGTGGAGTTCCGCGCACAATTGCGCTTGAACGGCGCCCCTTTCAGCGAAGTCTGGCTCTACCGGTGGACCGCCGCATGAGACTTGAGATGCCCCATGCCTTTCGTGTGATGCCCCCGCCTGCGCCGCTCGAGATGGAGGTGCAAAGGCTCAACCGGTGCCCTGCTGTCGGCGCGGCCGCAGCTGCCCCGGCCCGCCGCTCGTTTTTCTGGCGCCTTGCGCTTTTTGGTCCGGCGGTTCTGGGCACTTTTTTGATGTTGAATGGTCTTCACGGCTGGTTCGCAGAAACCGGGATGTCCGGGTTGGAGTGGGTGCTTCTCAGCATGATCGGCTTTACTTTCATCTGGGTCAGCCTGTCGGTCAGTACCATTGGTCTTGCCATCGCAGGCCTTTTGGCGCGGGAGCGGCCCTTTGACCCCGCAACCGTGGAGACGACACCCATGTCGGTGGCTTTGTTGCTACCGATCTACAACGAATCCACCAGTGATGTGTTTGGCAACGCCTCCGCAATGCTCGACGATTTGGCTGCGCGCGATAGCCGGCACAGCTATGCGCTGTTTGTGCTGTCAGACACCAATGAACCGGATGTTGCCCGACAGGAACAACATGCCTTTGCGTTGCTGCAGGCGACGGCACCAGAGGGCATTCGGGTTTTTTACCGCAGGCGCGCTGTGAACACCGATAAAAAGGTGGGCAATCTCATGGACTGGATCACCGGCTGGGGTGCTGCATTCGAAGCCATGGTCGTGCTGGACGCCGACAGCCTGATGAGCGGCCGGGCGATCAACTGCCTGGCGGATGAATTGAGCCTGGACCCCCATGCAGGCTTGATCCAGACATGCCCTGTACTGATCGGAGCGGATACGCTTTTCGCGCGGATGCAGCAGTTTTCCAACATCGCCTACGGCTGGTTGCTGGCGGAAGGGCTGGCACGGTGGTCGCGCAGCGAGGGCAACTACTGGGGCCACAACGCCATCATACGAACCAGGGCCTTTGCCGCCTCGGCGGGGTTGCCGCATCTGACCGGCCGGCGCGGCACCACACAACTGATCCTCAGTCACGACTTTGTCGAGGCAGGGCTCTTGCGTCGCGCAGGCTGGCGGGTCCGCTTTATGCCACGGCTCAGCGGAAGCTACGAAGAAACGCCGCGCACGCTCGTGGACTACGTCTTGCGCGACGAGCGCTGGTGTCGCGGCAATTTGCAACATTTGCGTCTTTTGGGAACAGCGGGTCTGCATCCGGTGTCGCGGTTTCATCTGTTGCACGGGGCAGTCAGCTACCTTTTGTCGCCTGCATGGTTTCTGCTGCTGGTGATCTGGTTCCTGCTCGGCAAGGATCAGGACACGAATGTGGTGCGCTACTTTAACGAAGCCAACCCTCTGTTCCCGGATTGGCCCCCCGCGATGAGCCACATCGATTCAGCGGTGTTCCTCGTTATCATGTATGCGTTGTTGTTGACCCCCAAACTGGTCGGTGCGGCGATCATCGCCTGCCACGCGAAGGCCACGCGTGTTTATGGCGGACGGCGCAGCTTTTTCATCGCCTTTGTTGTTGAGTTGTTTCTGTCAGTTGCCTACGCGCCGATCCTGATGGTGCAGCAAACTCGTGCGGTTTTACGGACCTGCCTTGGAACCTCGTTGAACTGGGGAGCGCAAAATCGCAACGCCACACACTACCCACTGCGTTCCCTGCTCCGCTTTCACTGGGTTGAAACGGCCTTGGGTATCGTTTTGACCGCAGGCCTGCTTTCGGGGCTGGTGTCGCTTTGGCTGATCCCGATCGCCGCAAGTCTTTTGCTGGCGGTTCCGCTTTCTGCGCTCAGCGCTGTTGCCGTGATGCGCCATCTGCCCGCGCCTCTGCGCATGCAAAGCCCGCACACCTTGCGGGAACCCTCTATCGTTCTGAAAGCGAAAGAAAAGCGCGGCAGAGTGCTTGCTGTGCTCGATGCCGCGCAAATGCCGGCTGACTGAAGCAGGCGCTTGGGCGATATGGCGTCATGATTTGTACGCGACGACCGGCAGACCACGCTGCAACCAACCGGGCCCCGCGCCCGATCCCAGCATTCCTTCCGGCACATCGATGATCTGCGTGAACCCTGCCGCGGCCAGCCGCGCGGACAGACGCCTTGAGCGCACACCCCGCGCACAGATCAGCGCGACGGGCCTGCTCCGGTCACCGTCAGCCACAGCCGTCAAAGTCTGTTCAAAATCCTGGCGCCGCATGTCAATCGGCACAGCACCCTCACCGATACCCGTACGCGCCCATTCATCAGGCCGCCGGATGTCGATCAGCAACACATCTCCGGACAAGGCCGCCTGATGTACCTGCGGTGGGCTCAGTGCCGCCGCGCCGTTTTCGCCCAGCACATTGTACCACTGAGCAGCCACTGCGCCGCCCGTGGCAATGCCGGTCACACCAAGCACCAGCAAACCCCGCCGCGTCAAACGCAGCGGGGCTTTCTGGCTTTGCTCTACCGGGTCCGGCAGTGTCATATCAGTTCACCGGAGCGGCGCTGCTGAACTGCGGGATCGGGTTCGTAGATGCTGCGTTGCCTTCGATGCTCACCCAGTTGTTCTCCGCCAGTGTCAGGTTTCCGGGAATGTCTTCTTCCCAGAAGCCTACCACATTTTTGGTAATGTTGAGATAGAGTTTGTTATCGACAATGCGCCACAGGTTGGGGTTACCCGGCACCTTACCACCTTTGGAAACGCCATATGCACAATGCCCATCATACTGCGGAACATAGGCGTCGGGGTTTGCAGCGAATTTCGCTTTATTGGCCTCTGAAGAAAAGGCGAATGTTGCGCCGTTGTATTCTACGGTGATGTCCTTGTCACCGGGTACCGCAGCGGGCTGCGCCTGACCGACAGGTGCCTGAGCCAGGTCAAAGTAAGCGACAACATCATAACCGGACACAGCATAACCAGTCTTGTCGATGTACTGATCGCCTGCGAGGGCGGATGTGGCCATGGTAAGCGCGGCGGCAGTGGAAATGACAAACAGGGGTAAGCGCATGGGATAGCTCCAATCAATAGTGTTTCGGACGGAGCATCGTGCCCCGATGGCCCTGATCTAACCCCAAGGCGTGTCGTCTTGCACCCTTTTGACGCATGCCTCTCAGGCTTGTGAGAAATCAGGCGTCCGCGTGATCGTTTTGTGAAGATCGGGGCCAAAAACGGCGTAATTATTTCAGTTTCGGCGGTTTGTCGGGGTCCGACCCCGGTGCCGGGCGGTCTAGTGTTACGGTATCCTGCGGTTGCGGCAGATCAAACCTGAGGCCCACACGGCTGAGTTTCGCGACCATCGCATCGCCCGCTTCGAAAAAGCCTACATCCATCGCGCCTGCTTCAATACCCGAGAATGTCAAAGCTTCGGATGCAGCTTGCGTCAATGCGGCTTGCGCCTGTGGAAGTGCGCCAACGAAGGCCAGCAGGTGACCCCGCGCGCCCGTGTCGAACGCGACCGCGACAAGATAGGCGGACTGTGCCAGCCCCATTGCCGTGGCCAGTCGCGTATCCAGCGCTTCGATCAGATTTTCCGGCAACCCCGCCGGCGGAAAGACCTGCACGATCCGTGCCTCGATCTCGTCTGGTGCATTGCCCAGCGTTGCATACAGCCACGCCACAGCGTCCTGCGGCAGCAGGATCGCGGATGGTGCCACCTCAAGATTGACGCCCAATCCTATGCCCTGCCCATCCAGCATTTCGCAGATTGCACGACCGGAAAGGGCAACATATGGCGTCGCTTTGCCCGCGAAAGCGGCTAGACGTTCTGCGCGGTCAAACACCAGAACATATCGCGCGCTGTCGGTCTCGATCAGTTCCGGGGTGACCGTTTCAGAAGCGTCATCAGGATCTGATACGATCATCAGAAACAATTCGCAGGCCGCCAGGGTCTCGTAAAACCGCAGGCGCGCCCTGTCGTCATCCGGGGCGGCCTGCATGTCGGCATGGGCGATGTCCAAGGGTGTTTGGTCAGTCATTCAGTACCTCCTGAATCCGCGCCTGCAGTCTGGGCAGAACCTCTTGGGCAAACCACGGATTTTTCTTCAGCCACCCAGTATTGCGCCAGCTTGGGTGCGGCAAGACAAAGATGCTGCCGTCACGCTCCCGCCAGTCTGCAACAGCCTGCGTGACGGGCATCTTCCGGCCAAGATGATACTTCATTGCATATCCGCCGATCACCACTGTCAGCCGGACCTCGGACAGTTGCGCCATGACCTGCCCGCGCCAGGTTTGCGCACATATCCCGGGCGGCGGCAGATCACTGCCGTTTTGCGCGTATCCCGGAAAGCAAAAGGCCATGGGCACGATCGCGATCTGCCGGCGGTCGTAAAAAACCTTGGGCGTGAGCCCCATCCATTCCCGCAAACGGTCTCCCGAAGGGTCCGTAAATGGCTTCCCCGAGTGGTGAACCCGCATCCCCGGCGCTTGGCCTGCAATCAGAATACGCGCTTGCCGTTCGAACCAGACAACAGGTCTGGGCGCATGGGCCGTCCGCGTTTGAGCAAACCGGTCCTTGCACAGAGTACAGCGCACAATATCGTCTTTGAGCATGGTCACGTCTGGTGTTTGGCAAAGCCACGCACCGCACTCTCTCTCATCGTCACTTTTCGCATGCAGGCGCCAATGTCGCCCCCGCGACAAAGCTTTGGTGAAACAGCTATTACAGACCAGCACATTTTTGCCACGCCTTCAGCGGCCTTCGGCCATTAGGTTGTACATTTCGAATTAAATGAGACATAGTTTATCCAAAGCGGTAGATAAACCGTTACCAACCTCTGATAACAGAGAACGACGTGGGTTTTGCAGGACCTCATGAGCAGCGGAGCAGGCATGCTGACGTTCGAAAATGTATCCAAGTCCTTCTGGACCGGAACACAGCACAAGGTGATCCTTGACGACGTCTCCTTTAAGGTGGAGCCGGGCAATTCGCTTGGCATTCTGGCACCCAACGGCACCGGAAAGACCACTCTGGTCAACATGATTGCAGGGCTTGAAAAACCGGATGAAGGCGAAATCCGCCGCGAGTGCAAAATCTCCTTTCCGCTGGGTTTCATGGGCGGCGTGGTCAACAAGATTTCCGCAATGGAAAATGCACGCTACATCGCGCGGCTTTACGGCCTTGATCCCGACTATGTAGAAAGCTTTTGCCGGTGGCTTTGCAACCTCGACGAATACTTCGATCAACCGCTTGGCACCTACTCGGCGGGGATGCGGGCGCGGTTTTGTTTTTCGCTGATGCTTGCGCTTGATTTCGACATGTATCTGATCGACGAAGGGATGCCTTCGACCACTGACGCCGAATTCAACCGGAAAGCGGGCGAAATACTGCAGGAACGTTTGCGCAATACGACGATCATCATCGTGTCGCACCAACCCAAAACAATCGAAAAGTTTGCCCGTTCCGCAGCCGTGCTGCTGGGTGGTCAACTTCATATGTTCGATACTCTGGAAGAAGCGAAACAGCTTTATGACTACGAAACCGACGGCTAGAAAGTTCCGGATCAAACGCCCCACGGCGGCGGCACAACCGGAACAGGCCAACACTGGTAAGCAGGCTACAGCGGCTGGCGGTACGGCTGCACAACCTGCGCAGCCTGCGATGAATGTAGCACTGGAACTTGACACCATCCGCCGCGAAGGTCTGACAGGCCGCCAGTTGCGCATGGCACGCAGGGTCGCCCAAAAACACGGGCTTGCGCCGACCTCGGACATTGATGCGGTCCGCCTGCTGCGCAAAAGCGGCATTGATCCTTTCCAACACTCGAACATGCTGGAACTGGTCGTGCCGAAGGAAGGTGCAGCAGGCAAAGCGGGCCAAGGCGAGGCACCAAAAGAGAACATTCAACTGCCGCAGACGATCCCCACCGATCGCGAAACCTTGCCTTCCACCGATGTCAGCCCGATCGAACGGCGCAACCGAGAGATTTCTGAAATCCAGAAAGACATCTCGCGCAGGCGACGCAAAAAGATACGAAACCTCACAGCGCGCTTGTCGTTCTTTGTCTTGCTGCCGACCCTGCTGGCCGGCTGGTACTTTTTCGGCATCGCGACCCCGATGTACGCAACCAAATCCGAGTTTCTGATCCTGCAGGCGGACAATCAAGGCGGCTCTGGTCTGGGAGGCCTTTTGACTGGCACGCAGTTTGCCACTTCGCAAGACAGCATCGCGGTGCAGTCGTTCCTGCAATCGAAAGATGCGATGCTGCGCCTTGATTCAGACGTCGGCTTCAAATCCCACTTTACGCAGGATTACATTGATCCGATCCAGCGCCTGACAGAGGCCCCCAGCAATGAAGAGGCCTACAAGACATACCGCAAAAACATAAAAGTTGGTTATGACCCCACCGAAGGCGTGTTGCGTATGGAGGTGATCGCCGCCGACCCGCAAACCAGCGCCCAGTTCAGCGAGGCCCTGATCAACTACGCCGAAGAACGCGTCAACGAGTTAAGTCAGCAAAAGCGTGGTGACCAGATGTCGGACGCCGAGGCCAGTTTCCGGCAAGCAGAAGCCGAAAGGCGCGCTGCACAGGAGGCATTGGTCAACCTGCAACTGGAAGGTGCGACTTTGGACCCCGAAGCGGTGATCGCGTCGTTGCGCTCACAGATCAATCAGGTTGAACTGCAAATTCTGGAAAAAGAACTGCAACTGTCAGCACTCTTGGACAACGCGCGCCCCAATCAGTCACGCGTGGACGGCGCCCGCGGAGATATCCGTCGCCTGAACGAACAGCTTGATGAATTGAACGCACGGATGACCGACGTCAGTCAGGGTGAAAACTCGCTGGCGCAGCTCAGCGTGCGCATCCAGATGGCGCAAGCAGACCTTGCAACCCGCGACATGCTGCTGCAATCGGCATTGCAGCAGATGGAACAGACCCGGATGGAAGCCAACAGGCAGGTCCGCTACCTGACCACAAGCGTAAAGCCTGTTGCCCCGCAAGAAGCGAGCTACCCGCGCAGTTTTGAGAACACCATTCTGGCATTCTTGATCTTTGCTGGTATCTATCTGATGATATCGCTTACGTCGTCCATTCTCAGAGAACAGGTTACCTCTTGATATGAAACAAGTTTCTATAGGTAACTTGACGGTCGGAAACGATTGCCCCCTGACAGTGATTGCAGGCCCCTGCCAGCTTGAAACCGAAGACCACGCACAGATGATAGCGGGGCGGATGAAGGAAGCCTGCGATGCGGTGGGCGCGCAATATGTCTTCAAAGCCTCATATGACAAGGCCAACCGCACATCCCTTTCCGGCATCCGGGGCCCGGGCATAGATGCAGGGTTGAAAACCTTGCAGTCGGTGGGAAAGTCCATTGGCGTGCCGGTCCTGACAGATGTGCACAATGAGGCACAATGTGCCATGGCGGCAGAAGCGGCGGACATCCTGCAAATCCCCGCTTTCCTCTGCCGTCAAACCGATATGCTTTTGGCGGCGGGCAACTCAGGCGCCGCAGTCAACGTCAAAAAAGGGCAGTTTCTCGCTCCGTGGGAGATGCCCAACATCGTGACCAAGATCGAAAGCACTGGCAACAAACGCATCCTGCTGACCGAGCGCGGTACCTCTTTCGGCTACAACACGCTGGTTGCAGACATGCGGTCCCTGCCCCAGATGGCACAAACGGGCTACCCCGTTGTCATGGATGCGACCCATTCGGTGCAGCAACCGGGCGGCAAGGGCGGCTCGTCGGGTGGTCAGCGCGAGTTTGCGCCGGTTATGGCCCGCGCGGCCGTGGCAATCGGTGTGGCTGCAGTGTTTATCGAAACCCACGAAGATCCGGATCGATCCCCGTCCGATGGCCCCAATATGATCTACCTCGACCAGATGCCCGGTCTTGTCAAAACGCTGATGCAATTCGATGCACTGGCCAAAGCCAACCCGTTGACCTTGTAAAAAGACAGTCCCCTGCGCAGCGACGCTCACAGCAGGCGACCTGCGGCACTTCCCCCCGCGGCACAACTGCACTATAGCCCAGCCTATGAGCACAAACCCACCTGAGCTGCGACCTGATCTGGCCCCCAAAGCACGTCTGAGCACCCCCGCGCGCCCCGGACAGCCGACCATTGGCATGGTCAGCCTTGGCTGCCCCAAAGCGCTGGTTGACAGCGAACGCATCCTGACGCGCCTGCGCGCCGAGGGTTACGGCATCTCGCCTGACTACGACGGTGCCGATGCGGTGATCGTGAATACCTGTGGGTTTCTCGACAGCGCCAAGGCAGAATCGCTCTCGGCTATCGGGGAGGCCCTGAAAGAGAACGGGCGCGTGATCGTCACCGGATGTCTGGGTGCAGAGCCCGAGTATATCACCGGCGCCCACCCGAGTGTTCTGGCCGTCACCGGCCCGCACCAATATGAACAGGTGCTCGATGCGGTCCATGATGCTGTACCGCCCAGCCCTGACCCCTTTGTCGATTTGTTGCCTGCCTCGGGTGTAAGCCTGACACCGAGACATTTCAGCTATCTGAAAATCTCGGAAGGATGCAATCACAAGTGCAAGTTCTGCATCATTCCCGACATGCGTGGAAAGCTGGCCAGCAGGCCTGCCCACGCGATCCTGCGGGAAGCAGAAAAGCTTGTTGAGAATGGCGTAAAAGAGCTGCTGGTCATCAGTCAGGACACCTCGGCTTACGGCATCGATATCAAACACGCGGAAAGCCGGGGCCACAGGGCGCATATCACCGATCTGGCGCGCGATCTTGGCGGATTGGGCGCTTGGGTGCGGCTGCATTATGTGTACCCCTATCCGCATGTACGCCAGTTGATCCCGCTCATGGCCGATGGTCTGGTGCTGCCCTATCTCGACATTCCTTTCCAGCATGCCCATCCGGAAGTTTTGCGTCGCATGGCGCGGCCCGCAGCCGCTGCCAAAACACTAGATGAAATCTCTGCCTGGCGTGCGATATGTCCTGATCTTACTCTGCGTTCGACATTCATCGTGGGCTACCCCGGCGAGACAGAGGAAGAGTTCCAGACACTGCTGGACTGGATGGATGAGGCCCAGCTCGACCGGGTTGGATGTTTCCAATACGAAAACGTCGCCGGCGCGCGCTCAAACGCGCTTCCCGATCATGTCCCGCCGGACGTCAAACAGGACAGATGGGACCGGTTCATGACCAAGGCGCAGGCTATTTCAGAGGCAAAGCTCGCCGCCAAAGTCGGGCAGCGCGTTTCAGTCATCGTGGATGAGGTCGATGCGGATGCCGCCACGTGCCGCACCAAAGCAGACGCGCCCGAAATTGACGGAAACCTCTTTATCGACGAGGGTCATGAGGCGCTGGTACCAGGCGATATCGTGACCGTCGAGGTAGACGAGGCTGGCGAGTACGATCTGTGGGGCCGGTTGATCAAGAGGGCCTGAGCCCAAAAGCCACGCTGCAGGTAGCCTTTGGCGACAAAAAAGGCTACGTGCTCTTCTATGCAAGAGAGGAGAACGCTATGTCGGACACCCCCAAGATTGCCCAGAAAGCGCCGTACCCTGTCGAAGTTACCGCCGGAAAGTCCTATTTTTGGTGCAGCTGCGGACAGTCATCGAACCAGCCTTTCTGCGACGGTTCGCATAAGGACACAGGCTTCACACCGTTCAAATACGACGCCGAGACCGACAAGACCGTTTACTTTTGCGGCTGCAAGGCGTCAGGCAAAGCCCCGCTCTGTGACGGAGCGCACAACAAGTTGTGACGCGACCGGTGCGGTGAATTGTCCTGCGTGCTGGCAGCAGAAGTCCTGACCTCTACATGTCTGGCATGATCGATACACCCGACAAAGAGACCTGCGTTCTCTACAACGCCGAATGCCCCGTTTGCAGCTACGAGATCGACCACTACGCCGCCTATACGGCACGCGAAGACTTGCCGATCCGGTTTGACGATCTGAACAATGCCGCTGCGCTGTCGTCTTGGGACATCGACCCCAACCGCGCTGCGCGCCGTCTGCATGTGCTGAAAAACGGCGAACTTTTGCAAGGAATACCAGCCTTTATCGCCCTTTGGGAGGAAATGCCGCGCTACAGAAAGCTGGCCACCTTTGTGCGCCTGCCCGGGGTCTTCCATCTGGCCTGCGCGATGTATGACCATGTGCTGGCACCGGTCATCTACTGGACCCACCTGCGCCGCCTGCGCAGGGCTGCGGGCTGAATCTACAGGCCGGCAGCAACACGCCGAACGGTATTGATACGCTGCGCGTTGGGCGGATGCGTGCCAAGAAAGCGGTTCCCAGGATCGGGAATGCGCGTGAAGAAGGCGGCACCGCGCACAGGATCATATCCTGCACGCGCGGCAATCACAGTACCAAGCGCATCCGCTTCCAGTTCGAACTCTTTTGAATAGGTGCGCGCTCCAACCTGCGCACCGCGTTGCTGTGCCTCTTGCACAGCGTCCGTATCGCCGCCCAGCAGCACAGCGAGACTGCCCGCGATAACCGCGCCTGCAACCGCGTTCTGCTGCTGGCGGTCAATGTGACCTGCAATATGGTGTGCCGCCTCATGGCCCAGCACGAATGCCAGCTCATCCTGATTGCGTGCGTCGGCAATCAGCGCAAGCGTGAAGGCAACGATGGGCCTGCCTGTTCTGTCCACCGTCTGGAACGCATTGGGCGGCTGATCTGGTCGGTCGTCGACCACGATTTTGAAATCGCAATTGACCCGCGTCGTGCGCGCCTTGCATTCGCGCTCTGCCACCGGCTCCACCGTTCGTACGACCTGTATGAAACCGCGCATGATGCGCGACGCGGCAACCTGCGTGGAGTCGTTTTGCGGAGTCAACGTGCCCGGGGTCTGCGCAGGCCCCGTACTAACCGTCAGGTCGCCGCCAGCGCAGCCTGCCAACATCAGGGTCAATAACCCCGTACCGATTAACCTGCGCACCATTTTACGGCCCTTCTGTTGCGGCATGCGATCCCGCTACATGTAGCATCATTCCACACGATCACCAGAGCCGGCTCACGCTCTTGTGCCTCTTGCAAAGCCGCGCACAACACCTAATGTCAAAGCATGTTTACGATCGAACACGAATTTGACGCGACAGTCGTCACGCTGGTTGATGAGGGCAGCGCGCCGCTGCAAGAAGACGTGACCGTTCACGCAACCGAAAGCGCCATACTGCTTAATCAATATGACCCGCGTACTGACAAAATGGTGTCGGTTACGCTGTCGCCCGAGCAATGGCGCGATCTGACTTCTGCGCTTAATCTGCCCGAGGGTGTGTACCGCGCGGAATAGCCTGCGCACGGCCCGTTGACGCTGCTGCAGAACCCTGCAACGGTGCGCCAAGCAAGACTTGGGAGAGCGCCAGATGGCAACCGGTACAAATATTTCCACATGGTTTGAGGGTCGCTGGCACGGCGAAGATCTGATGGTGATGCGCGCGGCTGATCATGGCAGCTGGCTGGGCAGTAACGTCTTTGACGGCGCGCGATACTTCAACGGCACAGCACCCGACCTGCTCGCGCATTTCGAACGCGTCAATCGCTCTGCCGAAGCGTTGATGCTGACCCCCAGCATGACACCGCACCAGATGGTCGAGATCGCGGCTGAAGGTTTGAAACGGTACGACAAAGGCGATGCGGTCTACATCAGACCGATGTATTGGGGCATACACGGTGACACAACGGCGATCGTGCCCGACGCCGATACAGTTGGGTTCGCCATGGTGCTCGAGCAGATACCAATGGCCCCGGCAGATGCGTCCGTCACTCTGGGCCGCACCCGGTTCCGCCGTCCCGTTCTCGAAGACAGCGTGGTCAATGCCAAAGCCGGCTGCCTCTATCCCAACAATGCGCGCATGCTCAGAGAAGTGCGGGGCCGCGGCTTTGGCAACGCCCTGGTGGCCGATGCCATGGGAAATGTCGCCGAAAGCGCCACGGCAAATGTCTTTATGGTCAAGGACGGCGAGGTGCTGACCCCTATCGCCAATGGTACCTTTTTGTCAGGCATCACCCGTGCCAGGCATATTGCGAATATGCGCCAAGAGGGGATCGCAATCCGCGAAACCGTTCTTGGCTTCAGCGATTTCGAACAGGCCGACGAGGTGTTTCTGACGGGCAACATGTCCAAGATCACTCCGGTGACAGGCTTTGAGGACAAAAGCTACCAGATCGGTCCCGTGGCGCGGCGCCTGCGCGAGATGTATTGGGATTGGGCTGCGTCAGAGACCTTGTAGGCCGCTCTGGTTGGCCAGACGCAGGAACACGGACCTGACGTCCCTGACAGAGGCGTTGTCTAGAGCGCCGGCGTCGATCTCTTTTTTTGTCCAAAGCCAGGAGGCCGCAGGGTCGTGGCGCATGGCCCAATCCGGGAAAAGCCTGTCTTCTACCTGACTGCGCACAAGCACGCGTACCTCGGTGTGACGATCGTCCTTGCAGATCCTCTCGAAGGTGTTTTCCGTTTTGCCAACTGGCCCCTCAAGCAGTTGCAGATAGATGTCTGCACGACAAATCAACGCGCCGGTTATGTCATTCTGAGCATTCCGAACCCGGGAAGCGGACAAAATACCCGCAAGATGTGACGTGTCGTATCCAAATGGACGTGACGCGTAGATCAGCTGTTGCATGAGCATGGCAGCGCTGGTCCTTTTCAATTTCGGCACGACTCTGTGCGGGATTTTCGCGCCTGTCCAGTGAAATACGCGATCAGATAGCGATTGCGTCACGCCCACAGTGAGTTCATGATTGCGTACAAACGGGGGAGCCTTCGGTCATGCGCAAGTTCTTGGTGATTTTGGATGACAGCAGAGAATGTCTGAACGCGATGCGCTTTGCCGCGATGCGCGCGGCAAGTACCGGCGGCGGTGTCGAGGTACTTTCGGTCATTCCTCCAGATGATTTCAATCACTGG
Source organism: uncultured Roseobacter sp. (assembly GCA_947501635.1). Lineage (GTDB taxonomy): Bacteria > Pseudomonadota > Alphaproteobacteria > Rhodobacterales > Rhodobacteraceae > Roseobacter. The sequence continues at coordinate 79,972 of CANMWT010000007.1, forward strand.
ATCGGCGTGGGCGAAGTGATGCGCGAAGAAGCCCGCGAGCGGATCGAAGTACACTTTGAAGTGTTCGCCAAGTGGATGCGGGACCGCCAACACGTGAACCCTAAGCTGGTCATACGCGAAGGCGAACCCGTGGACGAGATCATGGCCCAGATCCGCGACGACCCCGAAATCGGGGTTCTGGTACTTGGCGCGGGGACCGACAAGAAAGGACCCGGCCCACTGGTGACGCAGCTGACCAAAAATGCGGGCAGCTTGCCCATTCCAATCACGATCGTGCCCGGCGATCTGAGCAAGGAAAAGCTGGAAGCAATCACGTAACACAGCCTCAGACAGGGCACGCAAAAATGCGCGGCTTGCATCCTGTGGTTTAGCCAGTTTAGAATCGTTCCAAACCTTGACTTGTCACCTTGCGATCCGCATATCTGACAGAACTTCAGGAGAATGCCGATGTTTATCCAGACCGAATCCACACCGAACCCCGCAACGCTGAAATTTTTGCCCGGCCAGACCGTACTGGAAATGGGCACCGCGGACTTTCCCACCGCGGACACCGCCGATAAATCTCCTTTGGCTGCGCGTCTCTTTGCCGTTGAAGGCGTCGCCGGCGTATTTTTCGGGAATGACTTTGTCACCGTGACCAAAGCGGAACCAGTGGACTGGGATCACATCAAACCTGCGTTGCTTGGCGCGATCATGGAGCATTTCCAGTCCGGTCAGCCCGTGCTCGCAGGCGACCACACACCGGCATCAGGGCACGCTGAGCATAGTGGCGAAGACGGCCCTATTGTCAACCAGATCAAAGAGTTGCTTGACAGTCGTGTCCGTCCCGCTGTCGCGCAGGACGGGGGTGACATTACCTTCCACGGGTTTGATCGTGGCGTTGTGTACCTGCACATGCAAGGCGCTTGCGCTGGTTGCCCATCGTCCACGCTGACGTTGAAAATGGGCATCGAAAACCTGCTGCGCCACTATATTCCTGAAGTGACAGAGGTTCGCCCCGTCGCCACCTGACGCGTGGCACACGCCGGTTTGATGGCACCCCTTACGCCCAACATGCTGGCCTTTGACACCAGCCAAGCGGCTTGTGACGTGGCGCTTGTCCAAGAAGGGCAGCTGCGCGCGCACCGTTTTGAGGAAATGTCGAAAGGTCAGGCGGAACGCCTGCTTGTGATCTGTCAGGAGCTTCTGACCGAAGCCGGTCTAAGGGCCTGCGACCTTTCAGCGATTGGCGTAGGCATCGGCCCCGGTAACTTTACGGGCATCCGCATTTCCGTTGCGGCGGCACGCGGCCTCGCGCTCGGGCTCGGCATACCCGCGATCGGGGTCTCGGGGTTTGAGGCGCTCCGCTATGGATTTGAAGGCCCTTGCACGACCAGCATAACCGCCAGGCGCGATCAGGTTTACGTGCAGACATTCAGCCCCGAAGGTATGCAAGAGCCGCGGCTGATGCCGCTGTCCGAAGTGGGCAACCTCCCCGGCCCCCTGATCGGGGCCGGTGGCGCGGCAGCGCACTGCGCGACATCTATCGCTATCGCCCATATCGCAGGTATGCGCGTTGACAGGCCGCATCCCCGACCCGCCCCCTTGTATCTGCGCCCGGCCGATGCCGCGCCCGCCAAAGATGCGGCTCCGGCGATCCTGCCATGACACCACAAGACATGGCCCGTCTTCATGCGGCGGCGTTTGCCCCGCAAAGGGGCTGGTCGGCGCAAGAGTTTCAGTCACTTTGTGCGTCACCACATGTAAGGTGCTTGTCCCGGACGCACGGATTTGCGCTGGTGCGGACCTTGGCCGGCGAAACCGAGCTTTTGACGCTCGCGGTTGACCCCCAACACAGACGCAAGGGGATCGCCAACCGCATCCTGTGCGACTGGCTTGGAAGCACAGACGCGCAAACCGCATTTCTGGACGTCGCCGCCGACAATGCACCCGCACGCGCACTTTACGCGCTGCATGGATTCGCAGAAACCGGGCGGCGCAAAAGCTATTATCACCGCCCGGATGCCCCGCCCGTGGACGCGGTGCTCATGCAAGCCGCAGTGACCCACCGTCAGGGAGTTGAATCCTCAAGCCACACGCCAAAAACCGGTTGACCCTGCCTGTGCCTTGGGCCCTAAATTGCGCAGGACCAGAATTAATCTGCTCAATCCGGGTGGCAGCGCGTCACAAAGCGCCCTGACCGCCCCAATATCAAACTGGGAGACACCAAATGACCCTCATGAAAAAATTCTTCGGCGCGACGGCTGCGCTGGCCCTTTCCGCCGGTGCGGCACTGGCCGAGCCCGCGTTGATTTTCGATCTTGGCGGCAAGTTCGACAAATCCTTTAACGAAGCAGCACATAACGGCGCGCAACGCTGGGCGCAGGAAACGGGTGGTACCTACCGCGAAATCGAGCTGCAATCCGAAGCGCAGCGCGAACAGGCCCTGCGCCGCTTTGCCGAAGCAGGGGCCAACCCCGTTATCACAATGGGATTTGCGATGGCAGACCCGCTTAGCGCCGTAGCACCTGACTATCCCGACACGAAATTCGTCGCCATTGACGTCACATGGCTTGATGCGCCGAACATTCGCCAGATCGGCTTTGCAGAACATGAAGGGTCGTATCTTGTTGGCATGATGGCTGCTCTGGCGTCCAAAACGGGCACAGTTGGATTTATCGGCGGCATGGATATCCCCCTGATCCGCCACTTTGGGTGCGGCTACGCCCAAGGCGTCAAAGCGGTGAACCCAGACGCAACCGTCGTCGCCAACATGACCGGTACCACTCCCTCAGCATGGAACGACCCTGTAAAAGGCTCCGAGCTGACAAAAGCGCAAATCAGCCAAGGTGCTGACGTGGTTTATGCTGCTGCTGGCGGTACGGGTGTCGGCGTGCTGCAGACTGCAGCTGACGAAGGCATTCTGTCGATCGGCGTGGACAGCAACCAGAACTACCTGCACCCCGGCAAGGTACTGACATCCATGCTGAAGCGCGTGGACGTGGCGGTCTATGACGCCATGAAGGCCGGAACAGACCTTGAAACCGGTGTGTTTGCCTGGGGCCTGGCGCAGAATGGTGTCGGCTACGCGATGGACGAAAACAACGCGCCTCTGGTAAGCGCTGAGATGGAAGCCGCCGTGGAAGAGGCCCGGCAGCAAATCATCGACGGAGAATTGGAAGTCGTCGCCTACTACACCAACGACAGCTGCCCTGTTCTGGACTTCTGATCGTTGTGACATTTTGACAAAGATCAAGCCGCGCCGGTTTTCTGGCGCGGCTTTCTGGGGGACAGGGAACAGGCATGGCAGACAATGCGCCGGCAATTGAACTCAAGGGCATATCCAAAGCCTTCGGTCCGGTTCAAGCCAACAAAGACATCTCGATCAGCGTCATGCCGGGCACAATCCACGGTATCATCGGAGAGAACGGGGCCGGCAAATCCACGCTCATGTCCATTCTCTACGGATTTTACAAAGCCGACAGAGGCGAGATTTTCATCTCGGGCCGGAAAACCGAGATACCCGACAGTCAGGCGGCCATATCCGCAGGCATCGGCATGGTTTTCCAACATTTCAAGCTGGTGGAAAACTTCACCGTGCTGGAGAATATTATTCTGGGCGCAGAAGACGGCGGCCTCCTGCGCCCATCGCTTGCCAAGGCGCGCAAGACATTGGTCGAGCTGGAACAGGAATACGGGCTGAACGTGGATCCCGATGCTGTCATTCAGGATCTGGGCGTCGGCATGCAACAACGCGTCGAAATCCTCAAAGCGCTGTATCGGCAGGCCGATATCCTGATCCTTGATGAGCCGACGGGCGTGCTGACCCCTGCCGAAGCTGATCAACTTTTCCGTATTCTGGGCCGTCTGCGCGAAGAGGGTAAAACGATCATCCTGATCACGCACAAGCTGCGCGAGATCATGGAGGCAACAGACACCGTCAGCGTGATGCGGCGCGGCGAGATGACGGCAACCGTAAAGACACATCAAACTTCTCCTGCTGAGCTGGCTGAGCTTATGGTGGGGCGCAAGGTTTTGCTGAGGGTCGATAAAAAGCCTGCAACCACCGGCGATGTCGTGCTCGACATCAAGGGGTTGCGGGTCGTGGACGATCAGAAAGTCGAACGGCTCAAGGGGATCGACTTGCAGGTGCGTGCGGGCGAAATTCTTGGCATCGCAGGCGTGGCCGGCAACGGACAATCGGAACTGCTCGAAGTTTTGGGCGGATACGAAAAGGCCACTGGTTCGATCACGTTGAACGGCCAACCGCTGGACCTGACAGGCAAGGGATCAGACGGGCGGACCCGCCGCCAGCGCGGTATCGGCCACGTCCCCGAAGACCGCCAGCGCGAAGGCCTCATCATGGATTTTTCCGCTTGGGAAAACACGGCATTTGGCTACCACCGCGCGCCCGGCTACCAGAATGGGGTGTTGATGGACAATAGCGCCATCCGCGAAGATACGGCCGCCAAGATGCAGCGTTTCGACGTACGCCCGCCGAACCCCTCGCTCGCTGCCAAAAGCTTTTCGGGCGGCAATCAGCAAAAGATTGTTCTGGCCCGCGAGATCGAGCGTAATCCCGATCTTTTGCTGGTTGGTCAGCCAACCCGTGGTGTGGATATTGGTGCCATTGAATTCATCCACCAGCAAATCGTAGCACTGCGCGATCAGGGGAAAGCCATCCTGCTTGTCTCGGTGGAGCTTGAGGAAATCCTCGCGCTGGCCGACAGGGTGGCGGTTATGTTCGACGGCGTCATCATGGGCGAGCGCATGTCAGATCAAACTGACGAAAAAGAACTGGGCCTGCTCATGGCCGGGGTAGCGGCATGAGACGCCCTGCACCGCTCCGCATTCTGGGCGCCAGCGGCGGATCTGCACGCGACGCAGGAAACACCCCACGTGCCGGGCAATGCTCTGCCAGGCACAAGACCGGAGCCGCGATATGGATGTGATGCCTAAATGGGCCGAAGTCGTTCTCGTGCCATTGATCTCGCTAATCCTTGCGGCATTGATCTCGGCGCTGGTGATCCTTGGCATCGGAGAGGACCCGATAGCCGCGGTCGAGCTAATGGTAACCGGCGCTTTGGGCAGTACCTACGGATGGGGCTACACCCTTTACTACGCAACCAATTTCCTTTTCACAGGACTGGCCGTCTCGGTCGCTTTTCACGCAGGGCTTTTCAACATTGGCGGCGAAGGGCAGGCCATGCTGGGCGGTCTGGGTGTGGCACTGGCCTGTTTGCTGATCCCGTGGCCGCACTGGACGCTGGCACTCCTGGGCGCAAGCCTTGCGGCTGCTCTTTTCGGTGCCGCCTGGGCTGCGATCCCCGCGTTCTTGCAAGCCAAGCGCGGCAGCCACATCGTTATCACAACCATCATGTTCAATTTCATCGGCGCCGCCGTGCTGAACTATGTGCTGGTCAATGTGATGCGCCCCGCCGGCAGCATGGATCCGGCAACAGCCCGTTTTCCCGAAGCAGTCCATCTGCCGACACTGCATGACATACTTGGTGTGGTGGGCATCTCTTTCTCGCGCGCAGCGCCCGCGAACATTACCTTTCTGATCGCGATCGTCGCCTGCTTTCTGGTCTGGTTGCTGCTTTGGCGCACATGGCTTGGGTATGAAATCCGAAGCTACGGCAAATCGGAACCCGCTGCGAAATATGCCGGCATCTCGCCTGTCGCCATCACCATGATCGCAATGCTCATCTCCGGCGCGCTTGCAGGGCTGATGGCCATCAACAACGTCATGGGCGAAGCCGAACGACTGGTACTGAACGCGGTCGAGGGAGCGGGCTTTATCGGGATTGCGGTGGCGCTTATGGGGCGCAGCCACCCTTTCGGTGTCTTTCTTGCGGCCCTTCTCTTTGGGTTCCTCTATCAGGGCGGGGCAGAGCTGGCGCTCTGGACCTCCATTCCCCGCGAACTGATCGTCGTGATACAGGCACTTGTCATCCTCTTTACCGGGGCGCTCGACAATATGGTCCGGATGCCGCTTGAAAAGCTGTTCCTCCTGCTCAAGCGTAAGGAGGCGTAATGGACTTTCTGACGCTCATCCAACTGCTCGACAGCACCGTCCGGCTGGCCACTCCGCTGCTGCTGGCCTGTCTGGCTGGCCTGTTTTCAGAACGTGCCGGCATATTCGATATCGGCCTCGAGGGGAAAATGCTCGCCGCAGCGTTCTTTTCCGCTGCAGTGGCCGCCATTACCGGCTCTGTCTGGCTTGGCTTGGCTGCGGGGATCGCATCGTCTATCGCCCTAAGCCTGCTGCATGGCGTGGCCTCGATTACCTTTCGCGGCAACCAGCTGATATCTGGCGTGGCGATCAATTTCCTGGCCGCAGGGCTTACGGTTCTGATCGCACAGGACTGGTTTCAACAAGGCGGGCGCACGCCCTCGCTGATGGGCGGGGGCCGGTTCGAACCGATTACCCTGCCCTTTGCAGATGCGTTGGCGTCGGTGCCGGTGCTCGGCCCGATATACGCCGAGCTGATTTCGGGCCATTCCTTTCTGGTCTATCTGGCCTTTGCCGCTGTCCCTTTGACCTGGTGGGTTCTCTTTCGAACCCGCTTTGGTCTGCGCCTGCGCGCTGTCGGCGAAAACCCCGCGGCCGTTGATACGGCTGGCGTCTCGGTCGTCGCTCTGCGCTACGCCGCCGTTTTAATCTGCGGTGTGTTGTGCGGCATCGCCGGAGCATACCTGTCGACCGCCTTGCAAGCCGGATTTGTCAAAGACATGTCCGCCGGACGCGGATTTATCGCTCTGGCGGCTCTGATCTTTGCCAAATGGCGCCCTTGGTACGCGCTCTGGGCCACGCTCCTTTTTGGACTGTTCGGCGCTTTGGAGACCCGCCCCGACGTTATTCAGGCCGTGATCGGCATGAAGGTTCAAGGCCAATTGCTGGGCGCGTTGCCCTACATCATGACGGTCATCATTCTTGCAGGCTTTGTCGGCAAAGCGGTCCCGCCGCGTGCCGGTGGCGAACCCTATGTGAAAGAACGCTGAAGGCATAAGACCAGTTTCTTGCTTTGCATCAGTCCTGTTTGCCGCACAGCAGCGTCTAGGATTGATTTTGACGCGTCCAGTGCCTAAACGGGGACATGCAGATTTACCTCCCCATTGCCGAAGTTTCGGTCAACGCATTCCTCCTCCTTGGTTTGGGCGGAATTGTTGGTGTGCTGTCGGGCATGTTTGGCGTGGGCGGCGGTTTTCTCATGACGCCTTTGCTGTTTTTCATTGGCATTCCTCCGGCGGTTGCCGTCGCGACCGAAGCGAACCAGATCGTCGCCTCGTCCTTTTCCGGTGTGCTGGCGCATTTGAAGAGGAAAACGGTGGATTTGAAGATGGGCACTGTCTTGCTCATCGGCGGCCTCGTGGGGGCCGCGCTGGGTGTTGTGGTATTCAACTACCTGAAGTCGCAGGGTCAGGTCGATCTGCTGGTCAAACTTTGCTACGTCGTCTTTCTGGGCATCATCGGCAGCCTGATGTTCATCGAAAGCCTGAACGCAATCCGAAAGACAAAATCCGGCAAACCACCCCCGCGCAAAAAGCACAATTGGATACACGGCCTGCCCTTTAAAATGCGCTTTCGCGTGTCCGGCCTTTACATCTCGGTCATCCCGCCGCTGCTGGTTGGTGTGTCCGTGGGTGTGCTGGCGGCCATTATGGGTGTAGGCGGCGGGTTTATCATGGTCCCCGCTATGATCTACCTGCTTGGCATGCCGACCAAAGTAGTTGTGGGAACCTCGCTCTTCCAGATCATTTTTGTGACCGCATTCACCACGCTGTTGCATGCCACAACCAATTACACGGTCGACATCGTGCTTGCCGTGCTACTGCTGGTCGGCGGCGTCATCGGCGCGCAAATCGGAACCCGCATCGGCGTCAAGATGAAGGCGGAACAATTGCGCATTCTTCTGGCGTTGCTGGTTCTGGTTGTCTGCGGAAAACTGGCACTCGACCTGCTGCTGCAACCATCCGAGCTTTACTCCATCGGCGCAAGCGGAGGGCACTGATCAACATGAAAAGTGCCCTGTTCAGCCTTGTCTTCAGCATCCTCTGCATGGCTATGACCGCAGCTGCAGCAGAAGAAGTCGTGCTGGGCCTGAGCAAGGATCGCATCTCGATCACCACCAATTTCGACGGGTCCGAGATCTTGATTTTTGGGGCCGTGAAACGAGAAGACGCGATACCGGATGGCCCGCCCGTCGAGGTCATCGTGACTGTGGCAGGCCCCTCAATGCCCATCACCGTCCGCCGCAAGGAAAAGCGCCTTGGCATCTGGGTCAATATCGACGCGGTTGAAGTGGACCGCGCGCCAAGCTTTTACGCTGTGCATACCAGCGGTCCCCTGAACGAAGTGCTCAAGGATATCGAGGACCTCAGGCACAAGATTTCCGTGCCACGTGCGATCAGATCCGTTGGCGCACCTGACAATATTCAGGATTCGATGAGCTTTACCGAAGCACTCATCCGGATCCGCGAAAACTCAGAGATTTACCAACTGCGTGAAGGCAGTGTCACCGTGGACGAACAAACCCTCTTTCGCACGGCTGTCCGCTTGCCCGCCGCCCTGACCGAAGGCGACTACGCGACGCGCATCTTTCTGACCCGCGGCGGCGATGTCGTTTCAAGCTTTGAGACAAGTATCGACGTTGAAAAAGTCGGGTTGGAACGCTGGCTTTTCGAATTGTCACGACAACAGCCGCTGATCTACGGTCTTATGTCGCTGGCCATCGCCATCTTTGCGGGCTGGGCGGCCTCTGCCGTCTTCAGATTTATCAAAGCCTGACACACCGCCCCGCGACTCAGGCGTCATCGTCCTGTGACACGAGGCTGAGAGGAGCCACCGGCTCTGCCCGCAGATCATCTACCATCAGCCCTTGCGATGGTTTCGCCAACCTGTTGCGCACAACCCAGATCAGCCTTTCCTGCGCGCGGGTGATCGCGACATAGGCCAACCGCTTCCACAAAGGCTGCCCCGCCTCAGACCGGCCCATGCGGGCAGCTGCATAAAGATCGGGAGCAAAGACCTGCACAGTGTCCCACTGGCTACCTTGCGCCTTGTGGATCGTAACGGCTGCCCCGTGCAGAAAGGTGGCCCCCATCCGCGCGGCATAGGGAATAAACGGCTCTTCCTCATCCGGTTTTTCAATTTTTACAATGGACGCAGCCGACACCCGAGGGTCTTCGGCCCCCATCACATGCAACCGCGAAAATCCGGGCTTGCGCCCCTCGCCCAGATAAATCACCTGCGCCCCTTTTATAAGGCCGCGCGCCTCGAGGTCGAGCCGCTTCTTGCGGTGTTTCAATGGCAGTTCCAACCCGTCGCAGATCAAAGGCTCACCGGCCAGCAAAGCGTCTTCTGGGGCGTCGTGGACACGCCTGAACGCATTGATGAGGCGGATACGGGTGGCATTGCGCCAGACCAGCACGGGGCTGCGCGCCATAAGGTCAACCTCCACCCGCTGCCCCCAGACAACACGCGGATCGCCCGCCGCAGCATCCTGCACCATGCGCTCGAAATCCTCGAACCCAAGCGCCGGATCGGCCAGCGCATGGGCCAGATCCAAGATCGGATTATCTGCGTCCTGTCTATGAATACGGCTTAGGTTCAGCACTTTCGGCGCGGGCAGTTTTTCAAAAACCATCGTGCCTGACTGGTTCACCGGCGCCAGCTGCGCCGGATCGCCAAACAAAAACAGGGTTGGAAAAATCTCTTGCAGGTCTTCAAACTGCCGGTCGTCCAACATCGAGGATTCGTCAACAAAACCGATGTCGAGCGGCTCTTCGCGGCGCTTCCAACCTGTGATGAAATCCGAACCCCTCAAACCGGCCGCCGCCAAGGCACCGGGGATGGACTTGTTGCCTGCGTAGAAGGCAGCCGCCCGCTCCAGCGCCTGTTCGGTCAGCCCTTCGACCTCGGGCTGCTCCCCGTTTCCGGTCAGCCATTCGGCGATCCGCTCGTATTCGGGATCATAGACAGGGGTATAGAGAATGCGGTGGATCGTGGTTGCCGGCACCCCGCGCAGGCGCAAAACAGAAGCAGCCTTGTTGGTCGGCGCAAGGATAGCAAGCGTTCGGCGGTCCTGTTTGCGCCGCGGTTCGTAGTCTCCTGAAACGACCTCGACGCCGGCGTCTGCAAGGGCTTTGTACAACTCTCCCAACAGCAGCGTCTTGCCCGAACCCGCCTTGCCCGTCACCGCCATCACAGCCGACTTCGTGCTCTTGGGCGGGCGCAAAAGCTGGTTGTCCAGATCAATACCCGCACTTTGCAAAAGCTCGACAACAGTATCGTAAGCTGCGGCCTGATCATCGGAATACTGGACAGTAAGAGAGTTCATGGCGCGACCCTACAGGCTGGCAGCGCCGGGTGCCAGATCGCTGGTGCCCTGCCCTTCAGCCAGCTGCTGCAACGGGGTTGAACGCAGCCCTGCCAAAGGCACGCTCAAACCACAAGCGCGACAATTCCACCGGCAATCCCGCCTTGGCTGCCACCTTTTCCTGCGCATCTTTCGTAAACTCCCACAGACCGACGCTGATCGCATCCCGCCCGTGACCCGTTGTTCCAAGCACCTCGGGGGAAGAGCCGATCAAGCGGTAGATACGCACCATGCGCGCGTCAAAGACACCCACAAAATGCGCGACGCCGAACCCGTTCATGATTTCACCCCCCGCCAGCATGAGCGCTGCAGCTACGCGGCTTTCAGCATTCCGGTTCAGACAAAAGCGCGTGCATTCCCAAATCAGCGGGCTGGTGATCGTGCCACCGCCCAAAAGGTCGGTGAAGTGTTCGTTTACCATCGTACGCTCGGTCGTGGGCAGAAACCGCATTGACCCGCCATGCGTGCCATCGCTGTTTTCCCAAATGACGTAGAGCGGATTCAGATCATCGTATTGATCACGTTCAAAACCGGCTGAATCCACGGTGACTTCCCACCCAAGACGGGTCTTGAACTGGTCTGCGCGATCGCGAAACATGCTGTCGCGCAGTTTCGGGTGAGCATTGATTTGGTCGGCGTAAAGATAGCGGATCACAGGCATATTCCTTCGGAGGCGACGTTCGATGCCCAAAGGACTAGCTTGACGTAGCTTAATGCAGTCAAAGCGCGTCGTGCGCGCCCTTAACTAATGCGCGCAACAGCACGAAGGTGTTCACACTACGATCAGCCCACGGCTCAGCGCGCGCGCCACTGCATGTGTGGTATTGGTCGCACCCAATTTGAAGCGCGCGCTTTCAATGTACACGCGCAAGGTATGTTCAGAAATCGAGAGGGTTTCAGCCACCTGCGCGCGGCTGTACCCGATCGCCAGAAGGGTCATCGCGTCAATTTCGCGAGGCGAGAGTGCTTGCGATTGTTCGGGCTTCTTGGCTGGCTCAAACTCCAGCGCTTTTTGGTTAAAACAATGCGCAATCAGTATCAGCTCACGCCGGTTACGCTCTGTGAACTCCGCCCATGTCTCGTCATCGCAGGAGGTGTTGACCGTAAACAGGGCGAACTGCCCGTTCGGTCCCCTGATCGGTATCGAATAGCCCTGGTTGCCAACCCCGTAGCCTGCAGCTTCCTTCTGAAAGGCGCGAGCCGCCTTGCTGGACCAGTCAAGCCGCTTCCAGTCCACAGGGTGAAAGCGTTGGTAGCAACCGACGACCACAGGGTCTATGCGAATGTAGTTTTGCTCTTGGTATCGGGCAGCCCAATCAAGTCTGTAGGTGCCGTATCCGTATTGGTCGCCTGCGCTGTCGACCCAGTGGTATACCATGTTCTCAACGCCGAAATGTTCCCGCAGGGTAAAGATGGCGTCGTTGATCGCTTCAAGCGTGTTCGCTTGCTCCAGCGTCGCTAAAACGTCCTCCACTGTTGTGTTCGTCGCCATGGGATTTGCTTTGCGTCCTTTCATGCAGCGCGGCGATTTCGGCCAAAGCAACAATTGCAGTGTCGTCAAGCTGCTCGGCCAGAACGGGCAACTCGTTCGCAGTGGCAAAAGTCTTGAGATCCGTCAGTACATCCAAAATCCAGTCACTTCGCATAGCAGCATCACTTTCTAAAGGTTAACGATTGATTAATACAACTCTACCATGTGCAAACTAGAGTTGAAAATTCGCATATATTAACTCCCCATAAATAGTGAGTGCTGAATTTGTAACGCATTGATCTAAATGAGTGCCACTAGCAAAACGCAATGCACCCGCGAACCATCACGATGATTCGCGGGTGCACTATCGCAGAAATTTACTCGCCTTAGGGTTTAGCGACGGGCCTCCAGCGCGTCTTCCAGCGTCCGCAGGCCCGTTGTAGGTGCCTGAACCAGAACTGACATGTTTCCGGGCTTGTGCTGGTTGTGCATCATTTTCATATGCGCCTGCGGCAGGTCCGCCCATGTAAAGACTTCGGACATGCACGGATCGAGGCGGCGTTCCAGCATCAGGTTGTTGGCGGCACTCGCCTGCTTGAGGTGGGCAAAGTGGCTGCCCTGCAAACGCTTCTGATGCATCCACATATAGCGGACGTCGAAGGTCAGATTGAAACCTGTCGTGCCGGCGCAGATCACAACCATGCCGCCCTTTTTGACGACAAAGGTCGACACCGGGAAAGTGGATTCGCCCGGATGCTCGAACACCATGTCGACATTGTTGCCCTTGCCTGTGATATCCCAGATGGCTTTGCCGAACTTGCGCGCTTCTGTGAACCACGCGGCATACTCAGGCGTGTTAACGGTGGGCAGCTGGCCCCAGCAGTTAAAGTCCTTGCGGTTCAGGACCCCCTTGGCCCCCAAATCCATTACAAACTGACGTTTGCTCTCATCCGAGATCACGCCGATCGCATTGGCACCCGCCGTATTGATAAGCTGGATCGCGTAAGAGCCCAGCCCCCCCGAAGCGCCCCAGACCAGAACGTTCTGGCCCGGCTTGAGATCATGCGGCTCGTGGCCGAACAGCATCCGGTAGGCGGTGGCAAGGGTCAGCGTGTAGCAGGCCGCCTCTTCCCATGTCAGATGTTTGGGACGTGGCATCAGCTGCTGGCTTTGCACGCGGGTAAACTGCGAAAATGACCCATCCGGCGTCTCATAGCCCCAAATCCGCTGTGAGGGGGAATACATCGGGTCGCCGCCGTTACATTCCTCGTCATCGCCATCGTCCTGATTGCAGTGAATCACGACTTCATCGCCCACTTTCCAGCGGGTAACCTTGTCGCCAACAGCCCAGACGATTCCCGCGGCGTCGGAACCCGCGATATGGTAAGGTTGCTTATGGCCATCGAAGGGGCTGATCGGCACGCCCAGGGCGGCCCAGACACCGTTGTAGTTCACGCCTGCCGCCATCACCAGCACAAGAACGTCCTGACTGTCGAGCTTGGGCACATCGACCACTTCCTGCAACATTGCCTTGTCGGGGTCGCCGTGCCGCTCGCGGCGGATGGCCCACGCGTACATTTGCTTTGGCACATAGCCCATCGGTGGCATTTCACCGACCTCATAGAGATCTTTCTCCGGTGCGTCGTATTGCGCGATTGTTGTATCGAGTGCCATTGCAGCCTCCAGCCAGTTAATATCATGCCGCGTCGCAGAATCACGCCGCCGTCTGACTTCTGATATGTCGAGTTGCGCAATATTGCAACACAAATGGGGTCATTTTTGTAATTTTATGACCCTGCAGGCGCAGAAACTATTCTGCAACCGCACGATTGTCTTCAAATCTGTGCGCAATCGATGCCGCATAGAAGTCGAGAACCGCCGTTTGATCGGCCTGCATCTCCCACCCGCTGTCCGTTTTGGACAATAGTTTGTTGCGCTGCATGCTGACCAAGCCCTTGTCGACGGCTTCGGCCAGCTCTTGTGGTGTCATGCTTGGCATATGCTGACCAAGGTCGAGCGCGTCCCGTGCCACCTGATCGATCAGCGCATCCCGGGTCAGCGGCGCATCCGCCTGCCTGAAGCGGCGTGCCAACAGCGGCACCATTAGCACCGGCATTGCCTCCTCGATCCGCGTCATAAGTTCGGCCCCCAGCGCCTCGACCGGCCGCCCTACCCCGAATTCCTTCAGGGAAAGCGGTGTACCAAAGGCCATGGCCGCGGTCCCGAAACGTACATAGCGTCCACGCGCTGCTTGCCAGAACTTGCGCAGGATAAAGCCGACAACCACCGAAATACGCGCACCAAACCTGCGATCGCCACGCTGACCGGCAGCGATCAGCACGCGGTCCTCCAGCACCCGGTCATAGTTGATTGCCACAGGCACAAAGACGACATCGCGCTCAGCATCACTCTGCCCCTGAACCAGATAGGACAACAATCCCAGTTTGGGGGGCATCAACTGCCCCGTCAGGCTCAACCCGCCCTCGGGGAAAATCCCCTGCGACACGCCCCCCGCTGTGGCCATCTGCACATACCGTTCAAGCACCTTGCGATAAAGCGCACCGCGCGATTTTCGCCTTATGAAGTAAGCGCCCATCATCCGGATCAGTCGACTGAGCGGCCAGACCCGCGCCCATTCTCCCACAGCGTAAGACAGGGCTGATGTGCGTGCCGCCAAATATGTGACGAGCACGTAATCCATATTCGAACGATGGTTGATAATGAAAACAATGGTGGCATCTCTCGGGATGGACTGGATCATCTCGTCATTGCGTGCGCCGGTGCGTACTTCGTAGATCGAATTGACCAGCATCCGCGCCATCCGAATACCCAGACCAAAATATGTAAAGGCACTGAAACTCGGCACGATCTCGCGCGCATAGCTGCGAGCCTTCTCAAATCCCACGTTTTCGGGGACACGGTGCTCTCGGGCGTAGTTAACGATTTCTTGCGAGACATCCGGATCATAGATGAGGCGCTGGATCATATCGTAACGCCGCGCCAGCTTGAACGGCTCGATCGGACGGGCCAGACGTTCGTTCAGCCGCTTGACCGCTTTTTCCAGCCGTCGCCGGAAAAACCAGCGCACCGACGGGAACAGGAAATGCGAGGCAAAGGTCACCGCCGCAAACAGCAGGATCAGCACAAAAAACCAGAGCGGCAATTCCACTGTCGAAGTCATGCTGGTTTGTTTCAAGAATCGCGTGGCGGGTAAACCTTTTTATACGCAAACCAACCCGGTCCGCCGCCCGAGCGGGTGAGGCGATTGCCCGCATAGGGCTAGTGCCGCCGCCGGGATAGACAAAAAGAGCCGGAATAGCGCGTCGATTGATGTATTTGCTGCAACGCGGCGAATTTGCATTGATATAATCTTCCGATTATGACAGCTTGCGCGACAGAAAATTACTCAACGTGATTCAGGATGACTTAAGATGACGCACCCGCAGAAAGACCGCCCCTGGCTGATCCGGACCTACGCCGGACACTCGACCGCCAAAGCGTCAAACGAGTTGTACCGCGCGAACCTGCAAAAGGGCCAGACCGGTCTTTCCGTGGCCTTCGACCTGCCGACACAGACAGGATACGACAGTGACCATGTGCTCAGCCGCGGCGAAGTGGGCAAGGTCGGGGTGCCGGTGGGCCATCTGGGCGACATGCGGACCCTTTTCGACCAGATCCCCCTGGACCAGATGAACACCTCCATGACCATCAACGCCACAGCGCCCTGGCTTTTGTCGCTCTATATTGCTGTGGCCGAAGAACAAGGGGCAGATATCTCCAGACTGCAGGGCACCGTGCAGAACGACCTCATCAAAGAGTACCTGAGCCGCGGCACTTACATCTGCCCACCCGCGCCCAGCCTCAAGATGATCGCCGATGTGGCGGAATACTGCTATTCGAATGTGCCCAAATGGAACCCGATGAATGTCTGCTCATATCACCTGCAGGAAGCCGGCGCGACACCCGAACAAGAGCTGGCCTTCGCGCTGGCGACGGCAACAGCGGTGCTTGACGCGCTGAAACCGCGTGTACCGGCGGAAGATTTCCCCGCGCTGGTGGGGCGCATATCGTTCTTTGTGAACGCAGGTATCCGCTTTGTCACCGAAATGTGCAAGATGCGTGCCTTCGTGGATCTGTGGGACGAAATCTGCCGCGACCGCTACGGCGTCGAGGACCCAAAGTACCGTCGCTTCCGCTACGGTGTGCAGGTCAACTCGCTGGGGCTGACAGAACAGCAGCCTGAAAACAACGTCTACCGTATCCTGATCGAAATGCTGGCCGTCACGTTGTCGAAAAAAGCGCGGGCACGGGCCGTGCAACTGCCTGCGTGGAACGAAGCTTTGGGCCTGCCGCGCCCTTGGGACCAGCAGTGGTCTATGCGGATGCAACAGATCATGGCCTATGAGACGGATTTGCTGGAGTTCGACGACCTTTTTGACGGCAACCCCGCAGTGGATGCCAAAGTGGACGCGTTGAAAGAAGGCGCGCGTCAGGAACTGGCCAGCCTCGACAGCATGGGCGGCGCCATCGAAGCGATCGACTATATGAAAGCACGACTTGTCGACAGCAACGCGGAACGGCTTGGCCGGATTGAAGCCGGCGAGACGATTGTGGTTGGTGTCAACAAATGGCAGCAGGGTGAGCCGTCGCCACTGATGACAGGAGACGGCGGCATCATGGTCGTCGACCCGGCAGTGGAAGCCGAACAGATTGAGCGCCTCAATGCATGGCGAGCAGACCGCGACGAAGGGCGGGTCAAAGCGGCGCTTGCGGATTTACGCGCCGCAGCACAAGAGGGCAAGAACGTAATGCCTGCGTCGATTGCTGCAGCCAAAGCTGGTGTGACCACAGGGGAATGGGCTGCGGAAATGCGCGCGGTCCATGGAGAGTACCGCGGACCCACCGGTGTCTCCGGCGCGCGGTCGAACAAGACCGAGGGTCTGGACGATCTGCGCAATGCGGTGGATGCGGTCAGCGACAAGCTGGGACGCCGGTTGAAGTTTCTGGTGGGTAAACCCGGACTGGACGGGCACTCGAACGGCGCCGAGCAGATTGCCGTGCGCGCACGCGACTGCGGCATGGACATTTCCTATGAGGGCATTCGCCTGACCCCTGCCGAGATTGTCAGCGCCGCCCTGGAAGACGATGCGCATGTGGTGGGCTTGTCGATCCTTTCCGGCAGCCACATCCCGCTGGTCGAAGACCTGATGGCGCAGATGCGTGCGGCAGGGCTCGCGCATATCCCGGTGATCGTCGGCGGCATCATTCCTGACGAGGACGCAGAACGCTTGCGGGCAATGGGTGTAGCGCGTGTCTATACGCCGAAAGACTTTGAGCTGAACACGATCATGATGGACATCGTCACCCTCGCTGATCCGCAGGCCGTGGCTGCCGAGTAACGTACTTGCGGGCGTTGCAAAGGTGCAGTTAACTGCCCCTTGTATTGCGCAAGGAGCCTGCAGATGACCATTCATATCGGGGCCGAGCCAGGCCAGATTGCGGAAACCGTTCTGATGCCGGGCGACCCTTATCGCGCGCGTTGGGCGGCAGAAACCTTTCTGGAAGGGGCCAAACTGGTCAACGAAGTGCGGGGCATGCTTGGGTTTACCGGCACGTACAAGGGCGAGAGGGTAACCATTCAAGGCTCAGGCATGGGTATGCCTTCGCTGTCGATCTACGCGAATGAGTTGATATCGACATATGGCGCACAAACGTTGATCCGGATCGGGTCCTGTGGCGGGATGCAGCCGCATGTCGCTGTGCGTGATGTGATAATCGCGATGTCCGCAAGCACGATAACCTCGCCGTCCTCTGCCATCTTCCGGGAGTTCAACTTTGCCCCGACCGCGCATTTTGGGCTATTGGCGGCCGCTGTGGCTGCGGCCGACAGCAAAGGCATTCGAAGTCACGTGGGCGGGATATATTCGTCGGACGTCTTTTATGCCGAGCGGTCAGATCTGGATGAGCAGATGGTACGGCATGGCATTCTGGGGGTCGAGATGGAAGCGGCGGAGCTTTATACATTGGCCGCACGCCACGGGCGCCGCGCTCTGGCCGTGCTGACGGTGAGCGATCACTTGCAAACCGGTGAGGCGCTTCCCGCGCAGGACCGCGAGCAAACCTTTGGCGATATGGTGGAAATAGCGCTTGAGGCGGCCTTTGCATGAGTGCCAAACCGCAGACGGAGTGGAGATTGCGGGTGCCTCCGGCGGGGATATTTGAGGACCAAAGAAGCCGGGCACAGGCCCGCTTCAGCGCCCCATCAGGTGCCGTGTGTCCGGTCGTAGCTGTTGCGCGCTGGTGGCGACCATGCCCCGAGCGCGCCGTCAGCAGGTTTGAAGATGTCGACGCGCATCGGATGGCAGGCAGCCTGATCGCTTGAATGTGTTGTCGAGCAGTCGCCCCCCGGGCAGGCCGACAGATTGCCCAAAAGATCGATTTCGGCAAAGAATTCGATGTAGTCACCGGGCCTTACTGGGCTTGCTTTCATGAAATACTGACCGGTGTCACGGGTAAAGCCAGTGCACATGAACACGTTGAGCACATCATGCACCAGCGGTTCGGCTTCCGAGCGCGGGATATTGAGGTATTCAGCAAGTGCGCGCGTCAGGTTGGAATGGCAACAGTGGTGGTACTGCCCCCCGTTTGACAGCAAGGCGTGTGTGTAGGGGTCGCATCTTGTGCCGATAACGTCATGTACCGATCCGCCGTAGGCATCGATGCCATACCAGTTCAATGTATCCTCTGTCACCGTCGCCATCGGGCGCAGATGCGGAAAACCCGACCACATACGTTCTCCGGTGGTGATATGGGTGCCGTGCAGGGCACGTGTCTTGCCGGAGTAGAACCTCTCGGCCACATCTTTGGCATTATGCAGGTTCAGGTCACCGACCTGTGGCCCTTCGATGGATGTGATCCGGAAAAAATGACCCGCCGGCGCCAGAAAGCAGCGTGCTTCGCGTGGGGGCACAGTGACTTCGTCGACTTTTTGCGCCGTGTCACGTGCTGCCGCATAGAGCGCCAGATCAGGTCGCGGCAGTGTGTCGGGCGGATAGCACACAACGGGTGCAACTGCGCGGCGGACATCGGCATCGCTGGGTTTTGTCACGGGGCTATCCTTTTGGCTTTGACGGGTCTCGCGGCAGGTTCACCGTTGCGCCACGGAACGTCAAGGCAGTCGCCCAGTCACAGGCTTTCGTCGAGCTTGCAGTACCGTGGTGGCCCGGGCTTGTCGGCAAAGCCCTCGGCGCCACAGGCCATGCATCTGTACTTGCGCAAACCGTCCCGATCACCGGTTTTGTCCGCACGCCAGCGGCACTGGCGAGTGGCGTGGTTCCTGCGCGCAAACAGCAGGACCAGCAAAAAGGCGATCACAAGGCCAATGACGATATGCATCAGATCAGTAAATCTCCTGCCAGCCCCAGGCCGAAGCCCAGAATACCACAGAGCGGCGGCAAAAAGGTGTTTTCCAGACGCACCTGCGGTGCGATGTCCTGAAGCATCAGATAGATGATACCGCCAGAGGCGACCATCATCACCGCTCCGACAACAGCTTCCTGCTCTGCAGGAAGGATGACGCCCACGTAGGCTGCAAGAGGCCCCAATGGGACCATGAGCCAGAAGAGCCAGAGCGAAACGGGTCTGTCCTGTGCCATCTCCCGCATCGCGTTGAAGCCTTCGGGCAGGTTTTGCAGCGCGATCAGTCCCGCCACCAACAGTGCGGCCGACGCATCACCCGCAATCAGCGCGCCAAGCGCCATGGCCTCGGGCAGGTAATCCATCATCATCGCGAGGAACTGCCCCAAGCGACTGCCGGAACGCTCCAGAACCGTGTTGATGACAGCAAAACCGATGCCACCGGCAAAAAACCAGATCAGCGCCGGAACCGGTTCAAGCCGTTCTCTGCCTTCCGGCAATAACACCAAGGCAACCGCAGCCAGCAAGGCACCCGCGCCAAAAGCGATTACGCCGTGACGGGTCTCTTCCTCCAGCCAGCCCGGCATGATGGTGTTGTGCCACGTGCCCAGCCACGCGCCCACAGGAATTGATCCGCCCGCAAGCGTCGCCAGTAAAAGCGCCGTCCACAGGGTCTCCGACACGGGGTCAGACGCGGCGTTCGACCATCATCTTCTTGATGTTCGCAATCGCCTCTGCGGGGTTCAGACCTTTGGGACAAGTCTTGGCGCAGTTCATGATCGTGTGGCAGCGATAGAGTTTGAAAGGGTCTTCAAGATCGTCCAGACGCTCGCCCGTGGCCTCATCGCGACTATCGATGATCCAGCGGTAGGCGTGCAGCAGCGCCGCGGGCCCAAGGTACCTGTCACCGTTCCACCAGTAACTGGGGCAGGAGGTCGAACAGGAGGCGCACATCACACATTCATAGAGACCGTCAAGCTTCTTGCGGTCCTCAATAGACTGTTTCCACTCCTTGGCGGGACGGTTTGTCTTGGTTTCCAGCCACGGCATGATCGACGCGTGTTGCGCGTAGAAATGCGTCAGGTCCGGGATCAGGTCCTTGACCACGGGCATATGCGGCAGCGGGTAGATTTTCACGTCCCCTTTCACTTCGTCCATCCCATAGATGCAGGCGAGCGTGTTGATGCCGTCAATGTTCATCGCGCACGACCCGCAAATACCCTCACGGCAGGAGCGCCGGAAGGTCAGGGTCGGGTCGATTTCATTCTTGATCTTGATAAGCGCGTCCAGAATCATCGGGCCGCAGCTGTCCATATCAACGAAATAGGTATCGACACGCGGATTTTTCCCGTCGTCAGGGTTCCAGCGGTAGATCTGGAACTTCCGCAGGTTTGTCGCGTCTTCCGGCTTGGGCCAGGTGGTGCCCGTGGTCATACGGGAGTTCTTGGGAAGAGTAAGCTGTACCATCGTGTCGTTTCCTTTCCTGCCAAAGTTTTTACAATAAGCAAAAGGCTTTGACCATCGTTTGAAGGGCAGTTCGCCTGCCTCAAAATAGCGCAGTCGCAGTACCTGAGCCTATGTGCGGCACCATTTGGAAGACTGCTGGGTTCATGTTGTCATATCCGGTGATTTATCCGTCTGAGCACACCTTTTTACTGAACAAAAGCTTCGGCCATCTGCGCATCGCCGATCTTGGCGCGCAGACAGTCCTGCGTCTCGGGCCGGGCCAGAATGCCGGTCACGACATCCGCCGTGCCCTGATCGGCACCGACAAGGGCATCTGCGGCGAGGGTTTGCACCTCATTGGCGGTCGCGAATTCGACGACACAATGGGTAAAGGGTTCAAAAAAGGCTTTCGGAACCTGCGGGAAATAAAGCGCCAGTGTTTCGGGCATCACCGTGGTTGCCGCATCGCGGCCCGCATTATCTGTGGCCGTTTTTATTTCGCTGCAGGCCCCCAGAAAAAGACATATCACGATCAACGCACGCTTCATGACGCCCACCTTGTAAACAGTACATCCAGATAGCGCGGGTGCGCCTTTTTGCCGGGTCCCGCGCCGATGTTGAGAACATCGCGCAACTGCAACCCCGCATCCGCCAGATGAGAGACCAGCGCAGACGGGACGCCAACGCCTTCAAAGCGCGGGCTCACCGACATTTCAAGGATCACAAACTCGCAGCGTTTCAGCGTCTCGGCAGCGCCTGCTATTGCTTCAAGTTCGAACCCCTCGGTATCAAGTTTGAGGCCAGCACGCCCCGGGTACGCGACTGCGATCTCGTCCAGAGGTTTTACAGGTACCTCCACCGCCTTTTGGCGCACGAAGCTTTGCGCCAGTTTATCCGTTCGCACCTTGAGGCTTGCCATGGCGTGTTCCTGCTTGGATTCGGAATAGGGAATGTTCAGCGTCGCAACTCCAGCATTCGCGCCCAGGGCGGCCGCATGGAAATGAAAGTCCTGCAGATGGCCCTTGGTGCGCACCCGTTCGGCACAGTCTTCCTGCGGGTCGATCAACACAAAGCGCGCATTGGGGAAACTGCGGTAAAGCCATGGCGTGCCATTGGCGACCCCGACATCAAAGACAACATCGGGATCAAAGCCGTAACTGCGAAGATAGGGCGCACGGGTTTTGTTCGGTGAAACCACCATTCCCTGCGCCCTGAGCGCATTGCGCATCTGTTGAACCGTGTCAGGTCCCGTGCGTGACAACGTCAGCCGCGTCCTGCAACACAGTACAGATTGCCGCGATACATGCCCGTCATGTGGTCAGGGCACAGGTGGCTGCGTGGCGCGATGACCTGATACTCAGGGTTGCGGCAGTACAGATCACCACGATAGATTTCACGGTACTCGGGTGGGCAGTTGTTCATCACTGTGCTGCTGCCGGAATACTTCCCTGCCTTAT
Source organism: uncultured Roseobacter sp. (assembly GCA_947501635.1). Taxonomy (GTDB): domain Bacteria; phylum Pseudomonadota; class Alphaproteobacteria; order Rhodobacterales; family Rhodobacteraceae; genus Roseobacter. The sequence goes on from CANMWT010000007.1 coordinate 102,123, forward strand.
AGCTCTGGTCGGTGATCTTACCGCCGCTGTGGCCGTCAGCCTGCGCGGCGACGGCTGTGGTCAGGCACATCGCAGCGGCCGCTGCTGCAGCGCAAAAAATGCGTTTCATCAGAATGTCCTTTTCTTCGGAGCAATTTTCTTGGGATCAATCCCACCGTCATTGTGACTGGTCAGAGGCTGTTCGTGAACCCCCCGATATCCAAGAGAAGCTTTGTTCCCTTTGAACCAGATCAGCGAGTGCTTGCGCCAGTTCTCGTCATCGCGCTCCGGGAAATCCTCATGCGCATGCGCGCCGCGGCTTTCCTTGCGTGCCTCGGCCCCCGTGATCGTCGCGACTGCATTGGGGATCAGGTTGGCGAGTTCCAGTGTTTCCATCAGGTCCGAATTCCACACGAGGCTGCGGTCGGTCACGCCGACGTCTGCCCATTTGTCTGCCACTTCTTCCATCGCCTTCTTGCCTTCGGCAAGGGTCTCGTTGGCGCGGAAAACCGCGGCATCCTTTTGCATGGTTTGTTGCATTTCCAAACGCAGCTCTGCGGTGGACATGTGCCCCTTGGCATAACGCGTGTTGTCAAACCGGTCGAGCGCCGCATCAACCGATTTCTGGTTCGGCGCGGGTACAGGGCTGTCAGGATCAACGATCTTACCGGCACGGATGGCCGCCGCGCGACCAAAGACGACAAGGTCAATCAGGGAGTTCGACCCAAGGCGATTGGCCCCATGCACAGAGGCACAACCCGCTTCTCCCACAGCCATCAGACCAGGGCTCACACGGTCGGGGCTGTCGGCTGTCGGGGCCAGCACCTCGCCCCAATAGTTCGTGGGAATACCTCCCATGTTGTAGTGCACGGTGGGCAGCACGGGGATCGGCTCTTTGTTGAGGTTCACACCCGCAAACACACGTGCACTTTCAGAGATACCGGGCAGACGCAGTTTCAGCGTCTCGGGCGGCAGGTGGTTGAGGTTGAGGTGAATGTGATCGCCATTGGCACCCACCCCGCGGCCTTCGCGGATTTCCATGGTCATGCAGCGGCTGACATAGTCACGCGGTGCAAGGTCCTTGTACTGCGGTGCGTAACGTTCCATGAACCGCTCGCCCTCGGAGTTGGTCAGATACCCCCCCTCGCCGCGCGCGCCTTCGGTAATCAGACAACCCGCACCATAAATACCGGTGGGGTGGAACTGCACGAACTCCATATCCTGCAGTGGCAGTCCGGCGCGCGCCGTCATGCCGCCGCCGTCACCGGTGCAGGTGTGTGCGGACGTGGCCGAGAAATAGGCGCGCCCGTATCCGCCCGTGGCCAGTACAACCATTTTCGAGCTGAACAGGTGCAATGTGCCGTCATCCAGTTTCCAGCACAAAACCCCCTGACACACACCGTCGTCCGACATGATGAGATCGATGGCGAAATACTCGATGTAAAACTCTGCGTTGTTCTTCAGCGACTGGCCATAAAGCGTGTGCAAAATAGCGTGGCCGGTCCGGTCGGCGGCCGCACAGGTTCTCTGGACCGCGGGACCTTCCCCAAATTCCGTCGTGTGACCGCCAAAGGGACGCTGGTAGATTTTGCCCTCTTCAGTACGCGAGAACGGCACGCCGTAATGCTCAAGCTCGTAAACCGCCTTGGGCGCTTCGCGGGCCAGATACTCCATGGCGTCTGTATCGCCCAGCCAGTCAGACCCTTTGACCGTGTCATACATATGCCACTGCCAGTTGTCGGGGCCCATGTTGGACAGCGACGCGGCGATGCCCCCTTGTGCCGCCACCGTGTGCGAGCGTGTCGGAAATACTTTGGTCACACAGGCAGTACGCAGCCCCTGCTCCGCCATCCCAAGTGTCGCACGCAGCCCTGCGCCACCGGCACCAACGACGACCACGTCGTATTCGTGCGTTTCGTATTCGTATGAAGCCATGGAATTCTCCCCTGGAACTTTTTGGCGCGCTTGCCCGCGCCTGAATGGATTACAGCGCGAGCCGGACGATGGCGTAAAGCCCAAAGCCCATTGCCGCATAGCTGACACAGGTCATCGCGATCATGGCAACCTTCTGCGCCATGCCGTGCACATAGTCTTCGATCAGCGCCTGAACCCCGTCGGCAAAATGCTTGAAGGTCACAACAATCGTGAGCCCCGCGACGACCGCCGGGAAGGGCCGGGCAAAGTAAGCTGTCACTTCTTCATACGACGCCCCGAGCATAGGCCCGAAAGTAAAGACAAAGAGAGGGATCAGGATCAGCAGAGCGCCGGAGCTCACGGTCATGGCCCAATGATGCTCGGTACCGGATTTCGCGGACCCCATGCCGGTGGCGCGCTTGCGGTCGGTCAGATAACTCATGTGCGGCTCCTTTAAACGATAGCGATTGTCAGCAGGGTAAGCACAAACGACCCGCCAATCACCGCATAGCCAAGTTTGTAGGCTGTCTCGAGGTCAAGGCCCACGCCCTGATCCCAGATCAGATGCCGCACACCCGCCAGTGTGTGATACCACAGCCCCCAAAGCGACAAGGTCATCACCAGATCCCCGAACCAGCTCGTCAACACACCATTGGCAATATCGAAATACTCTGGCGAAGTCGCCGCGGCCAGAAACCACCAGACAACGAGCAAAGCCGAGATCAGCAGGGCATTCCCCGTTATCCGCGTCAAAATCGACGTCATCGAGGTCAGTTGCGGGCGGTAGATCGTCAGATGCGGCGACAAGGGGCGATTGCCCCGATTCACATCAGCCATTGTAGATTCCTTTTGTTCCCTGCCTCCTTTTTACTCCAATTTAGGCACATGTCACGCGCGGCATCGCCTCACAGCCGCGTTAAATTGGCGCGATTTGCAGAAAAAATCCGAAATTCTCGCAGTTGTGATCACAGCAGCCAAAAGTGTGATCACGCTACTGCAAGCCACTGAGTTGACGTGTCGTTTCCCGCTGAAGCTTGCGTTTGATCTGTTCGGGGTAGTCCTCGAAACCGTTCGCCGTCACGACAAAAGCTCCCTCCCCGTGGATCAGGTTTTCAAAAAACCACGCGGTCAGGTCTTCCTCATCAGTTTCAATCGCAAGGGCGTTCACCGTCACGCCCAGTTGTGTCAGTGCCGCACGACGCGTGCTAGGGTCGACCCCCTCATTTGACGCACCATCGCCAGACACATCCACAACCTTACGCCGGCACTCCGGCACCTCTGCAAAGGCGCGCTCGGCCGCGATCAGCGCTTCGCCTACCGCCGTTGAGTAATTGCGCCACACGCGCTGATCTTCCGTCACGCGCGCGGCAAATGCTGCCACGTCCTGGGCCGACCGGATGCGTTGCCAGGGGATTGTCTGTCGCTGCCGGCTAGACCCTGTCCATTGAATCAAGGTGACCATCGCCTGCTGGTCGATCAACGCGTCCACCACAATGCCGTCATTCAAAGCGGCGGCAAGTCCGCGCATCTGGATGTCATACTCGCGTGCATCCACCGACCCTGAGACATCCACCGCCAGCACAAGCGCCAGTTGACACGCCCGCGCACCCGCAGAAGCCACCAGAAAACCAAGAAAAAGTACGGCACGGATGAATTTCATACTGCCATCCTAGCCGCTTTGACGCGCGATGCATCTGCCAATTCGACGACAGCCGACAAGCATAGCCGCGCGGCCCGCGGCATTCGCCCGCTAAAGCGGCATCAGTACCCAATAGTCGAGGTCAAGCAACACATCCGGCAGATACTTGCCATCCTCACCGCGCAACACAAAGGGGGCACCCCCCTTAGTCGCCACCAGCCGCAACCGCAGCGCCCCCACACCGGGTGCATTCGTCTCGGCCTTGTCCAGAACCTCAGACCATGCGCGCACCGTGTCGCCACTGGTGCAGGGGTTGGCATGCGCCCCGGCATTTATGCCAACGATCATCTGCGCATTCGCCAGACCGTTAAAGGACAGGGCCCGCGCCATGGAAATCACATGCCCGCCGTAGATCAACCGCGACCCGTCGGGCCGCGCCGACGTGTCGAAATGTACCTTTGCGGTATTCTGCCAGAGCCGCGTGGCCAGCATATGCTCCGCCTCTTCGATGGTCACACCGTCTACATGGTCGATCTGTTCACCGATCTCGTAGTCTCCCCAGCGATGCGGCTCGCCCGCCAGACCAAAGTCATACCCCGCAAAGGTCATACCCCGCGGCACGCACAGGTCAGAAGGCGCGATCACCTTGTCTAGCTGCGGCACAACGGTTTCCGGCGCAGGCGCATCGATATCCTTTTTACGCACCATGACCCAGCGCACGAATTCAAGCACAGTCGCCCCATGCTGATTGATGCCGCGCGTCCGCACGTAAACGACGCCCGTTTTGCCATTCGAATTCTGCTTGAGCCCGATAACCTCGCTTTCCGACCGCAGCGTGTCCATGGGCCAGACGGGCTGCAGAAAGCGGCCCTCCGCATAGCCAAGATTGGCCACCGCATTAAGCGATATATCAGGCACCGATTTGCCGAACACCGTGTGAAAGACGATCATGTCATCCAGCGGGCTGAGGTTCATACCGCACGCCCGCGCAAACTCATCAGACGAATAAAGTGCATGCCGCGCCGGATACAGCGCATGGTAAAGCGCCCGTTCGCCACCCGACAGCGTCCGCGGCACCGCATGGTCGATCACCTCTCCCAATTGGTAGTCTTCAAAAAACCGGCCTGCATTTGTCTTCGGCGCCATTACTGTTCTCCTAGTTTGAGGTCAGGCGAATAGGTGCCCGGCACCTCCTTGACGACGGCCTGACCACAGCGCATCACTTCTGCGTTGTTGTCCCACGTTTGCGTGGGGCTGCCGTACAACTCCCACCCCGCATTCAAAGCCGCAGTAACCTTGTGGCAAAAGGCAGACGTGTCTTCTTCAGACAAAAAACGGTAAAGCTTCATCGCGCTGTCTTTCAGAGGGGGAAGGGCCAGACGCCCAGCCAGATATGAACAGCCACCACGACCGCAAAAATGACTGCCGAAATGATGGCATGCCGTATATAGCCCTGCGCCCCCGCAGGTTCGGACGGTGTCCAGTCGGGTTCGGATTTATTGATCAGAATGACCTCTCCCACAGCCCAGCCCAGCAGGCCGCCAAACAGCAGCACCGACGCCAGATCACCGTTCACCAGCAAATGCGCCAGCGCCCAGATCTTGAAACCGATAAGCTGCGGGTGACGCATCTTGTAGCCTGGCCAGACCTTAGCGCCTTTCGCCGCACCCGACCCGTAAACCCAGAACGCCAGCAACATGAGCGTGTTGTTGATGTGCACCATAAAGCTGGGAGGGTACCACAGCGGGATGACGTCCGCCGCCCTGTAGCCCATCACCATCAAGGCCACCGATCCGATCAGGGCAACGGCCACCAGCGCCTTTCCGGCATTGCCCAAAGCCGCACGCTGCACCGGCATCAAACGTTTGAAATAATGGGCGAGCGTCCAAAGGATCAGGCCGGCAATCAAGAGAGACATTGCGTTACTCCGCTGTGAGGGTTGCTATTGCATCCCTCTTTGCCAGTGTTTCGCGGGCCGTGGCAACATGAAGGTTCTCTACAATGCGCCCGTCCACCACCGCAACCGCCTGCCCCTCGGCCAGCGCCGCCTCATAGGCCGCGATCTGCCGCTCGGCCAGTTCGACTTCCTGCGCGCTCGGCGCGAAAGCAGTATTGGCAATGTCGACCTGCGCGGGGTGAATGAGCGTTTTGCCGTCAAAGCCCATGTCGCGGCCCTGTTCGCACTCGCCCCGCAAGCCGTCCTCGTCTTTGAAAGCGTTATAGACCCCGTCAACGATGGCCACACCATGCGCTTTTGCCGCCAGAACGCACAACCCCAGCCCCGTCATCAAAGGCAAACGGTCCGCACGAAACCGCGTTCCCATGTCCTTGGCAAGGTCATTGGTGCCCATCACCATGCCCGCGCAAAGCCGGTGCGCTGCAATTCCGGCCGCATTCATCATACCCAGCGGTGTTTCCATCATCGCCCACAGCGGAACATCGCCCGTGATCCCAGCCAACGCTTCCAGATGCTCGGGTCCGTCCACCTTGGGCAGCAGAACCGCATCCGCGCCCATCTCGCGTGCCGCGGCCGCATCCTCGGCTCCCCATTCTGTATCGAGGCCATTGATCCGCACAATTTTCAGCCGCGCGCCATAGCCTCCCTGAGCAAGTGCCGCGGCCAGCGTCGCGCGCGCGGCCACCTTTTCATCCGGCGCAACAGCGTCCTCAAGATCAAAGATGATCGCGTCCACCGAAAGCGAGCGCGCTTTGTCCAGCGCCCGCGGCTTTGAACCGGGGATGTACAGAACAGAACGCAGAGGGCGTGTGGCATGGGTCATGGTTGGCTCCGGCTTGCTGGCGCGCGCGGGGCCTTTACCATCAAAAGAATCCCGCGGCTGCGATATAAAGTTGCGCGCAAAGGGGCATTTTTTTAACGAAACTTCAAGCGCTTTTGTGCCGCAATGCAGCAAATCTCAAATTGAAGCGGATTGCGCGCGCAGCATTAACCATTATTTTAGAGGCGTCATGGATGGTTTCGCTGTCGGATATCAGAGCTGAGGCCAAAACGGATCCACCCGGTGATGCACCACATCTTCTGATCGCCTGACAAATATGAAACCAAGGCCGCCCCGTCTTAGCCGAGCAACCGGCAGACCAGATGACAGCGGGTGCAGCCTTTGACATGAGGCAGATTTGATATGAACCGCACCATGAAAGTACTGCACCTTTGCGGCCTGACCGCCGCTGCTGCGTTATACATAGCATCCACGACCGACGCCGCCGCCCAGAACGCGCGCAATTGCGGGCCGCGTGAGGCCGTGCTGGACCGTCTTGCGGAAGGTTATGGCGAGACACGGCAATCCATGGGTCTCGGGGCCAATAACGCAGTGGTAGAGGTTTTCGCCTCCGAGGAAACAGGCACCTGGACGATTACGGTCACAACACCGAACGGACTGACATGTCTTGTCGCCTCAGGCCAGTCCTTTGAAACCCTTGCCGAAGCGTTGCCCGCCAAAGGCAAGGAAGACGCCTGAACCGTTTCCGGGCAGGCGCCAGCCTGCACACCGCTATGTCAGACCGTCCCAGATCAGCTTGACGCCAGTCACGGTCAACAAGACATATGTGAGCGCGAAAAACAAACGCTCAGGCACGATCATATGCGCCTTGACGCCCAGCCAAGCGCCCAAAAGCGCAAACGGCGCCAGCACCAGATTGGCGATGCCCGTTTGCAGTGTGAACATCCCCAAAAACGCATAGGGTACAAACTTGGCGATGTTGACGATCCAGAAGACCAGAACAGTTGTCGCCTGAAATTCGGTTTTGCTTAGCCGCTTTGACAACAGATAAACCGCCGCTGGCGGACCGCCAGCGTGGCTTACGAAACTGGTAAAGCCGGCCACCAGCCCGGCAAAAGCACCTGCGCGTGTTGACAACGTCTGCGCCGCGGCCCGCACCCAGCCGCGCCGCACCGCAAACTGCCACAGCACAAATCCAACCGATATGGCGCCGATCAGAACGCGGAACACATCCGCGTCTGCCACCTTGTAAAGCGCAGCCCCCAAGGCCACTCCCGGCACGGCCCCGGCAATCAGCAACACCGCGGCCTGACTGTCCCATTTGCGCCAATAGGGCCGAAGCGTGCTTACGTCGATCAACATCAAAAGCGGCAGCATCACGCCCAGCGCCAGCCCCGGCTCGACCACCAGCGCCAGCACGCTCGCCGATGCAAAAGCGGCCCCCGACCCAAAGCCTCCCTTCGAGATTCCGGCAAAGAGCACCGCCGGCCCCGCGATCAGAAAAAATGTGGTATCAAGCGTCAGCATCCATGCCCTTTTGGCCCGCCCTCGCGGCCTTGTCCACTGCATGCGCTGCCTGCGACCCCATCCCGCACCCCTCCGATGCGAACTTGCGCAACGCCACGTCATTCGCTAGCACAGCTACGATTTCAATCGAATGCGGAGCATCTTTCACATGGCAAGACCCAAAATCGCACTGATCGGCGCAGGCCAGATCGGCGGCACGCTCGCCCACCTCGCGGCCCTCAAGGAATTGGGCGACGTCGTCCTTTTCGACATTGCCGAGGGCATTCCCGAAGGCAAGGCGCTCGACATCGCAGAAAGCGGCCCCTCCGCGAAATTCGATGCCTCCATGTCCGGCACCCAAAGCTACGAAGACATTGCAGGCGCTGACGTTTGCATCGTTACCGCCGGTGTCGCCCGCAAACCCGGGATGAGCCGCGACGACCTGCTCGGCATCAACCTGAAAGTGATGAAATCCGTAGGCGAAGGCATCGCCGCAAACGCGCCCGATGCTTTCGTCATCTGCATCACCAACCCGCTTGACGCGATGGTCTGGGCGCTGCGTGAATTCTCGGGACTGCCCCATGAAAAAGTGTGTGGCATGGCGGGCGTACTCGATTCGGCGCGCTTCCGTCACTTCCTCGCCGATGAGTTCAACGTCTCCATGAAAGACGTCACCGCCTTTGTTCTCGGCGGTCACGGCGACACAATGGTGCCGCTGGTGCGCTACTCCACAGTTGCCGGCATTCCGCTGCCCGATCTGGTCAAGATGGGCTGGACAACCCAGGAAAAGCTTGACGCGATCGTACAGCGTACCCGCGATGGAGGCGCCGAAATCGTGGGCCTGCTGAAAACCGGTTCGGCCTTCTATGCTCCAGCGACATCAGCGATCGAAATGGCTGAAAGCTACCTCAAGGACCAAAAGCGCCTGCTGCCCTGTGCGGCCTATGTTGACGGCGCCTATGGGCTCAACGGCTTTTACGTGGGTGTGCCCACGGTTATCGGTGCCGGCGGTATCGAGCGTGTCGTGGAAATATCCATGAACAAGGACGAACAGGCAATGTTCGACAACTCGGTAAATGCCGTGAAGGGGCTGGTCGAAGCCTGCCGCGGAATCGACAATTCCCTGTCCTGATAAAAACCGTTTCCAAAACAAAAATAATGGCCGGGGCTCAGCGCCGGCCATTTTTACGTTTGTGGCCAATTTAAGGCAAGCACCTCTACCTTAACGAGAAAAATGAACGATTTCTGACAAATTCTGCTTTTTGGGCATCCCCTTCGCCCCACAGCACCGCTATATCTTTAATTGTTCAGTAACGTCTGCGGACCTGACGACCTGAGGGTGTTCCTCTCTATTCCGGTCAGTTCAGGGGCGCGATTTATGAGTGAGATTGGAACATGACAAAACTCAAGACCTTTACCGCGATTGCGGCTTTGCTCGCATCCTCGTCCGTTGTCCATGCCGCCACGCTGGACTGGACTTATTACGCCGCCGGCGATCTGGCGACGGCCAAGACCGACCGGGCCCTGATTGACGATAACTTCCTGATCGCCTTCGAAGATTTCGAAAGCTTCTCAACAGTACCCAACGGCGGGACCGGCGTATCGGGGTCAACCGCCACGCCACTTGACACCAACGTGGGGCAGTTCACCACCGATGACGGCGCGAACAATACGTGCGGCGGGTCTTGCGACACGCCAGAAGACGAAAGCCTTGTCCGCTCCACGTCCAATTTTGGCCGGTACGACACGACCACGGGCACAGGCAACTGGCTCGACAGCAACGACAACTCGCAGCTCAGCCTGTCCGTCGACAACCTGACAAAGCAGTTCGACCGGATCAGCTTCTTTCTGACAGATGTGGATGACGTCGGCCCCAAAACCTTCAGCATCACAGTCGACGGAACAGCATTTGATCTGACGCTCGACTATCCCGAAGGCGGCGCACCAGACAACGGAGACCTCTTCCTGGTGTCCATCGGCCTGCACGAACTGGCAAGCACAGCCGTGGTTGATTTCAACATTGACGATGGCGACGGTTTTGGCATCGATGACTTCCGCATCGGCTCTTCCGTAAACCCCATTCCTGTTCCGGCGTCGCTGCCGTTGCTCGCAGCCGGTCTTGGCGCGATGGGGTGGGCTGCACGGCGCCGCAAGCGCGCGTCGTAACCCCGCACAATCCACAGCATCAAGCCGGCCGCCGAGGCCGGCTTTTTTTGTGGCCGCGTGAATTTCACATGATGTATACAGCGGCATACTGCGCTAAATTGACGCAAACCTTATGATTCTCAACGCATTCTGCATTTCTTGGAATTTGTGATCACACTTTTTAAACGTGTGATCACAAATTCGGTTTTTAGGTCGGATTTGCCTGTTTTCAACTAAAATATGCTTCCCAGGCACGTTTTCAGTGTGCCTATAAAGCATGCAAAGGTAGCTAAACGGGACAAACCAGATGAACATCCACGAATACCAAGCCAAAGCCCTTCTGCGAAGCTATGGCGCCCCCGTCTCTGACGGACGCGTTGTTTTAAAGGCGGAGGACGCGAAAACCGCGGCGGGCGCTCTTGATGGCCCGATGTGGGTGGTCAAAGCCCAGATCCATGCCGGCGGACGCGGCAAAGGCACTTTCAAAGAGGCGGACGCGGGCGACAAGGGCGGCGTGCGCCTGACCAAATCCGTCGAGGAAGCCGCGGAAGAAGCGAAAAAGATGCTGGGCCGTACATTGGTCACGCATCAGACCGGTCCCGTGGGCAAACAGGTCAACCGCATCTACATCGAGGACGGCTCGGGCATTGAAACTGAACTCTATCTCGCGCTGCTGGTGGATCGCCAGACCAGCCGCGTCAGCTTTGTGTGTTCGACCGAAGGCGGCATGGACATCGAAGAAGTCGCCGCTGCCACGCCCGAGAAAATTCTCTCGTTCTCCGTAGACCCCGCGACGGGCTATCAGGCGTTCCACGGTCGGCGCATCGCCTTCGCGCTTGGCCTCGAGGGCAAGCAGGTCAAGCAATGCGTCGGTTTGATGGGGCTGCTCTACAAAGCCTTCATCGAAAAAGACATGGAAATGCTCGAGATCAACCCCCTGATCGTGACCGATGGTGGCGATCTGAAAGTGCTGGATGCAAAGGTGGCCTTCGACGGTAACGCGATCTACCGCCACGCGGATATCGCGGAACTGCGCGACACAACCGAAGAAGACAGCAAAGAGCTGGAGGCGTCCAAATACGACCTCAACTACATCGCACTGGATGGCGAGATCGGCTGCATGGTGAACGGTGCCGGTCTGGCGATGGCCACAATGGACATCATCAAACTCTATGGCGCGGAGCCTGCGAACTTCCTCGATGTGGGCGGCGGCGCGACCAAAGAGAAAGTAACCGAGGCGTTCAAGATCATTACGTCCGACCCCAACGTCAAAGGTATTCTGGTCAATATCTTCGGCGGCATCATGCGCTGTGACGTCATTGCCGAAGGCGTGGTTGCCGCGGTTAAGGAAGTCGGCCTTCAGGTGCCGCTGGTTGTGCGCCTCGAAGGCACCAACGTGCAGCAGGGCAAGGACATCATCAACAATTCCGACGTTGATGTGATTGCCGCCGATGACCTGAAGGACGGCGCGCAAAAGATCGTGAAAGCGGTCAAGGGCTAGGACCCATGCGGTTTGCGGCGGCCATATTATTCTGGGTGGCAGGCGCGGCGGGAACACTCGCCGACGCCCCCACCGTCGTTGCGCGAGGTTTTGCGCAATTCGAACAAGCTTGCGCCGCCGCGATATCGAATCCTCAGAACTACGTGAACGGGGTGCCGAACCCGGGCCCGCTGGGCAACAAAACCGTCTCGGTCAGCCCCGACGGTCAGGTCGTGCGCGTGGTCCACCTCCGCGAGAGTGTTACCGAAGACGTCACATTCGTACGCATGCCACAGACGCTCACCGTCTATTGCATGACCCACTACACAGACATGGATGGCGAAAGCCTGATCCACGGTCTCGGCTCCCACGAAGGCTTCCAACAGTACAGCAAGGATCTGAACGAGGCCCTTCTGGCCTATGCCGACAGCCGCGCGGACCTGACGTTGTTTGGCGGACAAACACCGCAGGAATATGCGTCGCAATACGGAGGGCAGATCCAGCGCGTGGACTTCCCCAACACATATACATACGGATTTCTGCTGGATGCGGACGGCACACCCGTGCACAGTTTTCTGGAAATCGAAGCCGGCGGCGTAGGCCTGCACGCGGTACACGTCATCGAGGTCGGCCAATGATGCGCGCCCTCGCCCTTTCTCTGGCGGCCAGCCTTGCCGTGGCGCCCGTTCAGGCACAGACGCCTGCGCCGGTGTCTGTGGCCAATGACCTGCGGGCCTGTATCGTTGGCGAAGGTGGCTTCCGCGACGCGCAGCGCATCGGTCAGCTTGACGCATCGATGGCACGCGTGCCGAACAAGCGCTGGACCAACGTCGTCGAAATAGCGCCCGGTGTACATCGCATCACCGACAGGACATCCGATATCACCATCGAAATCAAACTACGCGACGCCACGGGCGCGGCCCATTGCGTGGCTTTCGGGCCCAAACTGCGCCCCGGCGACGGTGCACGCGCAGCCGACAAATTTGTCGAACTGGGCTTTCTGACAGGTCTTGTGCAAAGCCCGCCGCGCGCAGGCACGCAGCGGCGCTATGTGATCGCAAATGCACCCTACACCGCCGAATTGATCGCCATGCAGACCGCAGCGCAGGGTGATGTGGTGGGTTTCGTTTTTGCTGACCTGCCCGAGGGCCTGACCACCCGCGCCTTGTCGCGCGGTGACGCCGCTGTCCTTGCCCCGGCCGCTCAGCTGGCACTTGGCAACGGCATCAACATCTGCTTGCGCCAGTTCTTCCAAACCGACAGCGTGCCCCGGTCACTGGCCGCGGCAGGGTTCGAGCTTGGCTTTGAAACCGGCGGCAGCGCGCCGCGCCGAACCTATTTCACCGCCGACAACGCTGTTTCGGTCTCCGTCGGCCCCGGCAGTTGCAGGGTCGAGACGACTTACCTCAGCGTGGAAAGCGCCCGGCAGATCACCGCGCAAGCGCTTGAACGTAACGCACCGGGTATGTTCCGTTTCTCCGGTTCGAGCTATGATGGCTGCCCCGCGTTCTTCGCAGGCCCCGGCCTGAACCTGCCGCTGGCGGTCAGCATCTCGAACCTGTCCAGCGGCGGGCGCACGACCTGCGTCCCCGACGGCACCAGCCGGATCAGATTCGAGGTGGTGGGATGATGCGCTCTGCCCTCTTCTGCGGCGCACTGCTGGCCGCTTCGACAGCCGTCGCCCCCGCTTTCGCCCAAGGCAAGCTTGCCGCGGGCACGCAAAACATGCGCCTTGCAATGGAGCTGTGTCTGCGCAACTACCGCACCCCCGCCAGTCTGCAACAGGCACTGGCAAACGCGGGTTTTACCCTGCTCCCCGGCGCTGACAGCGACAGCTTTGAATTCAACGGTCCCGGTGTCTGGGGCAACGCGGCGCTCAGCCCGCCCTACTGCAACATCCAGTCATCGGACGTGCCGCTCGCACTCGCCGAAGAGATGGGGCTCAAGCTGGCCACAAGCCTGTTTGGCGAAACCGTCGAACGCGGCAGCCCCGAGCGCAACATCGCCACCCCGGTTCAACCCTGCGAAGGTTTGCACATCTTTGCCACGCAAACCGTCATTCGCATCACCTATTCCGCCGCCGGTAACAGCGGCGAGTGTCTCAACGATGGCACCTCCGCCATCCAAATTCAGATGTAAGTCAAAGGAAGCAAAATGGCCGTACTCATCGATGAAAACACCAAAGTGATCTGTCAGGGTCTTACCGGCTCACAGGGCACATTTCACACCGAACAGGCAATTGCCTATGGCACGCAGATGGTTGGCGGTGTCACGCCGGGCAAAGGTGGCCAGACACACCTCGACCTGCCGGTGTTCAACTCCGTGCACGAGGCCAAACACGTGACAGACGCCAACGCATCCGTGATCTACGTGCCACCTCCCTTTGCGGCAGATTCGATCCTCGAAGCGATTGACGCCGAAATGGAACTGATTGTCTGCATCACCGAAGGCATTCCCGTGCTCGACATGATGAAGGTGCAGCGCGCGCTCGAAGGGTCGAAGTCGCGCCTCGTGGGCCCCAACTGCCCCGGCGTTATCACACCCGACGCCTGCAAGATCGGCATCATGCCGGGCCACATCCACAAGCGCGGCTCCTGCGGCGTGGTCTCGCGCTCGGGCACGCTGACTTACGAAGCGGTAAAACAGACCACCGATCTGGGCTACGGCCAGTCTACGGCTGTCGGCATCGGCGGCGACCCCATCAAGGGCACAGAGCATATCGACGTGCTCGAAATGTTCCTCGCTGATGACGAAACACAGTCGATCATCATGATCGGCGAAATCGGCGGCTCTGCCGAAGAAGATGCGGCACAATTCCTTGCTGATGAGAAAAAGAAAGGCCGCTGGAAGCCGACGGCTGGTTTCATCGCGGGCCGCACGGCCCCTCCCGGTCGCCGGATGGGCCACGCAGGCGCGATCGTTGCCGGTGGCAAAGGTGGTGCCGAAGACAAGATCGAAGCCATGCGCGCCGCAGGTATCGTGGTCGCCGACAGCCCCGCGACGCTGGGGGAAGCGGTGCAAGAGGCTATCGCAAAAGGCTGATGCGTACTCTGTTGGCATATGCGCTTGCTGGCGCTGCGAGCTATCTCGCAGCAGCGCCAGCTTTTGCTGTGCCAAGTGTTGCATCAACACTCACCCAGTGCCTCAGGCCGCACGAGGACGTAGAACAGGTGCATCAAGAAGTGATGCGCCTGGGCTGGATGACATTGGACCAGATCGCCCCGCAAGGTACGCGAAACTCAGATAGGCTTTTTGTACCCGATGCAGATTTTGAAAATGCCTTTGTTGCGCATTATCATGCCTTCTGGTTCCGTTTGCATGCGTTCTATGACCATGAGAACGGATTGAACTCCGCTCTTGAGCGGTCCTACGACAAGCACCCCCAAGCCGGTTACTTGATCGACTTCCAGTCAAACGGGCTGCGCAACATTTTCTTTTCCGATACAGAGATGACTTTCGCTCTTTACGTGTTGTCACACGCCGGGCGCCCGGGAAAAAGCGGGCACGGATGTTTGGTTGTCGGAGCAGAACTCGAAGAAGACTTGGCACAGGTTTTTGCCGGTCAACGCGAAATAGAAACCGAAGTCTCACCCTATCAGCTGGAAAAGCGCTTTTTTCAGGATGCCGGGAAGATTTCCGTTTCGGACCACACGATCTTTGCGCGTTGGGGCGGCAATTATGTTCACTGGAACAGTGCAAAACTTGCAGAAGAAACGCAAAACCGGGTCGCACTGGGCGTGTCAACTTCCGCGCACATAACATGGGAAATACCGGTGGAATGACCTTTCAGCAATCCATCATCACCTGCCTGCGCAAGTATTTCACCTTTTCGGGCCGCGCCACGCGCTCCGAATACTGGTGGTTTTTCCTCTTCTGCATCCTCGGCGGCATGATCTTCGGCGCGCTCGAGCAGTTTATCAACGGCATAACCCGCACGCCCAACGGGCCGACACTGCTGTCAGGCGCGTTCAACCTCGCCACGTTCATCCCCAGCATTGCCGTGGGTTTCCGGCGGATGCACGACACAGGCCGCTCGGGCCTCTATCTCTTTTACCCGATGATCGCGATCATCGGCCTTCTGACCTTTATCGGCTTTGCCGGCGGGGTCGAAGCACTCGACTCCGAAACGCCGCTCGCGCTCTTTGAAGGCGCATTCGGCGTCATCATCGGGCTTGCGATCATCGTGGTCGCGCTTTCACCCTTTATCGTTCTGTGGTGGCTCACCCGCCCCAGCCAACCCGGCCAAAACCAATACGGTCCCAACCCCCATGAGGTACATCCATGACCGAACAAAGAAATGACCAGTTCCACGCCTCCAGCTTTATGCAGGGCCACAACGCCGAATACCTTGAACAGATGTATGCGCGCTACGCCAACGATCCGGTCGCCGTTGATGAGGCATGGCAGGCGTTCTTCAAGGCCATGGGCGATGATGAGGTATCCGTCAAACACGAGGCCGCCGGCCCCTCCTGGGCCCGCAGCGACTGGCCACCGCAACCGGGTGACGACCTGACGGCCGCCCTGACCGGCGAATGGGCCCCCGAGCCTGCAGAGGCCAAAGCGGCAGGCAAGAAAATTCAGGCAAAGGCGGCCGAAACGGGCGTGGAAGTGTCAAACGACCAGATCAAACGCGCCGTGCTCGACAGCATCCGCGCGCTGATGCTGATCCGTGCCTACCGGATCCGGGGGCACCTCGTGGCTGACCTTGATCCGCTTGGCATGCGCGACAACACCCCACACCCAGAGCTTGACCCCAAGTCCTATGGCTTCACCGAAGCCGACATGGACCGCCCGATCTTTATCGACAAGGTCCTCGGCCTTGATATCGCATCCATGCGCGAGATCATCGCGATCGTCAAACGCACCTATTGTGGCACCTTCGCCCTGCAATACATGCACATCTCCAACCCCGAAGAGGCCGGCTGGCTGAAAGAGCGCATCGAGGGTCTGGGCAAGGAAGTCCAGTTCACCCGTGAGGGCCGCAAGGCGATCCTGAGCAAGCTGGTCGAGGCCGAAGGTTTCGAAAAGTTCCTGCACGTCAAATACATGGGCACAAAACGCTTCGGCCTTGATGGCGGCGAAAGCCTCGTACCCGCGATGGAACAGATTATCAAACGCGGCGGCGCACTGGGCGTCAAGGATATCGTCATCGGCATGCCCCACCGCGGGCGTTTGTCGGTTCTGGCCAATGTGATGGCAAAACCCTACCGCGCGATCTTCAACGAATTTCAGGGCGGCAGCTTCAAGCCCGAAGACGTCGACGGCTCGGGCGACGTGAAATACCACCTTGGCGCATCTTCAGACCGCGAGTTCGACGGCAATTCGGTCCATCTCAGCCTGACGGCAAACCCTTCCCACCTTGAGGCGGTGAACCCCGTCGTGCTGGGCAAATGCCGCGCCAAGCAAGACCAGAACAACGATCCTGCGCGCACGTCGGTCATGCCCATCCTGCTGCACGGCGACGCAGCATTTGCCGGGCAGGGCGTGGTGGCCGAGTGTTTCGCGCTATCGGGCCTGCGCGGTCACAAGGCGGGCGGTACGATGCACATCGTGGTCAACAACCAGATCGGCTTTACCACCGCGCCGCACTTCTCACGCTCCAGCCCCTACCCCACCGACAACGCACTGGTGGTCGAGGCACCGATCTTCCACGTCAATGGCGACGATCCCGAAGCGGTGGTGCATGCCGCCAAAGTTGCCACGGAGTTCCGGCAGAAGTTTGGCAAGGACGTCGTGATCGACATCTTCTGCTATCGCCGGTTTGGCCACAACGAGGGCGACGAGCCCATGTTCACCAACCCGATCATGTACAAGAAAATCAAAGGCCACAAAACCACGCTCAGCCTCTACACAGAGCGTCTGGTCAAGGACGGCTTGATCCCCGAAGGCGAGATCGAAGACATGAAGGCCGCCTTTCAGGCCTATATGAATGAAGAATTCGAGGCCGGAAAGGAATACCGCCCCAACAAGGCTGACTGGCTGGATGGCAAGTGGTCACATCTGGATAAAATGGCCGAGAAGAAGTACCAGCGCGGCAAGACCGCCATTTCCAAAAAGACCATGGAAGAGGTTGGAAAAGCGCTTGTCTCCGTGCCGGAAGGCATTCCGATCCACAAAACGGTCGGACGGTTGCTGGATGCAAAAACAGAAATGTTCAAATCCGGCAAGGGCTTTGACTGGGCCACCGCCGAAGCGCTGGCATTCGGGTCGCTGCTGACCGAAGGCTTCCCCGTGCGGCTTGCCGGGCAGGACAGCACGCGCGGCACCTTCAGCCAGCGGCATTCAGGCCTTGTGAACCAGAACACCGAAGAACGCTACTACCCGCTCAACAACATCAAGCCGGGTCAGGCACAGTACGAAGTCATAGACTCCATGCTGTCGGAATACGCGGTTCTTGGGTTCGAATACGGCTACTCACTGGCCGAACCCAACGCGCTGACCCTGTGGGAGGCCCAGTTCGGTGATTTCGCCAATGGCGCGCAGATCATGTTCGACCAGTTCATCTCTTCCGGCGAAAGTAAATGGTTGCGGATGTCCGGCCTTGTCTGCCTGCTGCCCCACGGGTTCGAAGGTCAGGGCCCCGAACACTCCTCCGCCCGCCTCGAACGCTTCCTGCAGATGTGCGGACAGGACAACTGGATCGTGGCCAACTGCACCACGCCGGCAAACTACTTCCACATCCTGCGGCGGCAAATCCACCGGTCTTTCCGCAAACCGCTGATCCTGATGACGCCGAAATCGCTATTGCGCCACAAGCTCGCGATATCCACGGCAGACGAGTTCACAACAGGCTCCAGCTTCCACCGCCTGATGTGGGACGACGCCCAACACGGCAACTCCAACACCAAACTGGTTGCAGACAACAAGATCAAACGCGTCGTCATGTGTTCAGGCAAAGTCTACTACGACCTGCTGGAAGAACGCGACGAACGCGGTATCGACGATATCTACCTTCTGCGTGTTGAACAGTTCTATCCCTTCCCCGCACAATCCGCGGTCAAGGAACTGGAACGCTTCAAACAGGCCGAAGTTGTCTGGTGTCAGGAAGAGCCCAAGAACCAGGGCGCCTGGACCTTCATCGAGCCAAACATCGAATGGGTCCTCGGCCGCATCAAAGCCAAGCATCCGCGCCCGCGCTACGTGGGCCGCGCCACATCCGCCTCGCCCGCAACTGGGCTCGCAAGCCAACACAAAGCACAGCAAGCAGCACTTGTGAACGAAGCGCTGTCGATTGAAGGGAAATAAGAAATGACCACCGAAGTACGTGTACCCACACTGGGTGAATCAGTGACCGAGGCGACTGTCGCCACATGGTTCAAAAAACCCGGAGAAGCGGTCGCCGTAGATGAAATGCTCTGCGAGCTGGAAACCGACAAAGTCACCGTAGAAGTGCCATCGCCCATGGCAGGCACATTGGGCGAAATAATCGCCGCTGAAGGTGATACCGTCGGCGTCGACGCACTGCTGGCCACATTGATCGAAGGCGATGGCGCAGCAGCGCCGGCAGCGCCTGCCAAAGCCGAAGCAGCCGCGCCGGCAGCAGCCGAAAGCAGCGGCGCATCGGTGGACGTGATGGTGCCCACGCTCGGCGAAAGCGTGACCGAGGCCACCGTCAGCACATGGTTCAAAGCCGTAGGCGACACCGTGGCACAGGACGAAATGCTCTGCGAACTGGAAACCGACAAGGTGTCTGTCGAGGTACCCGCACCGGCCGCTGGCGTGCTCAGCGAAATTCTGGCCCCTGAAGGCGAAACCGTCGCCGCAGGCGGCAAGCTTGCGGTGATGTCCTCAGGCGCAGGTGCCGCCGCTGCAGCGCCCGCAGCCCAAGACGCGCCCGCCCCTGCGGCAGCCCCCGCCGCCGCTGCCGGCAAAGACGTCGAGGACGCGCCTTCCGCCAAAAAGGCAATGGCCGAGGCGGGCATCAGCGCCGATCAGGTCACCGGCACAGGCCGCGACGGGCGCATCATGAAAGAGGACGTGGCCAGCGCCATCGCCGCAGCCAGCGCTGCACCAGCGCCTGCCGCAGCCCCCGCCGCTCCGCGCGCGCCGGTCTCTGCAGATGATGCCAGCCGCGAGGAACGGGTCAAGATGACCCGCCTGCGCCAGACCATCGCCAAGCGCCTCAAGGACAGCCAGAACACCGCGGCCATGCTGACCACCTACAACGAGGTCGACATGACCGAGGTGATGGCGCTCCGCAACGAGTACAAAGACCTGTTCTTCAAAAAGCACGGCGTGAAACTGGGCTTTATGTCCTTCTTTACCAAAGCCTGCTGCCACGCACTGAAAGAAGTACCGGAGGTTAACGCCGAGATCGACGGCACCGACATCGTCTACAAGAATTTCGTGCACATGGGCATCGCCGCCGGCACGCCCACGGGGCTTGTCGTGCCGGTGATCCGCGACGCGGATTCGATGTCTTTCCACGCCATCGAACAGGCCATCGCCGAAAAAGGCGCGCGCGCCCGCGACGGCAAACTCAGCATGGCTGAAATGCAGGGCGGCACCTTCACGATTTCCAACGGCGGTGTCTATGGCTCGCTCATGTCCTCGCCCATTCTGAACCCGCCGCAATCGGGTATCCTTGGCATGCACAAGATTCAGGACCGCCCGATGGCAATCAACGGGCAGGTGGTAATCAGGCCGATGATGTATCTGGCGCTGTCCTACGACCACCGGATCGTCGATGGCAAAGGGGCCGTCACTTTCCTCGTCCGCGTCAAGGAAGCCCTCGAAGATCCACGGCGCCTGCTGATGGATTTGTAACGCAACCGCTCACGGCAGGGCGCACCGGACGCGCCCTGCCCCCAACCAAAAAGTCACGGGATGCAGCATCAGGCCAAACCAGACATGAACGCGAAACAGGCGCTTCTCGCCCTGTGCCTCTATGCGGTGTCTTACGGGGCCTTTTTGTGCTTCTGGATCGATGTCATGCTCAGCACAGCCGCCCATCTGGCCTTTCTGGTCTCAAGCGCATCCTTGTGGCTGCTGTCCGGCGTGTTGGCGATCCGCACACAGTTTTTCTACATCGACCGCAAGGCATGGAACCGCGTACCGCTGTGCCGCTGGGAAAAGCGCAACCGCGACACGCTGGCCACAGCCTTTTTCCTGTGGAACATTCTCAACATCATCGTGCTCGCCGTGGACGCCACCCTGCGCAAAACCGGCGCAACCAGCGCCGCCTACCCGTGGTTTATGATGGCGAGCATCTCGCTCGGCTATGCCGCTCTCGCATGGCGCTGCGCGGTACTGGCCTTCCCCGTGGCGCTAAACGCACACACAGAACCGGAGAACTAGACAATGACAGAAGTAACAGTATTGGTGCTCTACGGCTTTCTCGTCATCGTGACCCTGCTCTTGCAGGCAACGGGTGCGATGACACAACTGGGCATGGGTTACCTTCTGGGCAGCCGTGACGAAGGGCGCACCGTCGAAGGCATCGCTGCGCGACTGGAACGCGCCCTGAACAACTCCATCACCGCCATGGTGCTCTTCGCGCCTGCCGTTTTGCTGGTGGTGGTCACAGACAGCTCGAACAACCAGACGGTTCTGGCCGCGCAGGCCTTTCTGATCGCGCGTCTGGTATACCTGCCGTCCTACGCTTTTGGCATCACTGGCATTCGCAGCCTCGCCTGGACGACCGGCCTGCTGGCGACCGCGCTGATGTACTTTCAGGTGCTCTAAAGGATACCCCGTGCCATGACCACAAATCCGCTCCAACCCGCGCCAACAGAAAAAGCCGTCTCCACCTTGCTTGATGTCGTGCTGGGCCTCGTCGCGGGCCTCATCGAAACCCCCACACAGACCGCGCGGCGCGTCGCGACGGTCGTGACCGTGGCCGCAGCCGCGATTACCGGCGGCGCAGCCCTGCTCGGTCTGGGCTCTGCTGCGGGGCTGGGGCTTGGCATGGTCTACGCGGGCAGCTGCTGGGCGCTGTGGCTCTATCTCAGCACAAAGCGCGGAAGCACCGACAATGACCGCTGAGCTTTTTGTCCTCACCCTCGCCGCACTCTTGCAGGTCGCGCAGATGACAGCCTACTCTGTGGCGGCCAATGCGCAGGTCGATCTGGGCACGGCGCTGGGTCCGCGCGACACGCCCGTCACGCTCGCAGGCACCGCCGCACGGCTCCAGCGCGCGATGAACAACCATTTCGAAGGGCTGCCGCTCTTTGCCATCGCCTGTATCGTGACAACCCTCTCCAACCAGTCCGGCGCCTTCTCGACCGCCTGCGCTTGGACCTATCTCGCCGCGCGTACCGCCTATGTACCCGCCTATGCCCTTGGCCTCAGCCCATGGCGCTCGGTGCTGTGGATGATCGGCTTTGGTGCGACAACGGCGATGTTGATCGCGGCGCTTATATGATGTCTCCTCCCCGCCAACCCATAACCGACCGCGCGCCGTGCACCGACGTATTACCGTCGCCAGACCGACGCGCTACCGACGCATAAAACTAAAGGAAAACTCCCCATGGCAAGTTACGACGTAATCATCATCGGCTCGGGTCCGGGCGGCTATGTCTGCGCCATACGCTGCGCGCAACTCGGCCTCAAAACAGCCTGCGTGGAAGGGCGCGACACCTTGGGCGGCACCTGCCTGAATGTCGGCTGCATCCCTTCCAAAGCCCTCTTGCATGCAAGCCACATGTTGCATGAGGCAGAACACAACTTTGCCGCCATGGGCCTTAAAGGCAAAAGCCCCTCCGTCGACTGGAAACAGATGATGGCCTATAAGGAAGACACCATTGGCCAGAACACCAAAGGCATCGAATTTCTTTTCAAAAAGAACAAGATAGATTGGCTGAAAGGCTGGGGATCGATCCCTGAGGCAGGCCGCGTAAAAGTCGGCGAAGAGGTGCATGAGGCCAAGCATATCATCATCGCCTCGGGGTCCGAACCTGCGTCCCTGCCGGGCGTTGAAGTCGATGAAAAGGTCGTGGTCACATCAACCGGCGCGCTGGAGTTGGGCAAGGTGCCCAAGAAAATGGTGGTCATCGGCGCGGGCGTCATCGGGCTCGAGCTTGGGTCTGTCTACGCGCGTCTGGGCGCCGAGGTGACAGTGGTCGAATTTTTGGATGCCATCACCCCCGGCATGGACGGCGAAATTCAGAAAACCTTCCAAAGGACACTGAAAAAACAGGGCCTTAACTTTGTCATGGGGGCAGCCGTCCAGAAAACGGAAGCCACCAAAACCAAAGCCAAAGTGCACTATAAACTGCGCAAAGATGACAGTGAACACGTGCTGGACGCAGATGTGGTGCTGGTCGCTACGGGCCGAAAACCCTTTACCGAAGGGCTTGGGCTGGACGCACTGGGCATGAAAATGTCCCCGCGGGGACAGATAGAAGTTAACGCCACATGGGAGACATCGGTGCCCGGCATCTATGCCATCGGCGACGTCATCGCAGGCCCGATGCTCGCCCATAAGGCCGAAGACGAAGGCATGGCAGCGGCCGAGCAGGTCGCAGGCAAACACGGTCACGTCAACTACGGCGTGATCCCCGGCGTGATCTACACACACCCCGAGGTCGCCAACGTGGGCCACACCGAAGAAGAACTCAAGGAAGCCGGACGCGCCTATAAGGTCGGCAAATTCAGCTTTATGGGAAATGGACGGGCCAAGGCGAATTTTGCCGGCGACGGCTTTGTCAAAATTATCGTGGACAAGGAAAGTGATCGTATTCTCGGCGCGCATATCATCGGGCCGGCAGCAGGTGATCTTATTCACGAAATCTGCGTTGCCATGGAATTCGGCGCCTCCGCCGAGGACCTCGCCATGACGTGCCACGCGCACCCGACATACTCCGAAGCGGTCCGCGAAGCCGCTCTCGCCTGCGGCGATGGACCCATCCATATGTGATACGCATCCGCGAAAGCGGCTTGCGGGGACCGGGGGCACACCCTGCCGTTTACGCGGCAGGGTGTTTTCCGTGCAGCCCTCCGGCCTCGCTAAGCAATCAGAACCAGCTGCCTGGTGAAGGCCTCGCCTACCACATGGTCTTGGCCGCGCGCGCGGGCCACGCGTCATCATAGGCGGCACCGCCCTCTTCGCCATCTGTCATCTCGGCAAGTATCTCGCCCGGCGAAGGCAGCCCCGCGCTGTGATCCACCCCCGACCATAGCCCCGCACGGATCTGGGCGCGAGCGCATTGCGTATAGATCTCGGCGATTTCGATCACAATCACCGTGGCCGGCTGCCGCCCCGCCTTGTCGAAGCGCGCCCGCAGTCCTGCATCCGCCGTGAGCCACGCGCGCCCATTCAGGCGCACAACCGTGTTGGACCCCGGCACCATGAACATGAGCGACACACGACCGTCTTCAACAATATTTCTAAGTGAATCCACGCGATTGTTCCCGCGCCAGTCAGGCATAAGCAACGTACCCGGGTCCTGTTCCAGCACCACGGGGCCGTCATCGCCGCGGGGGCTTCCGTCGGTCCCACCCGCGCCCACTGTCGTCAGAACACAGAAGCGGGAAGCCATGATCCACTTGCGGTAAAGCGGTGTCATCCGCCGCGCGACTTTGCGCAACGACGGCGCGCCCGGTGTGCCGTAGTGGGTCTCCAGCACGTCGATGCTGTCGATGCGTTCAGGCCTGCCGGACCGCTCAACCATCGGCTTTGCCGGCAAAGCCGGCTTCCGCCATCAATGCATCGGACCGGCTTTCGACCGCCTCTTCCAGCTGTGTCATGAACGCGTCACGTGCAAGCCCCGGCTCGATTGGTGGCAGGAACTCGACCACCGCCACACCGGGTTTGCGCAACATGCCGCGCTTTGGCCACAGCACCCCGACATTTGTGGCAACCGGCACACAGGGCTGGCCCAACTGCTCATAAAGCACGCCGGTCCCGACCTTGTAGGGTCGCTTTTCACCCGGTGGCACCCGCGTGCCCTGGGAATAGATGATCAGCTGCCCCGGCGTGCTGCGGCCCGCCTCGACATCCGCCACCATCTTTTCAATCGCGGCGCCGCGCTTGCCCCGGTCCACCGCGACGCAATCCAGCCGCCGCGCATATAGCCCGATGATCGGTGTCCAGAGTATCTCTTTTTTCATAATGAACTTGCCAGCAGGCAAGGCCGTGAAGATCATCATGATGTCCAGAAAAGACTGATGCTTTGCGGCGATGAGCGCCTCCTGCCCGGGGGGGGTGCCCCGAACCTCGCAGCGCAGCCCGACCATCCAGCGCGCTGTCCAGAACACATAGCATGAATACCCCTTGCACGCGGCATAGGCACCGCGTTTGTCAAAGAGGGCCCAGGGCGCAAAAATCAGGCCGATGATGGGCATCGCGATATACATCTGCGCGATGAAAAGCACAGACCGCAGGTATTGAAACATCACGCCACCTCTCTCAGCACACGCCGCGCCGCCCACGCCGTGGCACAGAACGCCACAGCGCCCGCGATCACGGGGATTAACACCGGAAGAAACCACTGCAGGCCCTGAAAGCCAAGACCCGTCAGAAAACCGCCCATGTCAGAGGCGCGCGGTAGCATGAGCACCGCAGCCAAACCGATCACACAGCCACCCGCTGCGCCTGCCGTCGCGCGCAGCGTGAACCGGCGCACAAAGGCATTGGCGATATGGCTGTCAGAGGCGCCGACCAGCCGCAACACCCCGATGACCTGCGCATTGGCCGCCAGTGCAGTATTGGCCGCAAGCGTTACCATGGCCGCCATCACACCGGCCAGCAACACCACTGACACTGTCCCCAATGTCTTGAGCCGCCCTGCCGCCTCTACCAGCGGCGCGCGCCACTGCGCATGGTCATCCAGCACCGCCCCCGGCACCTCGGCTTCCAGCCGCAAACGCAGACCCGTTGCATCAAACCCGCCATCTTCCTGAACGATTTCAATAAGCTGAGGCACCGGCAGGCTGGCCAGATCAAGGTCATCGCCGAACCACGGCGCCAGCAGGGCCTGCTGTTCTGACATATCCAGCGCCCGCGCGAAAGCGACGCCTGCCGTCGTCTCCAGAATGCGCAAGGCGGTCTGTGTCTGCGCCGCGCGGGTCTCAGCCGGAGCCGATATCCGGATCGTCGCGGATTGCGCAAGTTCGTCGCCCCAACGCTCTGCCAGACGGCCAGACGCGAGGCTCAACGCCAGCGCAAACACCGCGAGAAAAGCCATGGCAGCCGCCGCCAGTACCACCAGATGCCCAGTCACCCCGGAGGGCGGCACGATGCGATCCGCCTTTGCATCCGCCCGCAAGGGACCGAACAGGGCCGCAACCAAACCCCTCACAGGTCCGCTCCTGCCAGTTGGATGCTGTTGTTGGCAATCCGCAGGACCCGGGCCTGCACCTGTGTCTTTGCCGCGCGGATCAGACTTAGATCGTGGGTCGCAATCAACACCGTCTTGCCCATCTTGTTCAGTTCCACCAGCAGGCGCAGCAGGCGCTGGGACATCTCCCAGTCCACATTGCCCGTAGGCTCGTCTGCGATCAGCACCTCAGGAGACATGATGACCCCGCGCGCCAACGCCGCGCGCTGTCGCTCACCACCCGACAACTCCGGCGGATAGGCATCCGCGCGGTGGGTCAACCCGACCCATGCCATCAATTCTGTCAGGTCCTCCTGCGCCTCGACATCCTCTGTGCTGCGCCCTGACACGCTCAGCGGAAGGGCGATATTGTCGGCAACATTCAGATGGTCGAGAAACTGGCAATCCTGATGCACGACGCCCATGCGCCGGCGCAGATCGGCGATGTCATCACGCGCCAGCCCCGCCAGATCGCCGCCGAAAACTTCCACGCTGCCAGCGGTCGGTCGCAAAGCACCGTAGCACAGCTTGAGAAAGGTCGTTTTGCCCGCGCCGGAGGGCCCGGTGAGAAAATGGAATGAACCCGGCGTCAGACTAACCGAAACATCAGAAAAGAGTGCGCCGCCATTGTAGCTGTAGGCGACATTATTCAACTCGATCACGTGGCCTCCGGATGCTGCTCAGCGCCCTTTTGCCTGAGCACAAGGCTGGTTTCAATGCATCACTTGACCAGTTTATCCGGAGTTAGCACTTTTCGCCGGGACAGCTTCACCATATGGTGGCAAAAAAACTTTCCGGCAGTCCACCAATGCAGCAGGAGCCATCATGCGTTTGATTTGTCCCAATTGCGATGCGCAATATGAGGTCCCGGATGACGTAATGCCGCCCGATGGGCGCGATGTGCAGTGTTCAAACTGCGGAACAACATGGTTTCAGGAACATCCTGATGCGGTTCTGGCAGCAGAGGCCGTGGCCGATAATGCCCCGCAAGAAGACGAGGAATTCGTCAGTTTTGACAAGCCGGCCACCCAAAGCCGCGGTGCAGAAGCGATCCCCCCGGTAGAAGATGAAGAAGAGGACGCGGAGGACATCGCGGAAGAAGCGGACGCAGCCGCTCCTGCCCCGCAACCCGCGCCCACGCCTGCACCTGCACCCGCACGGCGCGAGCTGGACCCCTCCGTAGCGGATGTGTTGCGTGCCGAAGCGGAGCTGGAAGAGCAGGCGCGACGCAACGAGAACGCCAGCATGGAAAGCCAGCCCGAGCTTGGCTTGCAGGAAGAAACGGGTGACGCCAAAAAACGCGCACGCGAGGCACGCGACCGCATGGCCCGTATGCGTGGCGAGACACCGCCATCAGAAGACCCGGGCGCGGCCGAGGCCGATGGTCTGGGGTCGCGGCGCGATCTGTTGCCCGATATCGAAGAAATCAACTCCACTCTGCGCTCCAATAATGACCGCTCGCCGGCGACAGACCCCGGCCAGACCGCCCAGATTGAAGTGCAGGAAAAACGCAGCTCAAGGCGGGGCTTCGTGTTTACCGTGGCGCTGGTGTCTCTGCTGGCGGTGACCTACAGCTTTGCCCCCGCCATCGTCGACGCAGTGCCGCAGCTTGAAAGCTTTATGAATGGGTATGTGAACATGGTGAACAGCTGGCGTATGTGGCTGGATGCCCGCGTGTCGGACATGCTCAGCTGGCTGGATGCCGCAGCTGTTTCCAGCGGTCAGTAAATACCACCGGCCCGCACGCACTGCGCCGCCTAAAGGCCGCAAATGCTTGTATGCTCAGAACCGGTCCAGCAGCCGGTTGAGGTAATTCCGCTCGACTTCAGGGCGGTCCGCATCCCCCGAGCGGCGGCGGATTTCATCCAGCAGTTCACGCGCGCGCCCGTAGGCGTCATCATTCAGTGCCAACGGGCTGTCATCGCCCTGCACACCGGAATTGCCGGATTCGCGGCCCAAAGGATCACGGCTGTCGGCGCGGCGGTCGCTTTCCTGCATGCCCTGACCGGGCTGGCCGGTCTGCTGTTGCTGCTGCATCATCTCGCCCAGGGCGCGCATCCCTTCTCGCAGCGCCTCCATCGCCTGTCCCTGATTGTCGATTGCCTCGGCCAGATCGTTCTCGCGCAGCGCTTCCTCAGCGCCATCCATCGCGCGGCCCGCACGGTCCAGCGCATCCCGCGCCGTTTCACCTTCGGGCGTACCGGCACCGGGCAGGTTCTGCTGCTGGCGACTTAGCTCGTTGCGCAACGCTTGCTGACGGTCGGCGATGCTGTCGCCAGGCGCACCCTGCTCGCCCCCGTCGCCCTGACTTTGACCGTTCTGGGCTTGCCCTTCGCCGTTCTGGCCCTGTCCCTGACCCTCATGTTCGGTTCCGCGGCCCTGTCCGCCGTTGCGCCCTTCGTTGCCCTGGTTTTCGCCAGCCTGCGCATTCGGGTTGAATTGCTCCTGCAGGTCGCGGAACGCCTGATCGCTCAGGCCCTGTTGTTCGCGCAGCGTCTCTGACAAGCCTTCCATCGCCTGCTCGCCCGGGCTTTGCCCACCCTGACCCTGCTGGCCCTGGGTGACGCGCATATTCTCCATCATCTGCTGCAGTTCCTGCAGGGCCTGCTGCGCTTCGGCCATACGGCCTTGTTCCATCAACTCTTGTATCCGGTCCATCATGCGCTGCAGATCGTCCTGTGTCATCTGCATGGAGTTCTGAGGTTGCCCCTGCTGGCCTTCCTGTCCCTCTTGCTGCTGCTGGCGTTGCGCCTGGCGGGACAGCTGCTGCAGATAGTCCTCTGTGGCGCGGCGCAGCTCTTGCATAAGCTCCGCAATCTCCTCGTCGGAAGCACCGTTCTTGATCGCCTCGTTCAAGCGCTCCTGCGCGCGACGCATACGTTCCGCCGCATCGGCCAGATCACCCTCTTCGAGGATCAGAGCCAGCTCCCACATCTCGTCCGCCAGCGCCTGCTGTTTTTCGTCGCTCATCCCGTATTTGGCATGGAACTCCAAAGACCTGATGATCTTGCGTACACGCAGATTGTCGGTGTCGCTGCGAAAGACATCGTCCGGCAGATAGGACACGGCGCGCAGCACCTGCGAAATGCGTGTCCCGTTGGCGCGAGACCACAACAGATCGCGCCGCGCCTCAATCACCGATGCGGCCATCGGGTCGAAAAAGCGGCGTCCCGGCAGGATCATTGCGCGCGGTTCGGTCTGGAATTGCTGTTCTGCGCCATCCAGCGCAGTCAGACGCACGGTCACCGGCAGGTTGGCCCAGGGGTGTTCCGAGAAATCCTCGATCAGATTCTCTTCGAACGCGGCACGGCTGCCCGAGATCGGGGTTGGCAACGGCACCACAAGTGCCGGACGCGGTTCGGGGTCGATGGTCAGGCCGTAGCGGCGCTCAACCGATACCAGATCAAGTTCGAACAGCGCCTCGCCCGCTTCGACGCCATAATCGTCGCGCGCTTCGAACGGCAGCGTCATTTCGCCCATGGCAGATGCGGATGGATCGTCAAGCACCGCGATTTCGGGCGGCTGATCTGGGACTACGACCACTTGCCAGCTGCGCCCGCCGGGGCCATTGATGGCGATCTCGCCATCCTGCACAACGGTAAAATCCTGCGCCGGTTCTGCAACTGAGGACACCTCGGTGCGGCCTGAAACGGTCTCGGCCAGCGTCAGCGCCCCCACTTCACCATAGAGGCGCACGGTAATCAGGCTGCCCTGCGGGACAGACAAGGTGCCTGCGTCGATATCGTTAAGGTAAATGGTGGGTCGCCCGGTATAGCGCGGGCTTTCCGCCCAACCTTCCCAGACCGGGCCGGAAGCCAGCGCGCCGCCGCCCGGGGTCATATCTGTTACCGATCCTACCCGCCAGATCGACCCGAAGAGCAGCGCCACGGCAAAGGCAAGCACGGCCACATACCGCAAAGCGTAAGGGTCGCGTGCAGACACGCGCAAATCTGCCGGCACGGGCTCTGCCGTGGCCGCACGGGCCGCCATCCGCGCCTGATGCGCACGCCACACGGCCGCCGAAGCTGCATCCTCGGCGCCGATGGTCTGCGTATCGGTCAGCGCCTGCAGCGGCCTGCCGGGCAATGTCGCATCCAGCCGCGCGACCGCATCCTCGCGGGTCGGCAGGCGGAGCTTGCGAAACGCGTATCCCAACGTACTCAGACCGGCGACACCGGCCACGACAAGAAATGTCCAGACAACTTCGACCACAACACTGTCCTGCAGCCCAAGCATCAAGGCCGCCAGCACCAGCAGGATCACGCTCATCAACGGCCACAGGCTTTGAACGACGGCCTCGGCGCACATCCCCAACCACGTCAGCCGCACGGGCCACCGCACGGACTTCAGGGTGTGGTCCACATCGTGCCGGGAAAAAGACGCCATATATCACGCTCCGTTGCCTGAGGCCCCGACGCGCGCGCCGCGCCTAAAGCCATGAGGGAATGGTATCTCGATTTATCATTTCGTCAAAGGTCGGGCGTGGGCGAATAACCGCAAATTGATCTTTATGCACCAAAACCTCGGGAATTAGTGGTCGAGAATTGTATTCGCTGCTCATTACAGCGCCATATGCGCCCGCCGAACGGAAGGCGACAAGCTCTCCAGCGGCGACAGGCGGCATCGCACGACCCTTGGCGAAGGTATCCCCAGATTCGCAAACCGGACCCACGATATCAAATTTCACCTGCTCGATACCGGCATCAGGTTCAATCACGGGAACGATATCATGATAGGCTTCATACATGGCCGGTCTTATCAAATCGTTCATGGCCCCGTCGATGATGAGGAAATCGCGGTCCTCCCCCGACTTCACATAGATGACCTCAGAAACCATCAGCCCCGCGTTACCGGCGATCAGGCGGCCGGGCTCGATCTCGATCTCGCAGTCCAGATGGCCCAGCGTGCGCTTGACCAGTGCGCCGTAATCTGACGGCAGTGGTGGTGCCTGATTGTCGCGCGCGTAGGGAATGCCCAAGCCGCCACCCAGATCAAGCCGCCGGATATTGTGGCCCTCGGCGCGCAACTGCACGGTCAGTTCGGCGACCTTCTGATAGGCAAGCTCGAACGGGGATAGGTCGGTCAACTGGCTGCCGATATGCACGTCAATGCCAATCACCTCCAGCCCCTGCATCGCGCCAGCCAACGCATAGACTTCCTGCGCGCGCGAGATCGGGATGCCGAACTTGTTCTCGGACTTTCCGGTGGCAATCTTCGCGTGGGTTTTGGCATCCACGTCCGGATTGACGCGAATTGTAATCGGCGCGGTTACCCCCAGTGCAAGCGCCGTCGCATTCAGCACTTCCATCTCGGGCTCGGATTCCACGTTGAACTGGCGGATGCCACCTTCCAGCGCAAGTCGAATTTCGGCGGCCGTCTTGCCGACGCCGGAAAAGACGATCTTGTCGCCGGGAACGCCGGCCGCCTTGGCACGCATGTATTCACCGCCCGACACCACGTCCATACCGGCACCCGCCTGTGCCAGCGTCTTGAGGATCGCCTGATTGCTCGCCGCCTTCATTGCGTAGCAGACCAGATGGTCCATCCCTTCCAGCGCCTCGTCGAACAGCTGGAAATGGCGCAAAAGCGTCGCCGTTGAGTAAACATAGAACGGAGTACCCACCGCCGCCGCTATCTCGGGGATGGGAACCTCTTCAGCGCAAAGCACGCCATCTTTGTAAAGAAAATGATCCATGACTGCGCCTTACGCAAATCCACAGCCAATATCAATTGCGCATCGGGACGGTTCAGGCGGCTTCGCTGTCCGCAGGGCGCATCCGCAGATACAGATAGAGAGGCAGACCGCAACTGACCCCGATGCAAAAGATCGCGGGGATGGCCAGCAGACCCATCCAGCGCCGCGTCTGCACAACCTCGACAACTATCCAAAGGGTCAGGGCCACGGCGGCAATCGTCAGATCCCAAACCAGCCCGCTCGTGGCGGCATTTACGTGCCACGCATCGACCATGGCCATGAGGTCATAGCCGTTTTCATTGAACCACGAGATGAAATAGTACATCGGGTGGATGGATCCCCACACCGCCAGTGCAAGGAAAATCATCCGCAATACACGCATGTCAGCCGCCTTTCTCTACTCCGACCCGGGCATAGCCCGACAAGCTGACACCGGTGGATGCTTCAGCCGTGGGCTGAGGCGGAACATAGTCCTCGGCATCCTGACCGCCACCCGTGCAGGCAGCAACACAACCGCAAAAGACCAAAGCATAAATCAAGCGCATGTTTATAACCCCAGAAAAATGGAAACAGGGCCCTGGCTCACGCCGACACCGACGTTTCCATAGACGCTACCGCTGGACCCGACGGCAACAGAGGCCGCAACCGTGGGGGGCTGGGGTTCTCCATCCACGCCACAGGCGGCAAGAGCACCCAGTGCCGCGGCAATCAATCCTTTACGGATCATGACATTAACTCCTTCCAGCGGGCCACCTGTTCGCGCACGCGCGCAGGGGCGGTTCCCCCATAAGATAAGCGACTTGCGACCGAGTTTTCCACCCCGAGCACATCAAAGACTTCGGCGGTGATGCCGGGATGCGCCGATTGCATGTCTTCAAGGCTCAACTCGGGCAGGTCGCAGCCCTTCCTTTCAGCAAGCGCCACAAGGCTGCCGGTGACGTGATGCGCGTCGCGGAACGGCAGACCCGGAACGCGCACAAGCCAGTCCGCCAGATCGGTTGCCGTGGAAAAGCCCGCCCCCGCCGCTGCGGCCAGACTGTCGCGATTTGCGGTCATATCCGTCACCATGCCGGTCATGGCCGCCAGCGCCAGCATCAGGTTGTCGGCGGCATCAAAAACCTGCTCTTTATCTTCCTGCATGTCTTTGGAATAGGCCAGCGGCAGACCTTTCATCACCATCATCAAGGCTGTGTTGGCACCAAATATCCGCCCGACCTTGGCACGGATCAGCTCTGCCGCGTCAGGGTTTTTCTTTTGTGGCATGATCGAGGAGCCTGTCGAAAAACGGTCCGACAGGGCCACAAAACGGAACTGTGCAGACGACCAGATCACCAGCTCTTCGGCGAACCGGCTGAGATGCACAGCACAGATGCTCGCCACGCTCAGAAACTCCAGCGCGAAATCGCGGTCACTGACCGCATCGAGCGAATTGGCGGATGGGGCGTCAAAACCCAGCGCTTCCGCTGTCATGTGACGGTCAATGGGAAATGACGTGCCCGCCAGCGCCGCAGCCCCCAGAGGACATTCGTTCATCCGCGCGCGTGCATCTCGCACGCGGCTCAGATCACGGCCGAACATTTCGACATAAGCCATCATGTGATGGCCCCATGTCACCGGCTGTGCGGTCTGCAAATGCGTAAAACCCGGCATCACCCACTCTGCGCCGGCTTCCGCCTGTGCCAGCAAGGCACGGATCAGCGCACATAGCCCGGTATCGGTCGCGTCCAGCTGCTCGCGCACCCAAAGCTTGAAATCCGTCGCGACCTGATCGTTGCGGCTGCGCCCTGTGTGCAAACGCCCCGCCGGTTCGCCGATGATTTCCTTCAGCCGCGCCTCGACATTCATGTGAATGTCTTCCAGTGCCGTCGAAAAAGCGAACTCACCAGCTTCTATTTCTGACAAGACCGTGAGCAACCCTTCCCGAATGGCGTCCACATCGCTAGCTTGCAAGATGCCCGTCGCCCCCAACATGGCGGCGTGCGCGCGCGAGCCTTCGATGTCTTGAGTGGCCATACGCTTGTCGAACCCGATCGAGGCATTAATTGCCTCCATGATCGCATCAGGTCCGGCGGCGAAACGGCCACCCCACATCTGGTTGGAGGACTTGGAGCTCGTCGTGTCGGTCATCTTTGTCACCCTTCGGAGGGATTATGAAAATTCTGGTTTCCGCGCTCGTTTATACGGCCCTTAGCTTGGGCGCAATCACGGGTGGCACAATGGCCCATGCCGACCTTGCCGCAGCCGAAGCCATGCGCGAAGGCGATATGAAAAAGCTGGTTTTCAGCGATGCTCCAGAAATGACGCCGGATGTCGCATTCAAACTGGCGGATGATGCCGGTGAGGCGACGCTGAAGGACTATCGAGGCAAATACATCCTGCTGAATTTCTGGGCGACATGGTGTGCACCCTGTCGCAAGGAGATGCCACAGCTTGCCGAATTGCAAAGCGAGTTCGGCGGGGACGATTTTGAGGTGCTGACAATCGCGACCGGGCGCAACTCTCCTACGGGGATCAAAAAGTTCTTCGAGGAAATCGGCGTCGATAACCTGCCACGCCATCAGGACCCGCGCCAGTCACTGGCCGGTCAAATGGCCATATTCGGTTTGCCGATCACGGTGCTGATCGATCCCGAAGGCCGCGAGGTCGCGCGCTTGCGGGGCGACGCGGACTGGGCTTCGGACAATGCCAAGGCCATCATCGCAACGGTTCTGGGGCACACTCCGGGCTGACGACCGAATGCCGCACGGTGCGAGAAAGGCCAGGTCAGGCCGCGCGCAACAGGATGGCGGCTTCGGGTGCCGTCAGGTTGCGCCGCGCGTAGCCCCCATAGGTATGTGGATCAAACGACAGGTCAGGATAGCGCGCCAGCAGCATTGCGCGGTCATCGGAGTGAATACTTGAAAGCGCCGTGTTGGCGGGGTGAAAGCTTTCTGTTGCGACCCCGTTGGCCCAAAGAATATTGTGTTGCGGCAGAAGCAGATGGATGTATGTGACCGCGCGCGCCTGCGCATCGGTGGCAATGAGGTGCCCGTCAATCATGTCCTTGGCCGCAACCAGCACCTCGGGCGTGTTGAACAGCTCCTGAGCCACCGGCCCCGTCAGCAACATCCTGTGTTCGGGCGATACCAGAAACTCCTGATCGGGGCGTTCTACCCCCAAGGCGCCGGTTCTGATCCGCACAGGTCGTAGCCGCGGCATCGCAAAAAGCCGTGCACCCGTCATATGCCGGCTGCCAATCCATTCGATCGGTTGCGGTCCATTGTCTTTGGTCAGCACCAGATCGCCGACGCGCAGCCCCTCGACAGGCAGACTGCCTTGCGGCGTGGCGATCGTTGTGCCCTTGGTAAAACAGATAACGCCGCCTGCATCGGGCCCCGGGGCGGTATCAAGCTTGGCACCCAGCGTATGATAGACGACCCACAACTCGGTATTGCGCGGGGGCAACTCGTCCAGAAACATCAACAAAGGCTGGGCACCACGGCCGACATCAATCACGGTCACGGTGTAGCTTTGGGCGCCGTCGGTAATGATAAAGCTGCTGTCGCCAAGGGCTGCCATGCGTTCGCGCTCGGGCTCTGACAGGGTGTCATGATCCAGTGCCGCGCCTACAAGACGATGCACCATGCGCGCTGCACGCTTGCGCAACGCTTCTGAACCATCCGCCCGATCCAATCGCAAAACCCCGGATGCTCCATCCACCTGCACGGCATCGCCGCGCCATGACCACGCCGCCCCCACAGAGAGGTTTTTAACCGGCGCGGCCTCAAGGCCATCCACTTCAGTCTGCGACCAGGAAATTACGAACGTGCCGCGAAAGCCCGTTTTCATTTGCCTGTATGCCTGCTCTTTTCTTTTTATTGAGCCAACATTAGCAACAACGAATCACTCTGTGAAGCCGGAAATTTCGGCGATTCCAATGTGTTGCAAAAATCCTGTCGTATAGTGGAAAGGCGCGCGCCCTGACGCGACAGAGCCGATACGTCGCTATGGGCCGCTGCGCGCCGCCGAAATCACCCATTTTTGAGAATCTGTCAGTTCAAATCAGTGTGACCAAGGCCGCTTTCTCGTCATTTCTGGCCGTGAAACCCGCGTTTGGGCCCGCCGAAATGTGGCAACACCAAGGTCATTTTGTGGCATCCATGTGGCGCAAATCCGGCCATTGTCAGGCACGTTTCGGGTGCATACCACATTCTCAAAATATCGCAATAAAAACAGCCGCCTACAGACACGCCAGCCGCCACATTTTAATGGTAAAAAAATCACCCAACATGTGTAAATCCATATAACCGGCGCGCGTATTTTTGATAAATTGTTCGGATTCCGGGCCCCGCGTAAAACTGTATTCATCGAACGACGGTTTGATACCTGTAAGTGAGTAAAAGTTAGCCCTGTGTGTTTGGGGTTTGGTAAAAGAGTAAACGGTACCGTTTCACATTTTTTCGAAACATCTGCCGCCCATA
Organism: uncultured Roseobacter sp.; assembly: GCA_947501635.1. Lineage (GTDB taxonomy): Bacteria > Pseudomonadota > Alphaproteobacteria > Rhodobacterales > Rhodobacteraceae > Roseobacter. The sequence continues at coordinate 137,937 of CANMWT010000007.1, forward strand.
TGTTTGTTATCAGTCGCGCCGGGGTCTGCCACCCCGGCGCTTCGCTTTGAGGGCACAGCGATGGCGTAGAGGCTTGGCAAAACGCTCTGTAAATGCTGTGGACGCTAGGCTATTTTGGCCCCATGGGTCAGGTCACTTCGCTTTTTGTCCGGAAAATGCTCAACGCTGCGAGCGACAGGATAGACGCGACATCACTTCTAGCGCAGGTCGGGATCGACGCTCAAAGCCCGCCTGACCCGAAGCTCAAGATATCCGACACCGCCTACTATGACCTGCTGGAGCGGATCGCCGAAGAGATTGACCCTACGGATCTTCCTCTGAAAGTCGGGGCCAGCATGCGTTGTGACGACTACGGCGCGCTGGGACTGGCATTTAAGGCCGCAACAACGCTGCAGGGTGCCTTTGAACGCGTCGTGCGCTATGCCAGACTGTGGACTGATGTGGTCGACTATACGCTGGTGCCCGACGGTCAGGCCACGTGGTTTCAACTACACCGCAGCGGTCCGCGCCGTTTGGGGCTGCGTCTGTCAAACGAGGCGACATTGGCCAGTGCAGCCGCTATTGCCGCCGAGGTATCACCCACGGGGCGCTTTTCTCCACTGGAAGTGCATTTCGCGCATCCCGCGCCCAAGACGCTGCAGCATCACACAGAATACTTCGGCTGCCCCGTGGTGTTCGATGCCGGACAGGACGCCATGCTGATCGCCAATGAAAGGTTGTCCCTGCCCAATCGACTGGGCGATCGCGGGATCACTGAATTTCTGATTGGCCATCTGGAGCAGGAGATCGCGGCCCTCGCTCCGGCACATGTCCTGCGGGACCGCCTGCGCGACGCCATCGCACGCGCGCTGAGCAATGGCGCGCCTTCGATGGAGGACACTGCGCGCAGGCTTGGCATGAGCACAAGGTCACTGCACCGCAAACTGGCCGATGACGGGTTGAACTTTCAGACGCTGACCACCCAAACCCGTGCCGAACTGGCCGAAGGGTTGCTACGCGATGCGCGCTACTCGCTTGCCGAGGTCGCCTTCCTGACCGGGTTTGCAGAACAAAGCTCTTTCACGCGGGCATTCAAACGCTGGTTCGGCGAAACGCCCGGAAGTTTCCGCAGACGCGTGACTGCATAGGTCAATCCTTTGGCGGGTTGGGTCAAGCCGTCGGGCCTCCGACGCGGCTAGGGTGCGGGCAATTGAAACCCAAAGATCAAAGGAGTGCACAAAATGACCCGCCAACCCGTTCTCGTGATCGGCGCAACCGGCAAGACCGGCGCGCGCGTGGCCGCCAAGCTCAAGGCAGAAGGCACGCCGGTGCGTGTGGCTTCGCGCAACGCCGAAACCCCTTTCGACTGGGATGTGCCAGATACCTGGGCCCCCGCCCTGGCAGGAGCACGCGCAGCCTATGTCACCTATTTTCCCGATCTTGCCTTCCCCGGCGCGGTTGAAAAGGTTACAGCCCTCGCGGCGCAGGCCAAAGCACAGGGCGTTGCCCATATCGTGCTGCTGTCGGGCCGGGGCGAGCAGCATGCCCGTCTTGGCGAAGAGGCCATCCGCAACAGTGGTCTGGACTATACATTGATCCGATCCGCGTGGTTTGCGCAGAACTTCTCAGAAGGCTATCTGCGTGCCCCCATTATGGATGGGGTGCTGCCCATGCCTGGCGGAACCGTGAAGGAACCAATCATCGACGTTGAGGATATCGCGGATGTCGCGGTCGCAGCGCTCACGCAGGACGGTCATCGCGGCAAACTCTATGAAGTGACGGGCCCCGAGCTTTTGAGCTTTGCAGACATGGCGCAGGAGATTGCCCAAGCCACCGGCCGCAGTATCCGGCACATACCGATCTCTTTCGAAGAGTTTCACCAGGGCATCGAACAGAGTGCTGGCGACTACGTTGCGGATGTCTTTACAGCCATCGCGCGCGAAACGCTGGATGGCAGGAATGCGCAGGTCTCCGGCGGTGTTTTTCAAGCCTTGGGCCGGCCCGCCCGCAGCTTTGCGGAATTCGCTCGCACTGCTGCCAAGGCAGGCATTTGGCAGTCCGCTGCCTGACCCGGCCCGATAACAGGAGGTTTACGATGCCCCAATGGTTTGTTCTACTCACCGCAGCAAATGTGCTTGCCTATGCCGCTGTTGGCGGCGTCTTTCTTGCCTTTTCGGATTTTTTGATGCGCTCCATGGCCCGCAGCCCGCAAGGCGATGCGACCATGCGGTCCGTCAACCAAGAGGTCTTTCGTTCAGTCTTCATGGTGCTGTTCCTCACCTTGACGCCTGTATCGCTTGGCGTTGCGATCTTTGCGCTGGTCCATGTGGGCGGCGCGGGCGGTGCGCTTCTGGCTGGGGCGGGCGGGCTCTACCTTGTTGGGGTCTTCCTCGTTACCGCCTTGTTTAACGTACCGATGAACAACGCCCTCGCCCAAGCCCCTGACGGCACAGCGGACGCCATGACGTATTGGACAGACACCTATCTGCCCCGCTGGACGTTCTGGAACAGCCTGCGTGCCGGCGCGTGCATGGGGGCTGCAACCCTCACGCTGCTTGCTTTGCTACCGCTTTAAGCCTGCTGGAGCAGAACCCGAAGCGCGCACCCTAGCGGATGACAAAGACGGACTGTGTCGAATGACGGGCCACACGAGCCGAGTTTGGCCCGATCAGGTAGTCTTTCAACTCCGGCCGGTGCGCGCCGACAAAAATGGCATCGGCCCCGAGCGATGCTGCCGTTTTGATGATCTGGTCATAGACTGTGCCCCGCAAAACATGCAGATGCAGATCAATCCCGTCAGGAATGTTATCGGCGGCCCAAGCTTCAAGATCGGCCTTGGCCGACGCCATGATGCGGTCAGCGTGTTGTGGTCCAAGGGACGCCCCGACAATCGACATACCGCTGTCCGGCACCACGTTGAGCACATGCAGTGACGCCTGTTCATTGCGCGCCATGGACGCCGCCGCTTGTCCGCAGCGCTGCGCGCCGTGCGCATCGTTCAGATCGACAGCCAAAAGCAGATTTTTGAACATGTGACCGCTCCTTAGAATGCTGGTTGCGTAGCGCGGGGCCGCTGGATCATCACAACCCCCGCCAGCAACAAAAGCGCCGGAATAAAGAAGAGCTCCTTGGGCAGGCGCTCATTCTCGATTTGCACCTCGGTGATCTGCACCGGTGTGTCGCCGTAGAAGTCATACTCGTTTCCGAGGCTCTCAAAGAACGGCGTGCCGGGGAAGGGTTCGTCCATGGTAACTGCGTCCCCGTCGGCAAAGACAGTTAGACCCTGCGCCTCCAGCGCCGCTTGCGCGTCCCCCTGCACCGCCGGCACCGTGATCGTGGTCGGTCGGATGCGCCCGGTGTCAAAGTCGGGACCTTCCACCACCAGCCGCACCTCTTTGCCAGTCTCTGCGCCGGCCATAAGCTCGATCGCGGCGGGGCCGGTGGCGCTGGCGTATTTGTCGCTTATCTGATCGAGGAAGAAATCCGGCCGGAACAGCATGAAAGCAATAAAGAGCAGCGCCACTGTCTCCCAAATCCGGTTTTTGGCGATGAAGTATCCCTGCGTGGCCGCCGCAAAAAGCAGCATCGCGATCAGGGATATGAAGAACACCAGGATCGCCTTGGCGAAACCGACATCAATCAGAAGTAAATCGGTGTTGAAGATGAAGAGGAACGGCAAAAGTGCCGTCCGGATATCGTAGGCAAAGCCCTGTACACCTGTCTTGATGGGATCACCGCGGCTGATCGCGGCCGCCGCATAGGCGGCCAGCCCAACGGGCGGCGTGTCATCGGCAAGGATACCGAAGTAGAATACAAACAGATGCACCGCGATCAGCGGAAAGATGTATCCCGCCTGCGCACCGACCGACAGGATCACCGGTGCCATCAACGACGACACGACGATATAGTTCGCGGTCGTCGGCAGGCCCATCCCGAGGATCAGTGACATCACAGCGACGAGGATCAGCAGAATCCAGATGTTTCCACCCGCCACAAGTTCGACGACCTGACCGATGACCTGATGCGCACCGGTCAGAGAGATGGTGCCGACGATCACGCCAGCCGCTCCTGTCGCGACGCCGATCCCGATCATATTGCGTGCGCCCAGGATCAGGCCCTCGATAAAGTCGCGCCAGCCCTGCACCGTTTCTCCACTAAAACCCTGCCCACGGAACAGTGCCTTGAGCGGTCGGTGCGTCAGGGCGACGATGATCATGAAGATTGTGGCCCAGAAAGCCGACAGCGAGGGTGACAACCGGTCGAGACTGTCGGTCCGGACCATGAGGTTCCACACCAGAATGAAAATCGGCAAGGAGAAATACGCGCCCCCCAGCAGCGTGGGTGTCAGGCGGGGTGCTTCAAGTGCCCCGTCCGGGTCATCCATGGCGATATCGGGATAGCGCGAGGCCAGATAGACAAGCAGCAGATACAGCACGGCGACAATCGCCACGCCGCCGTAGACGCTTTCGGTCATAAAGCCGTCAAGGATGCCGCGCAGCCCGATCATCAGATACGTGCAGGCTCCAAGCAGCAGAAAACCGGACAAAAAGAGCAAAAGGATCAGAACCGGCCCTATGTGCCGCCCCGCCTTGGTCAGTCCCTGCATCTGCATTTTCAACGCCTCGAGATGCACGATGTATAGCAGCGCGATATAGCTGATGACCGCTGGCAGAAAGGCGTGTTTGACCACGTCGATGTAGGGAATATTGACATACTCCACCATCAGGAAGGCCGCAGCGCCCATTACGGGCGGCGTCAACTGTCCGTTGGTGGATGAGGCCACTTCGACAGCGCCCGCCTTTTCGGCCGGGAACCCGATGCGTTTCATCAGCGGAATGGTGAATGTGCCCGTGGTCACCGTATTCGAGATCGAACTGCCCGAGATCATACCAGTCAGCATGGACGACAGAACCGACGCTTTTGCAGGCCCGCCGCGCAGCGAGCCCAGCAGCGCCACCGCGACTTTGATAAACCAGTTGCCCCCGCCGGCACGATCCAGCAGTGCACCAAACAGAACAAACAGAAAGATCATCGTGGTCGACACACCCAGCGCCACGCCGAAGACCCCTTCGGTTTGCATCCAGTAGTGCCCCAGGGCCTTGCTTAGCGACGCACCGCCATAATTTGTGATGTTGCGCGCCCATTCCGAGTAGCCGCCAAAAAAGGCGAAGGCGACAAAGCAGGTTGCGATGATGACAAGTGGTAACCCCAGCGAACGGAAAACCGCAACCAGCAGCACGAACATGCCAATCGCCGACATCGTGATGTCCGACGTGCTCCACAAACCGGGGCGGTCGGCGATCTCGAAGCGGAACACGATAAGATAGAGACACGAAGAGACACCCAGAACAATCAGCGCCCAGTCGTACCATGGGATACGGTCGCGCGGCGAAGACTTGAACAACGGGAAGGCCAGCGTGGCCAGCATAATCGCAAAGGCAAGGTGCACGAACCGCGCCTGCGCCACAATATTCGCGAAGATATTGAGGCCAGTTGCCTGCGCCAGAACGCCGGGCACTTTCGACGAAATGTAAAGCTGGAACACGGACCAGACGATACAGGTGCCGATAATCAGGTTTGCCTGCCATTTGGCCGATGGGTTGCGCGCGCCAGTGTCCGCTTCTGCGACCAGATCGTCTGCAGATGGTGCTTGTGAATTCTGTGCCATATTGTCCCCCGGCCCCAGTTTGCAAGTATTATTGGGTATCGGTTGAGACCGCCCGCGCAGGCGGCGGACGGTCTCGTCTTATGATGACGCGCAGCTGCGTTTAGTTGAGAAGCCCAAGTTCCTTATAGGCTTTCTCCGCACCTGGATGCAGCGGTGCGGACAGGCCGTCGGACACCATCTGCGCAGGGTCAAGATTGGCAAACGCCGGGTGCAAGCCACGGAAATCGTCAATGTTTTCCATGACCGACTTCGCAACGATGTAGACGACATCTTCGGAGACATCCGCCGATGTCACAAAGGTAGCACCAACGCCAAAGGTCGTCGTGTCGCCATCTGTTCCCTTATACATACCGCCCGGAATTGTCGCGACGCGGTAGAACGGGTTGTCTGCAACAAGCTTTTCGATGGGCGCGCCGGTGACTGACACAAGCCGCGCGTCACAGGTTGTTGTCGCTTCTTTGATGGCGGCCGCCGGGTGGCCGATGGTGTAGATCATCGCATCGATATTGCCGTCGCAAAGCTGCTTGGCCATTTCGGACCCTTTATACTCCGTAGCGAGCGCCAGATCATCCATACCAATGCCGAAAGCATCCATTACGACTTCCATCGTCGCGCGCTGGCCCGACCCGGGGTTGCCCACGTTGACACGCTTGCCCTTGAGGTCTTCGAAGCTGCCGATGCCGCTGTCACCGCGTACAATCAACGTGAAAGGTTCGGGATGCACGGACATTACAGCGCGGATACCCGGAAACGCCGCATCACCCTCGAACTTGGACGTGCCGTTAAACGCATGATACTGCCAGTCCGACTGTGCGACGCCGAACTCAAGCTCACCCGCTTTGATGGTGTTGATGTTGTAGACCGACCCACCCGTGGATTCGACCGCGCAGCGGATGCCATGTTCTTTGCGCGATTTATTTACGAGCCGGCAGATCGCACCACCTGTGGGATAGTAAACGCCGGTCACGCCTCCTGTCCCGATTGAGATAAATTCCTGCGCCGTGGCCATCGACCCCGCAGTCAGCGCGCCAATCAAGACCGCGCCGCTAAGCTTAAGCTTTGAAAACATTTGGTTTCTCTCCCTATTATTTATTGATCCCGCGGTCCGGTTCGCCAGACTCACGGCCATAGGCGGGAATTGTGCGGATCAAACCATCTGCGTCAAGGTCAGTCATCAAAACGGGGTGCTACAAAATCCAAAGTGCCGCCCCATGATCAGTTGTTCGCGGTATCAATCTGTGCTTGATACACAGCATATGCTGCCAAAAGGCCAAATCATGAGCCATGTTTTCCCGCGCAACTCGAAAACGCCGCCAATCAAAGTGTCCCATGGCGAGGGTGCCTATCTGTTCGATGAAGGCGGCAAGGCCTATCTGAATTGCGGTGATGCCGCGGTTTCCTGTCTGGGGCATTCGGATGCACATGTCGCGGCCGCCGCCAAAGCGCAACTGGATCGCGTGGCCTTTGCCCATACCGGATTTTTCACTTCTGAGCCGGCCGAACAACTGGCCGACAGGCTGGTCTCGCTCGCACCCGAAGGGATCGACCGGGTGTATTTTGTGTCTGGCGGGTCCGAAGCGATGGAAGCAGCGCTGAAACTTGCGCGCCAATACTATATTGAAAAGGGCGAGCCGCAACGCCACCGCGTGATCGCGCGACGGCAAAGCTATCACGGCAATACACTCGGTGCCTTGGCGACCGGCGGCAACGAATGGCGGCGCGCGCAGTTTGCACCTCTGCTGATAGACGTAAGCCATGTGTCACCTTGCTATGCCTATCGCGGCAAGCGCGCTGACGAGACGGATGGCGCCTATGTCGACCGGCTTGTCGCTGAGCTGGAGGCAGAAATCACGTCACTTGGCGCTGAAACCGTGATGGCCTTCGTGGCCGAACCTGTAGTCGGCGCTACTCTTGGTGCGGTGCCCGCCGTTGGCGACTATTTCAAACGCATTCGCGCAGTCTGCGACCGGCATGGTATTTTGCTGATCCTTGACGAGGTGATGTGCGGCATGGGGCGGACCGGCACGCTGTTTGCCAGCACACAATACGGTGTCTCACCGGATATCTGCGCCATCGCCAAGGGGCTGGGTGCGGGATACCAGCCTATAGGTGCGATGCTGTGCAGCGCTGACATTCATAACACGATCCTGAACGGCTCGGGGTTTTTTCAGCACGGGCACACCTACCTGGGCCATCCCGTGGCCTGCGCTGCGGCGCTGGCGGTTCTGGAACGGCTGGTTGATGACGGGGTGTTGCATCAGGTCACGCCGCTGGGTGACAAGGTGCGCGCCGCACTGAACAGCCGTCTGGGCCAACATCCAAACGTCGGCGACATACGGGGCGTGGGTCTGTTTCAGGGGGTCGAACTGGTGCAGGACCGTGACAGCAAGGACCCCTTCGACCCAGCCCTTAAAACACATGCCAAAGTGAAAGCAGCTGCATTCAAAGAGGGCCTGATCTGTTACCCGATGGGCGGCACGATTGACGGTCAGCGGGGGGATCACATCCTGATCGCACCGCCTTTCATTCTCGAAGATACGCAAGTGGAGGAGCTTGCAGACAAGCTGGCCAAAGCGATCCACAGCGCGTTGCCGGCCAGTGGTTAACCGGGCTGCGGGCCGCGACAGCCGCAGATACAAAAACCCGCAAAGCCGGACGACACGCCGATGATACGCCATATCGTTCTGACAAGGTTCAGACCCGAAACCAGTGAAGACAGGATCGCGGCACTTTATTCTCAGTTGTCAGCATTGGTCGACAAGCTGCCGGGCGCGCGGGGTTTCACCGGCGGGCGCTCGGAGAGCCCCGAACAGATGGAGCAGGGCTACAGACATGGCTTTGTCATCGACTTCGACAGTTGGGATGCGCTGCGCCACTACGCGGACCACCCCGAGCATAAGGCACTGAGCAGCCAGTTGGTCGAACACGCCTCAGGCGGGCGCGACGGGATACTGGTTGTTGATCTTGATGTCGAAGCCAGACGCTAAACAGCTCCGCCCAGAATGGCGTCAACCTCTGCCGAGCTAGCGGCACCCTTCAGCGCCGTGAAGTCGCCGTGTTCAAGCATTGCGCGTGTTCCATCAAGAATCATCTGCTGCGTGACGCGTGCCAGACCACCGCCAATGGAGATGCGTGCCACCCCAAGCGCGCCGACCTGCTGGGCGCTCAGATCACGCATCGCGCCGGCGGCCAGCAAGTTGACAGCTTGCCCCGTGGCAACCAGAGCACGGGTCGTATCCGCATCGACCAGCGGCGCGTAGATGACCTCGGCCCCCGCTTCGGCAAAAGCCTGACAGCGGTGCAGCGCCTCAGCCTGATCGTAGTTTCCGCACAACCACCCGTCTGCCCGGGCCGTCAACACTATTCCCACAGCGCGCGCAGCCTCGATAGCAGCTTCAATCCGGGCCAATGCCAGATCAAACGGGTAAGAGCCCGACCCCGGCACAACGGTGTCCTCAATGGACACCCCTGCCAGCCCCGTCTCTGCAGCCAGACGCACTGTCTCGGCCACAGTTTCCGGCGTGTCCCCGAAACCGTTTTCAAAATCGCCGTTTATGGGCACATCGACAGCCGAACAGATGTCTGCTGCATGCCGCAACACCGCGTCGCGTGAAACCAGCCCGCCATCCGCCAGCCCCATCGTGAACGCATACCCCGAAGAGGTCGTGGCCAGTGCCTTTGCCCCAAGACCGGCCATCAACTTGGCCGAACCGATGTCCCACGGGTTTGGCATCACCAAAGGCTGCCCTGCGACATGCAAGGCGCGAAACCTCTCCGTTAATTCGTGTCGGTTCATGCTGTGGTCCTCCGCGCAGCTTGGGACCACTGCAGAAACAGGCGACCCCAACAGTCCTGCCCCAAGCATAGTGTCGGCGCAAAGACCACACCAGCCCCGCGCAGCAAACGCGCCAACTGCCCCTGCGCGGCGATTTCCAAAAATCGTGAGCCTTTATCATCTGGCAAAAGCGCAAGCCTGTATTACCTTCACGCGAAAGGATACTGCCGGTGCCACGACGCTATGAAGAAATCTATCCGTCGCTTCCGCTGCTGAACAGCGACGCGCAAGAGCATACTTCCGCCGCGGCGCTGATGTCAGTGCGATACTTTCAGGCGGCACCTGACAGCATGCCCGAAGATGTTTTTGCAGAACATCATGTACTTTTGAACCTGCAAACAAAGCCACACCGCGTGCAGAACACCTGCAATGGGAAGCTGCACGACTTCACCTTTCACAAAGATGAAATCGTGGTCACACCGGCCGGGATGCGATCGGGCTGGCGCTGGTTCGACACATCGGACGTAATTGTCGTGACCCTTGATCCGGCAAAGGTCGAACGCTTTGCCCAGACCGAACTGTCCATGCTTCTGGATCAGCAACAATTCGAAGACACACCGCTGTTTTCCGATCCCGACCTATGCGCGGCGGGTGTCATGCTGCGCGACGCGCTGGAAAACGATGACATAACATCGGGCGTCATGTTCGAGGCGATGAGCCGCGTGCTGCTTGTCAAGCTGCTGCAGCGCTATGGAAAACGCCGCCCCGAAGACGTGGCTCTGAGCGCGCGCTTTACATCACAACACTATCATCGTGTCCTTGCCTATATCCGCGCGCATCTCGACCAGACAATTACACTGGACGCGCTCGCCCGAGAAGCCGGCATGTCGTCCTCTCACTTCAGCCGTGTGTTCAAGGAAACCGTCGGGTCCACGCCCATGCAATACACCCTCGCCTACCGCATCGAACAGGCGCTGAAGATGATGGAAGATCCAGCCAGCCCGCTGGGCCACATCGCACTTGCCTGCGGCTTTGCAGATCAGGCGCATTTCTCGCGCAGCTTCAAACAGGTTACCGGCAAGACACCGCGTGACCACCGCAAGGCATCAAACGGCTAGCCCATCCCACGCTGAAAGCATGATCCTTCAAAAACGCAACAAGCCGCTTCAAGTAATCACGGACCGGCCCACGTATCTCTTGTGTCATCGGGCAAGACGCCCACGACCCTACAGAACAGGAGAGACTGAAATGAAACTCTTTAGCCTTGCAACCGCCGCCGCTCTCATGACTTCCACCGCTGCCATCGCGCAGGTTGAAACACGCACGGTGACTTTCACCAACGAAGGCGCCACGCTCTCAGGTACGCTTTATCTGCCCGAAGGTCATGATGGCACCGCATTGCCAACGGTCGTCGTCACCGGCGCATGGACAAGCGTCGAAGAACAGATGCCCAGCGTCTATGCCGAAGAGATGGTCGACCGCGGCTTTGCCGCCTTTACCTTCGATTTCCGCGGTTGGGGTAAATCCGGCGACCTGCCGGAGGATACGCGCTTTGTCGAAAGTCCGGCCGCCAAGACCTCTGACATCCGCGCCGCCTTCGATTTCGTCGCGACATTGCCGGAAGTCGACCCGACCCGTATCAACGGTCTCGGTATCTGCGCCTCAGCGGGCTATATGGTTGACGCATCCGCCGGCAACGCGCGTGTCGCACGCGTAGGCCTTGTCGCGCCATGGCTGCAAAATCAGGAAATTGTAAACGCCGTTTACGGCGGCGCAGAGGGTGTCGACGGCCTTATTGAGATGGGCCGCGCCGCAAAAGCGGCAGGGGGGCAGATCATCCCCGCAGCGGGTCCCGAAGGTGCAACTGGCGTGCTGATGCCAATTGGCGGATATTACTACGAACAAGACCGTGGCGCGATCCCCGCCTATGACAACCAGTGGAACAATGCTGGCTGGGAAGGCTGGCTGACCTACTACCCCGCCGATCACGGGAACCGCCTGACGCAACCGCTGGCGATCGTGCATTCCGAAGCTGCCGCAATCCCCCAAGGCGTGCGTGCCTTCCTGCAGAACTACACAGGTGACGCCACCCTACGGATGCTCGAAGAGGTCACGCAGTTTGACTTTTACGACAGTCCCGAAGACGTCACGCGTGCAGCTGACACCATAGCAGGGCACTTCAAAGCACACACCGGCGGCGACAGCTAAGCGACGCAGAAGTACACGGCGGCCCGTGCCTTAAGGTCGCCGTGCCCCTATCCACATTTTGAATATCCGCAGGATCCGCAGGTCATACAGCCCTCGACCATCCGCAAGTCATACTGCCCACAACTGCTGCATGCTTGCCCGCGCTGCCCCTCCAGCCCGACGACCTCGGCCTGCGGATCGCTTTTCAGCCCCATGCCCTCGCCTGCGATAAAGCCGGTGGCGATCATATGTTGCTCGATCACACCGCCGATGGCCGCAAGGATCGAAGGGATGTACTTACCCTGCATCCATGCACCACCCCGCGGGTCAAACACCGCCTTCAGTTCTTCCACGACAAAGGAAACGTCTCCGCCGCGCCGGAACACCGCCGAGATCATCCGCGTGAGCGCCACGGTCCAGGCAAAGTGCTCCATGTTCTTGGAGTTGATGAAGACCTCGAAAGGACGCCGGTGCCCGTTCAGCACGATATCGTTTATCGTAATATAAAGCGCGTGCTCACTGTCAGGCCATTTGACCTTGTAGGTATTGCCTTCAAGCTCGCTGGGCCGGTCCAGCGGTTCGGACATGTAAATCACATCGCCATGGGGTTGCTGAGGTTCGGCATCCGAAGTTGTGATGACCTCGGGGGACTGCTCCTTGGGTTTATCCTCCGACACACTCAACACCGATCCCGTCACCGCGTTGGGCCGGTAGGTGGTGCAGCCTTTGCAGCCGGTATCCCACGCCTCCATGTAGACGTCCTTGAACGCGTCAAAGGAGATGTCTTCGGGGCAGTTGATCGTCTTGGAAATCGACGAATCCACCCATTTCTGCGCCGCCGCCTGCATCTTCACATGCTCCAGTGGCGCCAGCGTCTGGGCGTTGACGAAGTAGTCGGGCAGCTCTTTGTCCCCAAACTTTTCGCGCCACAGCTGCACGGCGTAGTCCACCACTTCTTCCTCAGTGCGCGATCCGTCTTTCTGCAAAACCTTGCGGGTGTAGGCATAGGCGAAAACAGGTTCAATCCCGGAAGACACATTCCCGGCATAGAGGGAAATCGTCCCGGTGGGCGCGATCGATGTCAGCAAGGCATTGCGGATGCCGTGGGCGCGCACGGCCTCGCGCACGTCCTCATCCATCGCCTGCATCGTCCCCGAGGCAAGGTACGCCTCTGCGTCAAAGAGTGGGAACGCGCCCTTCTCCTTCGCCAATTGTACCGACGCCAGATAGGCGGCGCGGGCGATAGCGTGCAACCAGCGGTCGGTCTGACGCGCCGCATCGTCTGACCCATAGCGCAGCCCAACCATCAACAACGCATCAGCAAGACCCGTCACGCCCAGTCCGATCCGCCGCTTGGCCTGCGCCTCAAGCGCCTGTGCCTCCAGCGGGAATTTCGAGGCATCCACCACATTGTCCATCATCCGAACAGCTGTGGCGACCAGATCATTCAAAGCGTTTTCGTCCAGTGAAGCTGCATCCTCGAAAGGGTCACGGACCAGTCGCGCCAGATTGATCGAGCCCAGCAGGCAGGCTCCATAAGGCGGCAAGGGTTGCTCGCCGCAGGGGTTCGTTGCGGCGATGGTTTCGCAGTAGTTCAGATTGTTGGCCTGATTGATGCGGTCGATAAAGATCACACCAGGCTCGGCATAGTCATAGGTCGCCTGCATGATGCGGTTCCACAGGTCACGGGCCTGCACCGTGCGATACACTTTGCCGTCAAAGACAAGATCCCATGACCCGTCCGCCTTGACCGCCTCCATAAAGGCGTCTGTCACCAGCACGGACATGTTGAACATGCGCAGCCGCGCCGGATCCGACTTTGCCGCGATAAAGGCTTCAATGTCGGGGTGATCGCAGCGCATGGTCGCCATCATCGCTCCGCGGCGCGACCCGGCAGACATGATGGTGCGGCACATCGCGTCCCAGACATCCATGAACGACAAGGGCCCTGACGCATCCGCCGCAACCCCGGCAACACCTGCCCCTTTGGGACGTATCGTCGAGAAATCATAGCCGATGCCGCCGCCCTGCTGCATGGTCAGCGCGGCCTCTTTCAACATGTCAAAGATGCCGCCCATGCTGTCAGGTACGGTGCCCATCACAAAACAGTTGAACAGCGTGACAGAGCGCGCCGTCCCGGCACCCGCAGTGATCCGCCCCGCCGGCAGATACTTGAAATCTGCCAGCGCGTCATAGAATTTGCCTTCCCACTGCGCCGGGTCTTTCTCCACCCGTGCAAGGTCAGTGGCAATGCGCCGCCACGTGTCTTCGACGGTTTGATCAATGGGCGTGCCATCCGCTTCCTTGAAGCGGTACTTCATATCCCAGATTTGTTCAGCGATAGGGGCGGCAAAGGCTGACACGTGCACTGTCTCCTACATCAGTTGTCCACAGCTTCCTGTGGAGAAAACACAAAGCATTGAGGGTTTCAAAACCGGAGCTACAATATACGGCATGAACAAACAGAATCAAAGCGTCAATAGCGTGCACCTCATCAAACTGTCTGTCGGGACTGAAAACATCGACGACCTTGCCGCGTGGCAGGCCACAAAACGCGCCCAGACACCCGAAGGTTTGCCGCGTCACGTCACCCGCATGTGGCCCAAGCGCGAAGCGGAAATCCTCAACGGGGGCTCGATCTACTGGGTCATCAAAGGCGTGATCCAGTGCCGCCAGAAAGTCGTCCGGCTGGATGAATACATCGGGCAGGACGGGATCCGTCGCTGCGCCATCGTACTCGACCCAGTGCTGGTCCGCACCCAGACCAGCCTTAAACGCCCGTTTCAGGGGTGGCGTTATCTTTCATTTCAGGACGCGCCCCCCGACTTACCCGCCGGCAGAGCAGCAGAAGACCCGCTGCCCGTCGAACTCAACCGCGCCCTTGCCGAAATCGGCGTCCTGTGAACTGTCAACCCTCGACCCGGGCCACCAGTTCAGCCACCACCTGCCGTTCGTCCGCCGTCACCTTTGCGTTGCGGCTGCGCCAAAGCGTCGCCTGAGACCGCAGGATAGGCCCGTCACTGAGAACTTTGAGGTGATTGGCCCGCAATGTCTCGCCGCTTGAAGTAATATCCGCAATCGCCTCGGCGGTTTCATTCGCCACGGTGCCTTCGGTCGCGCCCTGACTGTCGACCAGGGCATAGTCCGCAACACCGCCGTGACGCAGGTACTCGCGCACAAGCCGGTGATACTTGGTGGCAATGCGCAGCCGTAGCCCGTGGGTCTGGCGAAACGCGGTCGCCACCGCGTCCAGATCATCCAGTGTCTCCACATCGACCCAGGCCATTGGCACCGCCAGCACCAGATCGGCAAATCCAAAACCCAACTCCCGCACCGGCTCCACCTGCTGCTCCCACAGAGGCAGTTTTTCCTGTACAAGATCAGTGCCCGTCACACCGAAGTTGATACGTCCCGCGGCAAGCTCCCGCGGTATCTCACCCGCGGACAAAAGGATCAGGCTGACGCCTTCCACCCCGTCCACAGCCCCGGCGTATTCGCGGTCGGACCCGGTGCGCGACAGGGTGATGCCGCGTGCGCCGAACCAGTCAAAGGTCTTTTCCATCAACCGCCCCTTGGAGGGCACACCCAGCCTGACCGTCATTGGCTCGCCTCCAACTGGACGATCAGATCGGGCCGCAGCACACCGCCCACCGCCGGAATGGCCGCGTCATCATCGCCCAGACGCTGTGTCAACGCATCGTACCGCCCCCCTGTAGCCAACGGTGGCAGATCGGGGCGCTGCGCGCTGTAAAACCCAAAGACAAAACCGTCATAGTATTCCATAGACGTGCGTCCATAGCTGGCCTCGAAGGGCAGCGCATCAACATCAACCCCCCGCGAAGCCAATGCCTCGGTCCGCGCCGCCAGCCGCGACACAGCGCCGGAGATATTTGGCATATCCATGGCAAGATCAGACAGCTGCTGATGCGCGAAGGGCAGCATCTCGCGCACGCCCAGCAACGCATCGAGCAAATCAACCTCTCCGGCCGCAATCGGCGGTTCTGCTGCATCAGCCCGCAACACGTCAATGCGCTGGTCAATCTCGGACTGCCGACGCCGCCCGATCAGCGGTGCCTTGCACGGGGCGGCTTTGCCCTCGATCAGGGCGATGCGCTGCTCGGATGGGCGCACCCGCCCCGCATAGCGGTCCAGCAGACCTCGAAAACGGCGCGGGCGCCAGATATGGCGCAACAAGGCCGCTTTGCGCGCGTCGCTGGTCTGCAACCCCCGCACTGCCGCCATCAGGATACCAATATCCCCTGTCGCCGCGCGCAGTTTCAGATGCGCCACGGCCTGCGCAAAAAGGGCAAAGACCTCGGCATCTGCCGCCGCGACATTCGCACGGTCAAACACCTCAAAGCCCACCTGCAGATATTCGTTTGCACGCGACGGGTCGTGCTCCTGCCGACGGAAAACTTCGCCCGAATAGGTATAGCGCGCGGGCTCGGCACCATCAGCCATATGCATCTGCACCACCGGCACCGTAAAGTCAGGCCGCAGCATCTGTTCACCGCGCAGCGCATCGGACGTCACATAGGCACGGGCGCGGATTTCCTCGCCATAAAGATCCAGCAGCGTATCCGCCGGCTGCAATACTGGCGTTTCCACAACCTGTGCGCCCGCCTCTTCAAAGCCTGCACGCAAGGCTGCAGCGCGGGCAAGAACCTGCGACGGGCTGGTCATTTGTCGCGCCCGTGCAGCGCGAGAATTTCGCGCACTTTCGCAACCAGCTCGCCGCGCGGCACCTCAAACTGGCTGGGACGGTCCTTCCATTCCTCAAGGGTCGCACTCTCCGCCATCTGTGCACCGAGGATCAGGTCTTTGATCTGGATGACGCCTTTTTCCTTCTCGTCGCCCCCCTCGATGACGGCCACGGGGCTGTCGCGACGGTCCGCATATTTCAACTGGTTGCCAAAGTTCTTGGGATTACCCAGATAGACTTCGGCACGGATACCCGCCTGCCGCAACTCGGCCACCATCGCCTGATAATCCGCCATGCGGTCCCGGTCCATCACCGTGACGACGACGGGGCCTTGTGTATCGTCCTGCAGCCGGCCCTTGGCATGGAGGGCGGCCAGCAACCGGTCAACCCCGATGGAGACACCTGTCGCTGGCACCTCTTGTCCGGTGAACCGTTTCACCAGATCGTCATAGCGCCCGCCGCCGGCAACAGACCCGAACTGCCGCTTGCGCCCCTTTTCGTCAAAAATTTCAAAGGTCAGCTCGGCCTCGTAGACCGGGCCGGTGTAGTAACCCAGACCGCGCACGACTGACGGGTCAATCTCGATCCGGTCCGGGCCGTACCCGCCGGCATCCAGCAGGCTTTCGATTGTCTCCAACTCGTCGACACCCTGCGTTCCCACAGTGGAGCCCGCAACCAGCGCCCGCAACCGCGCGACCGTCTCTGCGCCCGTGTCCCGCTTGGCCTGCATAAAGCCCATCACCACATCGGCCTGTTCCGCCGACAGCCCTGCGCCTTCGGTAAAGTCGCCACTTTCGTCTTTGCGGCCTTCGCCCAGCAGCGCGCGGACACCCTCAGGCCCCAGCCGGTCCAGCTTGTCGATGGCACGCAGAACGATCCCGCGTTCGTGCTCTTTGTCGTCACCGGCAAGGCCCGCGACCTCCAGCACACCGTTGAGCACCTTACGGTTATTGACACGCACCACATAGTCGCCGCGCTCGATCCCGACCGCTTCCAGACAGTCTGCCAGCATCGCACAAATCTCAGCATCCGCAGCCACTGACGGCGCGCCAACCGTGTCCGCATCACATTGGTAAAACTGGCGAAAACGCCCCGGCCCTGGCTTTTCGTTGCGCCAGACCGGCCCCATCGCATAGCGGCGGTAGGGCGTGGGAAGATCGTTGCGGTGCTGAGCATAGACGCGTGCAAGTGGCGCTGTCAGGTCATAGCGCAGTGCCAGCCAGTCGCCCTTGCCGCTCTCGTCATCCTCCTGCCAGGCGAAAACACCCTCGTTCGGGCGGTCAACGTCGGGCAGGAACTTTCCCAGCGCTTCGACTGTTTCCACGCCTGAGCTTTCCAGCGCGTCAAAGCCGTACCGATGATAGACAGCCGCAATCGCATTAAGCATCTCTGCGCGCTGCGTGACCTCTGCACCGAAGTAGTCGCGGAAGCCTTTGGGCGTCTGCGCCTTGGGGCGGGGTGTCTTTTTGGGCTTGGCCATGAGAGGTCCCTTGGGCTGGTCGGTTCGCGCGCGGTCTAGCGGAAGTGGACACGGCAGACAAGGCGCGAGCGCTGCACACTTTATCGCCGCAGCCGGGCGTGCTAGGACCAGACCCGCACCAAAAAGGCAGAGCCATGCAAGAGCTGGAAGAAAAGTTGGCCCATCTGATCCGCACCGTGGACGATCTATCGGACGTCGTGGCCCGTCAGGAAAGTGAGATCGCGACCCTGACGCGCCGTGTCCATATGCTGATGCAGCGCGAAGGCGAGCGTGACGCACAAGGCTCGGGCGGCATTGTGCTGGGCGACGAACGCCCGCCTCACTACTGACCGGTACCCCCGCGCGGCGCGCTAAATGTCCTGCACTTCAACCACACCGCTCAGCGATTTGATCGCGCCTTTGATCTGCGGGTTCACGGCGAACTGCTGACCCAGGTCAATCTCGACCTCACCCGGCAGGTCCGGATCCATAAGACACAACTGCACCGGGCCACGGCCCGATTTGCGGGCGGCCTGTTGTGCGCCTTCCAGCACGGTCGCGACAGCGGCAATTGCCTCTGGTGCCTCGACAAACACCTTGAGCCCTGCGCCTCCCACGTCCGCCACCGCCATATCGGCCGGATTGACCGACCGGCCCAAAAGCTTGAGCTGATCCGCCTCCATCGTCGCTTCGACCGCAACCAAAACCTTCGATCCCGTCTCCAGATGATCACGCGCCGCCTCCAACGTGTCTGAAAACAGAGTGACCTCATACGCACCAGTCGGATCCGAGAGCTGCGCAAAGGCAAACCGATTGCCCCTTGCAGACTTCCGCTCCTGCCGTCCGGCGACAACACCGGCCAGACGCGCATTCATCGCACCGCGCTCGCTCACCTTTTCGGTCAGCTCGTCCAGCGTCAGGAAGGGCATGCCCCGATCACCGCCGTGCTTGCGCTTCAGCGGCGCCATGTAATCGTCGAGCGGATGGCCAGACAGATAGAACCCCACCGCCTTGAACTCCTCGCTCAACCGCTCTGCGGGCAACCAGTCGTCCACAGGGGGCAAACGTGGCTCCGGCAAGTCATCCCCCGCCTCGCCAAAAAGCGATACCTGATTGGACGCCTTCTGCTCAAAAATCGCAGCTGAATACCCCGCCAACGCATCCAGCGCGCCGAAAACCCGCCGTCGGTTCGGATCCAGCTGGTCAAAAGCCCCCGACCGCGCCAGCATTTCAAGCGGGCGCTTACCCACCCGTTTCAGATCAACCCGCCGCGCCAGATCAAAGAGCGTGGCAAAGGGCTTGTCCGGGCTCTGCGGATCTGAGGGGTCGGCGCGGCGCCCCTCGGTCACCAGCTTCATCGCTTCCACACCTACGTTTTTGAGCGCGCCCAAAGCATATACCAAAGCACCGTCCACCACTTTGAACGTAGCGTCCGACCGGTTCACGCAAGGCGGCACCCAAGGCAACTCCAGCCGCTTGCGCACCTCCTCGAAGTAAACGGCCAGCTTGTCAGTCAGATGGATGTCGCAGTTCATCACACCGGCCATGAACTCCACTGGATGGTTGGCCTTCAGCCACGCGGTCTGATAGCTGACGACCGCGTAAGCCGCGGCATGGCTTTTATTGAACCCATAGTTGGCAAATTTCTCCAACAGGTCGAAAACCTCGCGGGCCTTGTCTGCATCCACCCCATTCGCCACAGCGCCCTTTTCGAACTTGGGGCGCTCCTTGGCCATCTCTTCGGCAATCTTCTTGCCCATGGCACGACGCAGCAGGTCCGCGCCGCCAAGGCTGTAACCCGCCATGACCTGCGCAATCTGCATCACCTGCTCCTGATAAACGATAATACCCTGAGTTTCCTCAAGAATATCGTCAATCAGCGGGTGAACTGACGCCCTTTCCCGCTGCCCGTTCTTGACCTCGCAATAGGTCGGGATGTTCTCCATCGGACCGGGACGGTACAGCGCGACCAAAGCCACAATATCCTCGATGCAGGTGGGTTTCATACGCTTGAGCGCATCCATCATGCCCGAGCTTTCAACCTGAAACACCGCCACCGTTTTGGCCGCAGCATACAACCTGTAGGATGCCTCGTCATCGAGCGGGATCGCATTGATATCGTTCTCTGTGCCGGCCGCAGGAGTATACAGCTCCGTCCCATCCGCTGCGATGTGCAAGGGCCGGCCCGCTGCGTTTATCTGCTCGACCGCGTTCTGGATCACGGTCAGCGTCTTTAGCCCGAGAAAGTCGAACTTGACCAAGCCGGCCTGCTCGACCCACTTCATGTTGAACTGTGTCGCCGGCATGTCCGAACGCGGATCCTGATAAAGCGGTACCAGCGCATCGAGCGGGCGGTCACCAATCACAACACCCGCCGCATGGGTCGACGCATTCCTCAGCAAACCCTCAACTTGCTGGCCATAGTCCAGCAAGCGCGCCACGACCTCTTCGTTCCTGGCTTCTTCACGCAGCCGCGGCTCATCGGCCAGAGCCTTCTCGATGGACACGGGCTTGACCCCTTCCACCGGTATCATCTTGCTCAGCCGGTCCACCTGCCCGTAAGGCATCTGCAGAACACGGCCGATATCGCGCACCGCCGCCTTGGACAACAACGCGCCGAAGGTGATGATCTGGCCCACCTTGTCGCGACCGTATTTCTCCTGCACATAGCGGATCACTTCCTCTCGGCGGTCCATGCAAAAGTCGATGTCAAAGTCCGGCATGGAAACACGTTCAGGGTTCAAAAACCGCTCAAACAGCAGGTTGTAGCGCAAGGGGTCAAGATCGGTGATCGTCAACGCATAGGCGACCAGACTGCCCGCACCCGACCCGCGACCGGGCCCTACCGGAATGCCCTCATCCTTGGCCCATTTGATAAAATCGGCCACAATCAGGAAATACCCCGGGAATCCCATGCGCTCGATGATGCCCAGTTCGAAATCAAGCCGCTGTGTATACGCGTCCACGCTCGCCGCATGCGGAATGACCGCCAGTCGCGCCGCCAGACCCTCATGTGCCTGCCGCCGCAATTCATCGATCTCGTCATCGGCAAACTTAGGCAGAATGGGATCCCGCCTATAGGCCTGAAACGCGCAACGCCGCGCAATCTCCACTGTGTTCTCAATCGCTTCAGGCAAATCCGCAAAAAGCGTCACCATCTCGGCCTGTGACTTGAAGTAGTGCTGATTGGTCAGGCGCCGACGCGCGTCCTGCTGGTCCACATAGGCACCATCGGCGATACAGATCAGCGCGTCATGCGCCTCATACATCGTTGCATCGGGAAAATAGACGTCATTCGTCGCCACAAGGGGAATGTCCATGGCATAGGCCATTTCAACAAATCCCCGCTCGGTCACCCGCTCGACCTCGGGCTGGCCACTTTCTCCCGGATGGCGCTGTAACTCCATGTAAAGCCGGTCACCAAAAGCCGCGCCAAGCCGCGCGACAAGCGCTTCGGCGGCCGGCAACTGGCCAGCCTGCACCAATCGGCCCACCGGCCCGTCTGGCCCCCCCGTCAGACATATCACATCGGCGGAATGCCGCTCCAACTCCTCCAGTGTGACCTGAGGCAGCGCACCGCCCTTATCGACATAAAGACAGGTGTTAAGTTTCATCAGATTTTCATAACCCGCCTCGCTCTGGGCCAGCAAAACCACCGGTGCGGGATCACTCGGACGCTCGCCAGGCCGCGGTGTCACATAGGCCAGATCAACCTGACACCCCAGAATGGGCTGAACGCCAGCACCCGACAACGCAACCGAGAACTCCAGCGCTGCGAACATATTGTTGGTATCGGTCAACGCCAAAGCAGGCATTTCAGCGTCGCGGCACAGACCGGCCAGCTTTTTCAGACGCAAAGCCCCTTCCAGTAAGGAATATTCCGAATGGGTGCGCAGGTGAATGAATCGGGGGGCGTTGCTCATGGCGAAATGCTACCCCAGACCCGCAATCAGAGCCCAGCCCAAATCCGCAGACCATCAGCAAAAAAGCCCGAAAGAGGCCACCGGCATATGAAAATGTGGCCGGAACACCCTGCCCGCAGCACAAGAGCAACGCGCGTTTTTTCGGCACGCCGTACCACCGCCACGCGACGCTTCGACCTTTTTACTTGCCAGCCGGAAACACCGCGCGTAGCCTCGGTTGCGGACTGACCGTCTGCGTTCTACGCCGCATCGAACGCAAGACAATCCAAAGGTCTGGGGTAAGGCGGTGGATCAAACCTGATGAACATTACGTTTCGCCTCAACGGAGAAACTGTGTCCTTGAGCAACGTCGCTCCGACAACCACACTGCTTGACTGGCTGCGCGACACCCGCGGGCTCACCGGAACGAAAGAAGGATGTAACGAAGGAGACTGTGGCGCCTGTACGGTCATGGCAACGGACGAAACCGGAGCCCGCGCTCTCAATGCCTGCATCCTGTTTCTCCCCCAGATTAACGGCATGGCAATACGTACAGTCGAAGGTATCGCGGCACCCGACGGTACGCTGCATCCGATGCAACAAGCCATGATTGACCAACATGGCAGCCAGTGCGGCTTCTGCACACCCGGCTTTGTCGTCTCCATGGCAACAGCACACCTTAACGGCGCGACTAATTACGACACCGAACTGGCCGGCAACCTGTGTCGTTGCACAGGCTATGCACCAATCATCCGCGCCGCAGAACAGGCGCAACATGAGGCTGTGCCAGATCACATGCACGACACTCCTGTTCCAAATGGTCCAAATACCGCCGGGGGAAAAGCCGCAGGCTTTGGGGGCGGGCAGCCCCCGCTGTGGGTGCAACCCACCTCTTCGGACGAACTTGCCGCATGGTACAGCGCGCACCCGACCGCAACCCTGATAGGTGGTGCAACAGACGTAGGCCTGTGCGTCAACAAGGACTTTCGCGACCTCGGCCCGATTGCTTTCCTCAACCGCTGCGCCGACCTCGCCACTGTGACCGTGTCAGAGAGCGAAATCCGCATTGGTGCGGCCGCGACCCTCACCGCCCTGCGCCAGTCTTTGGGCCCATTGCATCCATCGTTGGCGACCCTCATTGACAGATACGGGTCGGTGCAGGTTCGCAACGCCGCCACCATCGGCGGCAATATCGCCAACGGATCTCCCATCGGTGACGGCCCGCCTGCCCTGATCGCTCTGGGTGCCACACTTCACCTGCGCATGGCAGACGAACGCCGCCAGATGGCCCTCGAAGACTTCTTCCTGGACTACGGCAAACAAGACCGCCGCCCCGGCGAGTTCGTCGAGTTCATCACCCTACCCCGGCAACCGGATCGCTTGAAATGCTACAAACTGTCAAAACGCTTTGATCAGGATATCTCCGCCGTCTGCGGGTGCTTCTCGATCACTGTGGAAAACGACCTCGTCCGAGAGGCGAGAGTGGCCTTTGGCGGCATGGCTGGCGTGCCCAAGCGGGCGGAAAAGGCCGAAGCCGCGCTGCGCGGTGCCTCTTGGTCAGAAAAGACAGTCCGCGGCGCCATGTCCGCGCTGGACGCAGATTTCACCCCGTTAAGCGATATGCGTGCCTCGGCGAACTACCGCATGACGAGCGCGCGGAATATGCTCTGGCGTTATTGGCTGGAGGACAACGGCACAACGGTTTCGGTACGCGAGGTATCGGTATGACGGTTGCCAGAAACCTGCCGCATGATGCGGCCGATCTGCATGTCACCGGCGCGGCACGGTATGTAGACGATATCCCAACCCCTTCCGGCACGTTGCATCTGGCCTTTGGAACATCGACCGTAGCGCATGGATCGCTCAAATCCCTCGCACTGGACAAGGTCCGTGCCGCCCCGGGTGTCGTGGATGTGATAACCCCGGCCGACCTGCCTTTTGCCAATGATGTCTCGCCCTCGGCGCATGACGAGCCGCTCTTGGCACAGAACAAGGTGTTTTACGTGGGCCAGCCGTTGTTTCTGGTGGTGGCCCGCAGCCACTTACAAGCGCGCCGCGCCGCGCGATTGGCCGTGGCGGACATCGAGCCTCTGGACGCGATCCTCACGCTGGAGGATGCCTTGGCGGCGGACAGCCGTTTTGAAGAAGGGCCGCGCATCTATGCGCGGGGTGATGTCGAAGGCGCCATGGCGCAAGCAGCGCATGTGGTGACAGGGGCGTTTGATATCGGCGGACAAGAGCACTTTTATCTTGAAGGTCAAGCCGCGCTTGCCCAGCCGCAGGAAGGCGGCGACATGATCATCATGAGCTCCACGCAACATCCCACGGAAATCCAGCACAAGGTCGCGGAAGCCTTGGGCGTTCCGATGCATGCGGTAAGGGTCGAAACCCGGCGTATGGGCGGTGGTTTCGGCGGAAAAGAAAGTCAGGGCAACGCGCTGGCTGTCGCCTGCGCGATCGCAGCCAGCCGTACGGGACGTGTGTGCAAGATGCGCTACGACCGAGACGACGACATGATGATTACCGGCAAAAGGCATGACTTCAGGATTCTTTACAAAGCGGCCTGTGATGCGGAAGGGCGCATTTTAGGCATTGATTTCACCCACCTTGTCAGATGCGGTTGGGCGCAGGATCTGTCGTTGCCGGTTGCCGATCGCGCCATGTTGCATGCCGACAATGCCTATTTCCTGCCGCATGTCCGTATCACAAGTCATCGTCTGAAGACCCATACGCAAAGTGCGACCGCGTTCCGGGGTTTCGGCGGGCCGCAGGGGATGTTGGGGATCGAGCGGGTCATGGACCATATGGCCCAGGCGCTGGATCAAGACCCCCTCGCGCTGCGCCGAAAAAACTTTTATGCCTCCGGCGGGGATATTTCGGGACCAAAGAACCGGACGACCACGCCTTATGGCCAGACGGTAGAAGATTTCTGTCTGGGCGAAATGACAGAGCGATTGTGCGAGACCAGCGGATTTGTCGCGCGACAAGCGGAGGTCACGGCGTGGAACAGCACCCACACCGTTTTGAAGAAGGGTCTCGCGCTTACCCCTGTGAAATTCGGGATTTCATTCACGTTGACGCATCTTAATCAAGCCGGTGCGCTGGTGCATGTGTATCAGGATGGTTCTGTGCACCTCAACCACGGCGGCACGGAAATGGGACAGGGATTGTTTCAGAAAGTGGCTCAGGTAGCCGCAGCCCGGTTTGGAATTGATACAAGCCAGATCCGAATAACCGCGACGGATACGGCGAAGGTGCCCAATACATCGGCCACTGCAGCGTCCTCGGGAAGTGACCTGAACGGCATGGCGGTACAGGCAGCCTGTGACACAATCCGCGCGCGCATGGCCGCATTTATGGCACGTGAGCACCAGTGCGATGTTGCGCAGGTTGTGTTTCGCGATGGTGAGGTTTTGGTGGGAAGCACAGCCTACAGTTTCGCGCAGGTGGCCGAGAAAGCCTATCTTGGGAGGGTAAGCCTGTCTGCGACCGGATTTTACAAAACACCGAAAATTGCCTGGGACCGATTGAAAGGGCAAGGCCGGCCATTTTTCTATTTTGCCTATGGTGTTGCGGCCAGCGAAGTGGTTGTGGATACACTGACTGGTGAGAACCGTCTTCTGCGTGTCGATATCCTGCACGACACAGGCGCATCCTTGAACCCGAGCCTTGATATCGGGCAGATCGAAGGCGGGTTTGTTCAGGGAGCCGGGTGGTTGACCACCGAAGAGCTGGTTTGGGACCGCACAGGGCGTCTTCGGACCCATGCTCCCTCGACTTACAAGATCCCGGCCTGTTCGGACCGTCCTGACGTTTTCAACGTAGCGCTTTGGGATCAACAGAACGGTGAAGAAACGGTTTATCGGTCCAAAGCGGTGGGAGAGCCCCCGCTTATGCTGGGCATTTCGGCTTTCTCAGCGCTTTCACAAGCTGTGCAGGCCTGTGGTCCGCACTACGCGGATTTGCAGGCACCGGCGACTGCCGAGGCCATTTTGCGTGCCATCGGGCGTGCCAGAGGCGCGGGGGGGTCTGATGTCGTTTGATCGCACCAGTCTGATCGCGGCTTGCGCACGCCATGGGCGCGTCTGCCGGGTGGTTGTGGCGCGCGTGCGCGGGTCGGCCCCACGCGAGGTGGGCGCATCGATGCTGGTGTGGAAAGACGGATTTTCCGGTACCATTGGCGGCGGACGGCTTGAACACACTGCAATGCGGGCGGCGCGCGCCTTACTCGACGCGGGCGGGCAAAGGGTGACGCGGCATGCTTTGGGACCTGATCTGGGTCAGTGCTGTGGCGGTTCTGTGGACCTGTTCACGACTGTGTATGATCTGGCCACCGCGCGCGCGTTGCCTGACGATGTTGTCCTGTCCGGCGCGGGTGATATGCCGTTGTCGGTGGCCCGCATCCGCGCAGGATGCACAGCCGCGGGCAACGCGCCGCAACCACAGCTTGTGGACGGGTGGATGGTTGAACCTGTCTCGAGCCCTGCGCGGCACTTGTGGATATGGGGCGCGGGTCATGTAGGGCGTGCGCTTGTGGAGGTCTGCGCCCCGTTGCCTGACATGGCGCTGACCTGGGTGGATACGGATAGCGCGCGGTTCCCTCTGGATGTGCCTTCACAGGTCAACACGATCGCCGCCGGGCAGCCTGAAAGGCTGGTGGTGTACGCGCCGGCGGCAGCGGAACATCTGATCGTGACCTATTGCCATGATCTGGATCTGGAACTGTGTCACCGTCTTTTGGCGCATGGTTTCGGGTCTGCTGGGCTGATCGGCTCCGCGACCAAATGGGCGCGTTTTCGGTCGCGGCTCGGTGACCTGGGGCATTCCCCTGAGGCGATTTCGCGTATCACCTGCCCCATCGGACGGCCTGGGCTTGGCAAGCACCCGCACCAGATCGCCGTCGGCGTGGCCGCTGAGATGCTTGAAGCCGGCAGCTGCCTTGCGGAATTGGAGGGAACAGGATGACAGAATTGCTCTCTTTAAAGGGGCTGACGAAGGCCTATCCGGGTGTTGTCGCGAACGATGATGTGACCCTGTCGATCGGCAAAGGTGAAGTGCACGCCTTGCTGGGAGAAAACGGTGCGGGGAAGTCCACGCTCGTCAAGATGATCTACGGTTTGGTGAAACCTGACAGCGGCGAGATGACGTTCGACGGTGAGGTTTTTTTGCCACCTGAACCGCGTGCCGCGCGTGCTGCCGGTGTGGGTATGGTGTTTCAGCATTTTTCGCTTTTTGATGCGCTAAGTGTGGCGGAAAACATCGCGTTAGGCATGGAAGATGCCCCGAAGATGAACACCTTGTCAGAGCGGATTTCAGAGGTGTCCGACACTTACGGCCTGCCCTTGTCGCCGGATCGCATTGTGGGGGATCTATCGGCAGGTGAGCGGCAACGGGTGGAGATCATTCGGTGCCTTCTGCAGGCACCACGGCTTTTGATCATGGACGAACCCACGTCGGTGCTGACGCCGCAAGAGGTTGATATCCTGTTCGAAACACTCCGCAAGCTGCGCGGGGAGGGCACATCTATTCTGTATATCTCGCACAAGCTGGAGGAGATCAGGGCTTTGTGTGACGCCGCGACGATCCTGCGGCTTGGCAAGGTCGTGGGGACCTGCATTCCGCGTGACACAACGGCACGGGATATGGCGGAAATGATGGTGGGCAAGGTGTTGACCACGCCCAAGCGGTCCGGTGTCAGCCTGGGAGAGGTTGTGCTGGAGCTTGACGGGCTGTCGCTGCCATCGCCATCTGCTTTTGGCATGCCATTGCGCGATGTTTCCTTTGCGCTGCAAAAGGGAGAGATACTGGGTATCGGAGGTGTTGCGGGGAATGGGCAGGACGAACTGCTGGCGGCCCTGTCGGGAGAAATGCGCGCGCCGGCGGGCATGCTGCGGTTTAAAGGCCAGAGCATTGGTGGCGACGGGCCGGTCAGGCGGCGGCAGATGGGGGTACTGGCCGCTCCTGAGGAACGCCTCGGCCATGCAGCCGCCCCGGATATGTCCCTGACCGAGAATGCAATGCTGACCGGTGCGGTGCGGGAGGGGCTGGAGCAAAACGGGTTTTTGAACTGGCCTGCAGCGCGTGGCTTTGCGCAGACCATCATCGAAGCCTTCGATGTGCGCACCCCCGGGCCTGCCAATGCCGCAAGGTCTTTGTCGGGCGGCAATCTGCAGAAATTCGTGATCGGGCGTGAGGTTCTGCAACGCCCCGAGGTGCTGGTTGTGAACCAGCCTACCTGGGGAGTGGATGCTTCAGCGGCGGCCGCGATCCGGCAGGCGTTGCTGGATTTGGCAGAAGCGGGAGCTGCGGTTGTTGTGATAAGTCAGGACCTGGATGAACTGATGGAGATATCTGACCGTTTTGCGGCCCTGAACGAGGGACGCCTGTCAGCGCCGAGGCCAACTGAGGGGCTGACGGTAGAGCAGATCGGCTTGATGATGGGCGGCGCACATGGGATGGAAGTCGCCCATGTATAAACATTTGAAATCCAGAATTTTTATGCCTCCGGCGGGGATATTTTTGGACCAAAGAAATCCGGAGAGGCATTATGGTCAGGTTTGAAAAGAGGCCCCAGCCAAGCCGTTTGTTTGCCTATGCGACACCGCTTTTGGCGGTGCTGGCAACTTTCTTTTTCGGCGGCTTGCTTTTTGCGGCCCTCGGTAAGGATCCGGTCGTGTCGATCGTGACGATTTTCTGGGAGCCGCTGTTTGGTGAGTTTTCTTTCTTTTACCGGCCGCAACTGCTTATCAAGGGGGCACCTTTGGTGCTGATCGCAATCGGGCTGAGCCTGGGTTTCAAGGCAGGTATCTGGAATATTGGTGCCGAAGGTCAGTACATCATGGGGGCACTGGTGGGTGCGGGTGTCGGGCTGGCATTTTACCCGACAGAAAGCGTTCTGATATTTCCGCTGATGGTGCTGGCTGGTGCTTTGGGCGGCATGTTGTGGGCGATGATCCCTGCGCTTTTGAAAGTGAGGTTTGGCACCAATGAAATTCTGGTGTCATTGATGCTGGTCTATGTCGCCGAGCAGTTTCTTGCTTCCATGTCATTGGGGTTGTTGAAAAACCCGGAGGGCTTCGGCTTTCCGGGGAGCCGGAACCTGCAACAGTATCCCTCAGCTCATAATGCCGAAATCATCGCCGGTTCCGGAATGCATTGTGGCGTTGTTGCCGCACTGATTGCAGTGATCTTCGCCTATGTGCTTTTTGCGCGCCACAAGCTGGGATTTGCGATCAGGGTGACGGGTGAGGCACCGCGCGCGGCACGGTTTTCGGGGGTGAACCCGAGCCGGCTTGTGGTGTTCTGTCTTGGCGCGTCTGGCATGCTGGCGGGGTTGGCAGGCCTGTTCGAAGTTTCTGGACCAGCGGGACAGGTCACCATCGATTTCAACGTGGGATATGGCTTTACCGCGATTATCGTGGCGTTTCTGGGGCGGCTCAATCCGATTGGAATCGTGCTTGCGGGATTGCTCATGGCGCTGACCTATATCGGCGGCGATATTGCACAGAGCCAGCTGCAGCTACCGGCAGCAGCCATTCAGGTCTTTCAGGGGATGCTTTTGTTTTTCCTGCTGGCCTTTGATCTTTTCACAAATTACCGGCTTCGGTTTGGCCGGTCCGAGGTGGCATGATGGATTTATCAGCAATCAATCCGATACTTCTGGTCGCTGCATTGATGAGCGCGGCGACGCCTATCCTGCTGGCCGCGACCGGCGAGTTGGTGGTGGAGCGCGCGGGCGTTCTGAACCTGGGCGTTGAAGGCATGATGATCATCGGCGCAATTTGCGGGTTTGCCATTGCGGTTGAGACCGGATCGCCCACAATCGGCTTTGTCGCAGCAGCGGTGGGCGGGGCGCTGCTGAGTTTGCTTTTTGCTTTCCTCACCCAGATCACGCTGGCCAACCAGGTTGCATCCGGACTGGCGCTGACGCTCTTTGGTCTTGGCCTCTCCGCCCTTTTGGGTCAGGGGTATGTCGGCATAAAGCCACCGCGTATGCCGGACATCAATTTTGGTCCGCTGGCGGACATTCCCGTGCTTGGGCCCATCCTGTTTTCACATGATCCGATCCTCTATGTCGGGCTGCTGATCGTGGCGGTCGTCTGGGCCGTATTGAAGTTTACTCGTGTGGGGCTGGTACTGCGTGCAGTCGGCGAAAATCACGATGCCGCGCATGCGTTGGGCTACAAGGTTGTGCGGATCAGAACACTTGCCATCATGTTCGGGGGCGCCTGTGCCGGCATGGGTGGTGCCTACATTAGTCTGATCCGCGTCCCGCAGTGGACCGAAGGTATGACGGCGGGTGTTGGATGGATCGCACTCGCGTTGGTTGTCTTTGCCTCATGGAAGCCCTGGCGCGTCTTGCTTGGTGCCTATCTTTTTGGCGGAATAACCCAATTGCAGCTTAATTTGCAGGGCGCCGGCGTTGCCATTCCCGTCGAATATCTGGCAATGTCGCCCTACGTTATCACAATCGTTGTGCTCGTTATCCTGTCTGCGGATAAGAGCGCCGCTCCCGGCTCCTTGGGCCGGACATTCCACGCCTCAAGCTAGAGGCATTTCAGCGCCCCGGTACAGGGGCGGTTCAACATGGGGAAGACCTGAACATGAAACTCACCACCCTTTTTGCCAGCGCGGCACTCGCGCTTGGACTTGCGTCCGGCGCATGGGCCGACGGGCATGAAAAGACCAAGGTCGGCTTTGTCTACGTGGGGCCTGTCGGCGATGGCGGCTGGACCTTTACGCACGATCAGGGCCGCCTTGCAGTCGAGGAAGAATTCGGCGATGCGGTTGAAACCGTTTTTGTTGAGAACGTAGCCGAAGGCCCGGATGCCGAACGTGTAATGACACAGATGGCGCTCGACGGGGCAGACCTGATTTTCACCACGTCCTTCGGATATATGGACGCCACCAACAATGTCGCGGCCAAGTTCCCTGACATCAAGTTCGAACATGCGACGGGCTACAAGCGCCTGCACCCCAATGTGTCGACCTATTCTGCGCGTTTCTACGAAGGTCGCGCCGTGCAGGGTCATATCGCAGGCAGCATCACCGAAAGTAACATCATCGGCTACATCGCCTCCTTCCCGATCCCCGAGGTTATCCGGGGCATCAACTCGGCCTATATCCACGCCAAGAAGGCAAACCCGGATGTCGAGTTCAAGATCATCTGGGTCTACACATGGTTCGATCCAGCCAAGGAAGCAGACGCAGCAACCGCACTGATCGAACAGGGTGCCGATGTTATTCTGCAGCACACGGACTCGACCGCACCGCATGCGGCAGCACAGGAAGCAGGCAATGTCGCAGCCTTTGGTCAGGCGTCTGACATGAGCGCCTACGCCCCCTACCCGCGCGTCAGTGCGATCCTTGACCTTTGGGGCCCCTACTACGTAGAGCGCACCCGCGCCGTGATCGATGGTACGTGGGAAAGCGTGGACACCTGGAACGGCATCGGCGACGGTATGGTCGGCATTGGCGAGATCACAGATGCTGTGCCCGCCGAGGTCAAAGCCGAAGCGCTGGCGCTGAAAGCGTCGCTGGCGGATGGGTCCTATCACGCCTTTACCGGCCCGCTGAACAAGCAGGACGGCTCCGCTTGGCTGGGCGAAGGGGAAAGCGCAGATGATGGCACGCTTGCAGGCATGAACTTCTACGTTGAAGGCATCACCGGCGACATCCCGCAGTAAGCAATCCAAAATCACAAAAACAAAAGGCCCTGTCCCGCTGGCAGGGCCTTTTTCATTGTTTCTGCGTCTGCGCTAGGGTTGCTGAATGCTTTCCAGATAGGCCAGCAAAGCCGCTAGAACGCGCGGCGTCGGCGTCAGGGTTCCCTCGATCTCGACCGGCACCAGATCATCTGCCATCGCGCCCCCAAATTGCGGCATAACACGTGCAAGATGGGCCTGTTCAGGATCACCGTAGATGTAGCTAAGCGCCTGTGCCTTGGGGAAAGTACCGCCGTTTTGCGCTGAAAGCTGCGTCAGGTCTGTCGGATTTTGCGACAGCGCTGCGGCCGTCGGCCCGTTCCCACGACCATCGGCACCATGGCAGGCGGCACAGTTTTCGGTATAAAACATCGCCCCCTCAGGCGCGTCCGGCATCGACACCTCGGTCGAACAGGCGATCACGGCTGTCAGGGCAAATACCGACACGGCTATTCTGTGAATTTTGTCAAACACGCTCCACCCTCTGCTTTTGATGCCCTTACTCTGCACCATGACAGGCGGTACTGCATATGACCCATATCAATCCGACGTGCCCTGAGCGGATGATCTTGATCAATGCCGAACACGGTGTTCCTTGGTATTGTGAATGGCGAAACAAGGAGGCTCATATGTACAACAATATCCTCGTTCCTGTCGTTTTCGATCACGGAGGGCGCGCCGCCGCTTCTCTGAAAGTCGCCAAAGAACTCTTGAATGACGGCGGCAAAGTCACGCTGATTCATGTGATGGAAGAAGTGCCGTCATATGCGACGACATATCTTCCGGAAGGTCTGGCAGAGAGACACCACGACGAAGCGGTCGAGACCCTGACAGGCATCGCCAAAGGCGTGGATGTGCCAGTTGATGCGGTTGTGATCCACGGCCACGCCTATTCCAGTATCCTGGAATACAGCCAAAAGCACGGAACCGACTGCATCGTGATCGCGTCGCATAAACCCGGTTTCGAGGATTACTTCCTCGGCTCGACGGCCGCGCGCGTTGTTCGTCATGCGAAATGCGGGGTCCACATTCTGCGCTAGCAGACATCCCGGACCTGAACGGTTGGCCAAAAAAGTTAGGACCGCCCGAGCGGTCCTAATCGAGCATTCAAAGTCGGGTGTGGATCAGGCTTTGGCTTTGCGCTTCAGCTTTTTCATACCACCCAGCATTCCAAGCCCGACCGGCAGGAGCGCCAGGCTCAAAGGCAATGGCACCTCAGGGGTTTCCGGCAGTTCGCTGCCGACGCCCAGCGACACGTTGATGTCACCGCCCAATTCTCCACAATCGTCGTCGACCAGCAGAACTTGCAGGGGCTGGAGACAGGACGCTTTTTGCATGTAAATCCAAGATGACAAGCCAAACCCTGAATCTTTGTCATTCGCACCCAGACCCATCTGAACGGCGTAGTCCTTGTCAGCGGGCGACATAAGACGCGTGATGACATAATCGTGCAGATCGCTGCTTACCGACGTAAGGGTACCGCTGACCAGCGTGAAAAACGTCCACAGGCTGATGTCTGGGCTGCCTTTGGGGCCCTTGGCGTCATAGGAATTTACGTCGTCAACCATCAGGTTCATCACAAGATCAAAACCCTGGCCGTCGTCGTTCAGCACCGTACCGGTGAGCTGCGCCTCGCCATTGTCATAGACAATCAGCTTGCCTTCACCAGAGTCAGAGTTTGACAGTAGGAAGTGGTTGGGGTTCGTGCCCGTCGCACCATCAGGGTTAGCCGGGACCGAGTTGTCATTGTTGAACCACAAAGCGTGTTCGGGCGAGCCGCCCTCGTTGTGATCGAAAACGTCGTACATAGTAGCGGCAGACGCGACAGATGCCCCGCCGACCGTCAGAACCGCAGCTGTAATAATAGACTTCATGACCATCCAACCTTTCCAATCGTTAACCAGTCCACACGATCCAAACAGGACGCCGTGCCGCTCGTCAAAGAAAAAGGCAGAAATGTGACAGTTTCTTGGCACTCTCTGGGAATAGCGAAACAATGTACACATCCTAAGCCGACTGTTTCGCATTAAGCCACGCCTGCAACACGCCAGCGACTGCACATAAAAGCAGACTAGTACGAATATTCCTGGTAAATCCGTGACAGATCACCACCCCAGTCGCCGTGATACTTTTCCAGCAATTCATCTGCCGGCGTCATGCCACTTTCAACGGTCTCGTGAAGCGCGTTAAGGAAGTGTGTCTCGTCCGGCACCATCCCGCCAGCACCCGAACGGGCGCGGTTTACCAAACCCTTGTGGCTTATCGCAACCGCTTCGCGCGCAAGGTCATGCAGCAGCACGCCATTGGCCGACCCTTGCAATCCATGCGATGAGGCGACGACGCGCAGCGCATCACGTGTGCCTGCGTCCAGACCCTTTACCAGATCCCATGCCGCATCCAGCGCCTCCTGATCGTAGGTCAGCCCGACCCAAAAAGCAGGCAGTGCACACAAACGGCGCCATGGGCCGCCATCCGCGCCCCGCATTTCAATGAATTTCTTCATCCTCGCTTCGGGAAATGCCGTTGTCAGATGATCGGCCCAATCGGAAAGTGTCGGCACTTCGCCGGGCAAAGCAGGCAAGTTGCCTTTCAGGAAATCACGAAACGACATTCCAAGCGCGTTGATGTATTTGCCATCGCGATAGACGAAATACATCGGCACATCCAAGGCGTATTCCACCCATGCCTCAAAGCCAAAGCCTTCGTCGAACACAAAAGGCAGCATACCCGTGCGCGAAGCATCCAGTTCGCGCCAGGACCGCGAGCGCCACGACTTGTGCCCGTTCGGTTTGCCTTCAAAGAACGGGGAATTTGCAAAAAGTGCCGTGGCCACGGGTTGCAGCGCCAAAGCCACACGCATCTTCTGCACCATGTCCGCCTCCGACCCGAAGTCGAGATTGACCTGCACGGTGCAGGTCCGGCGCATCATGATCCGCCCCATCGACCCGACACGCCCCATATAATCGTTCATCAGCTTGTAGCGGCCCTTGGGCATCAGATCCATCTGGTCATGGGTCCAAACCGGTGCCGCACCCAGCCCGATAAAACCAACACCGATACGGTCAGCGATCTCTTTGACTTCGCGCAGATGCGCGTTAACCTCGTCACATGTCTCGTGGATCGTCTCAAGCGGTGCGCCTGAAAGCTCCAGCGCGCCGCCCGGCTCAAGGCTGACGTTCGCACCCTCTTTTTCAAGACCGATGATGTTGCCTTCTTCAAGCACTTCCGTCCAGCCAAAGGCATCCCGCAGCCCTTCCAGCATCGCCCTGATCGAACGCGGGCCCTCGTAAGGCAGCGGCAACTGGTTGTCTTTGCAATAGCCGAATTTCTCGTGCTCAGTGCCGATCCGCCAATCTGACTTGGGCTTGCAACCGCTTTCCAGATAGCCGACGAGCTGGTCATAGGATGTGATCGGGCCACCGCCGGATTGTGGAATGGACATGGGGGAGGCTCCGTTTGTTCGTCATCGCTCAGGCGCAAAAGGGATGGGCCTAATTCGACCCGCTGTCAATGTAGAGTGGTCTGTGCGGAAATCGACACGTCGCGCTGCCAGATCACAATCGGTTGTTTTCCCGTACTCTTCAAGGCGGCAAGCGCCTGCTCCATCCGCAACCCGGGCAACGTGGCGAATGCATCAAACAGCCGCTCAGCGCCCTCGGCATTGACCGGGATCAGCAGTTCTGGCGCGCGCCCTTCCCGCAAGCGCCAGTGCGGCGGATAGAGCCCTGGATCCAGCGTGACGCTGGTGATCTCCCGCACAGCGACGGCACCACCCGTCAAGGGGCCGTAGTAGGTGATCTGACCTTCGTCCACATCTACCGAACCGGGCCCTTGCCCTTCGCCGCGAAAACGCGCCCTCTGAATGCCTATCCAGATCAAGGCGGCACCAGCGGCAACCAACGCGCCCCCCGGCAACAGTAAAAGCTGGCTGTTGCCAATCAGCCACCACGCGCCCAGCACCAGCGCCAACGCCCCAGCCAGCACTTCGCGCCACCGAATGATCTGCGCCTTGGCCTCAGGGCGGATCATCGCCAGTCCCCCAGTCTCGTCTGCCAGAGTGTGAGTGCGGCCACCGCGGCGGTATCGGCACGCAGAATACGAGGCCCCAAAGAAACCGCGTGTGCATGGTCGAACCTGTGCAAGCGGTCCCGTTCGGGTGCAGAAAACCCACCCTCAGGCCCGATCAACACAGCCCAGGGGCCCGGTATATCCGGCACGACCAGCGCACCGCCTGCCTGCGCTTCGTCGCAAAACATGATCTGACGCTCAGACGGCCAAGTCGACAGCAGACGATCAAGCCGCGCCAGTGGCTCCACAGTTGGCACAAAGGTGCCTCCGCACTGCTCTGCCGCCTCTATGGCATGCGCCTGCAGACGCTCGCGCTGAATACGGCCCGCGTTGGTAAACTCTGTCTGGACTGGTAAAATGCGCGCCACACCCATCTCGACTGCCTTTTCGACAATGAAATCAGTGCGCGCCTTTTTGATCGGCGCAAAGAGCAGCCAAACGTCGGGAGGGGGCTGCATATCGCGCAGTTTCCGCGTCAAGCGCAGCAGACCGCCACGCTTGCCCGCCTCGACAACCTCGGCGAGCCACTCCCCACTCACCCCGTCGAAAACCTTGAGAACAGCGCCGATGCCCAGCCGCATGACCCCGAAAAGGTAATGTGCCTGTTCCCTGGTGACAGGAACCGATTGCTCCTCCCCCAAAGGGTGATCTACATAAAGGCGTATTTTGGCTGTCTCGCTACGGTCCATAGGAGGTACATATGCAAGAGCCCGCCCCAACACCAGACGGTCAGGTCGCCGATGCGGTGAAAGACAATTGGGTCGACCTTTATGCACCCGCAGCCACACGACCCTATCTGCGCCTGAGCAGAGCCGACCGCCCCATCGGAACATGGCTCTTGCTGATTCCCTGCTGGTGGGGGCTTGCTCTGTCCATGCTCAACTCACAGCAAGCCAGCTGGCATGATGCTTGGATTGCGCTGGGGTGTGCCATCGGCGCGTGGCTGATGCGCGGTGCTGGCTGTACGTGGAACGACATCACCGACCGCGACTTTGACGGTCAGGTGGAGCGGACACGCTCACGTCCAATCCCCTCTGGACAGGTCAGCCTGCGCGGCGCGATTGTCTGGATGTGCGTTCAGGCTTTGCTGGCCTTCTGCATCCTTCTGACCTTTGACCCGGCCGCCATCCGGCTTGGTATTCTGGCGCTGGTGCCAGTGGCCATCTATCCATTTGCCAAACGCTTTACGTGGTGGCCGCAGGTCTTTCTCGGCCTTGCGTTCAACTGGGGCGCTTTGCTGGCATGGACCGCACATAGCGGCAAGCTCGAAGCGCCTGCCGTGGTGCTTTACCTCGCTGGCATCGCGTGGACCCTGTTTTACGACACCATCTATGCCCACCAGGACACCGAGGACGATGCGCTGATCGGCATCAAATCAACCGCACGCCTGTTCGGTGACAAAACGGCAAGCTGGCTGCGCCGCTTTTTGATGCTGACTGTCGGCTTGATGGGCATCGCGGTGATTTTCTCCGCGATCGAAAATGCACATGTCCTTGCCTTGGTCGTCGCACTTGGCGGGCCATGGGCCATGGGCTGGCATATGGCGTGGCAACTGCGTGGTTTTGACAGTGAAAACAATGACAAGCTGTTGCAACTCTTCCGGGCCAACCGCGATACAGGCATGATCCCGCTTGTCTTCTTTGCTGTCGCGCTCATGCTGTGATTGAAACACGGCCCGCCAGCGCGTATCACGACGTACAATCACTTTCGGCTTCTGGATGACATGACCCTCTCCCGCGCCCACCTTGTCGCAATCGCATTTTCGCTTGCCGCCGCCTGCGCCTTGCTGGCAGCGAGTTTTTCGGTGCAGCTCATCGAAGAAAACACCGAGACAGAGGTGCGTTACATCCTCGACCGCAACGGCTTGACATGGGCCGAAGTCGAGGCCGACGGGCTGCGTGTGCTGATGGCCGGAAAAGCACCGACCGAAGCCTTGCGATTTCGCGCGCTGAGCCTCGCTGGCTCCATGGTCGACGCCTCGCGCATCATAGACGAAATGGAAGTGGCCGCGGTCGCCGATCTGGATGCCCCCCGATTTTCTGCAGAAGTCTTGCGCAACACCTCGGGCCTGACCGTGATTGGCCTGATCCCCGAAAGCAGCGGCCGCGAAGCTGTGATCGAAGGGTTTTCTTCGGCAACCGACGACACGGTGACGGACCTGCTGGAGACGGCGAACTACCCTGCCCCCAGCGGATGGGATGACGCACTGGCCTACGCCATGGCCGCAATTGAAAACCTTCCGCGTGCGAAGGTATCAGTTGACGCCGGCCGCGTCGCCATCACCGCAATCGCAAATGACGCCGAAGACAAGGCCGAAATGGAAGCGCGCCTGCGGCGCAGCGCGCCACCGGCCTTGAGGGTCCGCCTGAACATCACAGCCCCCCGCCCTGTCATCTCGCCATTTGCGTTAAGGTTCGTGATCGATGAAGACGGATCAAGGTTCGATGCCTGCTCTGCTGATACACTGGCGACGCAAACCCGCATCCTTGACGCAGCTTTCCGTGCCGGCCTGACCGGCCCCGGCACGTGCACCATTGGCATGGGTGTCCCCACGCCCACCTGGGGCGATGCTGTTGAAAAATCTATCGATGCGTTGTCAGAACTCGGTGCGGGCACAGTGACCTTTTCGGACGCGCAGATCACAATCTCCGCTGTCGAAGGCACGCAGGCAGTGCTTTTTGATCGTGTCATCGGCGAGTTGGAGAGCAGCCTGCCAGACGTCTTTGTGCTCAACGCCGTGCTTCCTATCGCTCAGGATGAAGCGAACGGCCCGCCGGAGTTTACCGCAACGCTCAGCCCCGAAGGGCAGGTTCAGTTGCGCGGCCGCATCAGTGGGGAAGAGATGCGCAGCGTTATCGACAGCTTCGCGAAAGCGCGGTTCGGCTCGGATATGGTCTATACCGCGGCACGCGCTGTGCCAAACTTGCCCGCAAACTGGCCGACACGCGTTGTGACGGGGATCGATGCAATGGGGTATCTGGACAGCGGGGTGGTCACCGTGTCCCCGGATGTTATCAACATATCAGGCCGTTCCGGCAACGCAGGCGCAAATGAAGCGATAACGCGGCTGATTGTGGACAAGCTCGGCGATGATGTGGCGTTCGAAATTGACGTGACCTACGTCGAAGCGCTTGATCCGGTTGCTGCGCTTCCCACACCTGAGGAATGCGAAGCCCGGATCGCCGAGATCATCGCTGGCAGCAAAATCAGCTTTGAGCCCAGCTCAACAACCATCGTCCCCGCTGCCGTCCCCACGATGGACGCGATCGCAGAAGTCTTGCTGGAATGCGGGGACCTCAAGCTTGAAGTGCAGGGCCACACGGACAGTCAAGGCCGCGAAGAAATGAACCTGTCGCTTAGTCAGGCGCGCGCGGAATCAGTATTGAACGAGTTGCGCGCCCGCCGCGTGCTGACGGGCGGTTTTGTCGCCAAAGGCTACGGCGAGGCACAGCCCATCGACGACAATGGCACCGAAGCGGGACGCGAGGCCAACCGCCGCATCGAATTCCGTTTGATCCAGCCCGAACCGAGCATACCGCAGGGCGAATCCACGCTGGAAAGCATCGCGGAAAAGAACGATAGAGAGGCAACCGAAGAATGATCGTCGCATTTTTGGTCGTTGTCGTTGAGAGAAGGACGCCGGTATGAGCAGCCCGCA
This sequence comes from uncultured Roseobacter sp., assembly GCA_947501635.1. Classification (GTDB taxonomy): domain Bacteria; phylum Pseudomonadota; class Alphaproteobacteria; order Rhodobacterales; family Rhodobacteraceae; genus Roseobacter. Next base: position 177,039 of record CANMWT010000007.1, read on the forward strand.
ATTTGTGATCGCCACCGCCGTTATGCTGTTCGTTGCCTTTTGTCTCGGCTGGTTTGCAAACTGGCTGGTGCACAGGTTCTCGCGCGTTGCGGCAGACGATGTGGCGCAACTGGACCGGATGAGCCAGGAGTTGCACGAGGCCGAAGAAACCCGCGATCAGGCCATCACCTACCTGCAGCAACGTGAAGCAGAGCTGACAAACCAACTTGCCCAGACCGAAGCTGAATTACGTGCGGCGATGGACGGGCTGCGCGAAGCCCGGCACGAAGTCGAAGAAATGCGCGGACGCATTCTCGAGCAAAAAAACCCGAATTGAATCGCGGGCGGCCAGTCCACGGGTCACGGACGGATGCTCACCAGAAGACCGTCCTTCGCGTGGATCAGCACAGTGCTACCACCGCTCCAATGCGGCTTCATCTTCGTCCCGTGCGGCAACCCACGCAGCGCCCTGCCCGGTCACTTCACGTTTCCAGAATGGCGCGCGTGATTTCAGGTAATCCATCAAAAACTCCGCCGCCTCGAAAGCATCCTTGCGATGCCGCGACGCTGTGGCCACCATCATGATCATTTCGCCCGGCACCAGCCGCCCGTGGCGGTGAATGACCAGCACATCCCCCAAGCTCCACCGTGCCAAGGCCTCATCGGCGATCTTGGTCAGGGCCGCTTCAGTCATTCCGGGATAATGCTCGATCTCCATAGCCTCCAGCGCGCCGTCGCCGGTATCGCGCACCACACCCGTAAAGGTGACAATTGCCCCCATATTCGAATGCCCACTGGCAAAATCCTGCGCTTCCTGCCCGAAATCGAAAGGCGCCTGCTGCACGACAATCCGCACCGGTCAGCCTCCCGTCATTGGTGGGAAAAAGGCCACCTCCTGCACGCCGGCCAAAGGCGCGTCGAAACTGCTCAGTTCCTGATCCACCGCAACGCGCAACGCGGACATATCCGCAAAGGCGGCCGCATAGCGCTCTTCCCGCGCGCTCAGCTCCTCGACCAGTTCGCCAACCGTCTCCGCTTGTGTTTCCACACGCTCGCGCGGAATACCGATACGCTCGCGCACCCAGGCAAAGTAAAGCACATTCATGCGTTATCATCCTTCAGGTAGGGCATGGACTTCATCAAATAATCCACGCCAGTGATAAGGGTCAGTGTCGCCGCCACCCACAACAGACCAAGCCCGACAACACCGGCCCACTCCATGGCAGTGTGCTTCCAGCGTAATCCCTGCAGGTCAGGTGTTTCACCGGCAAATATCGCATCTACCATAGCCTGATCCATACCGTAGGCGGACATGCCCAGGTAATGCTCGAACACGCCATGCGAAAACAGCACGGCAATCGCTACCATCTGGCAGGTCGTCTTCCATTTGGCGAGCGTGGTCACCTTCAGTGTCCCCGCCGTGTCGCCCAGAAACTCTCGAAGACCCGACACGAAAACTTCGCGAAACAGAATGACAGTCGCCGGCAGCACCAGCCAGGGCGACCAGCTGGAAAACCCGATGATAACCATCAGCGCGATCACCACCATCGCCTTGTCCGCAATCGGATCAAGCATCGTCCCCAGTTTTGTTTCCTGCTTCCAGGCACGGGCCAGATAGCCGTCAAACCAATCCGTCACAGCCGCTGTCACAAACAGGATCAGCGCAAACCAATCCGCGTAAGGCCGCGTGAAATACAAAAACATCACTGCCACCATCGGCGCCGCGAGGAGCCGGATAATGGTCAGGATATTTGGGATCGTCATTCTCATGATCGTACCTTACTACGGCGATTTTGCCGACGAAAGCGGCAACGACACGGCGCATTATGCGACACATTGCTTTTCGGCAGAAAAGTACAAGCAACAGTGTCGCTCCACGGGAGCGGCCGCCCAATCATCCACGCTCGTGAAAATAGTCATAGATTTTCTCTGCTAGCGCGCCCGACACCCCCTCAACCGCCTTGAGATCGCTCAGGTTTGCCCGCGCCACCGCTTTGGCAGACCCGAAATGCGCAAGCAATGCCCGCTTGCGCGCCGCGCCGACGCCGGGCACGTCGTCCAGCGGTGTAGCACCCACCGCCTTGGAACGTTTCGCCCGATGGGTGCCGATGGCAAAGCGGTGCGCCTCGTCGCGCAGGCGCTGCACGAAATAAAGAACGGGGTCATTGTGGCGCAATGCAAAGGCAGGCCGGCCAACCCGGTAAAACTCTTCTTTGCCCGCGTCTCTGTCCACACCCTTGGCAACACCCACCATGGGGATGTCTTCAACCCCGTACTCCTTCATGATGGATGCGACAGCACTGACCTGACCAGCGCCGCCGTCGATCAGCAACAGGTCGGGCCAATGACCTTCCTTGCGCTCGGGGTCTTCCTTGATGAGCCGCTTGAACCGACGGGTCAGCACCTCTTTCATCATGCCGAAGTCATCTCCGGGGGTCAGCTCCTCGCCGCGAATGTTGAATTTGCGGTACTGGTTTTTCAGAAACCCCTCGCTGCCCGCCACAATCATCGCGCCGACGGCAAAGGCCCCTTGAATGTGCGAGTTGTCATAAACTTCGATCCGTTGAGGGGGGCTGGACAGATCAAAAGCCTCCGCGAGACCCTTCATCAGCCGCGCCTGCGTCGCGCTCTCCGCCATTTTACGCGCGAGCGACTCGCGGGCGTTGCGCAGGGCACCATCCACCAGCTCCGCTTTTTCACCGCGTTTGGGCACAACCAACTCAACCCTGCGCCCCAGCTTGCCAGACAGGGCCTCGGCCATAAGATCAGGGTTTTCGATATCATTGCTCAGAATAACCTGACGCGGCGGCTCGCGGGTGTCGTAGAACTGACCCAGAAAGGCCTCAAGCGCTTCCGCTGCATCCACATCCGGGCCCACGCGCGGATAGTAGTCTCGGTTGCCCCAGTTCTGGTTCGCACGGATAAAGAACACCTGAACGCAGGCCTGCCCGTTTTCCATATGCAACGCACAGATGTCAGCCTCGGTCACACCTTTGGGGTTAATCCCCTGTGCCGTCTGCACCTGTGTCAGCGCCTTGATCCGATCGCGCAGGGCCGCCGCCCGCTCGAACTCCATTGCCTCTGACGCGGCAGACATCTCACCCGCCAGACGGGCCTGTATGTCCGTGGTTTTTCCTGTCAGGAATTTTTCTGCGTCTCTGACGGTTTGCCCATAGTCTTCCGGGCTGATCTTTCCCACGCATGGCGCCGAGCAACGCTTGATCTGATATTGCAGACAAGGACGGGTGCGGCTTTCAAACATCGTGTCTGAGCAGTCGCGCAGCAAAAATACCCTCTGCAACTGGTTTAGGGTCCTGTTGACCGCACCGGCCGACGCAAAGGGACCATAATAGCTGCCTTGCTCCTTCTTGGCCCCGCGGTGTTTTTTGATCTGCGGATAGTCATGCGCAGCAGTCACAAGAATGTTCGGAAAGCTTTTGTCATCGCGCAAAAGAACGTTGAATTTAGGCTTCAGCTGCTTGATGAGGTTTTGCTCCAGCAACAGCGCTTCTGTTTCTGTCTTCGTCGTCAGAAACATCATGGACGATGTCAGCGAAATCATCCGTGCAATCCGCGCGGAATGTCCCGTCGGGCGCGCATAGCTGGACACGCGCGCACGCAGGTTTCGGGCCTTGCCGACGTAAAGCACACGGCTTTCGGAATCGAGCATCCGGTAGACGCCGGGGGAAGAATCCAGCGTTTTGAGGTATCCCTGGATGATCTCGCGACCGGGTTTTTCACCTTCTGGATGAGTGTCTACCAAACTAGTCATTTCGGATGTTACATGATTCCCTAACGCGCTGCACTTTAACGTGGTTGGCTTCAAGCCTTAAGGTGTCCACGAAACCTGTGGACAACTCTGCAGATAACTTACCGACAGCGGGAATTTCTCGTTGTCTTTTCAGGATTTCGCCGAATTGCACAAAATTTAAGCAATCTTCTAAGCATTTGAAAACACTTAATATTTTTCTTTGTATCAGGCAAGGCACTGAAATTAAAGGCATTTTGATGACGGAATTATGACACGCAAAATCAAGGTGCAAAACTTTACTGCCCTCCGTTCATTCCACGCCCAAAACGTCCGGGGTTTGCCAGCCCAGATGCTGCCCGCCATCAAGGCACAACAGCTGGCCGGTAAGCGCTGGGGCATCCAGGATAAATCCAAGCGCCGCGGTGATATCTTCGGGGTTGGCGCCGCGCTCCAGAACGGTGCTTGCCCGCTGTTTTGCGAAATGTTCAGCTGACTGACGGGCGCCCTGCAGTGTAGGTCCGGGGCCAATCGCGTTCACCCGGATCGCCGGTGCCAGCGCCTGCGCGGTGGTCTGGGTCAAGGCCCACAGCCCCATCTTTGCCAGTGTGTAGGTCATGAATTCAGGCGTCAGCTTACGCACGCGTTGGTCAATCATATTGACGATGACCGCTGCCGCCATCGGCTCTCCGCTAGTGTCCACAACAGGGTCAAGCCCCTGCGCCGCCATTTTCTGCGTCAGAATGAACGGGCCGCGCAGGTTGCTTTGCATATGCCGGTCCCAGCTTTCACGGGTGGCTGATGTGATCGTATCATATTCGAAGATCGACGCATTGTTTACAAGGCATGTGATGTCACCGCGCAATGCCCTCCGCGCCTCATCAAAGAGCCGCGCAACAGCCGTATCATCGAGCATATCCGCCTGCAGCGTGACGGCCCGCCCGCCGAGCGCTTGGATCTCAGCTGCGGTTTCAAGCGCACCCGCCTCGGAGCTGGCGTAGTGCACCGCGACACCGTAGCCACGCTGCGCCAGATAGAGCGCCATGGCCCGCCCCAAGCGGTGCCCCGCGCCGGTAACCAATGCGTTCTTCATTCCGCTCCCTTTCCTGCTGCGCTAAGCCAGCAAAAGCACAATATAACCAATGTAGAGCGCCGAAAGCACAATGCCCCAAATCCGGGTGATGTTGAGGCCAAGGAAAACGAATGGCAGCAACAGTACCGATGCGGCCAGCATGACCCACAAGTCAAATCGCAAGAACTCCGGATCGACGGGAATGGGGCCTACAAAGCTGGCAATGCCGATGATGGCCAGCAGGTTGAACATGTTTGATCCGATAACATTGCCCAGCGCCACATCCGCTTTGCGCCGCAAGGCCGCCATCAGCGTCGTCGCAAGTTCGGGCAAGGACGTCCCGATGGCGACCAGCGTCAGGCCGATAATGACATCCGACACACCGTACTGCCGCGCGATAATCGTGGCATTGTCCACCAAGAGGTCCGCGCCCAGCGGCAGACCCAGCAAACCAAGCACAAGAAAAACGACAATTCGCCACGTTGGCATATCAGGGTCCGCGCCCTCCGGCTCTTCTTCTGCGTCTTCTTTCTCAGCGTTCCGGTGTTGGTGCGCATCGCGAAACGCATCCCCAAGTACAAAAGCCAATGCGCCCAGCAGAACAGCCCCGGCCACCCAGTCAAAGACCCCCCTGAACGCCAGCCCGATGAACAAGACCGACGCCATCAGCATAAAAATATACGTTTTACGGGTCTCGCATTCGGAGGTATGCATCGTCGCCAACAGCGCCGGCACCCCCAAAACCAGCAGGATGTTCGCGGTGTTCGACCCGACCACATTGCCGAGCGCCAGCCCGGGTGCATCGTCCAGAATAGCTTGAATAGAGATCAAAAGCTCAGGTGCCGACGTACCGAAAGCCACAATCGTCAGGCTGACGATCAATGCCGGCACACCAAGCCGCAGGCTCAGATTGACGGCGCCCTTGACCAGCGAGTCGCCTGCCAAAAGCAGGATGACCAGCCCCAGGCCAGACAGCAGCCAAGGCGTCACGACCGATTGCCCTTTTCACCACATGGACAGGGCCCGCGACCGATGCGGTAGCGACCGCAGCCGCGACACTTGGCCGAGGCAAGGCGTTTGCCCCCCAGCCAGTGCATTTTGCCGAACATGGCCAACACGGCCATAACGACGAGAAACAAAGTGACGATCTTGAAAATCATCTATTCACAAACCGAACTGGGCATAGGCGCTGCGCTCCTCAACTGCATCAAGCGCATCGTCGACAATCTGCGCACCAAAGCGGGCCAGAAACGGCCGCCGCACACCATAGCGACGGAACTTCACTTTGTCTCCGAACCGGTCCTGCATCATCGGTTTGAGGTGCCCGATCCCGTCGATAAGGCCCAACTCGACCGCGCGTCGGGCCAGCCAGACTTCACCGGTAAACAGGTCGCGGTCTTCGGGAAGCTTACCGGCACGGCGCGCCAATACATGATCTTTGAAATTCTGATGGATATCTTCCAGCAGCCCTTTGAGCCGTTCAACATCCTCGGGGTTTTCGGGGCGGAAAGGGTCCAGCATGGATTTGGACTTGCCCGCGGTGTAAACGCGGCGCTCGATCCCCTGCCGTGCCAGGAACTCATGGGCACCGAAGGATGCCGAGATAACGCCGATTGAGCCCACAACCGAGCTTTCGTCACCGTAGATTTCATCCGCCGCCGCGGCGAGCCAATAGCCACCCGATGCCGCAACGTCTTCGACAAAGGCAATCACTGGGATGTCTTTTTCTTCCGCCAGACGCCTGATCCGCGCACCAATCAGCGACGACTGAACCGGGCTGCCTCCGGGCGAGTTCACTTCCAGCGCAACCGCACTGGGCTTGCCGCGGGAAAACGCTTTTTCAATCAGTGGGGCAAGGCTTGCGTCATTCAATACCCCGCGCCCACCGGCACTTATCACCCCCGAAAGGCGCAGAACGGCAATGGTCGGGTCAGATTTGAGGAAAGGGATCCAGCGTTTCATGTGTGCTCATGTAGATTGAGGGTGCAGTGCAAACAAGGCACCTGCGCAAAGAGTTTTGGACATGTGCTTTCATTGACGAAGCCGCCAGCCTGTCTTGAATATCCATCCGATGACCGCAAGACACAGAAGCGTGAACCCGCCGATTGCAAAAAGCGACAAAACCACAGGCAGGTCGGATGTATCGAAGAATGACCACCGAAATCCTGAAATAAGGTAAACAACTGGGTTAAAAAGGGAAATAACCTGCCAAACCGGTGGCAACATGGTGATCGAGTAAAACGCGCCCCCCAGAAAGACCAACGGCGTGACGACCAGAAGCGGCACAAGCTGCAACTGCTCAAAACTGCCCGCCCAGATCCCGATGATGAACCCCATCAGCGAAAAACTGATACAAGTCAGCACCAGAAAGGTGATCATGGCCAGCGGATGGGCAATGCTTACCTCGACAAACAGAAACGACGTCCCCAGAATGATAAGCCCGATCAGAAGCGCTTTGGTCGCGGCAGCTCCCGCATATCCAGCCACGATCTCAAGAAAGTTCACCGGTGCAGAAAAAAGTTCGTAGGTGGTGCCGATGAACTTTGGAAAATAGATGCCGAAGGACGCGTTCGAGATCGCCTGCGTGATGACCGATAGCATGATAAGGCCCGGAACGATGAACGCCCCGTAGCTGACACCTTCCACCTGATCAATCCGGCTGCCGATGGCAGCGCCAAAAACCACAAAGTACAGCGACGTCGACAACACAGGAGAGATAAGACTTTGTGCCAACGTGCGGAAAAAGCGGGCCATCTCGAACATGAAAATCGCTTTGACTGCGTGTATGTTCATCACGCGATCTCCTCTTCAGCGTGCACCAGATCCACAAAGATGTCTTCCAGACTGCTCTGCCGCGTTGCCACATCGCGCAAGACAAGGCCGGCTTCGGACACATCCGACAAAAGCTTTGTGATACCCGTCCGCGCGGCGCGCGTGTCGTAGGTATAGGTCAGCGTCAGACCATCATTGCTGAGCAGCAAGTTGTATTTGGCAAGCCTGGCCGGAATATCATTGACCGCAGACGACAACTGCACATCCAGTTGCTTCTGGCCCATCCGGCGCATCAGTTGCATTTTTTCCTCGATCAGCAGCATCTCGCCTTTGGCGATCACTCCGATGCGGTCTGCAATTGCTTCGGCTTCTTCGATGTAATGCGTCGTCAGCACAATCGTCACACCGGATGCCTTGAGACCTGCCACGATGTTCCACATGTCTTTGCGCAACTCAACATCGACACCAGCGGTTGGCTCGTCGAGGAAAAGTAGCTGAGGCTCGTGCGCGAGTGCTTTCGCAATCAGAACGCGACGCTTCATACCGCCCGACAGTGCGCGTATCTGGGTGTCGCGTTTGTCCCACAAAGACAATTGCCGCAAAATCTGTTCCAGCTTGGTGTCGTCGCGCGACTTGCCGAAAAGCCCCCGTGAAAACCGCACTGTATTGATAACCCGCTCAAAGGGTTCCAGATTGATCTCTTGCGGCACCAATCCAACTAATGCGCGGGCCGCACGAAAGTCGCGCAGGGTGTCAAACCCGCCGATCCGCACCTGACCCGACGTCGGTTGGGTGATGCCGCAAACTGTTGATATCAGTGTCGTTTTTCCTGCGCCATTCGGGCCCAGAAGGGCGACAATCTCGCCGCTGTTGATCGTCAGTGAAACGCTCTTGAGCGCTTCGAACCCGTCCGCATACGACTTGCGAAGGTCATCAATCTCTAAAATAGGCTGCATCTCACGGCTCCCCGACGTCGTGCAAGCCCACAAATACGGTCTGCGGCAGGCAAATGACAGTGCAGAAATGCACAACACACCCGTGAGGCCAAATAGCCAAGTCACACCGTGTCGCGTTCGTGCTCGACATCAGTGCTGAACGTGATACCGCAAAGCTATGACCGCGACGGCTCAAAACCACGCCACCCTCGGCATTCTCTTTGTGACTGCAGGCATTCTGGCGATTTCGATCAACGATATGTTGTTCAAACAACTATCGGGTGCCTACCCGCTGCACGAGCTTGTCTTTTTGCGCTCAGCGCTGGGTCTGATCTTTTCACTTGTTCTCGTCCGTTTTGAAGGGGGCTGGCAGATCCTGAAAACCCGCAGGCCGGGGCTGCACATCTTTCGCGGCCTGCTCATCGTAACCGCAAATATGTGCTATTTTGCGGCCCTCGCGGCATTGCCACTGGCAGATGCAACGGCTTTGTTCTTTGCGGCACCGCTGTTTATCACACTGCTGTCAATACCGATCCTCGGTGAGAAGGTGGGGCTCGTCCGGTTCACCGCCGTGCTAATCGGTTTTATCGGGGTCGTCATCATGCAACGGCCATGGGCAGATGCGGACAGTCTCGAAGTATCGCGGCTGGTACTGCTGTTGCCGGTGATTGCGGCGCTGACCTACGCGATGACACAGCTGATGACCCGCAAACTCGGTGTTGAAAGCAAAGCATCGGCCCTGTCCGTCTATATCCACGCGTCCTTTGTCGCCGTTTCGGTCTGTTTCTTCATCGCCGTAGGCGACGGCAGATATGCCGCGGCTTTCGATGACCCGTCGATGCAGTTCCTACTGCGCGCCTGGATATGGCCTGCACAGAAGGATTGGCCTGTCATCCTCGGGCTAGGCATTAATGCCGCGATTATCGGGTATTCCCTTAGTCAGGCCTACCGTCTGGCAGATGCCGCCACGGTGGCTCCGTTCGAATACCTGGGGCTGCCGCTGGCCGTCTTTTGGGGCTGGATCATCTTTGCTGAACTGCCGCTCATCGAAGTCTGGATCGGAATGGCGCTTATCCTCGGGTCAGGCATCTTCGTGTTCCTGCGCGAAAAGCAAAAGGCGCGCGTCGTGGCACGCGCGCCGGTCAAGCGCCGCTGACGGACGCTGCTAGTTGATCCGGACAACCACCTTGCCCGTCGCCTTTCGCTCACGCAGCAAATCCAGCGCCTCATTTGCGTGCTCAAGCGGCAGGACGTGGCTCACATGGGGGTGCAGTTTGCCCTCTTTATACCACTGCGTCAGCACCTTAAAACTGTCTGTCAACACTTTGGGGTTCACCCGCGTGTACCCTCCCCAGTAAAACCCAATCACTGTCAGGTTCTTGACCAGCAGGTGGTTCGCTGGGATCTGCGGCACCTCGCCAGAGGCAAAGCCCAGCGGGATCAACCGCGCCTCGGGCCGACAGGCGCGCAACGCCGCCTTGAACTGGTCACCCCCGATCGGATCATAAACCACATCGGCACCCCCAAGAGCTTTGACCACCGCACGGATGTCATCGGTTTCCGAGTTTACAAGATGATCCGCTCCTGCCGCCTTGGCGACGGCGAGCTTGTCTTGTCCACGGGCCACGGCAATCACCTCCGCTCCCATCAACTTGCCCAGTTCAACAGCCGTCAACCCGACACCGCCAGATGCTCCCAGAACCAGCAAACGCTCGCCAGGCTTCATATGCGCCTTATAGTCCAAGGCGACATGGCTGGTGCCATATGTAATCAGAAAGGCCGCCGCATGTTCGGGGGTCATCGCATCGGGGATCGGCACACAAACGCTGGCCGGAACTGCCGCATAATCTGCCAGGGCGCCAAACCCACAATAAGCGGCAAGGCGTTGACCCACCGAAAAGTCGCTGACGCCCTCGCCCACTTCGGTCACCGTCCCGCACAGTTCCATCCCAAGCGTAAAGGGCAGCTCGGGGCGTTCCTGATAGGTGCCTTTGATCGCGAGCGTATCGCCAAAGTTCAAACCGCAGGTGTGCACCTTGACAACGACCTCACCTGCAGCGGCAGTTGGTATGGGAACGTCCTGCAGCACAAGAGGCTGGCCCAGTTCGGTCACTTGCATCGCCCGCATCACAAAGTTCCTTTTCCGTGACTTTCTTGCGCACAGATGTTCAGAACATCCCCGGATTGGCAAGCGCTTCGGTCAGATGCCCAGTCCGGCGGCCCTGCTATCAGGCTTTGCCGGCAATCAAGCCGCAGATTTCCAGCCGGAAAACTACAGAAAACCCAGTTGACTTAAAGCCAGGCGCGCATCTGTGCGTTGCGTCTCTGTCCCGAACAGCAGGTCGCGGTTCAGATCCCTTATCAATACGCTCAACGATCGCTCGCGCAGGCATTGGCGTACAAAAGGCGGCACATCCGATGGCTTCATGCTTAAAACACGTGCCGCTGACGGCGTGTCGTTGATAACGTCTTGTTTCATACGGTCCCCACAACGCATTCGAATCTGTGCCCTTGAGTATACCCGAGCCTTCCCCGCTTTGCGGTATGAATTACGCGACGGCGCGACACTTTTTGCCGCAGCCTCCCGCCTGATTGCGCAACATGCCGGTAACTTGTGCAGACCTGCCGTCCTGATCCGCTAAAGGTCGAGACGGAGGACCCCATCCGGTGCAGCGGCGCGCGATTGGCAAAGGATCATTTCGCTCTCACGCTGCTTGCGAGACAAGACATAGTCGCGATGCTCGACATCTCCTTCCAGAACACCGCATTTACACACACCGCACAGCCCGTCCGAACACTTCAGATCAACCGCGACACCTGCCAACTGCAACGCCTCGGCCGCTGACTGCCCAGCCGATACCGCGATACGCCGTCCATCGCGCAGGATCAGCGTAAAGGGGTGGTTTTCATAGTCCGGCGTCTCGGGCACCGAGAAATACTCAAGGTGGCGCGCGTCATCCCCAAATCCCTGCCGCTCTGCCGCGCGCATCACCGCAGCCATATATGCATCAGGCCCGCATGCATAAACATGCGCGCCCACGGCCCTGCCTGACAGGATTCTATCGAAATCGGCGCGGTGGCCTTCAGATGAAACATGCAAATGCACCCGGTCGGCCCAAGGCATGCCTTGCATAACTGCCGCAAACCCGGCGTCTTCAGGACGACGGACCGAATAATGCACTTCAAACGGAGCGGCCTGCCGATAAAGCGTGTGTGCCATGGCCACCATCGGCGTGATGCCAATCCCCCCACCCATCAGAAAACTGCGGGTGGCGCGTTTCGCCAGCGGGAAGTGGTTGATCGGTTTTGAAACGAAAACCCGCCGCCCGGTCGTAAATATCCGGTGCACAAGCTTTGAGCCGCCGGTGCCCGCTTCTTCGCGCAAAACCGCAATCTCATAGGCGCTGCGGTCGTGCGGGTCGCCCATCAGGGAATACTGGCGCAGCGTGTCGGGGGCGATGACAACGTCAATATGGGCCCCGGCCTCCCATGCGGGCAGATCGCCGCCGTCGGCGGCCCGCAGCACATAGCGTGTCACAAGGTCGGTCAGCCGCTCCACCTGAGCGACGATAACCTGTACAACCGGGCTTTCGGCCTCAACGCTGTAACGATGATCCCAAGCGCCGGTCTCCCCTGCCGCGCGGCGTTTTTTGTACTCGTCAGCAGAGATCATATCGCGATAAGCCGTGATCCCGGCTTCGCGGTCCATCGGGTAAGGATAGGACCACGGCGGCGGTGCCAGCGGCGCGGGATAGACAGCCAGCGTCTGATCTTCGAACCTCAGGTCCAGATCGCGCTGCAAATCCCGCGTATTCACCGGCGCACGTGCCGGGTGGTAGCCGCCGTCTTCATGTAACTCCACATCCCACCACCACTTCTTGACCGGCTTGATCCCGCCATTGCCCAAAACGTCATCGAGCCGCGCCAACGCGGGCGCCGCCTGTGGCAGGTTCATGGCCATCCAGCGAAAAGGCTTCTCGACAAAAAGACCCTCCAGATTCCACGGGCAGGTCTTCATGCAGCGCCCACACATTGAACCGCCTTCGGTCGTGATGCGGTAGGTGGCACATTTCTGGCTGTCCGACTTCCATATTTCATAGCCGTTGAACATGCGCTTGGGGCCCGCCGTGATGGCCCCCGAAGGACACTCACGCGCACATTTGTTGCAAGACGCGCAAAAACGCTGCAGGCCGAAGTCGACAGGTTTGTCGTGCGCCATCGGCATATCCGTCGTGACCACCCCCGATTTCAGCCGAGGACCAAGAAAAGGGTTCAGGATCACTTCGCCGATACGGCTGACCTCGCCCAGCCCCGCAAGCAGCAACAAAGGCGGTTGCAAGACCTCGCCATCCATGACCGTGTGCGCCTTTGCGCTGTACCCCAGATTGCGCAGATGCCGGGCGAGCACGCCACCTAAGAGCGAGAACCGCAGATAGGCTCGCATCGACTGTGCGACGCTTATCCAGTCATCGCCCGAAGCCCCCTCCATCGTCTCAAAACCCTGATCGACGATCATGCTGATGGCCTGATCGTGCGGCGGATCAATCGGCGCACCCGCAGCGTCGTGGCTGTACCACGCCCAGTCCGGGCACCGGCTGATGCCTGTGGCGTCAATACCCAGAAAATAGCTTGCTGCCTTTACGTTCGCGGCATTGCTTTGCGGTGTAGCACTGCGGCGTTCCTCAGCGGCCGGCCCGTCCTGAAACAGGATAAACGCGCCCAACATGCGCCGCTGTGCAGCAGATGGGGCGGATTTGACCACGTAGCGCCCGCCAGCAGCGGCGCGCTGCACAGGCTTGCCCAGATCACCAAACTGGGCGCGGGCAAAAAGATCGGCGCGCTTGGGCACGCGCGGCACCCGCGCCTCGTCAATATAGGTGGTCGGGCTGTCTACCCTCTTGAGCGTCTCGAAGGGATGCGGCCCCTGCACAAAGTCGCGCCGCGCAAAGGCATCCCGGTTCAACGCGGATTTGGACGTTCGGAAACCAGCCCACCAGGCGGGGCGGTTTATGCGCGCAAAGGTCTGATCCCGCAGCGGTGCAAGCGGGGCATCATGTGCCAGCTCCATTTCGGTCGTCACGGCTGCGACACCAAATCTATCCCCCAGATAAGGATTGCACAACGCGCCGTCTTCCACCGTCGCCAAACCGGCCGCTACCGCCAGCCTGTTGAGGTCAACATCGCTGCTTGTCGGTGTATGCGCTTTGGCATCCCACCCCAGCAGCCGGATGTAGTTGGCAATCACCACCGCTGTCTCGGAAGCGCGCAAACAGGCGCGGTGCGCCTGCGCGTCCTGTATCCAGTCGCAGCCCACTTCACCCTGCCGCGGATCGCGGGGCATGTCATAGAGGAAAACCAGCGCATGGCCATGATCAGTGACAACGGTTTGCGGCGCCTGCAGGCTCTCGCGCAAATCCGCCATGATCGTGTCGATGCCCGAGGCAAGCGTCTTGACCTGCCTGCTGCGCAATGCCTGCGCGAGACGGTCTATGTCGGGATTGCGCCGCGGGCGCGCCAGCCATGCCGGATCGGAGACCGGCCCGATTCCCACCATCGCAGCATCGCTGAAATAGCCGAAAGCCTTCAGGTGCGCCGCACGCGCCCGGGGCGATGGCGGCACAGTCGCGCGGGTCTTGTTCACCAGACCGTCGCGGATCGCATCCATCGTGGCTTGATGCTCGCCCATCGCATTCACGATCGACAGCGGGTCTTCGGGGCGGTGAAACGACAACTCCGGCATCGCCGGCACGCTGCGCAGATCGGGCATGTCACCCCGTACCAGACGCTCCATCGGATAGGGCCCCAGATGCGGAGCCCTGTTGGCGGTAGAGAAAACTCTGGCGGTCATGGCGGCGGGGTACTCTTGCGATTGCGGCCCGGTTCGGAAACCGCTGCCCCATCAAAACCAAGATCGCCTCCGAAGCCAAGACGCAGCCTTGATGTTTCATTGCAGAACCGGAAAAAAGACGCGGCTAGCCCGCCTCCAGCACCAGATCAGACGCCTTTTCCCCGATCATGATCGCCGGCGCATTTGTATTGCCGGACACGATTTCCGGCATGATCGAACAATCCGCAACGCGCAAACCGGCAATGCCGTGCACGCGCAGCTTTTCGTCCACAACCGCATCTGCACCGCTGCCCATCTTGCAGGTCCCCGTAGGATGATAGATCGAGGCAGTGTTGTTGCGCGCCCAGTCGAGCGTAGCGTCATAGTCCTCCATATCCAGACTCGCTTTCGGGCGGTACTCTTCGGAAATCTTCGAACTCAGCGGTGCATGCCGCGCTATGCGACGCGCGATATTCACCCCCGAAACCACCGTCTGGCAGTCGGTTTCCGTGGACAGGTAGTTCGGGATGATGCTGGGGTAATCGCGCGGGCGCGCGGATTTCAACCTGATCTCGCCCTTGCTTTCCGGGCGCAACTGGCAAACCGACATCGTAAAGGCGGAAAACTTGTCAGCCCCCTTGCCGGGGTTCTCCGCCGATAAGGGCTGAACATGAAACTGAATGTCCGGCGTTTCCAGATCATCTCGTGTTTTGAGAAACCCAGTCGCCAGACTGGCTGCCATCGTCATAGGTCCGGCGCGGAACATAAGGTACTTCAACCCGATCTTCGCCTGCCCATAAAGGCTGGAGACTTCGTCATTCAGCGTCGGCTCATTACATTTATACACCAGACGCGCCTGCAGATGGTCCTGCATGTTCTTGCCCACACCCGGCAGCGCCTTCTTGACCTCGATGCCATGCTCGGCCAGTTGCTCCGCCTCGCCAATACCTGACAACATCAGCAGCTGGGGCGAATTGATTGCCCCTCCGCAGAGGATAATCTCGCGCCGCGCAGTAACCGTCACAGGCTGGCCGCCACGGTCCGTATAGGTCACACCGGTGGCGCGCCCCTCTTCAATTTCGATCTTGTCGGCCTGCGCATGGGTGACAATTTTGAGGTTCTGACGCTGCTTTACCGGATTGAGGTAAGCCACTGCAGAACTGCAACGCCGCCCGTTTTTGGCCGTCAGTTGGAAAAAACCCACGCCTTCCTGATCGGCACCATTGTAGTCGGGGTTAAACTTATACCCAGCCGCCTGAGCTGCCGCCACCCAGGCGTCTGTGATCGGACGCTGAATGCGCATGTTCGACACAGACAAAGGCCCCTGATCGCCGTGATACTCATCCGCACCGCGCTCATTGCGCTCGGCACGCTTGAACAGCGGCAGCACGTCGTCCCAGCCCCAGCCGGTATTGCCCATCTGACGCCAGCGGTCATAGTCTTGCGGCTGCCCGCGAACATAGAGAAGGCCATTGAGCGAAGACGACCCGCCCAGCACCTTGCCCCGCGGCCATTCGATGGACCGACCGTTCAGGCCCGGATCAGGCTCCGTTTTGTAGCACCAGTCCACACTCGGGTTATGAATGGTTTTGAAATACCCCACGGGAATGTGGATCCAAGGGTTAAGATCGCGACCACCCGCCTCCAGCAGGATAACCGAGTTCTTCGGATCGGCGCTCAAACGGTTTGCAAGCACGCATCCGGCCGATCCCGCACCAATAACGATAAAATCAGCTTCCAAGTTGCCCCCTCCCGTGTAGACTAAAAAAACACTATGCAAAAAATGGAAACCATACTAGTGTTTTTTGGGACCACAGGTCTCAATAATCGACGTTCAGGGAGGAACGCATGAAAGTACAGAACAATATCAAAGGCATATCACGCCGTGATCTTTTCAAAGTCGCGGGACGCTATGGCCTAAGCTCCACTCTGCTTGCAGCAGGAACATTCGGCGGCGCGATGAGCGTGGCAAATTTGGCAAAAGCCGCTGAATCTACTTATGAAAAACGCTTTGCGAAAGAACCAAAATTCACCCTTAAATTCGGTGCTGCGGGCTTTAACCCACAAAACCTCTTGATCGAACGCGCCGGCGTTCTTGAGTTCGCACGCGACCTTGAAAGCCGCACTGACGGTGAGATTCGCGTTGAATTCATCGGCAACAACCAGATCTGTAACCAGCTCTCCTGCGTTGAGAAAACGCAGCAGGGAATCGTTGATATGTATGCGGCATCCACGCAGAACTCTGCAGGCGGTGCACCTTATCTCAACGTCTTGGACTACGCGTATATGTTCCGCAGCCGCGCGGATCAGTACTACTTCATGTACAGCCCTGAATCGCAGCGCATCCTGCGCGAGCCGTTTGAGAAGCGCCACGGCCTGAAGTTCCTCTTCACGCATGCGGAACTGCGCGGTATCCAGCTGGGTCTGGCGTGGGAAGACAAGCCAACCGTGACAAGCATCGAAGAGCTTTTCGGCTCCAAGAACCGCGTGACGGGTACACAGCTTGGCCGCATCGCGATGAACGCGCTGAACCTCAACCCCGTTCCGATTGCATGGGAAGAAACACTCGACGGCCTCAAGCAGGGCCTGATCGACGGTGCGGAAACATGGGCGTCGGCGGTTGCCTATGCGAACATGTCTCCTGTGGTCAGCCAGTGTGTGGATCTGCGCTTCTTCTGCGGCACGGAGCACACGGCAATGTCGGCTTCTGTCTTCGACAGCCTCGGTGGCGAACTGCAAGACGCAGTCATGGAAGCTGCCTATCTCACGCAGGTGCACGTGCAGGCCGCAAACGAAGCGGCTCTGGTCAACACTGTCGGCTTCTCCGATCCGCAACTGCCAGACACGATCTTTGCGCAAAACAATGTGCGCATGGCAACGCTGTCCGACGCAGAGCGCAAGAAAGCCGAAGAGATGTGCTCGCCCGAGTACCAACCACAGCTCTGGGAGCAGTGGCGCGAGCGGATCAACGGCTGGGCCGGTGGCATCGACACCTATCAGGACATCTACAACGAAGTCCGCAACAACCCACACACGCTGGCCGAGAACGTCGAGCCACGCCGCTGGTGGAAAGCATAAGCGCCTAAGCTTTGCTGCATCAAAGCCGGTCCCCGATATTGGGGGCCGGCCATTTTCCGTTGACCTGAAACCAGATCGGCCAACGTCCGGCGTATCTTGAAGCGTCAGGTACAGGCAGGCACTCAGCATACGGACCAAACCTTTGGGAGGGACAGGGTTTGTCAATTATCTCTGATATAGGGGCCATTCTCTCGGCGCTTGCATCGCAAGACAGCTTCGAGATTACCAACGCCCTGCGCTCGGATGCCAAATGGTATTTGGGCGTCATTGTCGTTGCGGTGGGAGGGTATCTGATTTCTCTCATGTATCAAAAAATACCATTTATCGAACGCCATCTCGAGCGAACGATCATGGTCTATTCCTATCTGGCGATCGCCTTCATCATCTTCTGGGGTGTGATCGACCGCTTCATTTTCAACAACCAACAACCCTGGTCGACGACGATCCCGCCGTTTCTGTTCATGATAATGGCCTGGTTCGGGGCTGCCTATAACGTGCGACTGCGCACGCATCTGAGCTTTTCGGAGTTCCGCACCAAGATGCCGCCCAAGGGGCAAATTGCCTGCCTGT
The DNA here is from genome assembly GCA_947501635.1 of uncultured Roseobacter sp. Taxonomy (GTDB): domain Bacteria; phylum Pseudomonadota; class Alphaproteobacteria; order Rhodobacterales; family Rhodobacteraceae; genus Roseobacter. Next base: position 195,020 of record CANMWT010000007.1, read on the forward strand.
GGCTGGATTTCTGCTTGTGGTTCGGCTTTGCGCTGATCCTCTTTGTGACCACCAGCCGCCTGACGGCAAACTCTGCCGCGAACTTCCAGATCGTTCTGGGGACCGATAACACCATGCAGTGGTGGTTCCTTATTACCGCTCCGATAGCGGGCCTGCTGATCGCCGGTCGCGCTTTTCAAAACATTCAGGAAGACATGCGCAAGTACCGCGCCGGTGAGCCCCTGATCGAACAAGCCGTCATCGGAGGGGATACATAATGGCCGATGGAACACTCATAACACTGATTTCGCTGGGCGTGACCGGCCTGTTCATGCTGGGCGTACCGGTGCTTCTGGTCATCGCCTACTGGGTGATTGGCTGCTCGTTCGTGCTGGGGCTGACGCTCGACAACATGGGCGCGGAACTGATGAACGTCTTCAACAAGGGCTTTGCGCTGCTGGCTATGCCGCTCTTTATCCTGACCGGTGACCTTATCAACAAATCCGGCATCGCCCGACGATTGTCAAACTTTGCCTACGCCTGTCTGGGCTGGCTCAGGGGCGGTCTGGCGATGGCATCGCTTGGTGCCTGCGGCCTTTTCGCTGCGATCTCGGGGTCGAACTCGGCCACAACGGCCACGATCGGTTCGATGCTGCACCCTGAAATGGTAAAGGGTGGATATGACGAACGCTTCTCAGCCGCCACAGCGGCCGCGGGCGGGACCGTCGGCATCATTATCCCGCCGTCGATCATCTTCATCGTCTACGGCTTTTTGATGAACCTGCCCATCTCGGACCTCTTCGTCGCCGGCATCATCCCCGGTGCGCTGATGGTCTTTGCCATGCAGTTCGCCTGCTGGATCATCTGCCGCGCCAACGGTTGGGGCTTTCTCATCCCGCTGCAGCTTAACCGCGTGCTGAAAACAGCCTTCGGCGCATGGCTGGGCTTTTTCGCCATCGGTCTGGTGCTCTGGGGCATTTACACCGGCAAGTTCTCCCCCACGGAGGCTGCAGGCGTCACAGTGGGCTTCTGCGTGATTGCAGGGCTTGTCAGCTGGGCACTACACCATCTGTTCCACATCGACGAAACCAAGGAATGGCATGAAAAAAGCTATCTGGAGATGCTGCTGGTAGAAGGGTTCACCATTCCGCAAATACCCGGGATCGTTGTCCGCTCGGCACAGATCACAGGCATCCTCGCGCCGCTCATCGCCATCTCGGTGGTGATGCAACAGATCCTGTCTCTGTTGGGCGCACAGCAGGTGATTGGCGACTTCGTGATCTCCATGGGCGGCTACTATGCGGTTCTGGCGACAGCGATGGTTATCGTCTTTGTATCCGGCATGGTGCTTGAATCGCTGCCGGTGACGATCATCCTCGCCCCCATCCTTGCCCCGATTGCGGCAAGCGTGGGCGTCGACCCGATCCACTTCTCGGTGATCTTCCTCGTCGGTGCGTCGATCGGCTTTATCACGCCGCCCTACGGTCTGAACCTTTACGTGGCGTCCGGTGTGACCGGCGTGCCTTACTTCCGCCTGCTGAAATACTCTACAATGTATCTGGCCGCTCTTATGGCGACATGGATTCTTGTAGCGTTGACGCCGGATCTCGCACTTATGCTGCTGCCGGAAAGATAAAGCGGAAGTCACAATCAATGCCGGATGACCTTAAAACAGCAAAGCAGGGCCAGATCCCGACCAACTTACGGTTGCTGGTCCTGCTGGAAGAAGTGGCAAAGGTGGGCGTGCCAGTCACGCCCTCGGCTCTCAAAGACAAACTCCAACTACCCAAGCCAACGCTTCACCGACTGTTCCATACAGCCGAAGAAGCCGGCTTTCTGCAGCGCGACATCGACGGCCGGTCCTACGGGCCCGGCCCGAGACTGCGGCGTCTTGCGGTCAATACGGTCTCTGCGCAACGCATACGCATGGTGCGGCTGACAATCCTGCGACGGGTGGCTGAAGAAATCGGCGAAACCTGCAACATCGCGACCCCCGACCGTGACGGCATGGTCTATCTGGATCGCGTCGAAACACACTGGCCGCTGCGCATCCAACTGCCCATCGGCACACAAGTCCCCTTCCACTGCACCGCCAGCGGCAAGATGTACCTGTCTTCGCTCCGCGCCAGCTATCTCAACCGATTTCTGGAAAACGCGACGATTGACCGCCATGTGCCGGGCACAATCACCGACAAGGCAGCGCTCAAAGCAGAGATCGAAAAGACCCGCAGCCGCGGCTATTCCATCGACGCAGAAGAATTCATGGAAGGCATGGGCGCAATAGCCGTCCCCATCCTCGACCCACAAGGCCGGCTGGTTTCCACGCTGTCTGTCCATGCCCCGCTGCAACGGACCGGGATCGAGGCTCTGGAAAGCAAAGTCGACCTGCTCCTCAAAGCGGCCGGAGAATTGTCGGAACTCATAAACGCCTGACCGACGCGGTACGTCGGCCAAATGTCAGCGCAACCGCATCACACCTTGTAGTTCGGCAAAAGATCCAGCGCGGATTTCAGTGCCTCGCCCCATTGCGAGGAGATAGTCTGGTAAATCTCGTCACTGTCTTCAATCCGGATTTGCCGGTCCGCATGAAAACTGTCGTTCTCATATACATGGACGTCAAAAGGCAACCCCACGGAAAGGTTCGATTTGGTTGTCGAATCGAAAGACACCAGCAAAAGCTTCAGCGCCTCTTGAAAGGCAAGTTCAGGGTCATAGGCCCGCACAAGGATAGGCTTGCCATACTTTGTCTCTCCGATCTGGAAAAAGGGCGTATCCTCGGTGATCTCAATGAAATTGCCCTGCGGATAGACCAGAAAAATAGTGGGTTTACCCCCCTTGATCTGCCCCCCGACAATCACCGACGCGCTGAACTGCTCGCTGTCGGACGTGGGCCCATTGGGCTGGCTGTACGAGATCACCTCTTTCAACGTGGCACCGACAAGGCGCGCCACCTGAAACATCGAGGGCTGGTTCATAATACCCGGGTCACGATCCGCCGCCGCCTCGGACCGCTCTTCAAGCAGGCTGACCATCGCCTGTGTCGTGGCCAGGTTCCCCGCAGTCATGATCGTGATAGACCGCTCGCCCGGTACCGACCAGGTAAAGAGCTTGCGGCTGGTCGAGAAGTTGTCGACGCCCGCGTTTGTACGCGTGTCCGACATAAAGATAAGGCCGTTATTGAGGCGCATGCCAACGCAATAAGTCATGAGTGCCCGTCTGCAGTAATTACGCTGCACTTAGCCTTACTGCTGGACTTGTAAAGATACAATGAGCCTCTCATCCCCTGTACCGCCGCGCAGTCCGTAAATCGGTGCTGCATCATGCGCGTCCCGTCCAATGGCAATGCGCACATAGCGTTCATCCGGCGAAACGCCGTTGGATACGTCAAAGCCCACCCAGCCAAGGTCTGGCAGATGTACCTCTGCCCAGGCGTGGCTGGCATCCTGATCGACACGGTCGTTCATCATCAGATAGCCGCTGACATAGCGCGCGGGCAGACCGGCCACGCGGGCCGCTGACACAAAGATGTTGGCATGGTCCTGACAAACACCTTTGCCAATGTCGATAGCCGTTTCAACATCAGTCTTGGACCCCGTGTGGCCCGTTTCATAAGGAACCGCTTTCAGCGTGGCGATACTCAACGCGTGCAATCCATCCAGCGTATCGCTCGACTGCTTCACATTTTCTGCCAGTGCCCTGACACGCGCCCCAGGCTCTGTAAGCGGCGTGCTTTGCGCAAAAAGCCAAAGCGGCGCGCACCCGTATACCTTGCCGAAAATGCCCGCCGCGTCCCGCGTCTCGATGGTGCCAGTCGCGGTGATGGAAAGGCTTTGCGTCGCCCTCGTGGCGCTGACCAGATCAACATGGTTGCCATAGTGATCGCGGTAGCTGGTTTCGATCTTGCCACCATCAATCTCAAGGTCCCAGGCCGTTACCATCTGCAACGCAGATTCCAACGGGCGCAGTTTCACCTGTTGCAAGGCAAACTCCACAGGGTTTTGGTAGGCATATTCGGTGGTATGTTTGATTGTCAGTTGCATCACGCACTAAACCTGTAATCTTGCTCGATCTGCAGACCCAGCCCCGTGGTCTTTTCAATAAAGCTCGTGAGAAACTCGTGCAGCCCTTCGTCAAAGATCGACGCGATATCACGATTTTTGAGACGCGTCTCCAAAGCTTCCGCCATTTCAAGGCTGGGGGCGCGCTCTCCATAATCATGCGCCAGATACTCAAGGTTCTTGACAAGCTGCAACGAACAATAGGCCAGCGAGCGCGGCAACCTGTTATCCAAAATCAGGAAGTTTGCAATATTGGGCGCGTTGTAGCCGCCTTCCACGGCCCATCGGAACGACGCATGCGCAGACACTGACCGCAACACCATCTCCCACTGAACATTGTCCATACTGCTGCCAACAAAAGAGGTCGCGGGCAGCAAGGCGTGATACTTTACGTCAATGATGCGCGCGGTGCAGTCCATTCGTTCGATGAATGTCCCCAAACGGCAGAAATCATAGATATCATTGCGCAGCATCGTGCCGTGCAAAGCCCCCCGCACCAAGGCCGATTGCTGCCGGATCGCGGCCAGAACCTCTGGCAGATCGGTTTCGGGGATGGGGTCTTTGAGAATGCGGTTCAGCAGCATCCATGTCTCGTTGACCGCAGCCCAGACCTCCGTCGTCAGCCCCGTGCGCACCATGCGCGCGTTGTCTCTGGCAACTTTGATAACAGACAGCACCGAATTAGGGTTGTCCGGATCGCGCAGCAGAAAATCAGTGACGCGCGCACTGTCATAGCCGTTGTATTTCGCCTCATAGCTGGCTTGTGCCGCCGAAGTCACAATGACCGACTTCCACTCGGACGCGGGATCGGTTGACCGCGTCAGAGCGATCCTGAAACCCGCTTCGATCAGACGCGCCGTATTGCCCGCCCGCTCAAGGTACCGAAACATCCAGTAGAGGCCACCTGCATTCTTTCCCAGCATATCAGCTCTCCAAAACCCAGGTGTCTTTGGTGCCGCCACCCTGACTGGAATTCACCACCAGGCTGCCTTCGGTCAAGGCCACGCGCGTCAACCCACCGGGTACAATGTCGATCGAATTCGGCGAGACCAGCGCGAAGGGGCGCAGGTCCACATGGCGCGGTGCCAGCCCCTTGTCCGTCATCACCGGCACCGTCGACAGCGACAGCGTCGGCTGTGCGATGTAGTTTGCAGGCTTTGCCTTGAGCTTGTCAGCAAAGGCCGCCAGCTCCTTTTTGCTGGCCGCAGGACCCACCAGCATCCCATAGCCGCCCGAGCCGTGCACCTCCTTGACCACAAGATCCGCCAGATTATCGAGCACGTATTTCAAAGCGTCCGGCTCTGAGCAGCGGTAGGTCTCGACATTCTTCAAGATCGCCTTCTCACCTGTGTAGAACTCCACGATATCAGGCACATAGCTGTATATCGCCTTGTCATCGGCCACCCCGGTCCCCGGCGCATTCGTGATCGTTATGTTACCGGCGCGATAAACGTCCATAATCCCCGGCACGCCCAGCATCGAAGACGGATTAAAGGTAAGCGGGTCAAGAAAGTCGTCGTCAACCCGGCGATAAATCACATCAATGGTCTTGTAGCCGCGGGTCGTCCGCATCGCCAGATGCCCGTCAACCACACGTAGATCATGGCCCTCCACCAGTTCGACACCCATCTGATCCGCCAGAAAACTATGCTCGTAATAGGCGGAGTTGTGGATGCCCGGCGTCAACACAACAACGCAAGGACGCCCCGTACATCCCGCCGGTGCCGAGGCTTCCAGCGACCTGCGCAGGTTCTTGGGATAGTCGCTGACACGCTGCACGCGGTTCTGGCTGAAAAGCTCGGGAAACATCTGCAGCATCGTTTCGCGGTTCTCAAGCATATAGCTCACACCGGAAGGGGTCCGCGCATTATCCTCCAGCACATAAAAGTCGTCCTCGCCCGTGCGCACGATATCGGTGCCGACAATATGGGTATAAACCCCACCCGCCGGCGTAAAATCCATCATCTGTGGCAGGAACGCATCGTTGTTGGCAACCAGCCCCACCGGCACAACACCCGCTCGCAGAATTTCCTGCCGGTTGTAAACGTCGTGCAAAAAGGCATTGATGGCGCGTACGCGCTGCTCGATCCCGCGGGACAGCTTGGTCCACTCGCTGCTCGACAGAATGCGCGGCACAAGATCAAATGGGATCAACCGCTCTTCGGCATCTTCCTGACCGTAGACATTAAAGGTAATGCCGGTGCGCCGGAAGAAGGCTTCGGCCTCCTGCGCTTTCTTGGCCAGCCGCGCCACATCCTGTTGTGCGAACCAGGACTGATACTTGCGATAAGGCGCTCTCACGCCATCACCGGCACTCATTTCGCTGAAATGGTCTTTTTGCTGTGTCATCCTCTTAGCGTAACGGACACATAACACTATGCAACCAAGTTTCTGCACGCCGCCGCACTACAGACGTAAGCGCTTGTAACTATTTTTCTTTTGCTCAAAAATTAACCTTTTGGCCCGATGGGCAAAGCCCGGCGGTTACCGATAGAAACGTACGGCGGCGACGGTCAGGTCCGCTTCGAATGCGCGTCCGATCGCCAGAACGCCGATCCGCCGTAACTGCGCTGCATCGAATGTGGCCTCGGTGCGGTGGGGCTCGAAATCCGCAAAGGGAAAACGCACTGTTCGCCACACAGGCTCAGCCTGAAACGACACCCTGAAAGACTGCCAGGGCCGGGTCAGGGCCGTCGTGCGCAGACGCACCTCATAGGTCTCGTCATTTCCATAGACATCCATTTCGATACCGCGCCACTCAGCGGCATCCACAAAGCTGCCGGACCGCTCCAGATCAAAGGCCATCTGGACAAAGCCGCCGTTGTTGTCCAGCGAAACCTGACCGGTTAACCGCGCCCCTTGACGCCCTGCCACCTCAGCAACCTGCAGCGCGCCGCTTGACACACCGCCCATCACCCTGTCCGAAACATATTCCCAAGCAGGCGCCAGACCCATGGTGTTTTCCTGCGCACTCACGCCCGCTCCCCCCGCAACAACGGCGAGGCACAAGGCCATCTGCCTGAAAAGACCCATGTGCCGCACATCCTATGTACCTGGAGGTTTCGTGTCTTCGTCCGCATTTGACACCACAATTATTCTGGGAAACAGTCCCACCAGAAACGCGGTCGTCAACCCAAAGCATAAAATACCGGTGACCGACGCCATCGCCCCAAGCACACGAAACGCAGGACCCAGCGTCACATCGCCGTACCCGACCGTCGTATAAGTCACCAGGCTGAAATAGATCGGCTCCTCATGCCCCGGCAACGCACCCAACAGCCACAGCGACAATGCCCAGATATAGAGATGAACCGTATGGGAAAACAAAAGCACGGCGACCACCATTGAACAGGCCAGAAAAACCACGCGTCCGCTAGGGTGCTCTAACGTACTGCGATGCACCCGCAACCTGCGCACCAGCCAGACCTGCGTACCAATGTGAATAAGCAAACACAGGATCAGCAGAAGACTGCCCAGACTGATCTGCACTAAAACGCTCACCCTGCAGCCTTCCTCTTTCTTGCGCTGTTCACACATACCCGGCGTGTTTGCCCGGCCACCTGCCTGCCAGTTTATTCACCGCGGTCAAAGGGATTGCAAGTTGTGCCGCCGCTATACGGCGCTGCGCAGCAACTTACCGATCAGCGGATGCGGGAAACTGCGCCGCGTGGTGACGGCGTAAAAGCTTTCAACAATGTCCAGACCAAAGGGGGCTGTGACCAGCCGGCCAGAGGCGATCTCATCCGCAAGCACCACATCAGGCGCAATCGCCACACCTGCATTGGCACGCGCAAGCAGACGCACCATCGCCATATCGTCCACATCCGCGATCACGCGCGGCTGGATGCCCAACTGCGCAACCAGGCTGTCAAAGCCACGTCGCACAGAGCTTTCCGTCGGCACGATCAGCGGCTCGCTGGCCAGCAACGCCTCCAGCGTATCATAGGCCATACGCTCTGGCACACCATGCACCCCCACACTCTGCTCCGCCAGCCGCTGCGCAGTGAACTCGCGGCCCATCTCTGCGCGCGGCGGCTCCGTGGTCAGCAAGACGTCAAGTGACAGCGACCGCAAGCCGTCATACAGTACCTCCTCGCTGCCGGATCGCAGCACCACATCCACATCCTGCACGCCCAGCACCGGTTCCAAGAATCGTATCTGAAAATTGCGCGACAGGGTCGACAGCGCGCCCACGCGCAACGGGGCAGTCTCGGCACGGCTGCGCTCCAGCGTCGCGATCAGCTCTTCTCCGGTGCTGAAAATGCGGTCCGCATAATCCAGCGCGATCCGCCCGACCTCTGTCAAAACAAGCTGACGGCCTACACGGTCAAAAAGCGGATGGCCCAAGCGCTCTTCCAGCGTACGGATTTGAGACGACAAGGCAGACTGCGACAAGTTCATCCGCTCCGCCGTGCGCGTCAGGTTTCCCGCACGGGCGACTTCGCGGAAATACCGCAGGTGGTGATAGTTCAAACTGTCCATCGTTCTTTTTTATAGAACGAAATATTCAAAAAGAAATATTTTTATTCTTGTTTCCAGCAGGCCATATGTCCCCGAACAACACAGACCGGAGACAGAAATGGATATCATTGTAGACATCGCCAGCACGATCCTTTCGCAGATGCAAAAGCCCACGCTGGCGTTTCTTCTCGGCGGCATGATGCTGGCCGCACTGGGCAGTAAACTCGAAATCCCCGATCCGATTTACAAATTCATCGTGATCCTGCTCTTGCTCAAAGTCGGTCTTGGCGCGGGCATCTCGATCCGCGAAGCTGACTTTGTCGCTCTCGCTGTTCCCGCTTTTGCCGCGATGGCCATAGGCGTTGCGATTGTGTTGCTGGGCGGGCAGACGCTGGCCCGCTTCCGTGATGTGTCCCGCATGGACGCCATGGCAACCGTCGGTCTGTTCGGCGCGGTTTCCGCCTCCACGCTCGCTGCCGGCATGGCAATGCTGGACGCCGATTCCATCTACTACGAAGGGTTCATCGGCGCGCTCTACCCCTTCATGGACATTGCTGCACTGGTCACAGCCATTGTTCTGGCCCGGATGAGCGCGCAACGTCGCGCAGCTCAAAGCGTCGCAGGCTCAGGCAGCACGACCGTTTCCGTCGGTGGTGGTGGCGGCTTGGGCGGCGGTGGGCTGTCATCAAACATAGATGGCGGAATGATCAAGGGTATCCTTGTGGACACCCTGCGCAGCCCTGCAATCTCGGCGCTGATACTGGGCATCGCCATCGGCCTTCTGGCGCGGCCCGAAAGCGTCTACCAAAGCTTTTACGAACCGTTGTTCCGGGGGCTGTTGTCCATCCTGATGCTACTGATGGGTATGGAAGCATGGTCACGTCTGTCTGAACTGCGCAAAGTTGCCCATGCCTATGTTCTCTACGGCCTCACGGCCCCGATCATACACGGGCTGATCGGCTTTGCCTTGGGGCTGGCCGCCCACCATCTGACCGGTTTCTCTGCAGGCGGTGTGGTCTTGCTCTCGATCATGGCAGCCTCCAGCTCGGATATCTCCGGCCCACCCACCATGCGCGGCGCACTGCCCGAGGCAAACCCCTCCGCCTATATCGGCGCATCCACAGGGTTGGGCACGCCCGTTGCGATCCTGAGCATCCCACTCTTTATCGCACTGGCCGACGCCCTGATCGGGTTGTAAACACGCACCGGCACCACCGGTCAGCGCAAAACAGCCGGAAACGCTGAAAATCTAGTCACGCTGCATGCGACTCGGCCCTTAATTCCCAAAGGGCCGAGTTGTCGCATTTACAAATGCCGCAAGCTCTGGCGATCCATAGGAATGGTTGAAAAGATGTCTATCATCGTGGTCGAAGCCGACCGGGACCGCGCCCTGCAGATCGTTGAAGGCTTGCGCGCGGCGGGTGAATTCGACATCGATGTTATCTCAGATCCGATGGGCCTTGCCCGCAAGATTAAGACCAGACAGCCCGACATCGTCCTGATCGACATCGCAAACCCCTCGCGCGACATGCTCGAAGAACTGGCCATCGCCTCCGGTCCGATGGACCGCCCCGTGGCCATGTTTGTCGACCGATCCGAGACCGGCATGTCTGATGCGGCAATCGAAGCGGGCGTGTCCGCTTACGTTGTTAATGGCCTGCAGCCCCGGCGCGTCATACCTGTGCTGGATGCGGCCATCGCGCGCTTTCGCATGTTCCAGCGCATGCGCACCGAGCTTGAGGAAACAAAACGTGCCCTTGAAGAACGCAAAGTCATCGACCGCGCCAAAGGCATGATCATAAAGGCACGCGGCGTGGAAGAAGAAGAAGCCTACAGCATCCTGCGCAAGGCGGCGATGGATCAGGGCAAGCGTGTGGCCGAAGTGGCCGCGGCCCTTGTCACCGCAGCGGGTCTGTTGTCGTGAGGCGTGCGGCGGTCTCCGTAGGCTTTATCCCGCTGGTCGACGCCGCACCACTTATCGTCGCCCAGGAAATGGGCTTCACCGCCGAAGAAGGCATCTCGCTGGACCTGCGTCGTGCGCCCTCGTGGTCAAGCCTGCGCGACATGCTCTGCTTTGGTCAGGTGGATGCGGCCCATATGCTCTCGACCCTGCCCGTCGCCGCTGCCATGGGACTCGGTGGCGTCAACACACAGATCGACGCGGTATCGGTGCTGTCAGTCAACGGCAATGTCATCGGCGTGAACAAGGACCTGGAACACCGGTTGCGCCGCAATGGCTACCCTTTCGACTTCGGCGACGCACGCGCCGCTGGTCGCGCCTTGCTGCAGGCCAGTGTTAACCCGCTGCGCATCGGCGTACCCTTTCCCTTCTCGATGCACGCAGAACTCGTGCATTACTGGCTGTCCAGCGTGGACAAACAGGCCGACGCTGATCTGCAGATTAAAACCATTCCGCCAGCCCTCATGGCCGAAGCAATTGCCTCGGGCGAGGTCGATGCATTCTGCGTCGGCGAACCCTGGGGCTCGCGCACCGTTGAAAAAGGTGTGGGCGCATTGCTCTTGCCCGGCACCGCCATCTGGTCCTTCGCCCCTGAAAAAGTGCTGGCCGTACGCCGCGACTGGGCGGAAACCGAAAGCTCACTGCTCAATCGGCTGATCCGCGCGGTGTGGCGCGCCGGACGCTGGCTGGCACAGGATGGCTCCAACATCCTCACCGCCGAACTGCTCAGCCGCAAAGAATACCTTGACCTGTCACCTGAAATCATCGACCGCGCCCTGACAGGCCGTCTGGTGATCTCGGGCACCGGCGAAGAACGGGAAACAAAACGCTTTGTCGAGTTTGCCCACGGGGCTGCAACATTCCCATGGCGCAGTCAGGCGGAATGGATCGGCCACCACCTCGCCCGGCGCACCGGCCGTGACGAAACGGCCGCCCGGATCGCTGCACGCAGCGTCTATCGCTCCGACATCTATCGCGCGGCTCTTGAGGGCAGCGGCGCCGATTTGCCCGGCGCATCGGCAAAACTCGAAGGCGCACTCGAGCGTGACACCCCCGTGGCCTCCGGCGGAGGTCAGGTGATTCTGTGCCGTGACCAGTTTTTTGACGGTCGCGTTTTTGAGCCTTGGCCAGATAACCGCACATAATTTGTGCAGATGCGGCATGAAACCTGCTGCGGTGCAGAAAAATTTATGCTGAACTGCTCTTTTTTACTTGGCGCAAGCGAATTCCGCGTGCAGGTTTAACATACAGACGGGCAACGCTGTCCGTCTCAACTCATTTCCCTAAGACAGGGATTCCTGAGCAAAGCCGCTCGACCTTCCGCCATCCTCCCCGGCGGTCTGGTCGGCGGCTTTTTTGTTTGCCCATCCTCCGGGCGCCGTACCGAAAGGGACAGAAATACATGAAAAATCTTATACTTGGCATAACAGCCACCGTGGCTCTTGCCGGCACTGCCATTGCCCAAGACCTCGAACTGGAGAAAGACGAACTGACCTTCGGCTTCATCAAACTCACCGATATGGCACCGCTCGCGGTCGCCTATGAAAACGGGTATTTCCTCGATGAGGGGCTCTTTGTCACGCTCGAAGCGCAGGCCAACTGGAAGGTGCTGCTTGATGGGGTGATCGGCGGCCAGCTGGATGGTGCGCATATGCTGGCGGGCCAACCCTTGGCCGCAACCATCGGTTTTGGCACCGAAGCGCATATCATTACGCCCTTTTCCATGGACCTGAACGGCAACGGCATCACCGTCTCGAATGAAGTCTGGGACATGATGAAACCGAACATCCCCAAAATGGATGACGGCCGCCCGCAGCACCCGATCTCGGCCGAAGCGCTGGTGCCGGTCGTCGAACAGTTCCGCAGCGAAGGCAAGCCCTTCAACATGGGCATGGTTTTCCCTGTTTCGACCCACAACTATGAACTGCGCTACTGGCTCGCGGCAGGCGGGCTGCACCCGGGCTACTACAGCCCTGAAAACGTCTCCGGCCAGATTGCAGCCGACGTCTTTCTCAGCGTAACCCCTCCGCCACAAATGCCCGCCACCCTGGAAGCGGGCACGATCTCCGGCTACTGCGTCGGTGAGCCGTGGAACCAGCAGGCCGTGTTCAAAGGCATCGGCGTGCCGGTCATTACGGACTACCAGCTTTGGAAAAACAACCCAGAAAAAGTCTTCGGGATCACTGCGGAGTTTGCCGAGAAATATCCCAACACCACGCTGGCGGTGACCAAAGCACTGATCCGTGCCGCGATCTGGCTGGACGAGAACGAGAACGCTAACCGTCCTGAAGCCGTGGAAATCCTCAGCCGTCCGGAATACGTGGGTGCGGACTATGATGTGATCGCAAACTCCATGACCGGCTTTTTCGAGTTCGAAAAAGGCGACAAGCGCGACATCCCCGACTTCAACGTGTTCTTCCGCTACAACGCGACCTACCCCTTCTACTCCGACGCGATCTGGTACCTGACACAGATGCGCCGCTGGGGTCAGATCGCCGAGGCCAAGGACGACCAGTGGTACCACGATGTGGCCAAGAAGGTGTACAAGCCCGAGATTTATCTTGAAGCCGCCCGCCTGCTTGTCGATCAGGGGCTGGCGAATGAAGCCGACTTCCCATGGGACAGCGACGGCTACAAGGCACCAACACCTGCGGCCGATATCATCGACGGCATCGCCTATGATGGTCGCGCACCGAACGCCTATCTCGAAAGCCTGCCGATCGGTCTGAAAGAACAGCAGATCGTGGTTGGCACCGAGGTGCAGGGCTAACGCTCAGTCGCCCCGCCGCCTTATCCGTGCGGCGGCGGGGCATCCCCAATTCCTTACCGCAACGTGCGCCGCGCACCGACGCAATACCGACGTTGTACCGACACGACACCGACGCGCTTTTGCAGCTTCCGGAGACCCGACATGACCGCCATCGACCCCACTGAACTGACCGCCGACCGCGAGGCAAAACGCCAGCGGCTCTTTTCCCGGATCAATACCGCTGACAAGTGGTTCCAGGTCCTGGGCCTCGCGTGGCTGACACCGCTGCTGAAGGTCGCCGCTGGCGACAACCCACGCGCCCAGATGAAAGATCTCTGGCGTCTTGCCGCAGTCCCGCTGCTGGCCATTCTGGCCTTTCTGGTGATGTGGGGCACCCTTGCACCAAAGGTGCAGACATCACTGGGTGCGGTGCCCGGCCCTGCGCAGGTCTGGGAAGAAGTCATCAACCTGCATGAGGACGCAAAAGCCAAGGCTGCCAAAGAGGCCAAATTCGACCAAATGGTTGAAAAGCGGAACCAAAAGCTCATTGATGCAGGCCGCGCGGACGAGGTCAAAAACGTCGCATACACCGGCGCGCCCAGTTACTACACGCAGATATGGACCTCGATCCAGACCGTCTTTTTCGGCTTCCTGATCGCAACGGTGATTGCCGTGCCGCTTGGCATCGCTGCAGGTCTTTCGCCGACGGCAAATGCCGCCCTGAACCCGCTTATCCAGATTTTCAAGCCGGTCTCGCCACTGGCGTGGTTGCCAATCGTCACGATGATTGTCAGTGCTGTTGCCGCGGGCAACGATGGGCTCTTTCCCAAAAGCTTTATCATCTCGGCTATCACCGTGACGCTGTGCTCGCTCTGGCCCACGCTCATTAACACAGCCCTTGGCGTGGCCAGCATCGACAAAGACCTGGTCAATGTCTCCAAGGTGTTGAAAATGAACACCTATACCAAGATCACCAAGCTAGTGCTTCCTTCTGCGCTGCCGCTGATCTTTACCGGTTTGCGCCTGTCGCTCGGGGTTGGCTGGATGGTGCTGATCGCAGCGGAAATGCTCGCCCAGAACCCGGGATTGGGCAAATTCGTCTGGGATGAATTCCAGAACGGCTCGTCCTCGTCATTGGCCCGTATCATGGTGGCAGTCTTCACCATCGGCATCATCGGCTTCCTGCTGGACCGGGTGATGTACGCGCTGCAATCCCTCTTCACCTTCTCGAACAACCGGTGAGCATCATGAGCATTCTGAAGTTCGAAAACCTCTCGAAAAGCTACGGTGATATGCCGGTGCTCAAGGACATCAACCTCGACGTTGCCGAAGGTGAGTTTCTGGTGTTGCTCGGTTTCTCGGGTACAGGAAAAACCACTCTTATCAACATGATGGCCGGGCTTGATGGCCCCACCAAGGGCAGCGCCACTTTCAAGGGGGCCCCCATCACGGGCCCCGGCCCCGAACGCGGCGTGATCTTTCAGAACTACTCGCTGATGCCGTGGCTGACGGTGAATGGCAATGTAGGGCTGGCCGTCGATACGGTTTTCCCCGGCCTGTCCAAATCGGAAAAAGCCGACAAGGTTGCGCATTACGTCAAGATGGTGGGTCTAAGCCACGCGGCGGCGCGCCGGCCAGCAGAGCTTTCGGGCGGCATGCGCCAGCGGGTGAATGTGGCCCGTGCGTTGGCCATGAACCCCGAAGTACTTTTGCTGGACGAGCCGCTCTCGGCACTTGATGCACTGACCCGCGCCAACCTCGCAGACGAGATCGAACAGATCTGGGAGCAGGACAAAAAAACCTGTGTATTGATCACCAACGACGTGGACGAGGCAATTATACTGGCCGACCGCATCATCGCCCTCAACCCCGATGGCACATTGGGTGAGGAGTTCAAAGTCACACTGCCGCGCCCCCGCGAGCGTGGCGCAATGAACAACAATGCGACTTTCAAAAAGATGCGCGCCGAAATCACTAAATACCTGATGGATGTGGGCATCGAAGCCAAGGTCGAAGGCACGCGCCTGCTGCCCGATGTGACGCCGATCCACGGCGTGCCGACCGCTGTGGCCGAGGCGCAAAGCGGTATGATAGACAACCGCTTTCTCGATTTCAGCCAACTGCACAAAGTGTACCCCACTCCAAAAGGGCCGCTGACGGTGGTCGAGGATTTCGACCTCAAGATCGACAAGGGCGAATTCATCTCTTTGATCGGCCACTCCGGTTGCGGCAAATCCACCGTTCTGACCATGGCTGCGGGGTTGAACGAGATTTCCAAAGGCGCCATCAAGCTCGATGGTCGCCACGTCGAGGGCGCCGACCCAGAACGTGCGGTCGTCTTCCAGTCGCCCAACTTGTTCCCCTGGCTTACGGCCAAACAGAATGTCGCTATTGGCGTCGACAAGGTCTACCCGCGTGCCAGCACCGCAGAACGGCAGGATGTCGTGGAATACTACCTTGAACGCGTAGGCCTCGCCGATGCCATGGATAAATCCGCAGCCGATCTGTCAAATGGCATGAAGCAGCGCGTCGGTATTGCTCGCGCATTTGCCCTCAGTCCCAAACTTCTGCTGCTCGATGAACCCTTCGGCATGCTTGACAGTCTTACAAGGTGGGAGCTGCAAGAAGTGCTGATGGAAGTCTGGTCGCGCACAAAGGTCACCGCCATCTGCGTGACCCACGACGTGGACGAGGCCATTCTGCTCGCTGACCGCGTGGTGATGATGACCAACGGGCCTCAGGCCACCATCGGGAAGATTACAAATGTCGACCTGCCCCGCCCGCGCACCCGCAAAGCGCTGTTGGAGCATCCCGACTACTACGCCTACCGCCAGGAAGTGCTCGATTTCCTTGAAGAGTACGAGCACGGCGCAAAGCCTAAACCGAAACCCACGACCCCAACCCCGCCCAAAGCGGTCGCAGCGGAGTGACACAGATGAACGAGACGCAAATTACACTGGTCCAAAGCAGTTTTGACAAGGTGGTCCCGATCGCGGACACGGCCGCCGGGTTGTTTTACGCCGACCTGTTCGAGACCGCCCCCGAGACAAAGCCCCTCTTTGCCAACGCGGACATGGCAAAGCAGGGCAAGAAGCTGATGACCACACTCGGCGTCGTCGTGCGTAGTTTGGGAAACCTCGATATGGTACTGCCCGCCGCACGCGAGCTGGCCATCCGGCACGTGGACTACGGGGTGAAAGCCGAAGACTACGGCAAAGTCGGCGCGTCGCTGATCCGGACACTGGAAAAAGGGTTGGGTGAAGATTTCACCCCCGCCACACGCGATGCGTGGGTCGCCGCATATGGCGCGCTGTCAGGCGTCATGATCGGGGCCGCTTACCCCTCACAGGAGGCAGCAGAATGAAACGGAGACTGATCGTTATCGGCGCTGGAATGGCATCAGGCCGTCTGCTGGAGCACCTGATCGAAGCCGAAGGTGACGGTTGGGACATCACGCTTTTCAATGCCGAGCCGCGTGGCAATTACAACCGCATCATGCTGTCTCCCGTTCTCTCGGGCGAAAAGACCTACGAAGACATCGTGACCCACGATGATAGCTGGTATCAGACGACCGGCATCTGCTGCCGCTTCGGCGAACAGGTCGCTTCGGTGGATACAACCGCCAAGACAGTGACGGCAGAGAACGGCGATGTTCTGGGCTATGACAAGCTGGTGTTCGCGACCGGCTCAAACCCCTTCATGATCCCCCTGCCCGGCCACGATCTGGACGGTGTGATCGCCTATCGCGATCTGGAAGACACCGAGACGATGATGGCGATGAGCGATGGCGACAAGGTTGTGGTTATCGGCGGCGGCCTGCTGGGCCTTGAGGCGGCGGCTGGTATGGCCGCGCGCGGGGTCGAGGTTACAGTTGTACATATTATGGGCCACCTGATGGAACGCCAGCTGGACGAAGCTGCCGGCTATCTGTTGCGTAAATCGCTGGAAAGCAAGGGGATCAAAATCCTGTGCGGGGCGAACTCCAAGGAAATCCTTGGCGTGGACGGACGTGTAAGCGCGCTAAAGCTGGAGGATGGAACCGAACTGCCCTGCGACCTGCTGGTGATGGCTGTTGGCATCCGCCCGAACGTCGCGCTCGCCAAGGAGGCGGGTGTCGCGGTTGGGCGCGGTATTCATGTGGACGACCAGATGGTCACGTCAGTCGAAGACGTGCTGGCCGTTGGCGAATGCATCGAACATGACGGGGCCGTTTTCGGACTGGTGGCACCGCTTTACGATCAGGCCAAGGTCGCAGCCCAGACCCTGAACGGAGCAGACGCGGCCTTTAAGCAAAAAACGCTTTCCACCAAACTGAAAGTAACGGGTTGCGACCTATTCAGCGCGGGGGATTTCGCAGATGGCGAGACCCGCGAAGACATCGTCTTCCGTGATCCTGCACGCGGGGTCTACAAACGCCTTGTCATTGAGGACAACAAGCTGATCGGTGCCGTCATGTACGGCGATACAGCCGACAGCAATTGGTTCTTTGGCCTCATTAAAGACGGCTCCGATATAGAAGAGATGCGGGAAACACTGATCTTTGGCCCCGCCTATCAGGGAGGGTCCCCCGCGGACCCGTTGTCAGCCGTTGCAGCCTTGCCGCCTGAGGCAGAGATTTGCGGCTGCAACGGCATTTGCAAAGGCCAGATCGTGGATGCAATCAATGCCGGCGCCGGCGATTTGGGTGCGGTGCGGACCACGACAAAAGCCAGTGCATCCTGCGGCACATGCACGGGCCTGGTCGAGCAGTTGCTTCAGGTAACGCTTGGCGACGACTTCGAGCTGCCCGCTGCTCAGTCCATCTGCGGCTGCACGGACCTGACGCACGAAGACGTCCGCCGGCTCATCAAGTCGCAAGAGCTGCAGTCACAGGCGGCCGTCTGGCAGGAGCTGGGCTGGACCACCCCCAACGGGTGCCACGTGTGCCGTCCAGCGGTGAATTTCTATCTGCTCGCGGACTGGCCGATCGAATATCAAGACGACCCACAAAGCCGTTTCGTCAATGAACGCAAACACGCCAACATTCAGAAGGACGGCACGTTTTCAGTTGTGCCGCGGATGTGGGGCGGGATCACCAACCCCAATGAGCTGCGCGCCATCGCAGATGCGGCGGACAAATATGATGTACCGACCGTCAAGGTTACAGGAGGTCAGCGCATCGACCTTCTGGGCGTCAAGGGCGAGGACCTGCCGTACATCTGGGCCGATTTGAACAAAGCGGGGCTGGTCTCGGGCCATGCTTACTCCAAGGGTTTGCGGACCGTAAAAACCTGCGTGGGAACGGACCACTGCCGCTTTGGGACGCAGGATTCGACCGGGTTGGGAATCCGGCTGGAAAAAATCCTCTGGGGATCATGGACGCCACACAAACTGAAGCTTGGCGTGTCCGGTTGTCCGCGCAACTGCGCGGAGGCCACCTGCAAGGACATTGGGGTGGTCTGTGTGGACAGTGGCTACCAGATCGGTATCGGAGGCGCTGCTGGAATGGACGTCAAAGAGGTGTCGCCGCTGATACAGGTGGCCACCGAAGAGGAATGCATCGACGTAGTCATGGCCGTCACGCAGCTATACCGCGAGAACGCCAAATACCTCGACCGCATCTACAAGTGGATGGCCAAGGTCGGACTGGACTGGATTCAGGAACAGATCGGCGATGCGGAAACACGCAAAGGTCTTGTTGAGCGGTTCGAGCTTTCTCAGACCATCTACCGCAAAGACCCCTGGGCGGAACACGCCAAAGACGCGGAGCGTTTTGCGCCGTTGTCCGATTTGACACTGGAGGCCGCAGAATGAGCTGGATCGACGTGGGACATATCGAAGACATACCACTGCGCGGTGCGCGATTGGTCAAGACACCGCTGGGATGCGTCGGTCTTTTCAGGACCGAAATGGCCGAAGTCTTTGCAACCTCCAACAGCTGCCCCCACAAAGGCGGACCGCTGTCAGAAGGGATCGTGCACGGCCAGAAGGTGACATGCCCCTTGCACAACTGGGTGTTTGACCTCAACACCGGCAACGCGATCGGCGAGGACGGGCAAATCGAAACGTACCCGGTCCGCATCGAAGCGGGGCGCATTTTGCTTGACGCGCAAGCCGTCGGCAAACGGAGCGCTGCCTGATGGATGGAAGCAGCCTGCCCGAGACCCGGTCAACCTGTCCGTACTGCGGTGTCGGGTGCGGGGTGCTCTTGCGGCCGGACGGGTCCGGTGGCCTGACGGTCAGAGGGGATCCGGATCACCCGGCGAATTTCGGCAGGCTCTGTTCAAAGGGAGCCGCATTGGGTGAAACAGTGGGTCACCAAGAGCGCCTTCTCACCCCTTTGGTGAATGGCCAACAAAGCACGTGGGATCAGTCACTTGATTTGGTTGCCGACAAGTTCAGCAGCACGATTGCCACCCATGGCCCCGACAGCGTTGCTTTTTACGTCTCGGGCCAACTGTTGAACGAAGACTACTACGTCGCCAACAAGCTGATGAAGGGATTTATCGGTTCCGCCAACATCGATACCAATTCGCGCCTGTGCATGGCATCAACCGTTGCGGGGCAAAAACGCGCCTTTGGCACTGACACCGTGCCGGGCACCTACGAAGATCTTGATGAGGCCGATCTTGTTGTCCTTGTCGGCTCCAACCTCGCGTGGTGCCATCCCGTTCTCTATCAGCGCGTAATGGCAGCGCGTGAAAAGCGCGGCACCAAAATCGTTGTCATAGACCCACGGCGCACGGCAAGCTGCGATCAGGCCGATCTGCATCTGGCGCTGACCCCAGGCAGCGATGTGGCGCTCTTTAACCATTTGCTGACCCAAATTTACGAGGGCGGCGCGTTCGACAAAACGTTTCTGGCCAGCGTTCAGGGCTTTGATGACGCATTGCATGCAGCCTACGCCGACGATGTGGCCGTAACCGGTCTGCAACAAGCAGAGATCGACAGGTTCTGCGACCTTTGGATGCGGTATGAGAAAGTCGTTACTGTATTCAGCCAGGGGGTCAACCAGTCCACCTCGGGCAGCGACAAGGTCAATAGCATTCTGAACTGTCATCTGGCTGCTGGTCGCATCGGCAAACCGGGATGCGGGCCTTTTTCTGTCACGGGCCAGCCAAACGCGATGGGTGGGCGAGAAGTCGGCGGACTTGCCAACATGCTGGCCTGCCACCTTGATCTGGAAAACGCCGATCACCGCGCAACCGTGCAGCAATTCTGGAACGCAGGGCCGTTGCCGCAACAGGCAGGGTTGAAAGCCGTGGATATGTTCCGCGCCGTGGCTGCCGGCAAAATCAAGGCCTTGTGGATTATTCATACAAACCCCGCCGTCTCTATGCCCGATGCGGATGCGGTAAGGGCTGCAATAACAGGCTGCGACTTTACAGTTGTGAGTGATGTTACTGCGCGGACCGATACCGCGCGATGCGCCGATGTGCTTCTGCCCGCGACGGCTTGGGCGGAAAAGAGCGGAACAGTTACTAATTCAGACCGCACACTCAGCCGGCAACGCGCGGTGCTTGCGGCACCGGGGGCGGCGCGCCACGATTGGGACATCCTTGCTTCAGTCGGACGGCGCATGGGCTGGACCCATGCATTCGACTATGAAAACCCCGCCGAGATTTTCCGCGAATATGCAGCGCTTTCCGGTCTCGCCGCTGCGTTCGGTCGCGACTTCGACATCTCTGCGCTGGCAGATACAGACGACAACAGCTGGGACGATATGCAACCGCAACGCTGGCCGGTGACAGCCAATCGCAAAGGCGGCCGCTTTTTTGCCGACGGGCGTTTTTATCACCCCGACGGCAAAGCGCGCATGCTGCCCCTGCGCTGGCGGCCTCCTGCCGCCAAGACAGAGCCGCGCTTTCCCTTCCGGCTGAATACCGGACGGATCAGGGATCAGTGGCATACCATGACGCGCACCGGCCTTTCGCCGCGTTTGTCGGCGCATCTCGCAGAGCCCTTTGTTGACATCCATCCAGAAGACGCCGCGCGGCTGGGCATCAGCAGGGCCGCTCTTGTCCGGCTGACAAGCCCGCAGGGCAGCGCGATCTTGCGCGCGCGGATCACGGACGCGCAAAATCGCGGAGAGCTCTTTGCCCCTATGCATTGGACAGGTGAAACCGCCCCGGCAGGTCGGATCGACAGCATCATCGCAGCACAAACCGACCCCGTTTCGGGCCAGCCGGAAAGCAAAGCTGCTGTCGTGGCTGCCGAAAAGTTTCAGGCCGCATGGTATGGATTTGCCGTGTCCTCTCGGGAATTCCGCCCCAATGTGGCGTATTGGGCACGGGCCCGCACACAGTCAGGCTGGCGTGCCGAACTGGCCAGCGACGTCGAGGTTACGAACTGGGAAGACCAGGCGCGCGCGCTTTTCGGGTTGCCCGATGCCAGCATGCAGATGGTCGCGGACACTGCACGCGGTGCCTACCGGATCGCCTTTCTCGAGGGCGACAAGTTACTGGCGGCGCTGTTCGTCTCCAAAGCGCCTGTTGCTGTGATGCGCGACTACCTCGTCGAGCAGACAGGTCATCCAGCGTCGGATGTATTGACCGGCCTGACCCCGGCCGACCGGCCGAATGCAGGCCCGGTCTTGTGCGCTTGCATGAATGTTGGTGTCAACACGATCATCACTGCGATCGAACAACAGGGCCTGATGACGATCGAAGCACTGGGGGCAGCCCTTGGCGCAGGCACGAACTGCGGTTCGTGTAAACCGGAATTGGCCGCACTGATCGCTGCCCGGCAGATGATGGAAGCGGCGGAATGAAAATGCGCAGCTTCACGACACCCCTGTCACTTAAGGAGCCTTTGATATGAAAAGCTTTCCGATGTTCATTCGCACCAGCGGGCGCCGTGTCATTATCGTGGGCGACGGCGAGCAGGCCGCGCAAAAAGCGCGTTTGATCCTGAAGACCGATGCCCGGATTGTGCTGGTGGCGACAGACCCGGAGCCTGAACTGCGCGATATGGTCCTGTCCAAGCGGGCATCACATCACCAAGGGCCGTTTACACCGGAACTTTTTAAAGGTGCTGCGATGGGGTTCATCGCATCGGGGTGCCCCGGATTGGACGCGTCGGTCCATGCGCTTGCACAGGCAGCGGGCTGCCCGGTCAATGTGGTGGACCAGCCCGATCTATGTGACCTGACAACCCCGTCTTTGGTAGACCGCGACCCCGTGGTGGTTGCGATTGGTACCGAGGGCACCGCACCGGTACTTGCAAGGCAGGTCAAGACCAAGGTCGAAGAGCTTTTGTCGCCCAATCTGGGCGGTCTTGCAGCACTGGCCGGGCGGCTGCGCGGCGCCGTCGCGCAAAACGTGCCGCGTGAAAAGCGCCGCGCGTTCTGGCGCTGGGTCTTTGCGGAAAAACCCCGCAAGGACTGGACACGCGGCGCAGAGCGGCAGGCCGCGAGCGATATCAAAGCCGCCATCGAAGCGGGAAGCGCGCCGCAATCAGCGCCACAGGGCTCGATTTCCCTGATCGGAGCGGGCCCCGGCGCAAAAGACTTGTTGACCCTGCGCGCCGTGGCCCGGCTGCAAGAAGCCGATATCATTTTTTATGACCGACTGATCGATAGCGAGGTATTGGAGTTGGCACGGCGGGACGCGGAGCGCGTGTTTGTCGGCAAGGTGGTCGGTGCCTGCGCGTGGCCTCAGGAACGCATCAACGCGCTGATCGTCGAAGAAGCGCGCAAAGGGCGCAACGTGGTGCGCCTGAAGTCAGGCGATCCCGGCGTGTTCGGACGCGCGGGCGAAGAAATCTCGGCTGCCAGGGCAGCCGGCCTGCCTGTCGAAATCGTACCCGGCATCACGGCAGTATGCGCGGCGGGTGCAAGCGCCGGCATAAGTCTGACAGAACGCGGTGTCACCGATGCGCTGGTACTGGCGACAGCAACAGGCGCAGATGGCGGCGTCCTGCCCGATAGCGTGCGGTTCACCACGCCCGGTACCAGCACGGCCTTCTATATGGCGACACGTCAGGCACAAGCAATCCAGTCAGCCCTTTTGGCCCGAGGACTATCTGCTGACGCCCCCATCACTCTGGCCGTCGACGTGTCAAAACCCGCCGAAAAGATCTACGAGTGCACCGTGGAAACCCTGCACACCACCATTAGAACGCATGATATCACCGGCTGTGCGATCATTCTTGTCAGCTGGCCCAAGCAAGCGGATAACCATGCCGCGTTGAGCACATCTGCTCCACATCCAAGGCTTGTAGCCGCCGAATAGAGCGGTCTTGTTAGACAGCATATACGTCGAGCGCATCGGAAAAGCCCTTGAACTGGACGCGACCCAGAGCCTTTGAGGCAGGTTCCCCATCAAGGGCAACATGCGTTGCTGCGTCGATCAAGACGCTTTCGCCGGCGACCTTCGTATGCGCCTCGAGACGGGCGGCAAGGTTCACCTTGTCGCCGATGCAGGTGTAGGTCGCGCGCTGATCCGTACCGGCATAGCCCGCCACCACCTCACCCGTCGCAATGCCCACACCGATGCGGATCTCCGGCTTTGACATCGCTTGTCGTTCCACATTGAAATGCGACATCATATCAAGCATGTCATGCGCGGCAGACACCGCACAACGGGCAGGTTCATCCAGCGGCTTTGGCGCGCCGAAAAGCGCCATCAACCCGTCACCGACCATCAGCGAAACGATACCCCCGTGACTGTCGATCGCTTCAAACATCAACGTATAGTAGAGGTTGAGCAGCTCAATAGTCTCTTCGGGTGGCTGGCTTTCCGAAATAGCCGTAAACCCGCGGATGTCACAAAACAGGATCGACGCATCTACTCGGGTGCCCCCCAGAGCAAAGCCTGACGTCTGCAAATCTTCGGCCACTTCACTGGTCGCGAACCTTTTGAGCAGAATCTTTTGCTCGTCCCTGAGGCGCTTTTTTTCGATGCTCGATCCCAAACGCGCCTTGAGAAGAACCTGATTGACCGGCTTGGCCAGATAGTCCTCAGCCCCCAAATCAATGCACCGCACGATGTTTTCAACACCTTCAACGGATGATGTCACGATCACGGGTATATCCGACAGCGACGGTATCTGCTTGATCGCCTCAAGCACTTCAAACCCGTCCATTTCGGGCATCTCAATGTCCAATAGCAAAAGGTCGAAACGCTCTTGGCGCAACATATCCATCGCGACACGGCCATTCTCTGCAACCGATGCCTGATACCCCAAGAGCTCGACGCTGCGCGATAAGAGCAAGCGGTTGACCCTGTTATCGTCGACGATCAGCAAGCGCGCTGGAAGTTCAGCCATCTATGCGCCCCTGCAAAGCCAAGACCGCTTGCGACAGTGCGTCCTGCAAGGCAGCGATTGCGGCCTCCGGAGAAGCGCCCAATCCCTCAAGCTCAATCTCACGCGCGGCCTGTGCCGTTGCATGTGCCCCGAAGGTCGTCGCATTGGATTTCAGCGAATGTGCGGCACGCCGGATACCTTCCGTATCCGCCCCCTCATGCGCGGTTTGCAACTCGGCCATCATGCCCGGCGCTTCGGCCATAAAGGTCTCGATCAGTTCGATCAGAAAATCCGGGCCCACCGCCTCTTCGAGTTCGTCTAGAACCGACATATCAACTGGGTCAGACACTACTTTGCACTCCTTTTTCGGGCGGGCACCTGCTCCAGCGCCTCGACCAGTCGGTCTACACGGATCGGTTTCGCGATATAGTCATCCATGCCCGCCTGCAGGCACATCTCCCGATCGCCCTGCATGGCGTTGGCGGTCATTGCCACGATACGGGGACGCGCATCAGGTTCAACGCCTGTTGTGATCCGGCGCGACGCTTCCAGACCATCCATTTCAGGCATTTGTACATCCATCAAAACGACATCATAGGTCTGCCGTTCAACGCTTTGCAACGCTTCTACACCATTGCTTGCCAGATCGGCACGGTACCCCATCTGCTCAAGTAAGCGCAGCGCCAGCTTCTGGTTCACCAGATTGTCTTCGGCAAGCAGGATACGCAGCGGATGGCGTTTCGCCATATCGCCGTCGACTTTTGGTTTATCGGGTTTCTGGGCGCGCACAGGCGGCTGTTTGGGGGCAAATAGTGTGACCAGAGTGTCAAACAGCTGCGACTGACGCAGCGGCTTGGCCAGATAGGCCTCAAACAGACCGGCTTCGGCGTCCAGGTCTCGCAGCCCCAGCGAGCTGAAAAGGATCAAGGGTGTCTTGTTGCCCGCAGCGCGTATGGCCCGGGCAAGCGCAAGACCATCCATTTGGGGCATATGCATGTCCAGAATGGCAACATCAAAAGTCTGACCCGCCCTGATCCACTCAAGCGCCTCTTGGGGATTTTCAGTCGCTTTTGTCTCGGTCCCCCATTTGCCTGTCTGCAGGGCGAGAATTTTGCGGTTGGTGGCATTGTCATCCACTACCAGAATACGTTTTCCAGTGAGCTCGGATTGCTCTCCCGTCAGGTTTCGCGCCCGGGTCTGAGGCAAGCGCGCGGGCCGCACTTGCATCGTGAAGCAAAAGGTCGACCCTTTCCCGGCACCCTCGCTGGTGGCCCACATTGTGCCCCCCATCAGTTCTGCCAGTCGTTTAGAAATCGCCAGTCCAAGGCCTGTGCCGCCGTATTTGCGGGTGGTTGAACTGTCCGCCTGACTGAACGACTGGAAAAGACGGCTCATACCTTCTTGCGTCAATCCGATACCAGTGTCGCGCACCGCGAAACTCAACTCGACCTGATCTGCTTTCGGTTCGGCAGCAACCGTCAGCACCACCTCGCCAGCCTCGGTGAATTTAACCGCATTGGACAGCAGATTCAGCAAAATCTGACGCAAACGCGTCAGATCAGCGCTGATCGCCGCGGGCACGCTGTCGTCGTAGACATAGGCTATATCAAGCTGTTTGTCCGCCGCACGGGCGCTGACCAGGTCAAGAGCGGATTCAATACACTCACGCAGATCGAAGGGGTGCTGTTCGATGTCCATCTGTCCCGCTTCGATTTTGGAGAAATCCAGGATTTCATTGATGATCCCCAAGAGGGCGTCGCCACTGTCGCGAATGGTGCGCGCGTAGTCGTGCTGCTCGGTATCAAGCTCAGTGTCCATCAACAGCCCGCTCATGCCGATGACGGCATTCATGGGTGTGCGGATTTCGTGGCTCATTGTGGCAAGAAAGGCGCTCTTGGCCTCATTGGCTTTTTCAGCAGCGGCGCGGGCGTCTTGCGCGGCCTGAAACAGTCGCACGTTTTCAATAGCAATCACACCCTGATCGCCAAAGGACTGCGCCATGGAAATCTCTTCGGGGCTGAAGGCCCGCTTTTCCTTACGGACGAAGGCAAGAACCCCGAAACACTCCCCGCCCCGCAGCAAGGGGATATACAAAGAAGACATGAACCCTTCTGCATCGTGAATCTGTTGGTCTTTCGACGGCAGGTCCACTGCCGTCCAGTCAGGCACATGCAGCACCTCTTTGTTGGCAATCGTGCGAGAGGGGAAGTTCACGGCGGCGTCAATCGGGTGCCGCGTTCGGCTTATGTTGGGTTTGACCCCCTCCGGCGTTGCCAACGCAACCTGCCAGTAATGTGTTGGGTCGCGCAGAATGGTGATGGCGATATCGCAGGCAATTAAACCGGTGGCCGACTGCACGATCTCTTCAAAAACCGGCTTCACGTCCTCGGGAGACTGGCTGATCACCCGCAGCACATTGGTGCTGGCGGTCTGTCGCGCCAGAGAGGTCTGCGTCTCGTGGAAAAGCCGCGCATTTTCCAGCGCAATCACCGCCTGATCGCAAAAAGTCTGCGCCACGGCGATTTCTTCGTCCGTGAATGCCTTTGGTTCGAACCGGAAGACATTCAAAGTGCCTGCACAGTCGTCCCCATTGAGAAGCGGCAGCATAATCGTCGACCGGATCCCCGCGCGCGCCTGTATCGTACGGTCCAGTTCGGGCAGATCGGCCTCCAGCCAATCGGGGGTATGCAGCGGTTTCCGGGACACCACGGCGCGGGACGGCAAGTTGTTTTCGGGATCGATGGGCACCGAAATAATGCCGGGCTCTGCAATCAAGCCGTCTTTCTTGGTAGCGACAGCGATTTGCGACAGGGTGTCGTCGCTCTTGATGAGGGTGACCGCCATGTCGCAGTCGATCAGGTCAATCGCCGCCGAAACGATCGCTTCGAACACCGGTTTTGTATTTGTCGGCGACGCGCTGATCGTGCGTAGGATGTTGGTACTGGCGGTTTGGCGTGCAAGGGCGGCTTGCGTGTCGTTGAACATCCGGGTGTTCTGGATGGCAATGACGGCCTGATCGCCGAACGACTCTGCCATCTTGATCTCGCCATCGCTGAACGCGCGGGGCGCATTGCGCAAGAATGTTATCATCCCGAAACAACTGTCGCCGCTCAGAAGTGGCACCGCGAGCGATGCGCGATAACCGCTTTGCTTTTGAATCTCGACATCCTTGGGTGGCAGATCCGCTGTCAGCCAGTCTTCGTAATGCAGCATCTCTTTTTCGACGATCACCCGGCTGGGGATATTGTCATCGGGATCTATCGGGTGGCGCTGCGTCGAAAAATCGGACCTCAGGCCCTTCTCATCCGCGACAGCAGCCTGCCACAGAGCGGTCTCATCGGCGAGGATCAAGACTGCGCGGTCACAGGACACCAGATTGATGGCAGAGGTGACGATTTCCGCGAAAACGGGCGTCACATCCGTGGGCGACTCGCTGATGACGCGCAGCACATTCGCGCTGGCCGTCTGACGGGTCAGCGCGGTTTGGGTGTCGTTGAACAGGTTAGCATTCTGGATCGCTATGATAGCTTGGTCGCAGAAGGAGCGGGCCAGTTCGATTTGCTCGCGGCTGAATGCGCGTGCCGCCTTGGTGCGGTCAAAAACCAAAACGCCGATACACCTGTTATCCCGCATCATCGGCAGGTAAATCGCGGATTTCATGCCAAATTTTTTCGCCGCGTCAATCTCGTGTGGTGGCAAATCCGCAGCCGCAAAATCAGGAATATGGACCATTTCACCGGTCTCGATGACACGCGAAGGGAAGTTGAGTGCCGGGTCAATCTTGACTGGCGTAGGGTCGAGGGCCACAGAGGGGTCAAGCGGGTTCAGTATACCTGCTTGCGGTATGAAATGATCGCCGTCGCGCATCAAGACGGCAGCGCTGTCGCAATCAAGCAGCCTGACACCAGCCTCGGCGATGGCCATAAATACCGGCTGTGCATCCTCCTGCGCGCCACTGATAACGCGCAAGATATCTGCACTGGCCGTTTGCCGCACGAGCGCCTGTTGGGTTTCGTTGAACAACCGTGCGTTCTGGATCGCAATCACCGCCTGATCTGCAAAGCGCTGCAGCAGTTCCATGTCTTTGTGCGAAAACGGCGCCCAATCAGGCATGTCGAACCACCGAAACACATGCAGTGTCCCGACAACCTCGCCTTTCCAGACCATGGGGGCGATCAGTAATGAGAAATTGCCGTGCTTTCCGGCAAACCTCGACACGCCCTCAAAGGTATCGGGGCCGTTTAATGCGTCTGGATAATGCTTGAGCTGCCGCTCCTCGACCGCTTGACGCGTAATCGATTGGCTGACCGGCTTGGGCGTGAAGTCCGCGACCTTGCGCACCCCGTCACCCAGAATGGCATCGAGATGCGTAATCCCGGCGTCGTCAATCGTGGTTACAGCAAGGTCCGTGCTGCGGATCAGCCGATGGCAACATTCGAGGATTTTTTCGAACACCGGTTGGACGTCTTCGACCGAGTTGCCGATTACTTCCAGAACCTCCGCCGTAGCGGTTTGTTGTTCCAAGCTTTCCGTAACCTCAACTGTCCGCGCCTGTACTTCATCAAAAAGGCGCGCATTGCTGATGGCAATGACTGCCTGAGCGGCAAAGGTTTCAAACAGGGCGATCTGTTTGGGGCTGAAGGCGTTCTTGCGAATATGCGCCAGCGTGATGGTGCCGATCGTTTTGCCGTTCTTGACAAGGGGGACACCCAGCGTTGACTGGAACCCGTCCGTGCTGGCCTGCTTGTGCCAGTCATAATCGCTGTCGGCCTCAATATCCGGAATTGAAACCGTCTTGCCCAGCAAAGCCACACGCCCCGTCGTCGTACCCATCTCGGGCTTGAAGACCTGTTGGTCCAGCACCTTGTGAAAACGTGGGCTGGTGTTATGCGTGATGGCGACATCGTAGACGCCGGTCTCTTCGTTGAGCAAGGCAATGTAGGCAACTTCGGGCTTGCAGATACGGACGGCCACCGACAAGACCGCTTGCAACACCGGTTCCACCTCATTGGGCGAACGCGATATCACTTCCAGCACTTCAGAGGTCGCGGTCTGATACTCCAAAGCCTCTGAAATCTCGGCCGTGCGTGCTTGCACCTCGTCAAATAGCTTGGCATTGCTGATCGCTATCACCGCTTGCGCGGCAAAGGTTTCAAGCAACTTGATCTGTTTGTCCGAGAAAGCATTCGCCTCGCCGTGGGCCATAACGATGACACCAACCGTCACGCCCTCTCTGACAAGCGGCACACCCAGCGTCGTGAGATACTCGCCGATCTCGGCAGCTTTCTTCCACGTGTAGCTGCTGTCACGACTGGTATCGGCGATATGAACGGTTTTACCATGCAAGGCTGTGCGACCAATGCAACTGCCCTCCTCAGGGGCAATCGGGTTTTGTTCCAGATAGGTCATGAACCGGTCCGAGACGTTATGACCCAAAGCGACGTGATAGCGGCCGTCGTCGGGGTCCAACATGGCAAAGAAGGCATATTCCGGTTTGCAGATACGCGACGCCACTTTCAGGATAGCATCGAGGACCGGCGTCAGCTCATTGGGCGAGCGCGAAATTACATCCAGCACTTCGGACGTCGCCGTCTGATATTCAAGCGCTTCTTGCGTCTCCATGAAAAGACGCGTGTTTTCCAGCGCAATCATCGCCTGATCGCGAAAAGAAGACGCCAGCGCAATCTCTGCCGCCGAAAAGTGATGCGGCGTTTTGTATGCGAAATTCAGCAGTCCGACGCAGTCTTCTCCACGCAGCAAGGGCACATAAAGCGCAGAGTTGATCCCCAGCATCGCGCGCCGCTGTCTTTCATGCGCCGGCAAGTCGGCCACCGACCAGTCCGGCACATGCTTTATCTCTTTCGTGGCGATGGCCTGCGAAGGAAAGTTCAGTTCAGGTTCGACGGGGAACATCGGGCGACCGTCAACGCCAAAATGCTGTGCTTTGGCGCGCACCTGTTCCAACAAAGCCTCGGTGTTGATCTGCCCGCCTACGCCCGCACTTGCGGTCGGCCAATAGTAAGCACCGTCGGTCAGATGCACCAGCGCCAGATCACAATTCAGCAAGCGCGCCGCGGTGCTGACAATCACTTCAAAGACGGGATGCACATCGGTGGGTGAACTGCTTATCACATGCAGGATGTCCGACGTGGCCTTTTGGCGGATCAATGATGTGCGGTTCTGCTCAAAGAGACGCGCATTTTTGATGGCGATGCTGGCCTGCTCGGCAAAGGTCATCAACAGGTCTTCGTCGCTTTGCTGTGGAGCAGAACCCGTGGGCCAAGCCAGAACAATAAACCCCCAGATGTCCTGACCCGAAAAAACAGGAAGGCTCATCATCTGGGAAAAACCGTTCTGTTTTGCGGTTTCCGCATCGTAGTACTCATCGGACTGGGCGTCTTGGATCCTGTAGGTATCCCGCGCGTCCAATGCACCTTTTATCATCGACCCTTCGGCAGGGGGGCTTGGATAGGCTTTTAGGTACTCTTGGAGGAAATCCGGATCAAATCCGTGGCTCGCGCGGTAGTGAATCAAGCCGCTCCCATACTGCCACAAGATACAAAAGCTCGCGCGGCACAGCTCTGCGGCGCTTTTGGCAATCTCGTCGAACACCGGCTGGATATCGGCCTGAGATGCGTTGACCACCTTGAGGACCCGCGCGATCGCGGCACTGCGCGCCGTCTGGTCCGCCAGCGCCTGTTTCAAGGTTTCGATTGTGTCGGTTTCTTGCGGCTCTTTTGTGCTCAATGTCCCACGCGCGCCTGATAATTCCGTCTGTCAAAATGCAAGCCAGTGCCCTGCGGGAAAGCTTAGACGCCACTTATTGTTTTGTATACATCCAACACCCGTTCCGCCGCGTGGACTTCTGCGCATCCACAAGTCACCGCATAGAATTGGCCAAAAAGCACATCTATTCAAAAACGCGAGCGAACGGTTCAAGTACCCGCCGCGGCTTGTCGCTAAATTTACTTGCAACAGAGCACAACGCTTACAGAAGTAAAAAAGGAGACCCGGAAAATGAGAGCCCTTACCATTGCTGCCCTGATCGCTCTGCCTTTTGGCGCAGCGGCGAGTGAAGAAAGCCGGATTCAGGCAACCATCGAAGGCATCGCAATTGCGGCTGATGCGCAAGACTGGGACCGGTTGGATGTAAAATTCGCAGATCATGTGATCCTGAACAAATTGTCACTGGCGACCGATCAGGGCGCACGTGTCCAGGAACAGACCGTGGTGGAGGCATGGGCCGATCTGATCCCGCGCTTTGACACTACTCTCCACGATGTAAGCGAGATTGAAATTCTGGCGGTCACCTCTGTTATCGCAAAGGCCACGGCGCGTTATAGCGCAACTTACCAGTTGGGCACCGCGGTCTGGCAACAGACAGGCCGGCTGGACTACCTACTCAAAAACAGCCCCTCAGGATGGCAGGTCACCGCGATGAACACCACACCTGAATGGGAAAACCAACCGCTGTCGGCAGTGCTGGGCACATGTCTCAACTAGGTCGGCGCGCCCAACTCCACCAAACTGGGTCAGGCGCGGCTGGTTCCACGTCAGTGCGTTTCAACGCCGGCTTGCGCGCCCCGGGTCTCCGCCTCGGATCGGGCCCAGCACAACACCTCGATGACCCCCTTGCGCCCGCGTATCGGCACATTCAGAACGCGCGCATCTGGCACCCCAGCAACCGTGGTCAAAGCGTTGCAAAACGCCCGACTGGCGCAGATGACAGCTCCCTGTTCCTTGGAAACTTCCATAAGACGGCTGGCTAGGTTTACTGTGTCGCCGCTTGCGGTCAGCTGTTGAAAGTTTTTCGCCCCCAGACGTGACAGTGTTGCAGGCCCTTTGTGCAAGCCGATGCGGCAGGTGACATCCGATTGGGCTAAATCCGACGGGCAGTTCGCACGCATAGCCGCGACCAAAGCGAATGATGCAGCAAGAGCGTGATCTGCTGCCTTGTCGTCCGATCCGTCCTGCAGTCCGAAAATAGCCATGGCGCCGTCGCCCATATAGTTGAAAACACTGCCGCCTTCCGCCTCTACCGCTCGTGCGGTGAGGGCGTGAAACCAAGCCAGAAGACGGCGCGTTCCTTCTGTTCCCAACTGCTGTGACAAGCTGGTAAACCCAGTCAAATCCACAAAAAACACCGCCAATTCCTGCTCTTGCGGACGGGCCAGATAGTCCGGGTCGCTCTCAAGAAATTGGGCCAGTGCAGGCGACTGAAACCGGCGCAAAGAAGCTGCGGAACGGTCGGATTCTAACGCCGAACTGCGCTCTAGTGCGTAGCGCCAAGCACCTGCAAAAAGCATGGGTACCGCGGCTGCCGCCAAAGGAAGCGCGGCACTGATCCATATACCCGCCGAGAAAGCGGCCACCGCGGCGGCAAAAGAGGTCACGACCAGTATCACCGCCAGCGGCAAGCCACGCGACAACGGCAAACACAAAAGCGCCAGAACAGTTGTGACGGCCAGAACGAACGCATGCACCATATCCCACTGCCGGATAAGGTCATCACGGCGCAGCACCGGCCCCGTCAGCAATTGTGAAATGGCCGTTGCGATGATCTCCACTCCCGGCGTATCTTCGCTATAGGGTGTCTGAAACCGATCCCCCATTGCCGTCGCTGTATAACCCAAAAGCACCAGTTTTCCCGCCGCAATATCTTGGTTCGGGCCTGACAAGAACGCTTGCGCGCTGACCGTCTTGACCGAACCTTTCGGCCCCAGATGCCGCAACGGCATGTTAAGGCCCGCATCAAGAGGAATGCGTTTGTTCCCAAGCATGATGGCTCCGCCTTCGAAGGTGGCCGCCTGCGAAGAGTACGTGAGTGCTGACAGCAAAGGCAGTGAAGGTAAAAGCTCGCCCTTACTTTCAAGGACAAGTGGAACATAGCGCGGCACACCGTTTGTATCAGTCGAGACATTTACGAGGCCCGCCTGAGCCTTTTGCGCGAACACCTCTTGCGGCCAGATCAGGCGCAAAGTTGCCGCACCGTCGCGGTCCGGAAAGGAGGCCGCCGCCGCGATCACGCTTGGGATTTCCCCCAAAGCCGCAGCAAGGGCTGCATCCGTTTCCGGCGCTCCCTGATCGGCCAGCAACACATCCAACGCAAGCGTGCGCGCACCGCTTTGAGCGATATGCCGGATCAGAACCGCCAGCCGGTCACGTCGGCTAAGCCCGCGGGTTGCAGGATCGGCGAGCGTTTCATCATCAATGACGACAATTGCGATATCAGATGACGAAGGGCGAGGCCCGGCCAGTGCAAAACGCACGTCAAGCAGTGCGTTCTCGAACCGATCCAGCGGCTGTGCCCGTCCCGCCTGATGCAGCCAGACAAGACCCACACACCAAAAAAACGTGCCCAGCAATACAAGAAACAGCAAGGGCCGATGCGCAATGCGCGGTGTCATCTGCCAAATCGCGCCAAAAGTGCAGCAACGCGCGCGCTACCCCACCTTACCACTTGCAGGGGCTGCTCCGCGCTCACATCAACGCCCTCTCCCGGCCCCAAGGTAACGGTCGAGGGGTTGCCGGTTTTGCGGACGTCGACCTGCCCTTCAATCACGAAGACAGACGTCGCATTGGGCCCCGCATCAACAACATAGCTGGTGCCACGTACTGCAGCGATCGCATGTGGGGTACGGATTTGCGTGCGCGCCGCACCAGGTGCTACGTCGATCAGCGCGGCACCCTCCTCAAGACCTATTTCGCGCGGTACCGCAGCACCCTGCCGTTCCTGGATGACCAAAATGCTGCCGGCTTCACGCTCTAGGGCAAGCGCATCTCCCCCACAGCGGATCACCTGCCGCGTCGGGTTTTGCAGGGTCGTCCAGTTGCAGGTTGACTGTGCCTGAGCCTCTAGTGCCGGTGCGGCACAGAAACCCGCCACGATCCACACAACAACCATCCGGCAAAGACGCTCTCGATTCACTATACTTTGTTTTTCTTGTGTCACCGGCGCATACCCCTTTTCACAGTTCGGCCCAGCAGGTGGCCCTTGCCCGCTTCATCCGTCACAGCACGGCACCCAAGCCGGATACCCCGACACTAAAGCAGCGTCCGGCTTTCGCCTACAGCTAATGCAGCCGATCGCCGAGTGCCCGTCAAGCGAGCGCCGACAGACCCAGTATCGACCGCGCCTGCTTTGGGGTTGCGACCGGTCTTTCATAGGTCGCGCACAGATCCACCACACGCTCTACCAAAGCGGCATTTGAAGGCGCGAGCCGCTCTCGATCAAGCCTTACATTGTCTTCAAGACCCGCGCGCGCATGACCTCCCGCCGCGACTGACCATTCGTTCACGACAATCTGTTGCGCACCGACCCCCGCCGCACACCAAGGCGCACTTTCACCAAACAGCCGCTTCACCGTTTCGACATAAAAATCAAACACCGCGCGGTCCGCTGGCATTGCATTCTTAACCCCCATGACGAACTGCACGTATGGCGTGTCCGCGATCTCGCCTGCCTGAAACATGCGCGCCGCCTGAAAGATATGCGACAGATCAAAGGCTTCGATTTCCGGCTTGACGCCATAGGCTATCATCTCGCTGGCCAGCCAACGCACCAGATCGGGCGGGTTCTCGTAAACACGGGTGGGAAAGTTGTTCGATCCGACCGAAAGTGACGCCATGTCGGGCCGCAAGGGAAGCATGCCGCCACGCTCTTGTCCGGCACCGGACCTGCCGCCAGTCGAGAACTGGATTATCATGCCCGGGCAATGCTGTTCGATGCCTTCCTTCAAAGCAGCAAACTTGTCGGGATCGCTCGACGGGGTCTCATCCGCGTTGCGCACATGGGCATGCATGATGCTCGCCCCCGCCTCATAGGCTGCATGGGTGCTTTCTATCTGCTCCTGAACAGAGATCGGGACGGCCGGATTGTCAGCCTTGCGCGGGACACTGCCAGTGATGGCGACACAAATGATGCATGGGTTCTTCATACGTCAGAGCTACACCAATACTCGCGAAGGTTTCAACACGCGCTTCATGTCAGTGACTGAGGCCAGAAACCCTCTGCCTCACGCAAGGCCGGCGCATCCGTCAACGCCGAGATGTCAGGCGGCTGCGGCGCAAATACGTCCAAACCGGCGATCACAGCCTCCAACGCTTGTGCAAAAGCGAGCACACCACCTTCGTCATAGCGGCGGCCGATGATTTGCAACCCGAAGGGCACGCCGTTGCCGTCCGTACCGCATGGAAGGGTGATGGCCGGGTGACCAGCGATTGTCACCGCATAAGCCAGCGCGAGCCAGTGGTAATAGGTGTCTGTCGGCACTCCGTCGATGTCCGCTGGATACATTTCGTGCCAGTCGCGCGCGTCGACCGCGACCGTCGGCGTCACAAGAAAATCATGGTCGTCGAAAAAGAGCTGCCAGTTCTGGAAATACGCCGCCTGCGCGGTCAGCGCATCCGCCACATCCTGCGCGTCGAATTGCTGTGCCAGCCTTACATTCGCAACCACATTTTCACCGAACTGATCAGGCATCTCCGCAACGTCTCGTCCAAAAGTGCCCAGATAGCTGACCCCGCGCAACACGGAAAAAATCCGATCCGCGCCAGAACAGTCCGGAGTTGCCGTGTCGACCCGGCCCAAAAATGCGACCAGATCAGTCATCACGCGCTGAAACCGGTCACGCACGTTTCTTTCGACGCGGGCAAATCCAAAGTCTTCGGTGACGGCGACGCGCTTGCGCGACAAGTCGCAAGGCCCGACACGGGCGAATGTGCCGGGGTCCCACGGCGTTTTGCCGTCGACCACGATGGTATAGGGGTCGTTTCGGCGCGCACCAGCCATTGCCGCAAGCATCATGCCACAATCCGCCACGCATCGTCCCATCGGACCGGAAGTGGAAAGCGGCAGAAGACCGCCCGGTGCCACTTCCTGTGCCACCACCCCGGGACTTGGCCGAAAGCCAACCACACCGCAATAGGCTGCAGGTGTGCGCAGCGACCCCGCAAGGTCTGATCCGGTGGCCAAAGGGGCGTATCCGCATGCCAATGCAACCGCAGAACCGCCCGACGACCCACCGCAATTGCGCGAAAGATCATAAGGATTGGCGGTTGTTCCGTAGACTTTGTTGCGGGTATTGGCACCCGCGCTCCACTCAGGATTATTCGTCTTGCCCATGGGCAACGCACCCGCTGCAACCATCGCGGCCACCAATGTATCATCCTTGAACGCCACATTGCTCCGGTGACGTTCGGATCCATAAGTCGTGGGCAAACCCGCCATATCGTTCATGTCTTTGATCGCCATCGGCAGACCATGCAAAGGAGCGAGGGGCGCGCCGGATGCCTGCCGCGCATCGGCTGCACGTGCCGCACCGCGCAGGCGGTCAAAGTCGCGCGCAACCATCGCGTTGACCGCATGGTCGACAGCCTGAACGCGCGCGATACACGCATCGGCCAGCTCAACCGCCGAAATATGGCCGCGCGACAGCATCTCCCGCGCGTCCACAGCACGCAACTCAGTTAGGTTAGTGGGTACTTTCATTCTTCCTCGGCTTGATTTGGCATCAAGAGACCTAACGGTAAAAGGTCCTAGGTACGTATGCCTGTTAGTTATGAGCGTTGACCTTGATTGGCCACGCCTGTTTGCAAAAGCGCAATCTGTTTTTCAAGTTCCGCGCGACTAAAGGGCTTTTTCAGCAGTGGGTCGGACACATCCGCCTGCGCGCCGGCCATGTCCTGCTCTCCCGCATAACCCGACATAAACAAGACCTGCAGATCTGGCTGCATCTCACGCAGCTTATGCGCCACTTCAATACCGTTCATGCGACCGGGCAAAACCACATCAGCAAGCACCAGATCAAAGCGGCCGGAGCGGGCAAATGCGTCCAGCGCGCTTTGTGCATCCGGCGTCTCGACCACCGACATACCCATACTTTCAAGGGTTAACCGCGCGACCTTGCGCACCGCACTGTCATCTTCGATCACCAGTACGCGCTTGCCCTCCAGACGTGTTGCAGTCGGCGCGTCGGGTTTGGGTGGCACGCGCTGTGCACCAGGCACCATCGGCAGGCACAATCTGACCGTCGTACCCACTTCGAGCTGGCTGGAAATGTCGACAAAGCCCTCGGATTGCAACGCAAAGCCGTACACCATGCTGAGCCCGAGACCCGAACCCTGCCCCACCGGCTTGGTTGAATAAAACGGCTCGAAAACCTTGCCGAGCGCGTCGGGGCCTATGCCACAACCGTTGTCCTGAAAGGTGATGCAGACCAAGCGACCAAGATCGAGGCCGCTTTTTGCACCAGCCGTCGCAGGCGTCCATTCCAAAGGCGCCGCAGAAACAGTGAAACGCCCCCCCTTTGTACAGGCGTCCTTGGCATTCAAAGCGATGTTGATAAACGCATTTTCCAACTGATGCCGGTCGACGGACACACACAGTCCCGGAGGTGGCTGCTGCAAATCAATTTCGATGGTCGCGCCAACAGCTTGTTCCAACAAAACTGCAACGTCTGCAAAAAGTTCACCAAGTTCGATCGTTTCTGCGTTCAGGTCCTGAACCCGTCCGAAGGCCAGCAATCGCCCGGTCAGAGCGGCACCCCCTTCGACAGCGGTGACAATCTCATCGATACAAACCTTTCTGCGCAGACTGTCATGTTCCTTGTCTATCAATTCGGCGTTGCCCTGGACGATAGCCAGCAGATTGTTGAAGTCATGCGCAACACCCGCAGTCAGTTGGCCCAGAGACTGCATGCGTTCGGCCTGACGGGTTTGCAGTTCGACAAGTTTCTCTGCAGTCACTTCACGCGATGTGCCCCGATACCCGGTAAACCGCCCGGCCGCATCAAAAAGAGGGCGACCATGCACCGACCACCAAACCTTGACCCCGTCCCGCAACACCACGGAATACTCGAAATTTTCAAATCGCTTGTGACTGTTCAGAACCTTTTTGTGCGCCTCCCAGTCAATCCCGTCAGTACTTCCCGATGCAGATGCCACATCCCAACGCGTCCGACCGACAAACAACGACTTGTCTTTGACGCGGTTGTACCTGCCAGCATCTTCGACCCAGGTGAAGGCATGATCGGGCCCGGTTTCCCAAAACAAATGCGCGCCTGTGCCAGCGAAGTCTTTCAGCCGCCGTTCGCTTTCGCGCAGCTTTTCATTGGCAGATGTCAAGTCGCGGATGCTTTGCTCAACCCTACGGACCAGCGGCCTGAATATCAGCAGCGCGCCACCGAGCACAAAGAGGATCAAAAACGCCCAATTGGCAATCACGGCCCAACGAAAGCTATCGATAGCGCGTTTTTGCGCCCGCATGGTTGCTGCATCCAATTCATTGAGCAGCGCTTCGATGGTGTTATCGCTCAGCAATGCCGCGTCGGCCTCCGATAGCGGAATCCGATTTGTCGCTAGGTCGCGGGCATGCGCGGTAAAGGCTTGCAACACCGGTGCCTCTGCAACCGCTTTTGCGGGCGGAGGGCGTGTATCAGATGGCGGCGTTCCGTCGACCAGACACGCGCCGCCGGTGGCGATTGCTTGCGACATCTCTTCGGTGACACGGGAAACCAGCGCTACGTAAGACACATCCATAAGATCGGCACAGGCGCGCAAGCGCATCCTAAGAAAGCGCTCTTGGTCTGTGTCCCCAGCCTCGACCGCCATCCGCAGTCTTTCAACTGTCAGGGGGATTCGCTGAGACAGCATGCGTTGCCGACCCGCGAGGTTGATCTCAACCGCTGAGGCCTGCTGTTTTTCAGACAAGATTCGGGTGCCAATGAACTGGCAGCACAGCAAAACAACGATAACCGCCAGTCCGACGACGTAAGCAATACGCGGCGTGGCCAGTTCAACTCGTCTCATTATGCTCCACTCAAATGGAATGAGGTGTTAGCATTCTAACGTCAACCGAGCACGCAACCAAGCGCTAGTTCAAGGCATAATCTGCTCGCAATTTCGCACATATCAAGGAGTTTACCGAGCCTCCAAGCGAAAAATTGTTGCTTTCAAAGCGTGTCTTGGGCGGTCGACTTCCGTGTATGCAGCGTTTTACCCGGTAAGCGCCTCGATCGGCGCAGCACCTCATCCGTTTTGGGTCAGAAACCTCGCCGAAGCCCCTTCAAACGGCCCGTCGCTCACGGACCACGGCTTTGATGAACGACACCCTAAAAGGTCGCGGATCGTGCGTGCCTTGCCCGGCAGGCCGGTACAGTTCCCCTCGGCCCTATCCAGACCCAGCTGAAACGACGATGCTAGCCCTTGTCGCCACGATCATGCCAAAGAGACCGCAAAGAAGCCGCAAGCTCGTCCACGCTTTCGTTTCCAGTCATTTGCCCGTCAAAAGCGTCGAGCCCGACAGATGCATAAACATTGGCAAAAGCACCCTGCATTTCAGCGTAGGTTGAATCAAAGCGCAAAGATGCAAGCACCGCATTCAGGCGCTCCTGAACAAGCTCTCTTTCCGAGCCTACGCCGCTTTCAAACTCGACCTTTGCCTGTTCAAAAATCTTGTCAGACACAACTTTGTT
The DNA here is from genome assembly GCA_947501635.1 of uncultured Roseobacter sp. GTDB lineage: Bacteria > Pseudomonadota > Alphaproteobacteria > Rhodobacterales > Rhodobacteraceae > Roseobacter. The sequence goes on from CANMWT010000007.1 coordinate 234,926, forward strand.
TTCGCGGGCAATGCGTGTTTCGCGCTGCAGGCTATGGAAGCGTTTGTTAGAAACATAGACCTGAGTTGAAATAGCCTGCGTCAGGGCCAGCGCACGCGCATCCAGCAAAGCGCCCTGACTTGTGATGACCCGCTTGGTGCGTGGCAGCCGCGCGATATTCATCAAGTCCCATGATACCCTCGCGCCCCAGCTGGTCCAGTCGTCATTCAGCAAGAACTGGTTGGTGTCGTAGTTCAAACCGGCATAGGCACGTATGGACGGTAGCAACTCTAGCACGGCGGCTTGGTCTTCGACGTCATTTATGCGCAGACGATAAGCGATCTCCCGCATTTCGGGCCGGTTGCGAAAGGCCATGTCCGCCATCTGCTCGGATGTCATCCGGGTGATCGGCGTACGCAAATCGCGACGGCTCGGGATGCCGACACGATAAGAAGCGTTTTGCGGCAGGTTCATAAGAGCAGCAAGTTGGTTCTTGGCGACGGACAGATCGCGTTCCAGCGATTGGGCCCTACGCACTGTTTCGTACATTTCGCGCTGGTAACGCAAAGCCTCCAACTGGTCGCCTTCACCCGAAGCCACCTGTTGCTTGGCGTCTTCCAACGCGGCGGTGGCCTGCGCTTCAAGCTGCTTTATTGGTCCTAACAGGCGCTCTGCGGCAACCGCCCTCCAATAGGCTGTGCGGACATCTTCGATGACGCGGTTGATCGTCGAGCGGCGCTGCTCTTCCGCGATCAGAACCCGATCCGCATTCTGCTTTGAGCGGTAGTAGGAAAGCCCGAAATCAAGAACATCCCAGCTCAGCTCGAGACTGCTGTAGGTGCTGCCGGGGTCTTCGCTTGTGGTCAAAACGTCGCTGACCGACCCATCTGTGCGCAGCGACCGCGAGAACGGCTGGTTCGAACGGTCGGACCAGTCCACGCGTGCGACAAGATCCGGCAACATGTCAAACTCACCGTCCGACAGTTCGGCATATCGCAAAGCGACTTCGGACATTTCGAGGCGATGATCGAGGTTGTATTTGAGTGCGCGGGCCATCGCTTCATAAAGGTCGATGCTGCCGGTCACCTGCTCTTGCGATTCCGATATCGCACGCTTGCGCTTATCGGCGGCAAAAGTATCCAGTTCCGAAGACGTAAATGGCGTGGGCGTTGTCGTACAGCCCACAATGACCATGGCGCACACCCCGGCCAATGCCGCTTTGGCGTAGCGTCGCGCGTGTTGGCCGCACGCTGTGCGCCATTCGTTTTTCACCGACGTGACTTGTTCTTTGGTCACAGTTTCCCCCATTTAATCGCCTGCATCAGCTTTGAAGTTTCGATATCGCCGGCATAGGCCAGCTGTTCCGCTTTCGCGGTAAAAGTCCCGACACCTGTCTGCGAGACGCTTGGCGCGTCGACAGGCCCGTCGGATTGTTCATCAGGAAGCCGCACATCAAACGTCAGCGTCACGCCCTGCTCTGTCTGCAACTGCAGGCGCAGGTCTTGTCCGGCTTGCAAGCCAGAAAGCAGCGCCACGCCACCATCCTTCGAAATAGAAATCCCGGCCCCGCCCGCGCCATCAATATTCGCAGCAGCCAGGCGAATTTCGCCATCCGACGCTGTGCCAAGTCGCGCCACAAGATCGAATGCGCCGTCCGTTTTCGCTGTCTGGAATACCGCAGCTATGCCTTGACGTGTTTCGGCAAAAACAGGGACAGAAAGCGTGTCGCCGAACGCCGGTTGCCCCAACCTGTCTGTATGATCCATGCGGTGCCCGTCAGGAAAATCGCGATTGAACAGCCGGTACTGGTCATACTGTGGCTCGAAGCCAACCGATCGCACAGTCTCTCCAATGGGTCCATCCGCACGCAGACCGGAAAACACGTCGCCATTGGCCGTTCCCAACTCGGGTGTGCCCTCAAGGGACTGCAAAGCGTTAATAGCTGTGAGTATCGGGTGTTTCACACCAAGTGCGGTATTCACGTCCGACAAAAGGTCCGGCGTTCCGAATAAATCGCCAGCCGCATTGGCAGTTTCGTCGACAATATGATCCACGATGATTGGTTCACGATTGTATTCGATGCGCTCAAACCGCTCGAGCGATGTGTCGCGCCCAATGATAGACGGCTCGACTGGCGTGACTTCAATAGTCAGCTCTGCAGTGCTGGTGCCGCCATTGCCATCGTCAACCGTATAGGTGACCGGCGGAACAGTGCCCGAAAATCCAGAGGCGGGCGTGAAACTGTAGCTGCCGTCCGTATTGATGACCACCGTTCCCACCGGAGCGCCGCTGACGTCAGTAATGGCGGTTGGCGCGCCAATTGTCACCGTATCGGGAATTCCGTCCCCGTCCACATCCACAGTGGCGGCAGTCACGGTCAGCGGATCGCCGTCGATGTCCGTATCATTCACCAGCACGTTCCCCGAGACCGGCACGCCTTCCGAGGTTTCTGCCGTGTCTGGATTTGCCACCGGCGGATCGTTCGCCCCGGTTACGGTGAGTGTGAGTGTCGCTGTTGCCCTGTCCCCATCGCTATCCGTGATTTCGTAGGAGAAGACCTCGGTCAGTGTCTCCCCCGATTGGAGCGCCTGCACAGATGGATTGGAGGTATCAAGAACATAGCTGTAGGTGCCGTCATCGTTCAGCGTCAGTGCGCCGTAGCTGCCCACAACGGGCGATCCGACGCCGCCCACTGGCGCTCCGGTTCCTGCGACGACACCGGTAACTGGCGTGGCCGTCTCGTCAGCCCCGATTGTATCACTTCCGGTAACGACATTACCCGTCACCGGAGCAGTATCGTTTTCGTTCACGGTTGCAGTATCGGCGACGGCGACCGGCGCGTCATTGATGATAGCGATACGCAGATCAGCAGACCCGCTATCCCCCAGATCGTCCGTCAGCGTCAGCGCAATGCTGTCTGACACTGCGCCGCCAGAATGGTCGACGTCGTCGGTCAGAGTGTAGGTATAGCTGACCGTATCGGTGGCCAGATCAAAGCCATTGATCTCAAGTGTTCCCAGCGGCGTCACGATGCTCACCGGTGCCGTCGCAGAATTGATTAGGGCCGCTTCGGTGATCAGCGTACCGCCGACCGATATGGTGTCGATCCCTTCCGGTGCCGCCAGAGTAAACGAGCCATTCAATGCTTCGCCGTTGCCTGCGGCGTTGGTGCCGTCGGCAAGATCACTTTCCAGAACCGATCCGTCTGTACCCGCGATCATGCCGTCGCCCAGCCCCAGAATAGCCGGCGTGCCGAAGACCGAGATCGACAGCGTGGTGGTCGCTGTATCTCCGTCACTATCGCTGATTTCATAAGTAAAGACATCTGTCAGTGACGCACCCGGCGTCAGAGCTGCTACAACGGGATTGACGAAATCCGGGGTGTAGCTGTAACTGCCGTCATCATTCAGAATGAGTGTCCCGAAGCCGCCAGCGACCGGCACGCCGACATTGCCCGCAGATGGGCTACCAGTGCCTGCAGCCACGCCCGTCAGAGGCGGCGTCAGGTCATCGGCGCCCAGCGCATCAGCAACACCGTCAAGCGTATTAGGATCACCCGGGGCCGTGCCCGTAATGACATTGCCGATCGCAACGCTCGAAGGGTTGCCGGGCGTGTTGATCGCCTGATCAATGTCTGCGTTGGCCTGTGGCGCATCATCGATCACAGCAATCGACAGGGTGCCCAATGCGGTGTCGCCATCTCCGTCAGTCAGGACAAGCGAGAAATCATCCGCAACCGGTCCTGCGGAATGATCGGTATCGTCAGCGAGCGTGTAGCTATAGCTGACCTCACCTGTCACGTCGTCGAAACCTGTGATGGCCAGTGTACCCAGCGCTGTCACCACATTCACTGGTGCGCCCGGCGTTGCCGCAATCAACGCAGCTTCGGACAGGACAGTCCCGTTGATCCCCAAGGATGTGACACCATCATCGACAGTCACAAAGAAACTATCTGTGAGGGTCTCGGTGGTACTGGCGGCATCCGTGCCATCCGCCAGACCACTTTCAAAAACCGAACCGTCTGTTCCCGGCTCAGTGCCATCAACCAGACCAGTTATGGTCAGTGGATCATCCACCTGAATGACGGGACCGAAGGTGACTGTCGCAGGCGACCCATCCACTGTCCCGTCGTTAGGCGTGTACCCCAGAACCGGTACGGGCCCTGCATAATTCGGCGCGGGAACGAAAGTCACGGTGCCGTTCGGGCTGACTGTGATGGTGCCAATGGGATCACCGGACGCATCCGTCAGTGCGGTAGGTACATCCAGTGCAACGGGTTCGGGAATGCCGTCTCCGTCTGTGTCGATTTCCGCCGCGCTGATGGTCAGACTGTCATTTTCGGCATCAGTGTCATTGGTCAGCACATTTTGCGTAACTGGTGTATCTTCTATTACCGTTATCGCGTCGTTGACGCCCACAGGCGGGTCATTGATTGGCAGAACATCAACGGTCATCGTGTTGGGCGCATCGTCAAACGCGCCCCGGTCATCCCGGACCAGAAAGTCGAAATCGGTAAAACTGATCCCGTTTTGATCCGCGGGCGGAACATAGGTCAGATTGCCCGCGACGATGTCTGCCTGAGAAATGATGTCGCCTGCGCTGATCGGCACCCCATTGAGCTCCAGCGTGCCGCGGTCCGGCAGCGATACGATTTGAACGCCATCCATCGCATCCGTTTCTCCACCGGGCTGAGAATAGTTGAAATCAGCCGGGGTGAAGGTGAATGCGGTGTCTTCGTTTGTGACCACGGTATTGTCCGCTCCGGCGGGCGGGTCATTCTGTTCAGTGATGGTGATGGATGCCACCAGAGTATCCGTAAGCGCCGTTGGGCCACCGGCATCCGCGCCACCGTTGTCATTGTTGCCGTCACTCAGCGTAATCGTAATGTCGCGGGTGCCCGAAAAACTGTCCGAAGTGCTTTGGTAGCGCAGAGCCTCGAGGATTGCTTCCACCTGTGCGGGCGTGGCCGTGGTATTCAGATCAATGACCAGATCGCTGCCGTTGCTCCCGCCGCTGACATTCGCAATGCCGGCCAATGCGGGGTTTGTAACTGACAGCTGGTCGAACGACTGGCCGCCACCATTGACTGAAACCGTGATGCTTCCCGCGCCGAAAGTGCCGACACCCGCTGTCGTGCCAATATCGACATCCGACACCGACGCGCCTGTGACCAGCTGTAGGGGCGCCGTTCCCTCATTGGGATTGCTGCTTTCAACCAGCGTCGCCGAGGCAGCTGAACCGCCAAGAACCGGCGCGTCGTTTTGTGCCGTAACGGCTGTTTCCAGGTCCACGGGAAGGGACCAGATATCCGTGTCACGCGCGGGGTCGTCGCCAACAACAGCGGAAATGTCCGCGCTCCCGTTAAACGTCTGCGGTGCGTCAGAAAGCCTGACCCCCAATGCGCCGGGCGCACCATTGAATTCGGCAACAGGCACAAAGCGCAGCAGCGCGGACGTCGGCAACAGGATTGCATTTGTGTCATCGTCAGCACCTTGCGGAATATCCGTCCAGCTTGTGCCGCCATTGATCGAATACTGCCAGACGCCCTCGGACACCGGATCCGCGGCACTACCCAATACTGCGACGCCACCCAACGCGGTACTGGCGTCGGCCCCACCGGGTATGCCACTTTGATCGTCAGTTGTGTCATCGAACACCGGCCCAAAAAGGTTGGCGACAGTATCGCCCGGTGGGTTCGCTGTGTCTTCCGGGATCGCTGCAAGCGTTACATCCGCAGCCTGCGGCGGGTCGTTTTCATTGCTGACAGAAGTATCGATCGACACGGTTCCGGCTGACCAACGCCCGGTCGGGTCGGTCCCGCCGTTGCTGGCCAAATCGCTCAGATCAGCTGCACTGGAGCTGGCGACAATAGCAGCACTGGTATCGCCGTCAGCGAGACGCACGTCCAACGTACCCGGCGTGCCATGAAAATCAGGGGCCGGCACAAAACGGATATCGCGGCTGGCTTCGACCACAAGCGCGCTGGATGTACCTAGCCCTGATGTCGGCACGTCGATCCAGCCGCCGCCGCCATCGCTGACCTGCCAAACACCTTGTGCCGGATCATAATCGGTCGAGCCTACGATCGCCACGAAGCTGAGCGGGCTCGACGTATCGCCGCCGTCGGAGGTCTGATCGTCCGTCGAATCGTCATAGTTCCCGCTCAGCAAGCTCAGCAAGGTCTGGGCATTTCCGGTTTGGTCTTCTCCCGGAACTGTGACCGTTTCCGGTCCTCCAGATGCGATCGGACGGTCATTTACCGGCGCTATTGTGATCTCGGCGGTCTGGCTATCGGTCAGTGCACCGCCGACACCTGTGTTGCCCTGATCGTCGATGGTAACGGTGATCGTGTCGCCAGCAACACCGAAGGTGTGGAAATCCGCATCAGGCGTATATACCAAACCTTCCAACGCCGCGTTGATCTGATCTTCGGTCCCCGTGATCGTCAGCGCCCCGGTACCATCGCCCGCCACAGCAGCACCAGACCCGCCAGCCGCAGTCAACACGCCGTAGTCAACCGAGACGGTCGCAACCATCACAGAACCGAAGTCATCCGGATCGGAAATGGTAAACGCTGTGCCGTTGCCGGTTGAAAACGTCAGGCTGTCATCTTCGTTGACGGTCTGGTTGGCCAGCGCATTCACCGCCGGCCCGTCATTTACGCCAGAGACTTGCACGATGAAACTGTCGCTTGCAGTCAAGGCACCGCCAATTCCATCGGCAAGCGTAGTGCCGCCATTGGCCAGATCATCTATTTCAACAGTGATGGGCACGGACAGATCGACGTTTGCGTTGGCAGGCGTGAAGGTCAATCCGTCAAGCTCACTGTTGAGATCGGCAAGTGTACCCTCCAGAACCAGAACCTCGCCGCTGCCGTCCAGATCAACGAGGCCCGCGCCGCCAGAAGCGGTCAGAGTGCCCGCGCCTGCGGGAATGGTCACAGTGACACGCTGGAAATCAGTGAAGGGTGTCTGGCCGGCGTCCCTCGCGTCCCCGACGGTTGGTGCGGTCGCGCCGCTGAAGGAAATCGACGAACCACTGGCGAGCGTTTGGGTGCCGGGTACTGTCACAGTCGGCGCGTCGTTGACAGGATTGATGGCAATCTCGGTCGGCGTGGCGGTCACATCCGCACCGCCACCCGTACCGTTTGAGCCGCCGTCATTCAGCGTCACCGTCAGCACGTCATCGTCCGTATTCGCAAGCCCGTCAGAGCTATGGAAATCTTCATTCGCAATATAGGTGAGCCTGTTGAGTGCGGCATTGATCTCGGCCACGGTGCCGGTCAGCGTCAGGCTCGACGGGTCTCCGGTGGTGGCATTACCTGTCACGCTCAGATGACCATTTGTCACCGACAACACGACCGTCAGATCACTGTCGAACGCATCCGGGTCGTCTATTACATAGCCCGACAGGTCCAGCACCGTGTCCTCGTTCACGACCTGATTGCCGGGCGCGCCCGTCGTTGTCGGGTTGTCGTTGTCGTCAGAAGCACGGAACGTGATGTTTACCGTATCGGTGTTGTTGACTGCATTGATAGGCGTGCCATCTTCATTGGTGGTGCCGCCCGCCTCACCGTTGGCGCCCGATGTTAACCCGCCGCCACTATCTCGCAGACGGTCGTCTACCGTCACATCCAACGAAAAGGTATCGTTGTGATCAGTGTTTTGCAGCTCAACCGTTAGATTGGTCAGGGCGGCCTGCACATCGGTAAAGCTGCCTTGGAAAACCAAGGTACCATCACTGTCATCCGAGTCTATCTGGGTCAGTCCGGCGGTGCTGCCAAGCGTGATCCCACCGGTCGACGACAAATCTGGCGCGCCGCCATTGCTGTTTGTCAGCGCGACCGTGACCTGCAGAAAATCCGTTTCGCCGGCAGCGCCATTGATGCTGCCGTCATCGATGTCCAAATCAGACAAGTTCAAAGCTGACCCGAAGTTGTGAGAGAAGGTGCCAAACAGATCGATGACATCGCTGCCACTATTGTCGATCTCGGGCGGATCATTGCGTGCCGAAGTGACTAGGATGTCAAACCGGGATACGCCTTGCGCGCCTCCCGGATCATATTCGTGATCCAGCACCGAGTCGCTGACGATAAAGCTGAAATCGTCAGCAAAGTTCTCTGATCCGTCGTGTTCATAGCTGATCCGACCATTGTCGATATCGGCTTGTGAGAACGTCGATGCGACACCAAGCTGACTCCCGCCAAGGCGCAGGATACCGAATTCCGGTGCATCTGTCAGACGGTACTGCAGCGTTTCGGGATCGGTGTTGTCTGAATCCACAGACCGCAAAAGCGTCCCGTCAATAACGCCCGTATCGCCTTCGGCCAGCAGTAAAGGCTCATTCGCCGTTGTTTGCGGGTCGCCATTTAAGTCGATCACAGTCGAATCGCCGTCAAACCGGTTCTCGGGCGAGACGGGCGCGTCGTCCAACGCTGCAAGCGTAACACTGACAGTATCTGTTCCACTCAGGTTTGCCGCTGCGGCCACACCCTCCGTGCTCTGGCTGAGAATGTTGAACGTCCCGGGAGATGTCAGGTCATCGCGCACTTCGACGGTGAAATCGTCGGAACGGATTTCCGAGCCGTCATGCGTGTATCGCAGGCCGCTGGTCTGCCCGTCTGCCGCTGCAGTCAGCAAAGTCGCCGGCAGCAAGTCGTCGGTTGTGACAGCAACCCAGCCACCGCCATCGAACCGCTCCAGCAGGCCATTGTCGGGCAGATCGGTAATCCTGAACAACAGATCGTCCGCTACCGCTTCGTTTCCCGGATCGCTCAAGCCGCCGCTTTCGCCCGGCTCATTGTTCGTGTCGACATCACTCAGACCTATTTGCGATGCACCGACACGTATCGTAGCACCCTCAAGGATAAGCGGCAGGTCATTTGCAGCAACGACAGGCGCATCGTTGGTCGGTATGGCATTCAGCGCAAATGTGCCCGAAAAGGCGGCGTCCGTACCGCCTGAAGTACTAAAGGCGAACTGGTCCTGATGGTTTTCAGACCCATTGTGTACAAAGGTCAGATTGCCCGCATTGATGTCCGCCTGTGTAAAGGTATCAAACGCCTCCAGCGGCACCCCTGACAGCAATAACGTTCCGTTACCCGGACCCGTGGTAATCCGGAACACTGTCTCTTCTGGCGGCACAGCCAGCGTATCGCCGTTGATATCGCGCGTCTGCAGATTGATCTCGAGCGCCGCGGTGGTGATCGTCACCGTGTCAGAGCCGCCAAAGGCACCGTCACCTTCGGTTACCGTCACGCCCGTGTTGGTCGAACTGGCTATCTCGACCGCACCCGAACGTCCGGGCGCAGGATCGCCGGGGGCTGAACCCACCGTCAGATCGCCCGACAAAGTGATGTTGAACGTGTGTTCTGTCACCGATCCATCAGGATTTCTGTCAGCGCCTTCTACACCGGGGTCGTTATAAGCGCGCAATGTTGAATCGCGCACCTCAAACCGGAAGCTGTCAGTGGCGCCGTCGGACACAGCCGCTGTGCTGTTATAGTCGATCAGGCCCGCGTCGATATCTGCCTGCGTGAACCGCGCACCCACACCGACAATCTCACCATTGATACGCAACTCGCCCAGTGTCGGCACCTCGGTCACAACATACACAAGGCTTTCTGCACCATTGTCGGCATCTGTTGCCTCAAGATCAGCAGTCGTGATCGTCAATGCGCTACCAGATGGAACCGTGATCGGTGTATTGGTTGCCAGGTCCGGATTGTCGTTGTTGGGCTCCACCGCAATCACGATGTTTTGCGGCCCCGAGCTTTCCGCGTTGCCGGCACCGGTGCCTGCGCCCGCGTCGGTGACTTCTATATCAAAGTTTGGCGTGGCCCCCGGCTCATCGCCATCATGCGCGAAACGGAGCCTGCCTGCAGCAAGTTCACTCGCCGCAAAACTTTCGCCACCGCTGAGCGCTTCTCCGGGATCAAGCCGGCCGTTGCCATTCGCATCCCAAAAAAGCGTACCCACGCCCGCGTTGTCGACATTGGTGATCGTGATCTGCGAAACCGCGGCTGTATCATCGCGGTCGGTTATACTCAGACTCGCACCGATATCTGCAGCTTCGGTGATGGTGCCGGGGTTGCCGAATTCATCTTCGCTGCCCTGCCCTTCAAAAACGGTCGGGCTGCCACCAATTGTCGGGACCTGATTGACTGGCTGCAAAGCAATTGTGATCGGCGTCGGACCAATATTGCCACTGCCACCACCGTCGTTGATTGTTACCGAAAAGTCGTCGGTGTCGCCCGTAGTCACATCGTCGCCGTTATGGACATAAGTCAGGTTACCGTCTCGCACATCCTGCAGAGAAAACGTGCTTCCCCCCAGCAACGGCCCACCATTAAGCAAAAGCGTACCAGAGGCAGGAAGATTGCCCGGATCGAGCTGGAAAACGAGCTGTTTTGCAAGCTGCGGGCTGGTGTTTAGAAGCGCGTCCAGATCAGGGTCAGTCACGCCGAAGTTAGCATCCGTCAGGACGACTGATCCCCCCTCATCAACCGACGGATTTGTAGGGGTCAGCGCAGGCGCGTCATTCACCGACGCCACCTGAATGGCCAAACTTTCATTCACTGTCATGCTGCCGTCGTCAACAGTGATTGAAAGCGTGTCCCCCCCATTGAAGTTCGCATCAGGGCTGAAAACCAGACCGCCCAGCGCGTTGTTGATATCTGCGGCGCTGCCGCTCAGCGACACTGCATTCGTGCCATCGCCGGTAACCGTTAGGTTGGTCGTCTGGAAAAGCTGGATAGTCCCGCTTGTGACATTCAATGTGACCGCAAGCGGGTCGCCATCTGTGTCGTCAACGGACAGGTCACTGATGACAAGGTCCGTGTCCTCCGGCGTGGCCAAGGCCGCTTCAGGCAATGTGATTTCAGGCGGGGCGAGCACGCCGACCCAAGCTTGCGCGGAAAGTGACTGCGCCTCGACAACGCCGATTTCAGCCTCGAGCTCCCAATCCCCGCCATATTGCGCATGTCCTGTCACATCTTCTGATGCCGCGACGTCTGCACCAGTTGCACTGGCCAAGAGCGAGGCAGCGACAAGCCCAGTATCACCGCCCGCAAAGTCACATCCGTATATCAAAATGTCGCCATCCGCCGACATCGCCGCACCAATACCTGCGAGCGCCTGTGCATGAACACCCGAGATTGTCTCGGCAGTCAGAACAGTGCCACCAAGCATCAGCTGACCCTCTTGCCCGTGCGCCAGAATGTGAATGGCAGACACATCCGAACGCCCTTCCAGCACAGAGGCCATCTGTGCAACGCCATCTGTGTCGGCGTTCAAAAGCACAACTTCAGCGCTTTGTGGTATCTGCCCAAACAATACGTCAGCGTCCGGAACGGAGGCGTCGACAAAGTAAATCTCGTTGCGCGCGGTCTGAGGTATATTGCCAGCGGCCGACACAAGTTCTTCGGTTGCGTCAGTTCCCTGTCCGGCAGACGGGTCTGATGCCACAGATAAATCAACAGCCGCATCTGCAACTTCCGCCGCTGCAGCACCGTCGAACATGATCCGCTCTTCAAGCGCCAGCGTTTCGGACTGTATGGCACAGCGTTCACCGGCGGAACTCGTGGCGGACTGCGGCGTATTGTGTTTGTTCATATGGCCTGCGACTGCTTGTCTGTTTCATTATAGTTTGCGCACAGGCCACCCAGGCGCACCGGACCACAGATACCAATTTGCGCGCCGGACCACCTGTGCACGACACGCAGGTAACGGCGGCTACAAGCCGACATTTGCTAGCGCGACCCTACTGTTTCTGACACATGCAGACAGGGGAATTTTAGCTCGGTTTTCGTCATATTTGCGAACGCTACGCGCAAGGTGCAACGGAGAAGCCCCGTCATGCGGCTACACCATATTGTAAGCAACCCATTTGTCGACAACTAATTGTATGGGCCTTGCGGATTTCCGCCTCAAAACTCAAACTCACGGATCAAGACACGGGCGATCCGCTTCCAGATGCGATAAGCCATGGATTGCGGTTTTCGCCGCAAGCTTACAACGCCCCTTTTCGCACGATCGTCCCCGCGCCATGCCGAGACACCAGAAGCTTCGGGAAATGCCGTCAGCGGATACCATACACCCGCGACGATCGTGTTGGTGGGGTCTGCTGTCGCAGTCGCAATCAGTCCGCCGTTCGGCTGCGCCAAATAGCCCTCCTGCAACCGATCAATCGCGTAGTCGGAAAATGAAAGGCCATTGAGCGTGAGCACCGGTATCGACGGGTCGTCAGGAATGAACCGCGCATCTGACCCGGGATCGAAACTGTCACGATCCGCCTCATGGATGTATCCACGCACGCTCAACGCGCCCGGTTGCACGACCCGAGCCAACAACTGGTCACGCGGATACCAGGCGCCTTCCGTCAAGCCAGGCAGCAGATCGCGGACAAGACCATCGGACGGCGCCACAACTTCGAGGCGTTGTGCCCGTTCACGCGCCGCACGCAGGCTTTCCCGTTCCTCTTGCAATATCCGTTCGATCACCTGGCTCTCCGCCCGCTCGACAGCATCGCCAGCGGCGCTCAGCAAGCGGCGTTCAAACATGTCGATCCTAGTTTGCGACTGCGCGACACGCACAGGCAGGTCAGGATCTGCAAACAAGAACAGCCTGTCGCCTTTGGAGACCGTCTGGCCTTCCTGCACATACACCGCGTCCAAACGTGCGGGATCTGGCGGGAAGACCAAATATTGCCGGGCATCTTCAAGCAGCGCAGGACTTTGAAATCGCGTCGGCCAAGGCCAGAAAAACAGCGCCAGCACAATGACAAAAACTGTCGCTGAAACGAGGCTTCTGCGCGCAGTACGTCTCCTGTGGCGCGCACGAACCCAAAAGGCAATCTCGGCCACTATTGGCTTTATGATGAATGCACCCACCGAAACCGCAAGCAAGACGAGTCCAGCCAGTTTGAAAAACATCGCATAGACCAGTAGCGCGATCGTCAGAAACAGAAAAAAGCGATAGGTCCAGACACCGAAAGCATACCATATCAAAGTTTTCCGAAGTCCTGCATCAAGCCGCTCGGGGACTTGATCTTCAAGGTCAAACAGACGGCGCCGCATGGCCCATTTCGCTAAGGCAAACGACCGCTGTTGCAAGTTATGCACCCCCATGCCGTCGGATAGCAGAAAATACCCGTCAAAGCGCATAAAGGGGTTCAGGTTCACCAGCAACGACAAAACCCAGCTGGATGTTGCCACTGCAAATGCCACAGTGCGCGCAGGTCCATCCGGCAAAAAACACCAAAAAAGCGTAGCGTATACGGCAAGCGCCAATTCAACATAGATCCCGCCAAGATCGACCATCAGCCGGTCACGTCTGCTTTTCAGCCGCCATGCATCTGAAACATCGGTATAAAGCAGCGGCAAAAAGGCGAAGAAGGCGACACCCATTACCGGAACCCGTATCCCCCGCGACACCGCCTGATACGCATGCCCGAGCTCATGCAGCATTTTCACAAACGCGATGGCGACCACGAATAGTCCAGCGCCCGCCCAGTTGAATGCCTGACGAAAGTGGGTTTCGATCTCGGCATACTGGCGGCCGGCAAGAAACAGGCCCAGCAGCAAAAGGCATACAGTCACAACGACGAAGGTCTTTGAAAACAAGGGGCGCACAAAAGGCCAAGTGGCACGCAAAAACCTTTCTGGCCTGACAAGCGGAACGCGCACAAACAGCATCTTTTGCAAACCACGCCAGACTGTATGCATCAGGTTTTGGTCACCTGCCTCGGCATAGCGTGCGGCAGTGCCTCTTTCGCCCCGTTCCAGCAGCTGGTTTTGCATCAGAAACTGCTCGATCGCGTCAAGGTCCGCTTCCTCGACCTCGATGGCTCTTTCATCCAAAAGCCTTCTTTTAAGGACCGAAGCGGTACCAACAGACCAACGCGAGAGAACTTCCATCGTGAACTGACCGATCTGGAAGAACCGATGCCGCACCGGATCGTGGATCACCCACCCCGGCGCCCCGCTCAAAAATGGCGCAGCTGTCGAGATCTCCAGATCATCCCGCAATGGCATCAGACGTCTATCGCCAGGGGCAAGCTGCCGCATGGATCAGAACCCGAACGTCTGACGCACCCAGCTGATGGGCCGCCGAAAGGCAATGAAAAAGAGGGAATGCCGGTCTCCAAAAAGCTGAGCCGTACCCTGCGCCCCCAATCGCGTCGAACCCATTGCGTCAGCCGGAACAGATGCGGTCATACGGAAGGCAAACGCACCGTCTTCCTGCGCGGAGGCCCGATAGCCGCGGCGTGTCAGCGTGGCTTCGACGGGTGCCAGCGGATTACTGTCGAGAAAGACCCGGACACGCGCACCCTGCTCAAGAACAATACTGTCATCCACAGGAAGTCGTACTGTGAATTCAAGCTCTTGCGGATTTACGATCTCCATCAGACGCTCACCGATAGCGACAGGTTTGCCCACCAGCGCCTGCACGTCGTCAATAACGACCAGCCCGTCCCTTGGCGCGCGTATCTCGACCCGCGACACGCGATCCCGCGCCAGCTTGCTTTCGGCGGCCGCAAGAGCCAGCTCCGCTTCGGCAACTTTCAACTCCCGCGCGGCGGATCGATCTGAGAAAGACGCATTCTGCAGCTTTTCCAGTTGCGCGCGGGCCACCACGGTTTCCTGGTCCGCTATAGCCAATGCGTTGCGCAACTCCGTGTCGTCAAAGCGGGCCAATACGGTACCTGCCGTTACCGGCGTGTTCGGCGTGACCAAAACATCCTCAATCACGCCGGTCAGCGCGGCCGAAACATTTGCACGATCGCGTCCCGTTACCTCTGCCGGTGCCAGAACCGTAAGCGGCGCTTGCACAAATCCTGCCGCCAGCAGACAGAGCCCGAGAACAGGAGCCAGGATACGTCGTGGCATGCGCCATCTGCGCCCCAGGGATTGGCCCGCAAGCCCCTCCCATGCGTGCGCGTAAGTCTCGGCCACCCGCTGTGCCAGAGGGATCACGGCGTCAGGCCATGGCGTTTCACGCAATAGCAGCAACCCGGCAAACTGCAGCCGCCCGCGGGTCAGCAACGGCAGCCACAAAGCATGAGGAAAGGGATTGTCCCGAAGCGCTGCGGGAGCCTCAACTGACGCCAGATTGACAACGCGCGGGCCTTGCAGGTCAGCTTCTTTTTCAAATTGGCCTGCCAGTTCCTGAACTCCGACCGTCAGTGGGGCATTGCGATCGAAAGCATTCGTTGAGGATACCGCAGCCAGACGCCAGCGCGCGCGCCGGCGCAACACAAAGGCCTGCCGAAAACCAAGCACCCCACGGCTTTCGTTTACACTGTGAAAGATCAGTTCCTTGTCCGTAGCAACCCGCCGAATGTCCGCCTCTAGTTGCAGCAGCCGCAACAATCCGTCTGTTTGCTGATCCGCTGCTCCGGCCTGTTTTGGCGGCCCCTTGTGCGCCAGTTTGCCACCGGACAACTCATCTTTGTGCGCATTCACTGCGGCCGCTCCAACGCCACAATGCCCGACATACCGGGCAGAACACCGTTAACCTCGCCCA
Organism: uncultured Roseobacter sp.; assembly: GCA_947501635.1. Lineage (GTDB taxonomy): Bacteria > Pseudomonadota > Alphaproteobacteria > Rhodobacterales > Rhodobacteraceae > Roseobacter. The sequence goes on from CANMWT010000007.1 coordinate 250,429, forward strand.
GCAAGATCGCTGAAAGGGTAACCGTCCGGCTGACCGGATCAACGGCCGGTGCGATGGCGCGCACTTCCACGGACAACACCTTGCGTGTCGCCTCCAGTGTCAGCGTCCCGGCAACGCCGGGCCGTACCCAAGCCAACCATTCCGCCGGAGCAATAATTTCAAGGTCGGGTTTGCCTGTAGACACGATCGCCAACAGTGGTTTACCCGGCTCGACAAGTTCATGAACATTCACCGTTTTTTCGACAATCCGCCCGTCATAGGGCGCAGTAATCCGGCAGTACTGCACGCGCTGTTTGGCAGCATCGGCGCGTGCGGCCGCAGCGGTGGCTTCAGCCTGTGCGGCACGGACGTCCAACTGGCTGCCACCGCCGCGGGCAAACAAGGCCTCGCGTGATTGCGCCACCGCAGCCTTGCCAAGGCTTTCAGCCGCCGCGGCTGTCGCCTCGAAATCAAGGATCGCGCAGTCGATATCAACCAGAACCTCACCCGCGCGGAAACCGTCGCCTTCTTTGAAGGGCAGCGCCACAATCCGCCCACTAATCTGGCTTGACAACAGTGCTTCGCTTTCCGCTCGCACGACGGACGGCGCAGCCATGCTTTCGCCGTAGGCCGCAGACCCCACAGTCTGCGCTGCAACCACCAAAGGGATAATACCGAGCCCGAGCCTCTTCTGAAGATACCGGAAAAACACTAATCCATTCATGACACCGCGCCTGCATTTTTCTTGGCTGGGCCGCGATCCAGCCGCGACTTTGCGTTCGTGCGGATAATGGCTGAAACCCGACCGCTTCGGAAGTGGTCACTTTCACTCTTTTCCCCATACAAGGGTGGCAAGCTCTGCCCCAGGTGCATTTCATCCTGCCAGACATGACCAAACTTAATAAATTTTTTTGTGAAACAGTGGTGGACCGAAGCGGATTCAAGTGAGACTTGGGTGAAGCCAGTTTGCAAACAATTTCGTACCCTTAAGCTAAAGAGTAAAGACTTGAGAAAAGTTTGCTATGGGTGATTTTGATCAGCCCCACCTGAGTGGTCCAGTTTGAATGTTAGTGCATGATCGGCCTGGATGCCATCGGCACGATGGTTTCT
>CANMWT010000008.1 GCA_947501635.1 uncultured Roseobacter sp.
GCCCGTTCCAAGTGGCGCTGTCAACGCCGCCGCTGTTTGCCGACGTGCACGGGATGCGGCGAATGGTAGGTCTGTCCGCAGAACGCTCATTTAAAAAGCCTAAATAAGCGGCTATACGGCAAACGGTAGGTTAGTCCGCATAGCGGAAGTAGACCGATTTTTCCGCAGCGTCCGGTTTTGAGACAAGCGGTCGTTCGGGTTGTTGCGGTGGCCCGTGCCAGTGACACTTAGGTGACGCATAGAATGACGCTTATCGCTTTCTTCCTTTGGGGGCGCAAACAAGCGTCACAAGCGTCACTGTCGTCATGGGGCGTTGAAATCATTATGTTTTCTGTGACGCTTGTGGCGCTAGTTGCCAATTGCCGTGACGGGTATGACGTTTATGACGCTTTTTTTGAGGGGTGCCCTGAAGGATATGTTTAGACGTACCTCGCAACAGCGGCGCGCAGGTTATCTACAACATAGAAGCGTGACCCCGCATCTCTATCAGGGCGAACGTCATAAGGCTTCAGAAGCGATGCCACCATGCGGGTGGTGATTGGTTCGCCGCCACGCCAGACCTCCCAAGGGCCATCCTCAATTGCGATAAGTTCAGCCACCAGATCAGCGCTTTTGATCCGCCCGCCTTTCCAACGCTCGAGAATGTCACCTATGTCCGTCAGCAGCATCACGCCTTTTGACTTCCGCTCTTCTCCGGCGCGCATCGCTGCCATGCCAATAAGCGCGGATCGGATGCTCTCCGGCCAATCGCCACCAGCCACATCAGCAATGGCACAAAGGCAGCGCGCATTATCCTGAGCGCGGTCGTTCAACTGGTCAGGTACTTCAGGATCGGCATTTGCCAGTGATATTTCATTGTCAGCCACCCATCGCGCCAGCATCCGGCGCAGCGGCAACAATTCATCTGCGCGGGTCGCCCTCATGCGCTCCACCGTTTCGCCGCTCTCCTTGCGTTTTAGCTGTATTACGAGCGCGCGGTCTTCGAGGGTGTCGGGCAGTTCGCCTATCATGGCGACCGCTTTGGGTGCCCAAACATCGAACTTCTTCGGTTCGAAGTCGTCACCCTCGCAGCGCCAGACAAAGGCCAGTTGCTTGTTGTGGCCGCCGTTTATCATCCCGCGCATTTCTTCGCGGGCTTCCAGAAACGTGTCCGCTTCATCAATCAGCAGGGTTGGCTTGTGTTTCGCGATCAGCCGGAACATGACGGCTGAAGAAAGATTGGCAGCAATCTCGGCCCTTGGTGTCAGCGCATGGACAACGGCCATCGCCGTTGACTTGCCACAGCGCTTCTCAGGGGAAGTGAAGGCTAACACCGGACTGATATCAGCCACATCATGTGCCCAGGCGTGGACGATCCACGAAGCTATCAAGGGGGCCGCGTGTTCTGGCAGGATACAAAAGCGCTCCACCGTTCTCACCAGCTTTCCAAGCAACTCGGCACCATCGACAGGCTCACCCCAAAGCTCAACCTCTTCAAAGGCAGCTGTGTCCCCGTCACCGACAAGATTACGCGGACGCCTCTTCTGCACCTCGGCATCCAGCGTCGAGACGCGGATGTTGTGTGCTTTGGCGAACCCCTCACGTTTCTGGTCGTATGTAATAAGATCCAGGCTAGCCAGATCAGCCAGCTCGGTGTCCATTTGCTCCGCGTCGGCTGGGCAGCCGCCTTCGACCCATTTTTCAAAATCATCTTTGGTCATATAGCAGCCTCCACAACAAGAGCGGCGTGCTCGGCGCTGAGAGAGCGCAAAGAGCTATACGCAAGTGCCGCGCGTTCCGCGTCAGACAAGCGCAAGATCAAAAGCAGGGTCAACTTATCCCAAGAAGATGCATCCCCAAGGGTGAGGGCGTATCCAATAGCGCGGGCCACTGCTTTGTGAGCGCGCTTAGCGTAGAGCGACATTGCATTAGGGTTTTGAGGCATTGTCTGGATGTTCATTACTTCACCTCCCCATAATACAGACCCGCAATGACGCGGGCCTGTGCTTCGGTTAGGCCGTGTTTCCAGCGAATGCGGCGTTCCTGGCGCTTCTTTGATGTGGGCGCCGGTGGTGTTTTAATAATGGTATTCTTGTCGTTTCTGCTCATGGTCCGCTTTTCCTTTTAGGTTGTGCGGACGGCCCGAATGCGGTATTTTCAAAGCTGTGAGGAAATGAAAATTTCGCCCCTGACCGTCTTGCTGCGGTTGGGGGTTTTCTTTACCCGGCTGCGTTGATTTTCGCGTCGATGTAGCGGTTCAATTCATCGAACTCGATACGAGTTGAACCGCCCATTTTCACGAATTTGAGGTTGCCCTTCTTCATTTCCGCATAGAGCGTCGAGCGGCTTTCATTAGAGTGCGCGGACGCCTGTGGTATGCTCAGAAGGCGCGGTGGGAATGGGTAATCCTTGGCCATGTATTCCTCTATCCGTTCCACATACTGCAGGGGTATCCTGCGGTTCCGTGTGGACCGGTGAGGATCTTCTAACACGTTGTTTTAAAAACAAAGATTGGTAAATTATGTTGTCAAAATCATAGAATTTACCAGCCTTGAAAACACTGTCATTTTGCTGACCTGAGCGCGTTTCTTACATAGTCGTATCGCGCATTGGCAACTGTATTTGCCGGGAATCCCAAGCCCGGAAACTTGTCTTCCAGGGCACCGAGCAAATCAGTCAGTTTGCGGTTCTGGTTATTTGATACAGCCCCAGCATCTCGCAGTGTCGCCAGACATTCTCTAGCGAATTCTCGGTACGGGTCAGCCCGCCCGCCCAAGTCAACAAACCGGGCCTCGAATTGCTCTGAAACATATTTAAGCCACTCGGCCACATCGTGCCATTGCGTCTTTTCTCCAGAACGGCGGTAATTGAAGTCGATGTCTATCTCGTCCAGCAAATGCCTGCCGTGAGGCAGCGACATTTGGCTTTCACCTGACTGAGAGATTTCGAGGATAGCTTTGCGAAGCCCAATTGCATGTTCAATCAACCCAACTGCGGGCCCTTTTACCTCTGCCCACGTCAGGTGTTGGTTTCTGGTATGTGTTATTCGCCAATTGATTTGCGCTAGAAGCGTTTCTTGAGCATCCGGGTTTAAGTTCAGTTCGCATTCATCCAAAATCTCGGACAGCGTTGCAGGACTGACCTCAAAGTTCCCTGTCGTTTCCGGATACACCCTATCATCCTCGGATTTCCGGCCACGCGTTACCTTGGTTTTTCTCATTGCTCGGCACCAAGAGCATTTGGGAAATCTACGACTGTCACTTCTTCACCCGTCACCATCTCCGCCCACCGATCCAAGGCGGCAGCACGTTGCGGCAACATTTCAGCCTTGTTGTAGACACGAGCAACCGCACTCGGAGCTGATCCCACGGCGGAATGGTTTAAGATGCGATCAACGATACCCTCAGGCTGGCCAGTTTCTGCCAAGGCAGTAGCTAAAGCAGTGCGAATATCGTGAATACGCCATTTTTCGAAATCTTCTCCCAACAGTCCATCCAAACGCGCTTTAGCATGCGAAGGGTTCGCGACAGGATTTTTTCCATCAAACGAAAAAACAAAGTCGCCCCTTGCACCTTTAGCCTTAAGGCTCTGAAATTCTTCGAATGCTGCGCTTGATAAATGTGTTTGATGCGCCTTTTTGTTCTTGGTTTCGCTACCTGGCTTAACAATCAGTTGCTTTTCCAGTTGGATCTCTTGCCAGCGCAACTTGGCTATCTCGCCCCTCCTCTGCCCTGTCAAAATTAGAATACGAAAAAACGGCCCCCATACATCGCCCATTTCAAAGGTTGCGTCGTAGACCTGCTTGCATTCATCAATTGACAAAACACGGTCTCGGCTTGTTTCTTTCGTCGCCTTGGCAATACCCGTTGCAATCGGCTCATCAATGTAACCTCTGACAAATGCCCAGTTAAAAAAAGCCAGCAAGGCCGCTCTGATCCTATTCGCATAAGGACGCGCGCCACTTTGCGCCTTACGATCAATCGCAGCCTGAATATCTTTGCGTTTCACTTCGATGATTGGAACGTCAATGAGGCCACCGAGAGATTGAGTGATTTGACGTTGGCGCTCTTCGCCTGTTCTCAACGTACTTAGATGCAATTCTGAGTACGCATCCAATACGCTCCTGCACGTCAGCATCTTTGCATCTTCAACCTTTTTGCGTTCTTGCTGCAGCTTTTTGTCTTCAACACGGTCAAAACCCCGTGCCGCTTCGGCTTGTATCTCCCAAGCTAGAGCACGAGCATCAGACAAGCTGACGGGTTTCGGCCACGTCCCCAAAGTAAACTTACGCTTGGGACCGCCTTTTATTCGCTTCTCATAAACCCATGTTGCCCTTCCCTGTGGCGTCAATCGAAACCTGAGACCTGCGCACTTCGTATCTGATACTTCTAGTCTTTGTTCTTTTGGCGCCTCAAGGCTGCGCAGATATCTATCGTTTAGTTCACGTTTCATTCAAGATTTCCATTTGGGGGACACATGGGGGACACATGGGGGACATTTTAGGTTGGATTACAGTAAACACACTGAGACAAGTGCAGACGGATTTTAGCACCTAACAAGTAACGATATCCGATAATATACTGATTTCTAAAATACTTTAAAGACAACTATGGACGCACCTAGAAACTAGCATACAGAAATCAAAAGATAAATGGGTGCGGATTGCAAATCCGTGTACACCGGTTCGATTCCGGTACTCGCCTCCACATAAAATCTAAAACACATGTGTTTTTGGCCGACAATCTGGCTGCGCAACTCTTCCGCTTTGTTCGATTTCTCGGGCTTTATCTGTCAATTTGCGCCAGTGTTTAGGGCAATCAGACGGAGCAAGCCCATGATGAACACGCGCACATTGATTTCAAACGGCAACCCGATGGAGAAAATTGTAGGCTTCAGCCGGGCGGTACGGGTGGGCCCGTTCATAGCCGTTGGAGGCACTGCGCCAGTCGACGGCGATGGCAAGACGGTGGGTGTTGGCAACGTGCGTGTGCAAACCAGACAGTGCTTCGAGATCATTAAAACTGCTCTTGAGAACGCCGGATCGGGCTTGCACGACATTGTCCGAACGCGGGTCATTCTGACAGACATCGACAACTGGAAAGAGGCCATCGAAGCCCGCAAGGAATACTGCCAGGAAGCGCGCCCTGTTGATACAATCATGGCGATTGAGCGGTTCGTGAATCCTGAATGGCTGGTCGAAATCGAAGTGGATGCCTACGTCGCGGACTGATTGCCAGGTTGGTGATTGGCTGGTATGGGCGCATGTTTTTTGATTGGCGCTCGCTCTGATATACGACAGACACCTGCCGGATCATTTTTCAAAAGCTGTTTCTTGCAGTGGGTTTTCCAGTTTTGCCAATCCGCACTCATCGTTTTGGTTCCGGCGCGCGTCTTCAGCCAAATCTACGCCCTGCAAGTCCCGGACGGGTTTTTGCCGCCGAACCTTTGAGGAGTGGTTCTGACATGCATCAGTTACCCATGGGTAACTGTCTGAAAAAAATAATTTAAATAAAATTTTCGGTATAAATCCCGGGCATGAGAAACGCGGCTGGCGGCAAATCTCTGGTGCCGCGAGCGCGCGCGACACGTGGTGGTTGACGGCGGCGGAGACAGATGTGTGAAGCAGCTGTGATCCGGCCATATTGCGACGGATGACCAGCGTCGCCCGCGCAGCGAACCACGGCGGAGTCCGGCGCCACGTCCGCCGCCATTTCAGGGATTTTAACGGTTTCAGAAGGCGTTGCACCCTTACAATTCCTGTAAAAGTTTTCAAAACGCCCGCTTGACGTGCAGAAATTTGCCCTCAATGCTGAAAATATGAGCGGAATTAAAACAATATTAACAGCCGCCATCGCGGCAGTCTTGTGGGCAGGCCCCGTCACGGCGGAAATCAATCTGCCGCAGGTCTTTGCAGGCTGTGCGGGCCGGCTTTCTGCGGAAATGGAAAGATCGTGGCTGCTGTCGCAGGACGAGGCTGCGCATTTTGAGGCGCAGCGCGAAAGCTTTCAGACCCTTCTTGATGCGGTTGTCCCCAAAGAAGAGATGCGAACGGTACTGATCTACAGGATCGAGACCAAAATCGCCCACGCCTCTTTGTTGACCACGGCTGATTTCGGTGTTGACGCCGCCCGTGCCGCGCGCGCCCGCGCGGTCGCTCAGAAACATGTTGCAGCCTGCGAAAGGCTACTGCTGGGCACCTGAAAAACCGCCCCTTTGTCATTCGCCTAAAAATCGGGCTGAATTCGATCGCTCGCCCAAAAATTGTGCGTCCAATCCTGAAAGCGGCCGCATGCGACGCCAAACGACTCCAGTCTTGGGAAAGTATCAGGCTACCAAAAGCGCGGGGGCCAACCGGTCTCATTTTAGAAACGTGCGATGGTGCCGGCCTAGCATCCACAGACGCCACCGCACGCCGCATAAAATGCGTGGGATGCATATGGGAACGCCTTGCGTTTTTCTCAAGCACACCACGCATCGTAAGAGAGGAATTACGATGTCACGAAAACTGCTTGCCGCGACAACCGCACTTGTATGTGCCGGCGCTCTGCCCGCGCTGGCCGACTGCCCGGTCAAAGTTGGTGTTTTGCACTCGCTGTCGGGAACCATGGCGATCTCGGAAACGACGCTGAAGGATACGATGGAAATGCTGGTGGACCAGCAAAATGAAAAAGGTGGCCTGCTGGGCTGCGAGATCGAAGCCGTGGTGGTCGATCCGGCCTCTGACTGGCCGCTCTTTGCTGAAAAAGCGCGCGAACTGCTGACCGTACAGGAAGTCGACGTGATCTTTGGCTCCTGGACGTCCGTGTCGCGCAAGTCCGCCCTGCCCGTTCTGGAAGAACTGAATGGCCTGATGTTCTACCCTGTGCAATATGAAGGGGAAGAAAGCTCAAAGAACGTGTTTTACACGGGTGCGGCGCCAAACCAACAAGCCATCCCGGCCACAGACTATTTTCTGGAAGAGCTTGGTGTAGAGAAATTCGCGCTGCTGGGTACCGACTATGTCTATCCGCGCACGACAAACAACATCCTCGAAGCCTATCTGCAGGACAAAGGCATCGCGGCTGAGGACATCTTTGTGAACTACACGCCCTTCGGCCACTCTGACTGGTCCAAGATCGTGGCGGACGTGGTTGCCTTGGGCGCGGACGGCAAGAAGGTCGGTGTGATCTCGACCATCAACGGCGACGCGAACGTGGGCTTTTACAAAGAGCTGGCGGCGGCTGGCATCTCTGCCGATGACATCCCTGTTGTTGCATTCTCGGTCGGTGAAGAAGAGCTTGCGGGCCTTGATACATCCAACCTTGTCGGGCACCTCGCCGCGTGGAACTATTTCCAGTCTGCGGAATCCGAAGCAAATGACGCCTGGGTTGCAGCATGGAAAGCGCGTATGGGTGAAGATCGGGTGACAAACGACCCGATGGAAGCGCATTACATCGGCTTTAACATGTGGATCAACGCGGCAACTGCGGCCGGCACCACTGATGTGGATGCGGTGCGCGAGGCCATGTACGGGCAGGAATTCCCGAACCTGACCGGCGGCACGGCTGTCATGCTGCCGAACCACCACCTTGCCAAGCCGGTTCTGATTGGTGAGATTCAAGCCGACGGCCAGTTCGACATCATCAGCCAGACCGAAGAGGTGCCGGGTGATGCATGGACGGATTTTCTGCCTGAATCGGCTGTTCTGAAGTCGGACTGGGCCGAGTTGGGCTGCGGTATGTACAATACCGAGACCAGCTCCTGCGTGCAGATCAAGTCCAACTACTAAGTTGTTCTGACATGACACCGGGGCGTCCGATCTGTTTTCGGGCGTCCCTCACCTGCTGCTGACACAGGGACCTTCCCCTCATGATGACTTACCTTTTGCGTGTTCTGGCGTGCCTTTTCATATGCGCGGCCATCCCGGCCCCCGCCCATGCGCAGGATCAGGCGGCCCCGGTGCAGCAGGTGCTGCAGGCCCACGGTGAAGTCATTATCAAATCATCGCGCCGCACGATCGGCCCCACGATTGACGCGCTTGGCGCGAGCGGGCTGCCAGAGGCGCAGACGGTTTTGCAGCGCTGGCAGGACAAGGAGATGTGGTTTGAGCGCGAGACCGGCCTGTTTGTGTTTGCCCAAGAGCAGGACGACGGGCAGCTTATGCTGTTTGACGTGTCGGATGGCGCAGAGATCGGCCTCGCCGACAAGAAGGCCTACAAACAACTCAAGCCCAATTCGGGTATTCGCGGTCTGATCGCGGCCGCGCTGGTGCAGTTTCAGCTGAACGCGCCGGCGCTTGAAGAGCGGCTGGTGGCGGTGAATTCAATCGAGCGCGATGCCGATCCGTCGCATCTGGAGGCCCTGCGCGGGGCCATCGAAAACGAGCCCGATGCGGCGCTCAAGGCGCGCAAGCTGCGTCTGGAGCGTTTGCTGACGATCCGGTTTGCGCAAGATGACGCAGAGCGGATCACGGCGATTGAAAGCTTTTCCGGCGATCTTGGCGTCGACCTGCGTGCGGCGCTCAATCCGCTGGTGGCGACCCGGATTGATGCCGGTGCCGAAGTGCCTGAGGGTGCGCGCGTGATCGAGGCGGGATCAGAGCAGCTGTCGCGCGAGGATGCCCATGCGATCCTTGTGGAGAAGGGATTGGCCCGGCCGCAGATCAGCCGCGATGCCTTGCGTGCGGCCCTGATCGAGAACATCGAGGGTGACGCGGTGGCGGGCATTCGGGTTGCCACACTGGATACAGATGACGCCCGCACGGGGGCTTATGCTGCGCTGGTTGAGGCGGGGCTTGCCGATCCGCTGGTCAGTGATGCCGACATCACCGAAGCGTTGCAGGCCGTGCAGTTTTACGAGGTTTTCACCGGTGCGCCTGTGTCGGTTGCGCAGGCCGCACAGATCGCGCTGGACGATATCGAGACCCGTGTGGCGCTGAGCCAGACCGCAGATCTGGCGCTGGACGGGTTGTCACTGGCGTCGATCTACTTTCTGGCCGCGATCGGGCTGGCAATCACCTTTGGGGTCATGGGGGTCATCAACATGGCCCATGGCGAGTTCATTATGATGGGAGCCTATACGGGCTATGTGGTGCAGTTATTTGTGCCGGATTACACGCTCTCTATTTTGCTGGCGATCCCGCTGGCCTTTGCAGTGACATTCGGCGCGGGCGTCGCGATGGAGCGGCTGGTGATCCGCTGGCTTTATCATCGCCCGCTGGAGACGTTGCTGGCCACCTTCGGGGTGTCGATTGCGCTGCAGCAGCTGGCCAAGAACATCTTTGGCACGCAAGCGCGTCCGCTGACGGCACCCGGGTGGCTGGACGGGTCATGGGTCATCAATGATATCATATCGATCAGCTATATCCGCATTGCGATATTCGTGCTGGCGCTGTTGTTTCTGGGACTGTTCCTGTTTGTGATGAAACGCACGCGTCTGGGGCTTGAAGTCCGCGCGGTGACGCAGAACCCGCGTATGGCGGCATCCATGGGCATCAACCCTGACAAGATCAACATGCTGACTTTTGGTTTCGGGTCGGGCATTGCGGGCATCGCCGGTGTGGCCATCGGGCTTTATGCCAAGGTCACCTCGGAGATGGGCAGCGATTACATCGTGCAGAGCTTTATGACCGTTGTGGTGGGCGGGGTCGGCAACATCTGGGGCACGCTGCTGGGGGCGACGATGGTCGGGTTCCTTCAGAAGGGCATCGAGTGGATGAACCCTTCCAACACGCTGGCGGCACAGACGTACATGATCCTCTTTATCATTCTGTTCATTCAGTTCCGTCCGCGCGGGATCATCGCGCTCAAGGGCCGGGCGGCGGAGGCGTGAGGGTGATGATGGACAAGGTGCGCGCTTGTGCCACCGCGTGCCGGTGGCAGCCTGCGGGATTTTTGAGTTTATTTGGCAAGATGACAGGGAGGCCAGCCCATGGCTGATACGGCTTTACCAGCGCCACGCCGTCCTTTTGTCGCGCGATATCCGTCGGTTTTGATTTTTATCGGTTTGCTGGCCGTCTTTACCGTGGCCGTCACCGTGCTGGCGGAGGGCTTTGGGATCGGGGTGGTTTCGACCTCTTTTGTCAAGACATTGGGCAAGACCCTGTGTCTGTGTCTGGTCGCACTCGCCATGGATCTGGTGTGGGGCTATTGCGGGATTTTGAGCCTTGGCCATATGGCGTTTTTCGGGATTGGCGGCTATGCGATCGGCATGTGGCTGATGTATGCCCGGACCGAGATCATTGTTACCGAAAGCCTGGCTGCGGCACCTTTGCCGCCCACCGCGCAGGAGATTTCGGACGGTATTGCCACGCAGATTTTCGGAGTCGTCGGGGCATCGGAGTTTCCGCCGATCTGGACTTTTGCCCATTCCCTGCCCTTGCAGTTGCTGGCTGTGGTGCTGGTGCCCGGTCTGATCGCGCTGGTTTTCGGATGGCTGGCGTTCCGCAGCCGGGTGACGGGCGTTTATCTGTCGATTCTGACGCAGGCGATGACGCTGGCGCTGGCTTTGTATCTGTTTCAGAACGACAGCGGCCTGCGGGGCAACAACGGGCTGTCCGGCCTGCAGAACCTGCCCGGGATGGATGATGTGCCGCAGGCGACCATTTCCATCGTGTTTTTCTGGGCCTCTGCTCTGGCGCTGGGGCTTGGGTATATTGTCTGCGCCTGGGTCGTGTCGGGCAAGTTCGGGTCGGTCATCCGGGCCATTCGCGACGATGAGGCGCGGGTGCGGTTTCTGGGATATTCCGTGGAGGCCTACAAGCTTTTCATCTTCACCTTTTCGGCTGTTCTGGCCGCCATTGCAGGGGCGCTTTACTATCCGCAGGCCGGGATCATCAACCCCGCCGAGATTGCGCCCATCGCATCGATTTATCTGGCGGTCTGGGTCGCCATCGGCGGACGTGGGCGGCTTTATGGTGCGGTCATCGGCGCGGCCTTTGTATCGCTGTTGTCGACATGGTTTACCGGCGGGCAAGCGCCTGATGTGAACCTTGGGTTTTACACGGTGCAATGGGTGGACTGGTGGACCATCCTCTTGGGTCTGTCCTTTGTCTGTGTCACGCTGTTTGCGCCACGCGGTATGGGCGGGCTGATTGATGTCATCATCGAACGGCGCAGTCCGGACCGGCACGGGGCCGATCTTGGCCCTGAACCCGGCGCGCTGCAGGAGAAGGAGGCTGACCGATGAGCACACTTCTGGAGGTGTCCGGTGTCTCTGTGTCGTTTGACGGGTTCAAGGCGATCAACAATCTGACCTTTCAGATCGGCGAAGCGGAGATGCGTGCGGTCATCGGCCCCAACGGAGCGGGCAAGACGACCTTTATGGACATCATCACCGGCAAGACCAAACCTGACAGCGGCAAGGTGATCTGGGGCGAGCGGTCGGTGTCTTTGCTAAGCATGTCCGAAAGCCGGATTGCGCAGGAGGGGATCGGGCGCAAGTTCCAGCGGCCGACCGTGTTCGAAGACCAGACGGTTGCCGATAACCTTATGCTGGCGCTGAAGAAAAACCGCAGCCCCTTTGCGGTGTTGCGTTTCCGCCCAGGGCGGGAGGACCACGATAAGGTGGCAGAGCTGGCCGAGAGGATCGGTCTTTCGTCAGCGCTGCAGCGCAAATCCGGCGAGCTGTCGCATGGGCAAAAGCAGTGGCTGGAAATCGGCATGCTTCTGGCACAGGATCCGCGGCTGTTGCTGGTGGATGAACCCGCGGCCGGCATGACACCGGCAGAGCGGGAACATACCACCGAGCTGTTGGTCGAGGCAGCCAAAACGCGGGCTGTTGTCGTGGTGGAACATGACATGGAATTCGTGCGCAGGCTCAACTGCAAGGTCACGGTCTTACACGAGGGGTCTGTGCTTGCGGAAGGCTCTCTTGACCATGTGACCAACGACGACAGAGTGATTGAGGTGTATCTTGGGCGATAGTCTTCTTGAGATCGAAAATCTGACACTGCATTACGGCGGCAGCAAGATCCTGAACGGGATTTCAATGTCGGCGGAACGCGGCGAGGTCACCTGTGTCATGGGGACAAACGGTGTCGGCAAGACGAGCCTGCTGAAGGCTATTTCAGGCACCCATCCGCGCAGCGGCGGCAGCTACAGGCTGCAGGGCAAAGAGGTCGACCGTGCAAATGCGCATATGCTGGCGCAGAGGGGGGTCGCTTATGTGCCGCAGGGGCGCGAGATTTTCCCCTTTCTCACCGTGCGTGAAAACCTTGAAACCGGTTTTGCCTGTCTGCCCAAGCAGGAGCGTCATATTCCCGATGAAGTCTTTGAACTCTTTCCCATTCTCAAGGAATTCCTGTCGCGCCGCGGCGGCGATTTGTCGGGCGGGCAGCAGCAGCAACTTGCGATCGCGCGCGCGCTGATCACGCGCCCCAGTCTGTTGTTGCTGGACGAGCCGACCGAAGGCATTCAGCCCAATATCATCAAGCAGATCGGTGAGGTTATCAAACTGCTGCGCGAACGCGGCGACATGGCGATTGTGCTGGTCGAGCAGTTCTTTGACTTTGCCTTTGAGCTGGGCGACAAATTTGTCGTGCTGGAACGGGGCCAGATCAAGCTGGATCAGCCCGCTGCACGAACAGAGCGCGACGTTCTGCACGCCGCCGTTTCGGTTTAGCCTGTACGGTTTTTGCCCCGCGCTGCGTGAAGCATCGGTCGTTTACGATCTGGCCATCTCTTCCTGCTAGCTGTTTGTTGCCGTGGCGCGCTTGGCCTGCGGCATCGATCAAGCAGGAAAAGTGAGACAGCGATGATGATGGCCCGTATGGCGAACGCAAGAATTGGCCTGAAACTGCCGTTGCTGATTGGCGCTCTGGTCGCGCTGACAATCATGGCCATGGGGGCGGCAAATGCCTTTCTGACCAGTGGGATAATCGCACAGAGCGCGCAGGAAAAGCTGCAAAGCATCGCCTTGATGAACAGCAAGCGCATCCATAGTTTGCTGACCGGGATAGACCGCGACATTCGCCTGCAATCGGATGCGCCTGCCACCTCTGTCGCCCTGATCGCTTTGGCTGACGGGTATGATTCTCTGGACAACGCAGAAGAGGTGTTGCGCCGCGTCTATATCGAGGACAACACGCATGCCCTTGGCGAAAAGGACAAACTTGTATCTGCGGACACAGGGTCAAGCTATGGGTTCATCCACGCGATTTACCATCCAACATTCGATGCCCTGCAGGATGAGATGGGGTATTACGATGTCTTTCTCTTCGATACCGAAGGCAATCTGGTCTACAGCGTGTTTAAGGAAAACGATTTTGCAACCAATATGATAACGGGGCCCTGGTCAGACTCGGGCCTGGCAGAGGCCTATAGGCGTGCGGCCGCGCAGGCGCCTGGTGCACCATCGGTGTTCGTCGATTTTGCGCCTTACGGGCCCAGTTATGACGCGCCCGCCGCCTTCATTGCCAGACCGGTGTTCAATGACCAGGGTACGCGGCTGGGGGTTCTGGCCTATCAAATGCCGGTGACGCAGTTGGATGCGGCAGCGGGCGATCTGCAGGGCTTGGGCGAAACCGCGGACGGTTTTTTGGTCGGCAGCGACGGATACATGCGTACAGACTCGTCGCTCACCCCGGAGACGGATACATTGGCCAAGCATTTGAGTTTTTCCGAACTCTCTGTGGCGCTGGCCGGTGAAGAGAGCCGCTTTGAAGGCATGGGCCATCACGGTGACAGCGTAATGGGCTATATGGTACCGCTGGAGTTTCTGGGCAGCCGCTGGGTCACCGTGGTGCAACAGGACACGTCCGAGTTATTCGCCGGACTGACCCGCGCGTTGGTCAAGATTGTGGTCTTGTCGGTGGTCATTTTCTGCGGCGCGCTGGCGGTTTCGGTCTTTTTCTCCCGCGGCATTTCCCGCCCCGTTCAAAGGCTGACGCATGCCGTCAACAAAGTGGTCGACGGCACGCTTGACACCCATGTGCCCTGTACGGACCGCGCCGATGAGATTGGCGAACTCGCACGGCAGACCGAAGTGTTCAGGCAAAACGCGTTGCACATCGAACAGCTGGTTCAGGAGCAATCCGCAGCCAATGACAAGATGGTTGCCCTGAACAAGGAACGTGAAGACGCCGCGCAACGCGAGGCCGCGCTTGCCGCGGAAAAGGAGAATGCCGACAAAAAGGCCGAGCAGGAACGCGAGCGGATGATAAAGCAGTTGGGTGCGTCCTTCGGTCAAGTCGTCAGCGCTGCTTCCGCGGGAGATTTCAGCACCCGGATCGAAGACAGTTTCGATGACGCTGTGCTCGGCTCATTGGCGGTAAATATGAATACTTTCATGCAGGAAATCGAAACCGGACTCAGCCGCACGAACAGCGTACTTGCCAAAGTGGCCGAGGGAGATCTGACACAAAAGATGGAAGGTCGCTTTCAGGGCGCGTTTCTAGACCTGCAAAGCAATGTGAACGGCATGCTGGCAGCACTGACAGCCCTGATCGGCGACATTTCCGAAAGCGGCGACGTGTTGAACGGTTCATCACTGGAGTTGCGGCAAACCGCGGATGTACTGTCCCGGCAGGCAGAGCAAAACGCTGCATCCATGCAGGAAACCTCCGCCGCACTGGAGGAGCTTTCCGCCAGCGTCGCGCAGGTAAACAACAACATAGCCGATGTAAGCGCCAACGCGCAGGACGCCAGACAGACCGCTGCGCAAAGCGAACAGGTGGCAGCCGACGCCGCCGCTTCCATGGTGCGCATCACCGAAGGTTCTGCAGAGATTACCCGCGTCACCGACGTCATCAACGACATTGCCTTTCAAATCAACCTTCTCGCTTTGAATGCCGGCGTCGAGGCTGCCCGCGCGGGAGACGCGGGGCGCGGGTTCTCTGTCGTTGCGTCTGAAGTGCGCCTGTTGGCTCAGCGCGCCGGAGAAGCCGCAAAAGAAATCTCGCAGGTTCTGGGCGAGAGCGATGCCGCGGTAACGGAAGGCGTGGCGAATGTTGCCAACGCAAAGACCGCACTGGACGGGATCGCGGCCAGTGTCGTGCGGATTTCAGAGAGCGTCGATGAGGTCAACCGCGCCGTTTCGGAACAGGCCGCCGGCATACAGGAGATCACCTCTGCCATGGCGCAGGTCGACGGGAATACACAAAAACAGGCCGCCGCTTTCGAAGAACTGACGGCGTCTAGCCACGTGCTTGCCGCCAAGGCCGGTGATCTCAAAAGCGCGACCGCACAGTTCACCGTTTCAGGGACCATAACCGCCCCTCCGGAGTTGAGGCCCGCAGCCCCCGAGGCGCCTGCCGTCACCACCGTCGCGGCGGCGCCCCGCGTGGCGGTCGGAGCGGAAGACCTGGACGGCTGGAGCGAATTCTGATGCGAACCGCACGCCATCCCGAAAGCGGCTTGTGTGCGCCGTCGGCTTTTGCAACCCTGCGTCAAACTGCAAGGACACAGGAAAAACACCATGTCTGGAGAAACCCGTCTGACGACGCTTCTGGCGAATATGACCGCCACTTTGACACCGGGTGTCTTTGTCTTCGCCACACTGGAGGACGGCGAGATACCGGCCGGCATTGCGCCACAGATGATTTTTCGCGAAGCGGAAGGCACGACGCTGATTGCACCGCTCCAGCAGGCAGAAGCGGCCGATCTTGCCTATACTTTCCGCTGCAGGATGATCACGTTGCAGGTGCATTCCTCCCTCGAAGCCGTGGGGTTCATTGCCAGAGTTGCAACCGCTCTGGCCGCGGAAGGCATGGGCGTGAACCCCGTGTCGGGCTATTTCCACGACCATCTTTTTGTACCCGAAGACCGCGCGCAGGACGCGATGGAAATCCTCAACGATCTGGCAAACCGGACGGCGTGACAGCCCGAGCTCTGGAAAAGCGGAGGATTGAGCCGGTTTACCCCTGCTCGCGCAACCAATCCATGATCGCGGGACGTACCGACATCTCGCCGCGATGCCGGGCATTCGCGATGACCGTGCGCACCTCGTCCAGATCGCAACGCCGCAACAAGCTCTTGACCGGACCGATGGAGGCCGGGCGCATGGAGAGGGTGCGCAGACCAATCGCGGCGAAACACAAGGCTTCGATCGGCCGGCCCGCGTCTTCGCCGCAAAAAGAAACTGCTGTGCCCGTTTGCTCACACCGCTCCACAATACGCTCAACCAGACTGAGAAAGGAGACGTTCAGCGTATCATATCGGCGCCGGACCCGCTCGTTTTCGCGATCCGCCGCGAAAAAGAACTGCTTCAGGTCATTGCCGCCGATCGACAGAAAATCGACATCTTCAAAGAATTTGACCGGCGCAAATGCAAGGCTGGGCGTCTCGAGCATCGCGCCGACCTCAATTTTTTCCGGCAGGACATGTCCCA
Source organism: uncultured Roseobacter sp. (assembly GCA_947501635.1). GTDB lineage: Bacteria > Pseudomonadota > Alphaproteobacteria > Rhodobacterales > Rhodobacteraceae > Roseobacter. The sequence goes on from CANMWT010000008.1 coordinate 16,285, forward strand.
GCCGGGCCTCGGCGGCAAGGGTCTTGTCCATGAGGCGACGGGCCTCGGTATACTCTTCCATCTGCGCAACAAAAGGAAACATCACGGTCAGCGGCCGCCCGTTGGCCGCCCGGATCAGCGCCTGCAGTTGCATGCGCATGATACCCGGCTTGTCGAGCCCCACGCGGATAGCGCGCCAGCCAAGCGCCGGGTTCGGCTCGTCATTGGGCTTCATGTACGGCAGCACCTTGTCAGAGCCGATATCAAGCGTGCGGAAAACAACGCGTTTGCCCTGTGCCGCATCCAACACCCGCGCATATAACGCCACAAGTTCGGACCGCCGCGGCATCTGGTTGCGCACGAGAAACTGCAGCTCGGTGCGAAACAGCCCGACACCCTCAGCGCCGGACGTTGGCAAGGACGGCAGATCGGCCATAAGACCGGCATTCATCTGCAGGCTGATGGTCTGGTTGTTCTTCGTGACAGCAGGCTTATCACGGATCGAGGCATACCTCTCTTGGGCGGCGGCGAGCATCGCAATCTTGTCGCGAAAGGCTGAAACGACCGTCTCGTCGGGCCGCAAATGCGCGATTCCCTGCTCCCCGTCGACCATGATATGATCGCCATTCAACGCCTCTGTCGTGACGCCGGAAGCATGCACAACAAGCGGGATCGCCAACGCGCGCGCCACCACAGCGGCATGGCTGCCGACGGAGCCTTCTTCGAGCACGATCCCCTTGAGGCTGCGCCCGTATTCCAACAGCTCGGCCGGACCGATATTGCGGGCAATCAGTATTGGATCCGCAGGCAATTCGGCGCCTGTGTCAGATCCCTGCCCCGTCAGTATCCGCAGCAGCCGGTTAGACAGATCGTCAAGATCGCTCAGCCGCTCACGCAAATAGCTGTCTGTCACCTGAGACATACGCGCGCGCGCTGTTGACTGCTCTTTTTCCACAGCTGCTTCGGCAGACAGACCGTTGGAGATGTCTTCCTCCATCCGCCGCATCCAGCCCTTGGAATTGGCAAACATCCGGTAGGCTTCGAGTACCTGCAGCTGCTCTTTGTCCTGCCGCCCCGCGATTTGCAGCATCCGGTCCACGCCAACGCGCAGCTGTTCAACCGCTTCGCTGAGGCGCACCAGCTCTTTTTGCGGATCATCCGCGATCGGGTTGGTGACAACAACGCGCGGCTCGTGCAGCCAGACGTGCCCCTCTGCCGCCCCTTCCTGACCGACCGTGCCGCGAAACATCACCGGCTGAGAGTGCCGGGCGGACATCGCAGCCCCCTCGCCCACAAAGGCGCCCAGTTCGGTCATCTCGGCCAACACCATTGCCACGACTTCCAGCGCGTAGACCTCGTCGGCGGAAAACTCGCGCGCGGCCTTGGACTGCACGACAAGAACCCCAAGCGCTTCGCCCAGACGCTGGATCGGGACGCCCAGAAAGCTGGAGTAGATTTCCTCGCCCGTCTCAGGCATGTAGCGAAAGCCCTTCTCGGCCGGGGCGTCAGGCGTGTTGACCATCGCGCGCAGCTTGGCCACGCGCCCCACGAGGCCTTCTCCCATTTTCATACGGGTATGGTGCACCGCTTCCTTGTTGAGCCCTTTTGTGGCGCAAAGCTCAAGCGTTTCGGCGTCGCGAAACAGATAGATGGAGCACACTTCACAGCCCATGCTGCCCGCGATCAGAGAGGTGATTTCGTCCAGACGGGCCTGACCGGCGACATTTCCGGCCATTGCATCGCGCAGCCGCCCCAGCAGCTTGCGCGACTCACTCTCCGGACGATCAGACACCAGCAGATCCCTCCCATACGAGCCTGTCGCAAAGTGCTGTCAGGCCGCTTTCTCCAATTCGAAAGCATCATGCAGGGCTTGGACGGCAAGTTCCATGTATTTCCGGTCAATCAGCACGGAAATCTTGATTTCTGACGTCGTAATGACCTTGATGTTGATGCCTTCGGCGCTGAGCACCTGAAACATTTTGGCTGCGACGCCCGTATGGCTGCGCATACCGATCCCGACGACGGAAACCTTGGCAACATCCACATCGGCGATCACTTCGTGATAATTGATCGTGCCGTTTTCCTTGGCTTCCTCAACCGCCTTTTGTGCCCGCTGGACCTCAATGGTTGGGCAAGACCACGTCATATCGGTGCGGCCTTCTTCGGCGATGTTCTGAACGATCATATCCACATTGACACCTGCATCGCTGAGCGCTGTGAAAATACGCGCAGCGATCCCCGGACGGTCGGCGACGCTCACCAGTGTCATTTTTGCCTCGTCCCGGCTGAAGGCCACACCGGCAACAACTTTGCTTTCCATGATCTCTTCCTCATCGCAGACCAGCGTTCCCGCCGTGTCAGATTGTTCCTCAAAACTGCTGAGCACTCTCAGCTTTACCTTATAGCGCATCGCAAGTTCGACAGATCTGGTTTGCAGGACCTTGGCCCCCAGAGAGGCAAGTTCAAGCATTTCTTCAAAGGCGATCTTGTCAAGCTTGCGCGCTTTCTCACTGACCCGGGGATCGGTGGTATAGACCCCGTCCACATCGGTGTAGATGTCACAACGTTCGGCGTCGAAGGCGGCGGCAAAGGCAACGGCGGTGGTGTCCGACCCGCCCCGCCCTAGCGTCGTTATCCGGCCTTCCGCGCTGACGCCCTGAAACCCCGCGACAACGGCCACGCGCATGCCTTCGGCGAATTTTGCGTTGATATTGTCGGTCGGGATGTCTTCGATGCGCGCGGATGAATGCGCGCTTGTGGTCAATACCGGCACTTGCCACCCCTGCCAGCTGCGCGCCGGCACGTCCATTTCCTGCAAGGTCAGGGCCATCAGGCCCGCCGTTACATTCTCGCCTGACGACACAACGGCGTCATACTCGCGCGCATCATAGAGCGGCGAGGTTTCGTTGACCCAGCCGACGAGTTCGTTCGTTTTACCCGACATCGCGGACACGATCACAATCACGTCGTAGCCTTTGGCCACTTCGACACCGACACGTTTGGCAACGCGCCTGATACGGTCGAGGGTGGCGACAGATGTGCCACCGAATTTCATCACCAGAACAGGCATAGTTTGTCCCTTGCAGAGTTCGCGGCGGGTTTACGCGCAATGGCTGCAACAAACAAGCGGGGTGCGACCAATTCTCCGGTCCTGCACGATCTGTTTTAGTAGGCGTGTGGCCGACCGTCCCATGTTTCAAAGGCACCGGTTGTCGCCATGGACAAATCATCAAAACGCGCGACCAGCCCCTGCACCGCTTCGTCCACGGTGATGTCAGCCGCCGCGCCGCCCATATCGGTGATGACCCAACCGGGATGGTAGATGCCCACGGCAACGCCCTGCGGCCGCAGGTCTGCGGCAAGGTTGCGGCCGAGGTTCAGCACCGCCGCTTTGGACGCACGGTAGATATAGCTGCCGCCGGGCGCGCGCTCGCTGGAGGCCATGGTCGAGGAAATGATTGCGATCTTGCCGTTTTGTGCCGCCTGCAGGTTGGGCAGGAGCGATTTGATGGTCAGGAACACGCCGGTCACGTTTGTGGCGAAAGTGTCCGCCCACAAAGCGCTGTCATAACCGGCATCCAGACTGTGCCCCTTGTCGAGGTACACGCCCGCATTGCAGACGAGCAGATCGATCGGGCGGCCCTGCAAGCGCAGGCTCAGTGCGGTCTGGCTGTCAGGGTCTGTCACATCAAGCGACCAGTCACCGCTGCGCGTGGTGCCGATCACATCTTCACCGCGCGCGCGGTAGGCGTCGGCCAATCCCGCGCCAATCCCGCGGCTGGTTCCGGTAATAAGTACTGTCATGTGTTTAGTTTGCCTTTCGGTTGGGCACAAAGGGCAGCGGGGCCACGGGAATGCCGTCTTCGATGAGCGCTTTTGCCTCGGCACCGTTGGCTTCGCCGTAGATCGCCCGTTCTGGCGTCGCGCCCAAAAACATTGAACGCGCCTCTTCAGCAAAGCGCGGACCCACGTAGTCCGCGTTTTCCTCCACTTGCTTGCGCAGGGCGGCAAGCGCTTTTTCCTTGTCCGTCGTGGGATCTGTCAACGGTTTGGGCGTGGTATCGCCATCGTGGGTCGCCACACGCGGCGCCATCACCGCTTTCTTCACCTTGTTGCTCGCGCAGACCACACAGCTTAGATGGCCGGATTTCTCCAACGCCTCAAAAGCTGAGGCGGATTGAAACCAGCTGTCAAAGACATGGTCGTTTTCACATTTCAACGCGTATTGGATCATAAGACCCTGTGCACTCCGTTTGAGACCTACAGATTAGAAAATGGGGCGCGCCACGGGTGGCGTCAAGCGCCTCTAGCCAAGAACACGCGGGTCAAAGTCGCGTATGATGCGCGACAACTCAGGCTCATCGACAAGCCTGGCCGCCTTTTTGCGCGACATCCAGCGGCGTTTGCGTTCGGCTGCTTCGGGATAGGTATCGGCCATCGACTGCACCTCGATCGCAAAGACCATTGCAACGCAGGGCAATTCGCCCAGATCATCGGTCGCCTTGCTATAGGAAAAGATGCCAATGCAGCGGCCATCCGACACACCCGACACGCCTGCTTCTTCCCAAGCCTCTATTGCCGCACATTCCGCCGGCGTCTTGCCGTCCATCGGCCAGCCTTTCGGGACGATCCAGCGCTTGGAGGTGCGCGAGGTAATCAAAAGAACCTCAACCTTCTTTTTGCGCAAGCGGTAACAGAGCGCGCCAAACTGCGTGCGCACATCGGTTTTGGCACCTTTGGGCAGCGATATGGGGAGCTGTTTGATCATATTTCGCTGATGCGAACTCATAGGGTGTCAAAACCTGCTTTAACGATACGGCAAGGATGCATTATTCCAGCTGATTTGCCAACCTGTGTCGTCAATTAACCACTAATTAAGCATGGTTAACCACGTGTAAACACCAGATTTGGTAGGTTGCCAAAGGGCGCACTAGTTTGCAAGGCTGCGTTTGGAAACGCGCAGCCTGAGGCGATCGACCAGTGTCTCGACCGGTACATCCGCCTCAGTCGCCAGACGCCGAAGGCCGAAATGTACATGCGCCATCTCCTGATAGTAGCTGGTATAGGCATAGTTGGTCGCAGCACCCGCAACAGCACCCAGCACGGGCACCGTCTGTGCGGCCAGCTTCTGGCCCAACACGGTTGCAAGCCGTGGTGAGACGCGCGCGATCAGGCCGTGCACCGCGGCACCCGTCAACGTGACGCGCGCCGATATAAACGCCAGATCCGCGCCGTCGTCCGCTTCGAGCGGGCCGGCAGACGCAAAGACCTGAACGCAGTCGAACTGCACGCCCTCTTCTGCGGGGTCAAAGCCGTGCTCCGTGGCCACGCCCTGAATAACCCGCAACAGCAGCGTTGTTGTCACAGGCAGTTCCGCAAGCGCCGTTGGCAGCCCGCCGATACCGCCCACCGCGCCCATCGCCGCACCCACTGCCGAGTTCAGCCAGCCCTTTTGGTCCGGCACCACATTGCGGCTTTCGTGCGCAACCTTCATGGCCTGCTCAAGCGCGCGTTGCGTCGCCTGTTCGAGCCCCCCGCGCACCTGTGACGGCAGCTGATCCAGCAGCCCCTCGGCTTTGCCGCCCACGAGGTTGAGCAAGTCGATACCCAACCCACCGGCACGTTGGTACCGTGCGGCCAGCGCATCCAACTGAGCATCTACATCCAGCGGTCCGGTCGTCGAAATCAGGTCCATAGCGGCCTCCCTATGCGTAGATGGGGACCCACGGCGACATTTCAATCGGCCTGCCAACGCGTAACGCCACCGGTGACGCCATCCCAGGCGGCATCGGTCAGCGCATGGCCAAGGACGCGGTCGGGATTGGTGGGCGGCGGCATGGTCACATCGGGCAGCTGGCGAAAGCCGAATTTCCCATAGTAGGGCGCATCCCCCACAAGCATTACACGCTCCCAGCCGGCGTGCCGCGCGATGGCCAGCGTTTCGCGTATCAACATCGCTGCCAGACCTTCGCCCTGACGGGTCGGGTGCACCGCCACGGGCCCCAGTAGCAGCGCCGGCGCGGTGGCCACGCGCACCGGCCAGTAGCGTATTGCACCGGCAAGGATGCCCTCGGCGTCCCGCGCGACATGGTTGAGCGCGGCAACCGACGGCACGTCGTCGCGCAGCCGGTAGGACGACAACGCCTCGCGCCCCGGCGCAAAGCACAAGTCAAAAAGCGCTTCGACCTCGAAGAAGTCAGGATCGGTTTCTACGGAGAGGGCGTACACGAGGCTTGGGCTGCCAGTCTTGGGTTTCGGTTTCAGGTGGTTTGGCCCTAACACATGCGCTATGTGCGCTGCAAACCTTCAGGAGACGCATATGTTTTACCGCCCTGCAGACGGCCATGGTCTGCCGCACAACCCCTTCAATGCCATCGTGACCCCAAGGCCGATCGGGTGGATTTCAACGCGCGGCAGCACCGGCCTGAACAACCTTGCCCCCTATTCGTTTTTCAATGCCGTGGCCTACGTGCCCCCACAGGTTATGTTCGCGTCGACAGCCGCCAAGGAGGATCGCGACGACACCAAGGATTCCGTTGCCAATATTCGCGAAACGGGCGTGTTTTGCGTCAACATCGTCGAGTATGCGATGCGCGACGTTATGAACGCCACTTCAGCGAGCCTGCCCCGCGAGATAGACGAATTCGAGCATGCCGGCGTGCTGCAGGCGCCCTGTTCCCAGATCGACTGCGCACGCGTGGCACAGGCACCTGCATCGCTGGAATGCCGGATGACGCAGATTGTCCAGATCGAAGGCGCGCATAATTTCGTTGTTTTCGGAGAGGTCGTTGGCGTGCATATCCGCAATGACGCGCTGGTGGACGGCCGGTTTGACGTGACCACCTTCTCGCCGCTCAGCCGTATGGGATACCGCGATTACACCCGCGTGCGTGAAGTATTCGAACTGGCACGCCCGGACGACTGAAGCGCCATGGCTTGAGACCCAGGCGCGGCGCGCGCGGGCCGGCGGGCGGGGCGTGTTGACCCTTGCAAAGGGTCAAGAGCGGCCGACCGGCCGTCAGTGTCCGCCCAGCACACCGGTGCGCACCTGATAGTTCACCGCGAGTTCGTAGTCAGGGTCGTCATCACTATCGACCATCAGGTGTCCGGCCTTATTCAGCAGGCGGTGGCAGTCGCGGCTGAGGTGGCGCAGCTGGATGCGTTTGCCCTGCGCCTCGTATTTGCCGGCAATCGCTTCGATGGCCTGCAGGGCGGATTGATCGACAACGCGGCTGTCGGCAAAATCCACAATCACTTCAGACGGATCGCCCGCGACATCGAAGAGTTCCGCAAAACCGTCGGAGGATCCAAAAAACAATGGCCCCTGCACCTGATAGACTTTCGCACCTTCGGGCGTTCTGTAGGTCTTGGCGTGTATCCGCCGAGCGTTGTTCCAGGCATAGGCCAGCGCGCTGACTATCACGCCGACCACCACAGCAACCGCCAAATCCTCCATCACGGTGACGACCGTCACCAGAACGATCACAAAGGCATCCGTCAACGGCACCTTGCGCAGGATCATAAGTGAATTCCACGCGAATGTGCCGATCACGACCATAAACATCACCCCGACCAGCGCCGCCAGGGGGATCAGTTCAATCACGGACGAGCCCACGAGGATGAAGAGCAGCAAAAAAACCGCTGCGGAAATCCCGGCAACGCGCGTGCGGCCGCCGGATTTCACGTTGATCATCGACTGGCCGATCATCGCACAACCGCCCATGCCGCCGAAAAATCCCGTGACGGTGTTGGCCACACCCTGCGCGATACATTCTTGCGAGGCACCGCCGCGCTGGTTGGTCATATCGCCCACCAGGTTCAGCGTCAGCAGGCTTTCGATCAGGCCGATCGCCGCGAGGATGATGGCGTAGGGCAGAATAATCTCGAGCGTTTCCAGGTTAAGCGGCACCAAGGGGATGTGGAAACTGGGTAAACCTCCCTCGATCGACGCCAGATCGCCCACGCGGGGCACGTCGAGACCAAAGAAGATGACAATGCCTGCAATGATCCCGATGCCCGCAAGCGGTGCGGGAACGACGCGTGTGATTTTTGGCATGACCCAGATGATGGCCATTGTCGCGGCGACCAGCGCCAGCATCAAAAAGAGCGGCTGCCCCGAGAGCCATTCGCCCCCGCCCATGCCGTGACCAGTGTTTTCCATCGTTCCGGGCACTTTGAACTGGCTCATCTGGGCGAGGAAAATGACGATCGCAAGGCCGTTCACGAACCCCAGCATAACGGGATGCGGCACCAGCCGGATAAACTTGCCCCATTGCATGACGCCGGCAAAAACCTGCAACAGCCCCATCAACACAACGGTCGCGAACAGATACTCAACGCCATGCTCGGCCACCAGTGCCACCATGACCACCGCCAGCGCGCCCGTAGCGCCGGAGATCATGCCCGGACGCCCGCCGATCAGCGCCGTAATCAAGCCCACCAGAAACGCAGCATAAAGCCCCACCAGCGGGTGAACCCCGGCCACAAAGGCAAAGGCAACAGCTTCGGGCACCAGCGCCAGTGCCACGGTAAGACCTGACAACAACTCGATCCGCAGACGGCCCGGCGTGAACCCGTTGTCGGGCATCCAGCGCAGATCGGTGACATCAAGATTTTTGGCAAAGCTGCGAAACGACGTATATGCCATGAGACCTGTCCCGTATGGGTAAAAAAACAAAGCGCGCCCCGCGGCGCGCCCTTTGCGGCGTCCTAGACCCATTTGGCGCAAAAGGAAACCCCGCTCCTTATACGCCGGTTCAATTAATCCCCCGTGAATAGCGGCTATGCACAGTGCTTCTGGCCGCAACAGGCGGCGCGCGGCGGCTTCACGGGGTGTTTAGCAAACGCGGCGATTTGTGCCTTTTCAAGTCCGCGATGTGCGGGCAGAGTATTCCGGAATGAAAGAAGGAAGGGCACGATGACGCAAACCATGATCGCGGTGATCGGAGGCTCAGGCATCTACGATATTGACGGTTTGGAAGCCGCTGAATGGGTGTCGCAGGACACACCCTGGGGCCGTCCGTCGGACGATATTCTGACCGGTGTGCTGAAGGGTGTTCCCATGGCCTTTTTGCCACGTCATGGGCGCGGCCATGTCCACAGCCCAACCACCGTGCCCTATCGCGCCAATATCGACGCGCTCAAGCGGCTTGGGGTCACCGATGTCATCGCTGTCTCTGCCTGCGGTTCGTTTCGCGAGGAAATGGCGCCGGGGGATTTTGTTATTGTAGATCAATTCATTGACCGCACTTTTGCGCGTGAGAAATCGTTCTTTGGCACCGGGTGCGTGGCCCATGTGAGCGTGGCTCATCCCACCTGCCCGCGCCTGTCGGACGCCTGCGCGACCGCGGCACATGAGGCCGGCATCAAGGTCCACAAGGGCGGTACGTATCTGGCCATGGAAGGGCCGCAGTTTTCCACGCTGGCGGAATCCAGAATGTACCGCGAAAGCTGGGGGGCGGATGTGATCGGCATGACCAATATGCCCGAAGCGAAACTCGCCCGTGAGGCAGAGCTGTGTTATGCCTCTGTCGCCATGATTACCGACTATGACAGCTGGCACCCGGACCATGGCGAGGTGGATGTGGCCGAGATCATCCGGACATTGATGGGCAACGCCGACAAGGGCCGCGACTTGGTGCGCCGCCTGCCGGATCTGCTGGGCGCTGCGCGCGCGCCCTGCCCGCACGGCTGCGACCGCGCCCTTGAATACGCCATTCTGACACAGCCCGACGCGCGTGATCCGGTTCTGATGGCCAAGTTGGATGCTGTGGCGGGACGCATCCTTTGAAGCTCGGTGTTCTGGCCTTTCTGTGTTGTCTGGGCAGCGCGCTTGCCGCGCAAGACTATGTGTCCGTGCCGGATGAAGCGCTTGAGGATGAGGCCTTTTACAGGCTTGTCGCCTGCGCCGCAGAGCCGCGGCAGGGTTGCAAAAAGCCCATCGTGCGCTGGTCCAACAAAGACGCGCCGCACCTGACCTTGCGGATCGTGTCAGTGTCACCACAGTATCCCAACCAGAGCCACAGCAAGATACACGATGCGCTGGATCATGCGATTGCACAGATCAACGCGGCTGGCACGGTGGTGCAGATCACCCGTGTGCCGGCCCGCGAAACGCCCGATATCGCGGTGCATCTTGTTGCCCAGACCGAAGGCGAGGTTTTGCGCTCCCCCCCCGATCCGGATATTGCGGGCCTTACTTTACCGTCTGGTTATGTACATGTCTGGTGGGACGAAAAAACCCGCCTGACGCGTGCTCTTATCCTGTTTTCAAGCGATATTCCCTTTGAGGAGATTTACTCAATCGCACTTGAAGAACTGCTGCAGTCGACGGGCCTCGTGACAGATATCAAAAGCGATTACTACGTTGACAAGTCTATCTTTTCCGAAGACGGGCCAAATGAAATCGAAACGTTGCAGGGTCAGGATCTGTTCGCCTTGCAACGCCATTATCCCGCCAGGTGACAGGAGAATATGATGCCTTTGGATCTATGGCTTGCCTTCGTGGCCGCTTCAACCGCTCTTTTGCTGATCCCCGGTCCAACCGTTCTGTTGGTGCTGAGCTATGCTTTGTCAAAGGGGCGTTCAGTTGCCGTGGCCAGTGCGGCAGGCGTGGCGTTTGGTGATTTTATCGCCATGACCGCGTCGCTGCTGGGTCTGGGGGCCATCGTGCTGGCCTCGGCCACCGCTTTTACCGTTCTGAAATGGGTGGGTGCACTCTATCTGATATGGCTTGGCATCAAGCTGATACGCTCTGCGCCGCGCGAAGGTCTCACCCCGGCGCGCGACGTCAGCGCCAACGGTGTGTTCGGCCATACCGCCGCAGTCACGGCGCTGAACCCCAAATCCATTGCCTTTTTCATTGCTTTCGTACCCCAGTTCATCCGGCCCGACGCGCCGCTGATGCCGCAGTTTGCGATCCTGATCGCAACTTTCGTGACGCTGGCCGCTGTCAATGCACTTGCCTACGCGCTGCTGGCAGACCGTTTGCGCCGCATCATAAGCCGCCCCGGTATTCTGGCATGGATCACCCGCGCCGGTGGCGCCACCCTTGTGGGGATGGGTGTGCTGACCGCGACCCTGCGCCGCGCCACATAACTTCGAAAGAGAGACCATGAAAACTGTTCAGGACTACATCCGCAACATCGTCGACTTCCCGATAGAAGGCATCATTTTCCGCGATGTCACGACGCTTTTCGCTGACCCGCGCGGGTTTCGCATGGCCATTGATCAGATGCTTCACCCCTATGCAGGCCTGAAGATCGACAAGGTTGTCGGGCTGGAGGCGCGTGGTTTTATCCTTGGCGGTGCCATTGCGCATCAGCTGTCCAAAGGGTTCGTTCCGGTGCGCAAAAAGGGCAAACTTCCCGGCAAAACGCTGAGCGAGGAATACACGCTGGAGTATGGCGAGGCGATTGTGGAAATTCATCATGACGCCATCGAGCCGGGCGAACGCGTGCTGGTCGTTGACGATCTGCTGGCGACCGGCGGCACGGCAGAGGCTGGTATCAAACTGATCGAGCGGTTGGGCGGGGAAATCATTTCAACGTCATTCATTGTCGATCTGCCCGACCTTGGCGGCCGCGAACGGCTTGAGGCCATGGGTTTGGAGGTCAACGCGCTGTGCACCTACGACGGCCACTGATCCGAAAGCGGCGCAATAGACGCAGGCCGGAGGGTGTGATAGTCAGAGGTAGTGCCTAGCACGTTGACGCTCTACACGACTATGGGTTGAAAGATTGATCTCGGTACCGCGCAAAGTTTTCCGCAAGGCACAGGCCTCCCCATTTTCGCTGTTGGCGCTTTTTGTCGCGATGGCCTTGCACTGGGCTTCGGCAGTTGCCGCACAGGATTTCTTTACGCTGAAAGGCCACGGCGGCCCGATCAAAGGCATTGCCGTAGGCCCCGACGGATCAATCGTAACTGCCAGTTTCGACAACTCGGTCGGATTGTGGCGCAGCGGTACACCGGAATGGATGGAGCGCCACGATGCCGCGGTCAATGCCGTGGCCTATCTGGGGCGCGGGCGCATCGTTTCCGCCGGTGACGACTATACCGTGCAATACTGGGACAGCGACGCGGGCGTGGTACGGCAGCTGGGTCAGCATCAGGCCAAAGTGCTGCAACTCACCGCAGCACCGGACGGCAGCGCGGTGGCCGCAGCAAGTTGGGACCGCACGGCGCAGATCTGGTCACTGGATCCGGATGTCGCCCCGGTGGTCTTTGAAGGGCACGACAACACGGTCAATGACGTGGCCTTTTCTCCAGACGGAGCGCGCCTTTATACGGCTTCGAGTGACGGCACAATCCGCATGTGGGACGCCGCGAGCGGTACCTATATCCAGCGTCTCGTCGCACATGGATTTGGCATAAATACAATCGTCGTGGCCCCTGACGAAAGCTGGCTGGCCTATGGCGCGGTGGATGGCGGAACCCGTGTTATCAGCCTGCCCGACGGCGCGGAAATGGGTGACTACACAGCAGATCGGCGCCCGGTTCTGGCCATGGCATTCAATGCCGAGGCAGCGCGCATCGCGATTGGTGACGCGCATGGCTACATCATGATGATCGACACGGATGCCTGGCGCATCGCCGACGACTTTCAGGCGACGCTTTCAGGCCCCATCTGGGCGCTTGCCTTCTCTCCGGATGGGCGCAATATCCACGCCGGCGGGCTCGACAATGCGATGTACAGCTGGCCCGTCGCGCGGCTGAGCACCGAAAACGCCATGGCCGACACCAAACGCAGCTTTCTCAAAAACCCCGAAGAGATGTCCAACGGCGAGCGGCAGTTCCAGCGCAAATGTTCCATCTGCCACACACTCGGCCCTGACAGCGAAAGGCGCGCGGGCCCCACGCTCTACAATCTGTTCGGCAGGCCCGCAGGTGCGATCGAAGGATACCCTTACTCCCCGATCCTGCAAAACTCCGAACTGGTCTGGTCTGAACAAACGGTCGACCAACTCTTCGACATCGGCCCGGATCATTTTATCCCCGGCTCCAAGATGCCGATGCAACGGATTACCGCCCAGAATGACCGCGATGATCTGATCGCCTTTCTCAAAACCGCCACAGGACCCGGGGAATAAACCCGTCAACCGCGCAGGACAGCACCGGGGTTCATGATGCTATGCGGGTCCAGGACGGATTTGATCGCCCGCATGGCGGCCAGCTTCGTCGGATCGCCGTAGCGTTCAAGATCCTCTACCTTCAGCCGCCCGATGCCATGCTCCGCGCTGACCGACCCGCCCATCTCGTCCACAAGATCATGCAGGGCGCGCTGCACCTCACCCCGGCGCGCGGCATGCTCGGCCACGCCATGCCCCGCGGCGGGGAACACATTGTAATGCAGGTTGCCATCGCCAACATGACCAAAACAGTTCACCCGGAAATCGCCCATCCCCGCGATCAGGTCATCCGCGCGGGCAATAAACTCGGGCAAGACGCCCAGCGGCACCGACATATCATGCGAGGAAACCGATCCGATCCGCCGGTTGGCCTCGGGGATATGCTCGCGCACGGACCAGAAGTCAGCCGCCTGCGCCGCACTCTGGGCAATGACGCCATCAACCACCAGACCTTGCTCCGCCGCCTCTTCAAAAAGGCCAGCCAGAACCTCTTGCGGATCCAGCCCTCTGGTCAGGCCAACCTCGATCAGGACAGACCACGCCGGCACCTCGGCAAACGGCTGACGCACCTCCGGCACTGTCTGCTGCAAAAACGCAAGGCCCTGCCCGGCCATCAACTCAAAAGCGCTGACCATCTCACCCAGATGGCTGCGCGCAAGCGCCAGCAGCGCCAGAGCCGCGCGCGGTGACCGCACCACAAAGATGGCTGTTCCCATATGCGCAGGCCGCGAACTGAGCTTGAGCGACGCGGCCGTGATAACGCCCAGCGTGCCCTCCGAGCCGATCAGCAAATGCCGCAAATCATAGCCGGTATTGTCTTTGCGCAACCGCTTGAGCCCGTGCCAGATACGACCATCCGGCAACACCGCTTCAAGGCCCAGACATAAATCGCGCGTATTCCCGTATCGCAGCACACCGGTGCCGCCCGCGTTGGTGGCAAGATTACCCCCCAGTGTCGCCGTGCCTTCCGCGGCAAGCGACAAGGGAAACAGCCGGTCCACTTCCGCCGCAGCCTGCTGGACATCGGCCAGAATGCATCCCGCCTCGCAGATCAATACGTTTTCTTCAGGATAGACCGCGCGGATGCTCCGCATGCGCTCCAGCGACAACAGCAAAGGCGCCGGTCCTTCGGGCATGACCTGGCCCGCGACCAGCCCCGTGCCCCCGCCATAGGGCACCACAGCGACACGCGCCTGCGCGGCAAGCGACACAATCGTAGAAACCTCCTCCACCGCACGTGGCGCCGCAACCAACCCGGCCTGCCCATGCCAGCGCCCGCGCGGCTCCTCAAGATAGCGCGCCGCTGGCGCCCGCAGCACCCCGTCCGGCAGATGTGCCGCAAGCAATGCCTCAAATGCGGCGTCCACAGAGTTCAGTGTCATGCGTTTACTTTCATCCTGTCGCGCGCCTGCAGCACGCGCACGCTAGCGCTCAACGTTCAGATAGGCGGGCCGTAGGACCATAATGGTCGGACGCGAAGGCAACCTGTCCAGCGACATTTCCAACGCAGGACCCCCAACCTCTACAACGGCGAATTCATCGGACATCCCCTGCAAAAACGCGTCCAGCGCGAAACCGGAAAACCAGTGCATGGGGATCACAACCGAGGACCGAAGCCGTTTCAAAACCCGCGTCATCGTCTCCAGATCCAGCGTATACCCCCCGTCAACAGGGGCCATGACAACATCCAGACGCCCCAAAGCCGCATATTGCTCGGCATCAGGCTCATGATGCAAATGTCCCAGATGTCCGACACAAAGCCCCGCAAGCTCGAAGACGAAAATCGAGTTCCCCTTCGGCTCAACTGCCGCAAAGGCTGACCTTATGTCTGTCGAAACATTGCGGATCAGAACCTCCCCCAAATCAAGCTCATGGGTGATCCCCTCACCAAAAGAGCCCCACCCCGGTAGTACATGCGCAATCGCAGGGTCCGGATTGGGCGTCCAATGCGTGTCATGGGCGTGGTTCATGGTCACAACATCAGGCACAAAAGGCAGTGTTCCGGTAAACCCCGTGTAATCCGTGACCATATTCAAACCGCCATGGCTGCGGATCAGAAAACTGGCGTGTGCAATATAGTGAATGCGCAATGTCTCCAATGGCACCGGCGCGAAACTGGCGGGCACGACATACTCCAGACCCGGTGTGTTCTGCGCCAAAGCCACGCAATGGCTCGGTGTACGTTCCACAGGTTGCGCCTGCACAAGCCCTCCCCATACCACAAACAGGGCGATCAAAAGTCTGGTCATCTCGAATACCTCCCGTCCTCCAAAGCCTAGCACGCCGCGCCAAATGTCCAGAGCAGCACGCCCTCTCACGACACTAAAAGCGTACCGCCTTCTGAATTCCCGGGCACCTGATTTCTTTGGTCTGAAAAATATCCCCGCCGGAGGCTCCGTCTTTTTTCGCCCGAAAAAAGGCGGACACCCAGCGCACCGGTCCCCTCTCCGGTCACGCGGCGGTTGTTTTACCGCGCCGGTCAGATCGCAACGCCGCATAAAGCACATGCGTGCGCCACCGCCCGTCAATCTGCAGATAACTCTGCGCCACCCCCTCATACTTGAACCCCGACGTCTCCAGCAAACCGCGCGATGCGCCATTCTCGGGCAAACAGGCCGCTTCGATCCGGCTCAGATCAAGCCGTGTGAAAGCATGATGCACGACGGCAAGGATCGCCTCGCGCATATAGCCCTGCCGCGCGAAGGGCTCGCCGGTCCAGTAGCCCAAAGTACCCGCCTGCGCAGGACCACGCCGGATATTGTCAAGCGTGATCGCCCCTATCAGCTGCTCATCCTGCCGTCGGATCAAAAAGAGCGGCATGGCCGTCCCCCCGGAGACCGACCGCTGCGCCCAGTATACGCGGTTGGTGAAGGCCTTGCGGCTCAGATGATCGTCGGCCCAGGCCGGCTCCCACGGTGTCAGGTAATCGCGGCTTTGCGCGCGCAAATGCGACCACGGGCGGAAATCCGAATGCATCGGCGGGCGCAGCGTCATCCGCTCCGTTTCGATCCTGAGTTTCCTAAACCCCCGCAGGATCACGCGGCCCGACGCTCTTGCAACTCAGCCAGCGAAGGTGCCCCGTCGATCGGTCCATACAGCGCCAACGCGGCCGGGGCCGCCTGCGCCATATCCTGCGCGAAAGCCCGGACATCCCCGGTGGTCACGGAATCGATCAGGCTGACGGTTTCCTCAAGCGGAGGAATGCGGTCCCAGATCTGGATCAGCCGCGCCAGCCGTTCAGCACGATTGGAAGGGCTCTCCAGCCCCATCAGCAGACCGGCCTTCATCTGCGCGCGCGCACGTGCCACTTCCGCCGGCGACATATCCTCTGCGACGCGCTTCATTTCATCGATCGTGATCTCGGCAAGCTGCGGAAGCTGTTCGGCACTGGTGCCGGCGTAAATCGTCGTCATGCCTGTGTCAGCATAGGCCCCGGCCTGCGCAAAGATCGAATAGCACAGTCCGCGGTTCTCGCGGATTTCCTGAAACAACCGGCTCGACATGCCGCCCCCAAGCGCAGAGGCGTAAATCTGCGCCGTGTAAATTGCCGCATCGCGGTAGCCCGGGCTTTCGAACGCAAGCGCGAAATGCGCCTGCTCCAGCGCCTTGGCCTGCCGGCGCTCGCCGCCTGTGAAACGTGCTTCATGGACTTCCGAGAAAGGTTTTGCCACCATCGCGCCGAACAGCGTCTCGGCCAGCTTGACAATCTCCTCGTGATCCACGGCGCCAGCTGCAGACAGGATCATCTGTTCGGGCCCATAGTGCTGCTGGATGAAGGTCTGAAGATCACTGCGTCCGAAACCCGCCACCCTCTCGGATGGGCCCAGTATCGTGCGGCCCATGGGATGGTCGGGATAGGCTTCTTCCTGCAGCCAGTCAAAGATCACGTCATCCGGCGTATCCAGCGCCTGACCGATCTCTTGCAGGATCACGCCGCGTTCGACCTCGATCTCCGCATCCTCCAGCGTTGGGTTAAGCAGGATATCCGCGATCACATCCAGCGCCAGCGGCACGTCATTCTGCAGCACGCGCGCGTAGTAAGCGGTCACTTCCCGACTGGTATAGGCGTTGATGTAACCGCCCACGTCCTCAATACTTTCGGCAATCTGCAGCGCGGTCCTGCGTTTGGTTCCTTTGAACGCCATATGTTCGAGAAAATGCGCAATACCGTTCTGCGCCGGCGTTTCATGGCGTGCGCCGGCCGTCACCCAAACGCCAATGGCAGCAGACGCAAGCCCCGGCATATGTTCTGTCACGATGCGAAAGCCGTTCGAGAGGCGGTGCTGTTTCAGTGTCACGCGGTCAACTGCCCTTTTATATGCTCTTTCAGTGCGGCCAGATCGTTTGGCACACGGGTCACCCGTTCCTCTCTTTCATACAGGTCAGCCATACGGGCAGGCAAGGGCGGGTGGACGCCTGAAGCCTCTTCCACCGCTGCGGGAAACTTGGCGGGATGCGCTGTGGCCAGCGTCACCATCGGTGTGCCGGCCACCCGTTGCTTTTCGGCCACTTTCACGCCAATCGCCGAATGTGGACACAAAAGCTCTGACGCCGATTTCAGCGTCGCTGCGATCGTATCGGCGGTTTCCTCTTCCGACGCACGACCTGACGCGTAGTGCTGCTGCAGAACCTGCATCGCACCCTGGCTCACGTCAAAGCCTCCTTCCTTCAGCTCATCCATTAGCTGAACAATTGCAGGGGCTTCGCGGTCATAGGCGTCAAACAGCGCCCGTTCAAAGTTGGAGCTGATCTGAATATCCATCGAAGGGCTGATCGAAGGAATGGTCTTGCCTTTGTGATACCCCTGCCCGCTCAGGCAGCGGTGCAGGATGTCGTTCTGGTTTGTCGCAACCACAAGACGGTCCACGGGCAGACCCATCCGTTTGGCGATGTATCCGGCGAAGATGTCGCCGAAGTTTCCCGTGGGCACGGTAAAGCTGATTTTGCGATGGGGCGCGCCCAGTGCCACGGCCGAAGAGAAGTAGTAGACCACCTGTGCCAGCACCCGCCCCCAGTTGATCGAGTTCACCCCGGCAAGCCGCACCCCGTCGCGGAAGTCGAAATCGTTGAACATGTCCTTCAGACGCGCCTGACATGCATCGAAATCTCCATCCATCGCCAAAGCATGAACGTTGCTTTCCTGCGGTGTCGTCATCTGGCGGCGCTGCACTTCGGAAATGCGGCCGTGCGGGAAGAGGATGAACACATCCACATTTTCAAGACCACGAAACGCCTCGATGGCGGCAGACCCGGTATCCCCGCTGGTCGCGCCAACGATGGTCACGCGTTCCCCCTTGCGGCCCAGGGCGGTCTGGAACATCTGGCCGATCAGCTGCATCGCAAAGTCCTTGAACGCCAGTGTCGGGCCGTGGAACAGCTCAAGCAGGAAGTGCCCCTGATCCAGCTGCTTGAGCGGGGCCCGCGCGGCGTGACCGAAACCGGCATAGGCGCGGTCAATGATCCCGCGGAATTCCGCATCAGTGAACACGTCACCGACAAAGGGGCGCATCACACGGTAGGCGATCTCTTCATAGCTCTGGCCCTCCATGCCCGCGATCTCCTCTGCGCTCAACTGCGGGATCGTTTCGGGTACGTAAAGACCGCCATCGCGGGCAAGACCGCTGAGCATCGCCTCTTCGAAGTTCAGAACAGGAGCTGTGCCGCGGGTAGAAATGTAACGCATATCGTTTCAGCTTTTGTTGGCCGCATGTCCGCGACGAAGGAAAAAGAAGGTCATGGCCGACCAGATGGCCGCCAAAGAGAACCAAGTGATCGCATATTGCAAGTGATCGTTTGGAATTGCGCTGGTGTCGACGGGCATGGGCGACAAAGGACCGCCCAATTGCGGCGCTTCGCGTCGGACGAGCAATACCGGCCTTGTGCCAAGCGCGCGGGCCATCGCGTCCACATCCCGTGCAAACCAGATGTTGTTTTCCAGATCGGGTGCCGGCGTAAAGCTGTCGGTTTCCTGTGGCCACTGCAGATTGCCGACAATGGTGATCGGGGGGCCTTCTTCGAACTTCAGGTCCGATGCATCGCCAGTGGCCACAAAACCCATATCAATCATGATACGGTCCGCGTCACGGATCATGGGCCGAATGATCCGGTAGCCTGCCCCGGCCCCTTTTTTGGACACAAGAACCTGAAGAAAGCCCGCCCCCAAAACCCCAGTGGTTTCCACCGGAAGATAGGCATCGCGTTCAGGGTCCAATACCGCAGGCAAAGCCACGGGCGGTGCCGCGATACGCGCGTCGATGTCTGCAATTACGCCCTCTTTCCAGGCCAGCCGCTGTGTTTGCCAGACGCCAAGACTGATCAGCAGAGCCGCGCCGCCGACCCCGACAATCACCAGAAATACAAGCCGTCCCATGACCCGAAAACTCTCCAAAGGAAAAGCGCGCGAAAAGACGCGCGCTTTGGTTTTAGTGCAAGGTTGTTGCGCCTAGTGCGCGCCCGGCATTTGCCCGACACCGTAGATGTAGACGGCGAAGAACAGGAACAGCCAGACCACATCAACAAAGTGCCAGTACCAGGCTGCGGCCTCGAAGCCCACGTGCTTTTCGGGCGTGAAATGCCCTTTCATGGCCCGCACAAGGCACACGGCCAGGAAGATCGTCCCGATGATAACGTGCAAGCCATGAAAGCCTGTTGCCATAAAGAAGTTGGAGAAGAACTTGTCGCCGCCGAACTCCCAGCCTTTATAGAGCAGGTAGGAGTATTCGTAAGCCTGCAGCGCCGTAAAGAGCACACCCAGAATGATCGAGATCGCCAGTCCCCAGATGAGGTCCTTGCGGTTGTTCTCATGCACCAGAGCGTGGTGCGCCCAAGTCACCGCACAGCCTGACAGCAGCAGGATCAGTGTATTGATAAGCGGCAGGTGGAAAGCGTCCACGTGGTAGATTTCCGGCTGCACATACTCGGTGCCGACATATTCACTCATCGGGTAGATGGCGTGTTTGAAGAAGCTCCAGAACCACGCGGCAAAGAACATGACCTCGGACATGATGAAAAGGATGAAACCGTAGCGCAAGCCGATCCGCACCACCGGCGTGTGATCGCCGATGCTGCTTTCGCGGACGACTTCCATCCACCAGCCGAACATCACGTAGAGCACACCCACAAAGCCGATCCAGAACATCCACGGCGTAATGCCCTGCATCCACAGCACACCGCCGAAGAGCATAACAAAACCACCCAGCGCACCCAGCAGCGGCCAGATCGAGGGGTTTAGAATGTGATAGTCATGGTTCTTTTCATGCGCCATGGATTAGTCCCTTACCTTATATTGGTCAGTTCAGACTTGTGTCTGAATTTGCGTCACTGTTCTGCACGGAGGCTGTGTCTTCGGGCAGGTCGATTTCGTAGAATGTATATGACAGCGTAATCGTATGGATATGCTTGCCGTCACGGTCGTCCACGATTTCAGGATCCACGTAGAAGGTCACCGGCATCTGCACCCGCTCGCCCGGCTGCAGAACCTGCTCTTCAAAGCAGAAACACTGGATCTTGTTGAAAAAGCCACCCGCCTGATAGGGGGTCACGTTATAGCTGGCCGATCCCGCTATGGGGCGGTCTGTCGGATTGTAGGCTTCGTAAAAGGCGAGGCCCGACTCTCCGATGCGGACTTCCATTTCGCGCACGACCGGTTTGAATTCCCACGGCATGCGATTGTTCAGCGAGCCGTCAAAGCGGATCGTGATGGTCTGGTCCAGAACGTCTTCGGGGGCGACTTCGGACACACCTGTCACGCCGCCAAAGCCGGTGACGCGGCAGAACCAGTCGTAAAGCGGGACGGACGCCCAGGCGAGACCGCCCATGAAGATGACGACGCTGACGGTTTGTGCCACTGTTTTTGCAGGTCCTGTAAGTGCCATTAGTTTACAAGCTCCGATGTGCTGGGAACTTCAAAATCGTCGCTGGTCACCTTGGCAAAGGTAATGGCCAAAACCAGCACCACAAAGGCCGCCAGCATCAGGCCGACACCAACGTTGCGCCCTTTGCGACGCGTGTGGATTTCATGTTCCGCGCGAATTGCCATGGATCACCATCCTCCGAAACCGAAAGGCCGCAGCGCAGCCTCAGCCAAGATAACACCGAAATGCGCAAAGAGGTACCAAAGCGACAGTCGGAAGAATTTCTTTTCGACCGCATAGTCGTCGGCAAGGGCGGACTGTTCATCACGGCGCCAGATGTGCAAGGCCCCCTTCAGGAACAGCGCGTTCAATACAACGGCCGTGGTAAGGTACAAGGGCCCGCCGATCGCTGTAAAGCCCGTACCAACGGCCAAAACCGCCAGCAGCACCGTATAGACGATGATATGAACACGCGTCGATTTGCGCCCATGCGTAACCGTCAGCATCGGGACGCCCGCATCGTCGTAATCCGACTTCATAAAGAGCGCCAGCGCCCAGAAGTGCGGCGGCGTCCACATGAAGATCAGCGCGAACATCAGCCACGCCTCGACAGAAAAGCTGCCCGTCGCAATCACCCAGCCAATGACAGGAGGAAAGGCGCCTGCGGCACCCCCGATGACGATATTCTGCGGCGTGGAGCGTTTGAGCCACATCGAATAAATCACGGCATAGAAAAAGATGGTGAATGCCAGCAGACCGGCGGCCAGCAGGTTTGCTGTCACCGCAAGCATCATCACCGACAGGAAAGACAACCCCATGCCGAGGTTCAGCGCTTCGCCCGGCTGGACCCGTCCTGACGGGATCGGACGTTTGGAGGTGCGGCGCATGACGCCATCGATGTCAGCGTCCCACCACATGTTCAAAGCACCCGAGGCCCCTGCCCCGATGGCGACGAAAAGGATCGAGGCGAATGCGATCACAGGATGTACCGTCACAGGCGCGGCCAGCAGGCCCACCAACGCAGTGAACACCACAAGTGACATCACCCGCGGTTTAAGCAACGCAAAGTAGTCGCCAAGTTGCGCGTCATGTTCCTTGGATGTTGCGCTGTAGCCTATGTCAGCCATCTGAAAGCCTCTGAAACCAAGTCGAACTGAGGACGCACCGCAGGGCACGCCCCGTGAAATCGGTTAATTGGATGCGACGACGCGTGCGCGCGGTACACCTGCATATTCCTCTTTGGCCTCTGCCAGCCACTCCGCATATGCCTCTTCCGAGACCACTTTGACAGTGATCGGCATATATGCGTGGTAGAAGCCACACAGCTCGGAGCACTGGCCAAAGTAGATGCCTTCTTTCTCTGCGCTGAACCACAACTCGGCCAGTCGGCCCGGCACGGCATCCTGCTTCACGCCAAAGGCGGGGATGGTCCACGCGTGGATGACATCCGCCGCGGTGACCTGCATGACCACCGTTTTGCCGACAGGCACGACAACAGACGTATCGGTCGCCAGCAGGAATTCGTCACGGCTGTAGCCGGCGTCGACCAGCTTGGCTTCCATATGTTCATCCAGAACAAATGGCGTCACATCTGCATCACCGGGACGGTCAGCTTCGCTCAGCGTCGCGGGCGAGCCCAGCATGTAGCTGTCAAACTCGAACCCCTCATCCACGTATTCGTAGCCCCAGTACCACTGGTATCCGGTCACCTTGATTGTCAGGTCGGCCTCGGGAATTTCCTGCTGCTTGAACAGGACAGGCAGCGAGAACGCACCAATGAACACCAGAATGACGATTGGCACCACCGTCCAAGCGATTTCAATCGGCGTGTGGTGGGTAAAGCTCGCCGGGTTGGGGTTGCGCTTTTGGTTATAGCGGATCGCAACCCAGACCATCAGGCCGGTGACAAAAAGCGTAATGAGCGTGATGATCACAAGGATCATGCCGTCGAGCCACTGCAGGTCCCGAGCAAGTTCGGTCGCCGCTGGCTGGAAGCCTGTTGCCCCGTCTACTGGCTTACCGATGACCTCAAGTCCGTCCTGAGCTTGTGCCGCGGTTGTCGAAAGTGCGGCCACAAGGCCTGCGAGCGAGAAAAATCGTGTCATTTGCCGTCCTGATCTATTGCTGATCGTTGGATCATGTTGCCCATTGTGATCGGGGAATTGGTTTGCGCACCGTCCCGACCGTTGTAATCTCTGTCCTTACAATCATATTCTCACAACAAGATAAAGACTTCAGCGTGCGTTATTAGGCCGCTTTTTTTCAGAATCATCGCAGCCAGTGGAGCTTGACATGACCGACGCCCCTTTTTCGCCGTTTCAGGACACCTTGGACCGGCAAACCGCAGCGCGAATTTTGAAGATGGCCACCGATGGCGCGGATGATGGCGAACTTTTCCTGGAACGCAGGCGCGCCGAGGCGCTGGTTTTCGATGATGGCCGGTTGAAAACGGCAAGCTATGACGCGTCTGAGGGATTCGGGTTGCGTGCAGTACGTGGAGAAGTTTCAGGTTACGCGCATTCGACTGAAATAAGCGAAAACGCTCTGAAACGGGCAGCTGAAACAGCGCGACTGGCGGTTGGCGCGGGCGGCGGCACCTGGGCCGATGCGCCCGCCGCCACCAATACCAGACTATACACCGACGCGGACCCCATCGCAGGCGCTTCCTTTCCGGTAAAGGTCGAAACCCTGCGGGCGATTGACGCCTTTGCACGTGGTCTGGATGCGCGTGTTGTGCAGGTGTCCGCCTCTATTGCGGCCAGCCTGCAGGAAATCGAAATATTGCGACCGGATGGCTATTCGGTCCGCGATGTCCGCCCGATGACCCGCGTCAACGTGTCCGTCATTGTCGAACAGAACGGACGGCGCGAAACCGGTTCGGCCGGCGGCGGCGGACGCGTCGGCCTTGACGGCATGCTGGAGCCCGAAGACTGGCAGCAAAAAGCGCGCGAGGCGCTGCGCATCGCCTGTGTCAACCTGGAGGCGGAGCCTGCCCCCGCGGGCGTTATGGATGTGGTACTTGGCCCGGGCTGGCCGGGTATCCTGCTTCACGAGGCGATCGGGCATGGGCTTGAAGGAGACTTCAACCGCAAGGGCTCGTCTGCATTTGCCGGGCTGATGGGGCAACGGATCGCAAGCGCCGGTGTCACGGTACTGGATGACGGCACAATCCCCGACCGCCGTGGCTCAATCACCGTGGACGACGAGGGCACGCCTTCGGGAAAAAACACATTGATCGAGGACGGCATCCTTGTGGGCTTTATGCAAGACCGCCAGAACGCCCGGCTAATGGGTGTTGCGGCCACAGGTAACGGCCGGCGCGAAAGCTACGCCCATGCGCCAATGCCGCGCATGACCAACACGTATATGCTGGGCGGCGATACGGAGCCGGGCGACATCGTGGCCGACCTCAAAGACGGGATCTACGCCGTCGGCTTTGGGGGTGGTCAGGTCGATATCACCAATGGCAAATTCGTCTTTTCCTGCACCGAAGCTTACCGCGTCAAAGACGGCAAAGTCGGCGCGCCTGTCAAAGGGGCGACGCTGATCGGGGATGGTGCGACAGCGCTCAAGCAGATCCGGGCCATCGGCAACGACATGGCACTCGACCCGGGGATGGGAAACTGCGGCAAGGCGGGCCAGTGGGTACCGGTTGGTGTGGGCCAGCCGACACTTATGATCGGCGGCCTGACGGTGGGCGGATCCGCCTCCTGAAAAAGATCAAATCAAGCTCGAAGCGAAGGCAAATAATTCATCCGTTGTTAACCAACAAGCTCTAAACCTGATTCTGCAACGGACGGAGCTACGGATGACTGACAGGGACCAAAATCCTTCTTCCACTCACCCCCCACTCCCACCCACCTCGGAAGACGACCAGTTTTCCCGGCTCCGTCTGTTGCGCTCTCGCCGGGTTGGCATAGCGACGTATAAACGACTGCTGACTGAACACGGCACGGCGCAGAACGCGCTGGCCGCGCTGCCCGAGGTAGCGCGCGCCGCCGGCGTTGATAACTACGAAGTTTGTCCTGAGGCTGTGATACAGGCCGAACTCAATGCCGCGCGGGCGGCAGGCGCGCGCCTTGTTGCGCAAGGCACCCCCGCCTACCCCGAACTGCTGGACAAAATTGACGATGCGCCCCCATTTTTATGGGTCACGGGCAATACAGATTTGCTTAAACGCCAGATGATTGCCCTCGTTGGCGCTCGCAACGCATCGTCTTTGGGCACGCGGATGGCCCGCAAACTCGCGCGCGACCTCGGCGCGGCGGGGTATGTGATCGTTTCAGGGCTTGCACGGGGGGTCGATGCGGCCGCGCATGAGGCGGCCCTGGCAACCGGCACGATTGCGGTGCAGGCAGGCGGCATCGATATCCTGTACCCCGCAGAAAATGTGCAACTGGCCCATACGATTGCCGATCAGGGCCTACGCCTCTCGGAACAACCCATCGGGCTGCAGCCCATGGCGCGCCACTTTCCTGCCCGCAACCGCATCATATCGGGGCTGTGCCGTGCAACGGTGGTGGTGGAAGCGGCCGCGAAATCGGGTAGCCTCATCACCGCGCGCGACGCGCTGGATCAGGGGCGCGACGTCTTTGCGATCCCCGGCAGCCCGTTTGACGCCCGTGCCGCGGGCTGCAACCAGTTGATCCGGGACGGGGCGCCACTGGTTCGCCACGCACAGGATGTCATTGACGCGCTGGCCCCGCTGCACGGGCAACCCGACATGTGCGATCTGCCCGAGACACCGCCCCAACGGCCAGTCCCGCCTAAACAGCCGAAGAGCGACGCCGCCCGAAATCTACGCAAAACGGCCAAGTTGCACGAACGGATCATTGCCCGGTTGAGCCCTGCACCCTTGGCAGAGGATCAGTTGATCCGTGATCTGGCCGTCTGCGCCTCCGAGGCGGCTCCCGCCCTGCTGGATCTGGAAATGGACGGCAAGATCACCCGGCAGTCCGGCGGCATGCTGTCGCGCAGGTGACGCGCTTTACCGCGCAGCAACAGCGTCTCACGGCAGCGCAACACGCGACTCAAATCGAGATTTAACATCATATTTTCAGCAACTTACGCCACAATTTAACGGGCTCACCTTCGCGCTCAGCCGGTGGACCAAGGCAAAGAACTTTCGTGCCTCCGCACAGAGCCTGGGCCGTTGACTTCACCAACCGTCATTGAAAATAAGGTCTTGCACACCATTTGTCTCACCGCCATAGACACAAGATATCATTGCTCAGAGGTACCAATATTTATGCCGGTAGTTGTCGTCGAGTCCCCAGCAAAAGCAAAGACAATCAACTCCTATCTGGGTGACAATTATACGGTTCTGGCCTCTTACGGTCACGTGCGCGACCTGCCGCCCAAAGACGGCTCTGTCGATCCGGACGCCGCATTCGAGATGCAATGGGAAGTGGCAAACGACAGCCGCAAACACGTTAAAGCAATTGCGGATGCCCTCAAGGAAGACAACGCGCTGATCCTCGCGACCGACCCGGATCGCGAAGGCGAAGCAATCAGCTGGCACTTGCAGGAAGCGCTCACCAAGCGCAAATCGATCAAGAAGGACACACCGGTCAGCCGTGTGGTCTTCAATGCCATCACCAAAGCCGCCGTTACCGAGGCCATGCAAAACCCCCGTCAGGTGGATATGCCCCTTGTCGAAGCCTATTTGGCACGGCGCGCGCTGGACTATCTTGTGGGCTTCAATCTCAGCCCCGTCTTGTGGCGCAAACTGCCGGGGGCCAAGTCGGCCGGCCGCGTGCAATCGGTCACCCTGCGGCTGATCGTGGAGCGCGAGATGGAAATCGAAGCCTTCCGGGCGCGCGAGTACTGGTCTGTCAAAGCGCTGCTGGCCACACCGCGTGGACAGGAATTCGAAGCCCGCCTCACGGTTCTGGCAGGCAAAAAGCTTGAACGCTTTGATATCGAGAATCAGACACAGGCGGAGATGGCCGTTCAGGCGATCACCAGCCGAGACCTGAAAGTTACGTCCGTTGAGGCCAAACCAGCCACGCGGAACCCCTCTGCGCCTTTCATGACCTCTACGCTGCAGCAGGAAGCCAGCCGCAAATTCGGAATGGGCGCGCGCCAGACCATGAGCACGGCCCAACGCCTGTATGAAGCCGGATACATTACGTATATGCGTACCGACGGTATCGACATGGCCCCGGAGGCCGTGAGCGCCGCGCGCGATGCGATTAAATCGCTCTATGGCGATCAATACGTGCCCAAAAGCCCACGCATGTACAAAAACAAAGCCAAAAATGCGCAAGAAGCCCACGAATGCGTGCGCCCAACGGATATGATGACCAAGGCGGAAGATCTGAAAACGACCGACGCGGATCAACGCAAACTCTACGATCTGATCTGGAAACGGACGCTCGCTTGCCAGATGGAAGCAGCACGCCTTGAGCGGACAACGGTCGATATCGGCAGCGCGGATGAGCAGGTCGGGCTGCGCGCAACAGGTCAGGTGATGCTTTTTGACGGTTTCCTGCGCGTCTATGAAGAAGGACGCGACGATGTCGTAGTGGACGATGACGACAAACGCCTGCCCCAGATCGACCAATCGGATGTGCTTGAAAAGCGTACCATCGCGCCGGAGCAGCACTTTACCCAACCGCCCCCGCGCTACACCGAGGCCACGCTTGTCAAACGTATGGAAGAGCTTGGGATTGGGCGCCCATCGACATATGCGTCCGTGGTCACCACCATTCAGGACCGCGAATATGTCCGCAAAGAGAAAAATAGGCTGATCCCGGAAGACAAAGGGCGGCTGGTCACGGCGTTTTTGTCGAACTATTTCCGCAAATACGTAGGCTATGATTTTACCGCCGATCTTGAAGATCAACTTGATACGGTCAGTGCGGGTGAAGCAGACTATAAGGAAGTGTTGGGCCGGTTCTGGCGCGATTTTTCAGCCGCCATCGCCGAGACGGCTGATTTGCGCATCACCGAGGTATTGGAAAAGATCAACGAGGTGCTTGAGCCGCACCTTTTCCCGCCGAACGAAGACGGCAGCGATCCGCGTTTGTGCCCCAACTGCGGGGCCGGTCGCCTGAGTATGCGCACCGCGAGGTCCGGTGGCGCCTTCATCGGCTGTTCAAACTACCCTGAATGCCGCTACACGCGCGCCTTTGGCCCCCCCGGTCAGGAAGACGACAGCGGCATCCCGCCAGAGGGCAAGCTGTTGGGTGAAGACGCGGGCGACAAGATTTACGTCTTTAAGGGCCGCTTCGGACCTTATGTTCAGCGTGGTGAAGTGTCTGATGACAACAAAAAACCGCCGCGACAGTCGATTCCCAAAGAATGGCCCCCTGAGGAAGTCGATTTGCCGCAGGCACTTAAACTGCTCTCGCTTCCGCGCGAAATTGGCCCGCATCCCGAGGATGGCGTGACGGTCTGGTCGAATATCGGGCGCTACGGCCCCTATCTCAAACATGCGCCTTCCACATCGGATCGCGGCGGGACCAACGCAAACCTTGAAAGCATTGACGAAGTCTTCACCGTCGGGATGAACCGTGCGGTACAGCTGCTTGCTGAGAAAGTTGCAAGTCGTGGGGGTCGTGGCGGCGTCGCGAAAACCCTGCGCGAATTGGGTGAACACCCTCATGAAGGCGGGCCTGTCAACATCATGGAGGGCAAATACGGGCCCTATGTGAAGTGGGATAAAATCAATGCGACGCTGCCCAAAGACAGCAACCCGGAAGAGCTTACGCTGGACACGGCCGTGACCCTGATCGAGGAGAAAGCCGCGCAGAAGGGCAAAAAGCGCCGCAAGACACCCGCCAAAAAGCCGGCCGCCAAGAAAAAAACAGCAGCCAGCAAAAAGGCGTGACTGTCCTCTCAAGATGTTTTGCAGCGAAAATGGATATGATCTTTCTCTAGGACCCTGTCCTAGCGATATAATCTTGTGCTAGCATGACCTGTGAAATACAAAAGCGCCAAAGCTACCACCATAATGGTGAAAGCAAACGATCGGCGACTTCTGGTTTAGCCGACCAGATGTGAGGAAGCGAAATGAAGAAAGTGTATAGTTCGGCGTCTGAAGCGCTGGATGGGGTGTTGAAAGACGGCATGTTGATTGCCGCAGGGGGTTTCGGTTTGTGCGGAATTCCAGAACTTTTACTTTCTGCAATCCGCGATGCAGGCACCAAGGACCTGACATTTGCCTCCAACAACGCGGGGGTCGATGACTTTGGCATCGGCATTCTGCTGCAGACCCGGCAGGTCAAAAAGATGATCTCTTCCTACGTTGGCGAGAACGCCGAGTTTATGCGCCAGTATCTGTCAGGTGAGTTGGAACTGGAGTTCAACCCGCAAGGCACATTGGCCGAGCGGATGCGCGCAGGTGGCTGTGGCATCCCGGGTTTTTACACCAAAACCGGCGTCGGCACGGTGATCGCCGATGGTAAGGAACACAAAGACTTTGACGGTGAGACCTATATTCTCGAGCGCGGGATTGTAGCAGATTTGTCCATTGTCAAAGCGTGGAAAGCGGATGCGACAGGCAATCTGGTGTTCCGCAAGACTGCGCGCAACTTCAACCCGCCAGCTGCAATGTGCGGCAAAATCTGCGTCGTGGAAGTGGAAGAGATCGTGCCGACCGGCAGCCTTGATCCGGACAGCATCCATCTGCCCGGTATCTACGTGCATCGATTGATTCAAGGCGAACATGAAAAGCGTATCGAACAGCGGACAACACGTGCCGCCTAGGGCAATCATTTATGGCTGACACCACTCTTAAACATAAACACGACAGCGAAGCCGATGCGCCGCAGTTTGACGATCTCAACTTCGAGGGCTTTGCGCGTGCCAAAGTGTCGATGGTTCTGACCAATCCGAACCTTGAAGACAACCCGATCGTCTATGTGAACGAAGCGTTCACGCGCACCACCGGATATGCCCGTAGCGCCTCTATCGGGCGCAACTGCCGGTTCCTTCAGGGCGATAAAACCGACAAGGCAACCGTGGACGTGCTGCGCAGCGCAATTGGTGTGGAACAGAACGTCACCGTCGACATTCTGAACTATAAAGCCAGCGGTGCGCCCTTCATGAACCGTCTGATCGTGTCGCCCATTGTCGATGAAAAAGGCGTGACACAATATTTCGTCGGGATCCAAAAAGAGCTGCGCAATGGCGAACGTGACCCAAGCGCAGACAAGATCAACGAACAGTTGATGGAAGTGCAAAACCGCGTCCACTCCGATCTGTCGATGATCATCTCGATGATCCGTCAGCAAACGACGGCGACTTCGGTGCCCGATGACTTTGCCGCCCTCAGCCGGCGGATCGAAACGTTGCAGCTTCTCTATGAAGAGATGAAGCTCGCGGATCAGCAGTCAAATCGGGATACGATCCAGATGGGCAGCTTTATTTCGCGGCTTGCAAGCGCAATCGCCCACGTCGAAGGGCGCTCTGGTGTCCGCATGAACATGCAAATCGAGCCATTGGAGGTCCCGATTGAGGTGGCCACGCGGGTTGGTCTGGTTGCATCAGAGCTTTTGACGAACGCCTTCCAGCACGCCTTTCACCGCATGGACACAGGGCTGGTCGAGATGCGCATGTCCCAGTTGAGCGCGGGCGGGCTTCGCCTGATCGTGTCGGATGATGGCATTGGCATTCCATCCTCGATGGAATGGCCGTCGCGCGCGACCGTCGGCGGGCGGATCATATCGGGCCTGATTGAAGGCCTTGAAGGCACATTGCATCTGGGCCGCGGTGCCGCGGGCAGCTTCGTAACAATAGACGTGCCCGCTGGCGCGTCGGTCACTGATTAAGAATAGGACAGTTTTATGCCTTGGGATCGCAACCAGATGGCCGCGCGTGCCGCACAGGAATTGGAAGACGGCTGGTACGTTAATCTAGGAATCGGCATTCCGACGTTGGTCAGCAACTATATTCCCGAGGGAATAGAAGTCACGCTGCAGTCTGAAAACGGGATGCTGGGCATGGGTCCCTTCCCCGTTGAAGGCACAGAAGATGCCGACCTTATCAACGCGGGCAAGCAAACCATCACCGAATTGCCCCAGACCGCGTATTTCGACAGTTCGCAGTCCTTCGGGATGATTCGTGGCGGCAAGATCGCCATGGCGATCCTTGGCGCGATGGAAGTTGCCGAGAATGGTGACCTGGCCAACTGGATGATCCCGGGCAAACTGGTCAAGGGCATGGGCGGCGCGATGGATCTGGTTGCCGGTGTGGGCCGTGTTGTTGTCGTGATGGACCACACGTCGAAACATGGTGACAGCAAACTGCTTAAGGAATGCACGCTGCCCCTGACAGGCAAAGGTGTGGTTGACCGCATCATAACCAACCTTGGTGTGCTGGATGTTGTCGAAGGTGGTCTCGCGATTGTGGAGACAGCAGAAGGCGTCACCGAAGACGAACTGCGCGCCGCGACCGAAGCGACGATTGTTTAACGGCCGCAGGCGCGCGCCAACGCTCTCAACGTCAATTAAGACCAGCAAACACGCAGCCGTCCGAAACTAGCTCGGGTGGGGTCAGGCATAGTCCGCGCGCCACCTGAAACGCCGCCAGCACCTTGGGCACATAGTCTCGTGTCTCAGAATAGGGCGGAACACCGTCATACTTCTTAATAGAGCCCTCGCCCGCGTTGTAGCCGGCCAGTACAACGATCGGGTCTCCGTCAAACTCTTCCATGAGCCAGTCAAGGTATCGCACGCCGCCGCGAATGTTCTCACGGGGCGACATCGAATCTTCCACGCCGAAGCGGGCTGCGGTTGCAGGCATTAGCTGCATCAGGCCCTGCGCGCCCGCGGAACTGACAGCGTCGGTCTGTCCTGCCGATTCCACCGATATTATTGCGAGGACCAATGCGGGTGAGACGCGCGTGCCAACGGTTGTGCGCAGAATATCCGCTCCGTTGCTGCGTGCTATTTCCTGCAAGTGCTGCAATCTTGGCTGCGGAATACCGCCTGTACCCTGCAAGACATCCAGCGCCGTAAAGAGCCGACCCGGCCCCGAAGCCCTCAGAGACGGAGAAATCTGGTTCCAGAACCAGCTGTAGGCGCCAATTTCCAGATCCTCTTTGTCCACGCCTTCGGGAAAAACCTCGGGCGTGGCACGCGGTTCTCTGTCCGGCGCAGTGGCGTTCGGCAACGCAGCAAGCAGGCGTGCCTGCTCTGCAGGGTCGATCTGAACGATGCTGCGCCTTTCGCCCGCTTTCGGGACGGACACGCGTTTTGCGCTGAAATCAGGGAACGTGTTGGATGTTTCTGAGAAAACTGGTGCACTGAACGCCAGCGCCGCCATGAGACTCACGGAGATCGTCATTTTCATATGTGCTGCTCGAGTTCTTGTTTTGCTATTTTGTAAACAATATCGCAGGTTTGGGCCCTTCTGGCCAGAAAATCCGCGACGGGATCACGGCGATTTCGCCACATTCTCCCTCCACTTTAACAAACAGTAAACACTAGACCCAAAATTATTTGTTTAAAATCAATATACTAAAAAGTTTTTTCCGACTTTCTTTATGCAAACTGCAAAAGTCACATTTGTCGCCAAATTCGCGCCCCAATCAAACGGCTATATAGCTGCATACCAAGTCGGACAGACCACCAGAGAGAAACGGTCACTGAGTACGGCAAGGTTAGTAAGTGTGAAATCAAGTGATCCTTTGGAGGGACAAACCATGATGAAATTTATCAAAAACTTTCGTAAAGACGAAGACGGCGCCGTTACAGTTGACTGGGTTGTACTGACAGCTGCTGTTGTCGGTCTCGCGGTTGCAGCGTACAGCACCATCTCCGATGGCGCAGACAACCTGACAGCGAACACGTCAGACTACCTGAACCAGCAAGACCTGTCTGCCTTCGAGAACATCTCTGACTAATATCCGTTCAGCTTAACGGACAGACATTCAAGGGGGGCCGCTTTCCGATTAATTCGCGCGGCCCCTTTTACTTATCCATGACCACGTTCCAGTCATAAGGGTTTTGATATGTTGAAGTTTATGAAGCGATTTTCAGCGGACGAAGATGGTGCAGTCACCGTTGACTGGGTCGTGTTGACTGCCGCAGTTGTAGGCCTTGCCGCGGCATCCGTCGCCGAGATCAGAGGCAGCAGTGGCGCCTTGAGCGGCCAGACCGCCGACTACCTGAACCGCCAGGATCCATCGACACGAGGCAACATTCAGGACTTTGTTAACCGCAGCCCGGCCAGTACCGAAAACAACACGCCCTCGGATCAGACCAATACCGGCGGCTAAAGGACCAACCCGCTGACTCCAGCGGGCTTTGTCATTTTATATGACGGTCACAAAAGAATTTTCTCTGCGCCGCGCACCTGAATTGTCACCAGCCCCCCAAAGCATGGAAACAATTGTCTGAAAACATTCCGACAGTTCGCCGCGCAGATACCATCAGTCAAACCACAAAATGCCACAATCAGGCAAAATATTAGCGATTGAAGCTCTTACCATACCGATGGCCGGGCACAGTCAAACAACGAGGTGACAAAATGCGAGTAATTTTCGGACTGGTACTTCTGGCGGGCGTCGCGCTTGCTGGCGGTGCCGTGTACATGGCCAAAGACTACATCGGCCAATACCAAACCGAGCTGGCACGCGCGAAACAAATGCAAAGTGCCATTGTGCCGACACAGACAGTTTACGTAGCATCCCGCATGCTGAGCTATGGCGATGTACTTGAACCCGACGATGTGCGCGCAGTGAACTGGCCCAAGGATGCGATCCCTGCCGGCACGTTCAGCGACCTCGCAGCCCTGTTTCCGGAGGATACTGACCAGCCGCGTCTGATCGTGCGTGCCATGGAAGAGAACGAAGCGGTTCTTGCAGTCAAAGTCACCGAGCCAGGTGAGGACATCGGCCTGACCACACGTCTTGAAAAAGGCATGCGCGCCTTTACCATCCGCGTGGACGTTGCAAGCGGCGTGTCTGGCTTCCTGCGCCCTGGCGACAAAGTTGATGTTTATTGGACAGGCCAAATCGCCGTGGGTGATGGTGCACAAGATGTCACCAAGCTGATCCAGACGGCTGTGCGGCTTATCGCCGTTGACCAGACGGACAACCAGATGAACGGCACACGCATTGCCAGAACAGTCACGGTCGCCGCCAAACCCGAGCAGGTTGCGGCGCTCGCCCAAGCCCAGTCGACCGGCAAACTTTCCCTGTCGCTTGTGGGTGCCGGCGACGATACTGAAATCGACGAGATCAAAGTGGATCAGGTTTCATTGCTGGGACTGAAGCAGGCCGCACCGGTGGCAAAAGCGCCCGAAGAAAAGGTTTGCACCATCAGAACGCGCCGTGGCGCCGAGTTGGTGGTCATTCCAATCCCCTGCACAAACTAAGCAAAATCAAACCCTTAAAAAGGCGCAGCGTCCCCCGCTGCGCCTTTTGCTATTTCTGCGTGTTGCCAATTATCCACATAAGCTGCCTCGCAGAAGTCATTGATTATTGCAAAAAATTGGATTTCCGCGCACAGTCATCCACATGCGGGCAGTAGACCCGTTCCCGAGGCGTGATCAAAAAGGGCAGGTCACATGAAAAATTATGGAATACTGAAAGCAGCCCTACTCGGGCTGACGATCGGCGTGAGTCCACTGGCCTTTACGGCTCCAGTGACCGCTCAAGCTGAAACACTTCGCGTTATAACGCGCGACACAAACGACGCGCTGTCTGTTGCACAGAACCGCGCGGTTGTTGTTGAAAGCGAAATTCCTTTCGCCGAACTCAGCATCGCCAATCCTGGCATTGCTGATATCTCCTCTCTCTCGGATCGCAGCATCTATGTGTTGGGTAAAATCCCCGGCATCACGACGCTGACACTTTTGGATGCAGCCGGACAGCTCATCACAAACGTGGAAGTACGCGTGGCACCGGATCTGACCGAGTTTAAAGAACGTCTGCAGCAGATCCTGCCAGGCGAAAACATTCAGGTACGCACTGCGAACGATGGGATTGTCCTCTCCGGACAGGTGTCCAGCACGCAGCGTTTGTCTAAGGCACTGGAACTGGCAGCACGTTATGCACCAGACCGGGTGTCCAACCTGATGTCAGTCAGCGGCGTTCAGCAGGTAATGCTGAAAGTACGCTTCGCAGAAATGAGCCGCGGTGTCTCCAAGTCGCTGCAAAGCTCACTGCGTATTAACGGCACAGACGCCCAAGCAGGCGTAGGTCGCGGCATTGCCGGCGTCCCCAACCTTGCCGGCGACAGCTCGCAAGGCGCTGTTTTCTTTGACTTCGGGCTTGGCTCTGTCCAGGTACAGCTGCTGCTTGAAGCACTGGAAACAAAGGGCGCAGTCAGAACACTGGCTGAACCAAACCTTGTTGCACTCTCCGGACAGGAAGCGAACTTCCTTGCGGGTGGTGAATACCCCGTCCCTGTTCAAAGTGACGACGGTATCAGCATCGACTACAAACCTTTCGGTATCGAGCTGAACTTCGTACCGCGTGTTGTCGACCGCGATCTGATTAACCTGCAGCTTTCTGCCGCGACTTCGACAATCGACCCCTCCAACGGGATCACCGTCGATGGTGGCTTTACAGTCGATGCCTTTATCCGCCGCGAAGCAGCCACAACGGTTGAAATGCGCGACGGGGAAAGCTTTGCAATTGCGGGTCTTCTCGAAGACAGCTTCAACGATTCGGTTTCTCAGGTACCATGGATCGGCGACGTGCCGATACTGGGCGCGCTTTTCCGCTCGACGGACTATGCACGCAACCAGACAGAGCTTGTGATCATCATCACTGCCCATCTGGTCAGCCCGACTCGCGGTGAAGCACTCGCCTTGCCAACGGATCGTATCAAACCCCCGTCCGAGGCGGACCTGTTCCTGAACGGGCACACTGTCAAAACACTGAATGCCAGTGGTGCTGCTGGCGAAGTCGCCAAACAGGACTTCATCGGCTCCTATGGCTACGTGATGGAGTGATAAAATGACTAGCAACCTTAACAAATCAGCCCGCGCAGTTATCCTGCTCACCGGCATGGCAGCACTCGCCGCCTGCTCCGCTGAACAGGGATACGGAAACGCCTTCTTCAAAGAGGCAGGCGGCCAGATCGACGGTGGCGAATTCGGCAATGCAACCTTGCACAACCAACTGGTACAGACATGCCGCACAAACGGCGCCATTGGCAAAGCAGGTGCGGTCGCCGGAGACCCTGTCGTGGTTCTCGATCCGGTCAGCACACCAACCCGCAAAGTGTACCGTGTACACTGCAGCGGTCAGCTGGATGGCAAATACGCGCAGATTATCTATCGCGACTATGTCGCCAGCGCCGAACAGGCGATCAGCGTAGAAGACGCAGACGGCGAATAATACCTCCGACCTGCCAATACCCTCGAAGAAAGGCAGAGCCCCGGCTCTGCCTTTTTTCTTTGCGAAACAAACCCACCCCACAATTTCTGATCGCAACGGCCATTGTGTCTAGAAACCCAACAATTGGGCGGTTTAAGCCCTAATCTCGCCCAACTTCGCTGCGACCTTCCATCCAATGGGACAAGTATTTCCGGCCGCAGGGTCGGTAGTAGGCGTCACTGAGGGTGTCGGGGCGACACAAAATTACTGCCTCACTCTTCGGTAACGCTCAGAAACACGAAGGATTAAGAGGCAATGAGCAGCACAATGCCAAACCAGGACAATTCACTGATTGTCGCATGCACCGTCAGCCGCGACGTGCAGAATTTCGATCTGCTGATCGAAGACATGGAACTCGCGCTCGGGGAAAACTGGGGTGATCTCGGTTTTGCAGAAGCCTTGGCCTTCTTCGGACAACCCGAAGCGCAGGCGTTGGAATTCATCGCCCTGGCGATAGACGAAACAGATGAAGAGAACCTTGTGCTAATGGGGGAAATCATCGGCCAGGCCAAAGCGCGGAAGATCAAGGTAATTCTGATTGCGGAGGACGTCACACCAGCATCGCTGCACTCGCTGTTGCGTCAGGGTGCGGATGAGTTTGTCCCCTACCCCCTTCCTGAAAATGAATTGGCCGAAGCGATTGAACGCGTGCGCGCTGCCGAACAAGCCGTGCCGGCCGCGGACACACCGCAATTGCAATCCGGCAACCAGAAAGAAGGCGCGGTTATCGTCGTGCACGGTCTTGCAGGAGGTACGGGCGCCACAACCCTTGCCGTGAACCTCGCATGGGAACTGGCGACAAGTCAGAAGGAAAACGGGCCCAGCGTGTGCCTGCTTGACCTCGATCTGCAATATGGTTCGGTTGCGACTTATCTCGACCTGCCACGGCGCGAAGTTGTTTATGACATGCTGACGGATACCGACAGCATGGACGATGAAACCTTCGGCCAGTCGCTGGTGACATTTGAAGACAAGATGCAGGTGCTGACAGCACCGGCAGACATGTTGCCGCTTGATCTGATCACTTCTGACGACGTGACCAAGATTTTGACCATGGCACGTCGCCATTTTGATTACGTCGTGATCGATATGCCATCAACGCTCGTCAACTGGAGCGAGGCCGTCCTGAACGCAAGCCACGTCTATTTTGCGACAATCGAACTGGACATGCGCTGCGCGCAAAACACACTCCGCTTCAAGCGTGCCCTTCAATCCGAAGATCTGCCGCTGGAAAAGCTGCGTTATGTGATGAACCGCGCGCCCAAGTTCACCGACCTGTCGGGCAAGAGCCGCATAAAACGCATGGCGGAAAGTCTGAGCATCTCAATCGACTTGCAAATGCCGGACGGCGGCAAACCGATCACTCAGGGCGCCGATCACGGTGTCCCCCTCGCCCTCTCCGCATCCAAAAATCCGTTGCGTCGGGAAATCACCAAGCTTGCAGAATCCATTCTGGAACTTGGCGACGACAGTATCAAAGCAGCCTGATCCCTGAAGGAAAACGTGCATGTTCTCTAAGTACAAAAAAGAAAAAACGGCGATGCCTGCTGCGCTGGATGCGCCTACAGACAAGGTAGCACCCAAACAAACTCCGCAAGAGGTGCCTGCAAAAACCCTGATGCGCAAAGCGGCCCCGGCTGCGCCCGCTCAGGTCACGCCAATTGACAAAGAGCGTAAGCGCAAAGAGCGCATGGGCGAGATCAAGCTTGATCTGCACCGTGTCCTGCTCGACAACCTGAACCTGTCCGCCTTGGAACATGCGACAGAACAGGACCTGCGCCAGGAAATCAGTGCGATCGCCAGCGAACACCTGCAGGCACAAAGCATTGTTCTGAACCGCGAAGACCGCCAAACCCTGACATCCGAGCTTTACGACGAAGTCACCGGTCTGGGTCCGCTGGAAACCCTGCTGAAAGACGACACGGTTAACGATATTCTCGTCAACGGCCCACAACAGATTTTCGTGGAACGCGATGGTAATCTGGAACTGTCGGACATCACGTTCAAAGATGAGCGGCATCTGCTGCGTATCATCGACAAGATCGTGTCCGCGGTCGGCAGGCGCGTCGACGAATCTAACCCCTATGTGGATGCGCGCCTGAAGGACGGGTCGCGTTTCAACGCTATGGTGCCACCGGTTGCGGTTGACGGCTCGCTCGTCTCGATCCGTAAGTTCAAAAAGGACAAACTGGGCATCGACGATCTGGTGCAATTCGGTGCGTTTACCGAAGAAATGGCGGCCTATCTGCAAGCGGCGGTTGCGACGCGCCTCAACGTGATCGTCTCGGGCGGTACGGGTTCAGGTAAAACAACAACGCTGAACGCGCTTTCAAGCTTTATCGACAACTCTGAACGGATCCTGACAATCGAGGATACGGCGGAACTTCAGCTGCAACAGACACACGTTGGCCGGATGGAAAGCCGCCCGCCGAACGTGGAAGGCAAAGGCGAGGTTTCCCCGCGGGACTGTCTGAAAAACGCCCTTCGGATGCGCCCTGACCGCATCATCGTCGGCGAGACACGCGGCGAGGAAGTGATCGACATGCTTCAGGCCATGAACACCGGCCACGACGGGTCGATGACCACGATCCACGCCAACTCCGCCCGCGACGGTATCTCGCGTCTGGAAAACATGATTGCCATGGCCGGTATCGAAATGCCGCTCAAGGCGGTGCGCAGCCAGATCTCGTCTGCTGTGAACCTGATCGTGCAGGCGTCGCGCCTGCAAGACGGATCCCGCCGCATGACTTCCATCACCGAAATCACCGGCATGGAAGGCGAAGTCATCTCGATGCAGGAAATCTTCCGCTACCAGCGCGTTGGCCTGACACCGGACAACAAGATCATTGGTCACTTCACCGCAACCGGCGTGCGTTCAGCCTATGCCGAGCGGTTCCGCCTGTGGGGCTATGATCTGCCCGCATCCATCTACGAACCCATCGCAGCACAATAAGGAACACCGAAAATGAGCGCAGAACCAATTATTTACGGATTGATCTTCTTCGGCGTCCTTGTGCTGGTCGAAGGGCTGTACCTGGTGACATTCGGTAAATCCATCAGCCTGAACAGCCGCGTGAACCGCCGGCTTGAGATGCTCGACAAGGGCACGGGCCGCGAAGAGGTGCTGGAAAAGCTGCGCAAGGAAATGCAGCAGCACATGAAAACGCGGTCGATCCCTCTCTATTCGCTGTTGGGTGAGAAAGCACAAAAAGCTGCGATCGCGTTTACGCCACAGCAGCTTATCATGATCATGGGCATGCTTGCCGTTGTAGCCTTCATGGGCCTGACGGTCAGCACCGCGTCTACACTGCCCGTGCGGATCATGATGTCCATAGGTATTGGCGTGGGCGCGGTTTACTTCTGGGTCTCCAGCAAGGCCAACAAGCGCACCGCCATGATCGAAGAGCAGCTGCCCGACGCGGTAGAGCTTATGGTGCGGTCCTTGCGGGTCGGACACCCCTTTTCGTCTGCCGTGCAGATCGTATCGAAAGAGGTTCAGGATCCACTGGGCTCAGAGATGGGCATTATCGCAGACGAGTCCGCTTATGGGCGTGACGTGGGAGATGCGCTCAAGGAAATGGCCGAACGTCTGGACATGCAGGATTTGCGCTTTCTCGCCGTTGCTGTGAACATCCAGCAGACATCGGGCGGCAACCTCGCGGAAATCCTCGCTGGCCTTGCAAAGGTGATCCGGGCGCGCTTCCGTCTCTTCCGCCGCGTGAAAGCCATTACGGCCGAGGCCAAATGGTCAGGTAAATTCCTGTCTGCCTTCCCAATTGTAGCACTGATCGTCATCAACGTTGCCGATCCGCACTACTACGACGAAGTACGCGACCACGCCTATTTCATCCCGGCTTGTTTTCTTGTCGGTATCTTTCTCGCACTCAACCTGCTGGTCATGCGTGTTCTGACCGACATCAAGGTTTAAGGAGCTACCGTCATGGAAATGCTGAGCAATTTGAACGCTTTGGTCATCGAGTATCTGGGACCTCTTGGTCCGATCATCGTTCTGGGCACCTTGGGTGTCATCATGGTGGCTTTGACAATCTCGCTGATGCTTTCGCAGCCAGAGGACCCTATGTCCAAGCTGAAAAAGCAGATCAACGCGCCGGATGAAAGCAAACCGGAACAGCGGCTGCGTCAGGGCGGGCGCAACGAAAAACTGGAGAAATTCGCGTCCTTCCTTGAGCCGAAGGACGTAGCCGAGCTTAGCAAACGGCAGCTTGAGTTACGGCAAGCGGGCTATCAAAGCCAGGACGCGGTGCGCTTTTTCCACTTTGCGCAATTCGCCTTGGGCATCGCGGGTCTTGTACTGGCCTTTGTCTATCTGAACCTTTTGGGCGGTGGCGAAGGCTTCAGCACCCAAAAGATGATGGTCTACACGATCGTTCCGGGTGCCATTGGGTACTACCTGCCCAGCTACTGGGTCCGACGCCGTGTCGACTCGCGCAAGGAAGAGATCACCGCAGGCTTCCCGGACAGTCTTGATATGATGCTGGTCTGCGTGGAAGCCGGTCAGTCGCTTGACCAATGTATCGTGCGCGTCGGCAAAGAGCTGCATGCATCCTATCCGGCATTGGCGCAGGAATTTGACGTGGTTGCCTATGAAATGAAGGCCGGTAAAGACAAAACGACCGTTCTAAACGACTTCGGCACACGCTGCGGCGTTCAAGACGTGTCTTCATTCGTCACCGTACTCAACCAGTCCGCGCAGTTTGGTACCTCGATTGCCGAGGCGCTGCGGGTCTATGCCGGAGAAATGCGTGATAAACGCGTAATGCGCGCCGAAGAGGCCGCAAACAAGTTGCCAACCAAGATGACGCTTGCCACTATGATGCTAACCGTTCCACCGCTTTTGATTATTCTGGTGGGACCATCGGTACATAGCATCACGAAGTTGGGTGATCTGGGCGTCGGGGGACAATAATGCAAGCACACAGGCGGGCTATCCGGCTCACCATACTTGCAACATCGCTAATCGGTCTGGCCGCTTGTGAAAACACAAGCGGCCTTTCCGCGCCTGAAGAACAAGTCATGGCACCGGGTGTGGACCTTGACGCTTTGGCCAACAGCGAAGGCGCCTCCAACGTGGAGACGGGACACAGGCTAATCGCTGCGGGCGAATACGAACTGGCCATAAGGTCATTCAACCGCGCGGCGCTGGAACGCGGCACGCTGGATGCGGAAATCCTGTCAG
This sequence comes from uncultured Roseobacter sp., assembly GCA_947501635.1. Classification (GTDB taxonomy): domain Bacteria; phylum Pseudomonadota; class Alphaproteobacteria; order Rhodobacterales; family Rhodobacteraceae; genus Roseobacter. The sequence goes on from CANMWT010000008.1 coordinate 57,778, forward strand.
GTCTGGGCACAGCCAACCTCGGCATGGGTCGACTGGGAGAGGCCGAAAAGCTTCTGCGCCGTGCGGTGGAAATGGAGGACGCAGAGCCCGTCGATTTCAACAATCTGGGCGTTTTGCTTATGGAAAAAGACAAGCCCAGCGAGGCAGTCGCCTATTTCAAACGAGGATTCGCTCTCAGCAATGGCGAAAACATCGCAATTCGCGACAATTTGCGCTTAGCACTCGCAAAATCTGAAAATTCTGTTACAACATCAGAAGAAAAACAAACCGACTATAAGCTGGTGCGGCGCGGGAACAGCGAGTTTGTGATCCGTCCGACACCGTAAGACAGGCCAGAGCAGTAAAAGGACGCACAATATGCGCCACCCCTATCTTATTTCAGCCTGCGTTGCAGGCGCTATCCTCGTATCCGGTTGTTCACAGGACCCGTCGGATGACGAAACAGTCGAGCGCGCCTTTCAGGACGTAAATGTTGTCGATGAGTCTAACCTGTCAGACATTATGCTGACAGTCGCGGACCCGAATGAAGCGATCAGTTATTTCCAGCGCACGCTGCAGTCTGATCCGTCGCGCATCGACCTCCGCCGCGGACTGGCCACCTCCTATGTCCGTGCCCGACGTTTCACCGAAGCGGCAGGCGCATGGAAGTCCGTCACCGAACACCCTCAGGCCGGCGCAGGCGACAGCATCAACTATGCCGATGCTCTTATTCGCAGCGGCGATTGGGCAACCGCTGAAACGGTTCTCGACAAAGTACCGCCAACCTACGAGACGTTCGACCGCTACAGGCTCGAAGCCATGGTTGCGGATGCGAATAAGGAATGGAAAAAATCCGACAGCTTTTACGAAATTGCTGTGGGTCTGACGACCAATTCTGCAGGTGTCTTCAACAACTGGGGATACTCAAAGCTGACACGCGGTGACTATGCCGGTGCCGAACAGCTCTTCGGGGAATCAATCAAACAGGACAGCACGCTTTTTACGGCTAAAAACAACCTTGTACTGGCCCGTGCGGCACAGCAACGCTATACTTTGCCTGTTATCCCGATGGACCAGACAGAGCGGGCGCAGCTGTTGCACACAATGGCGCTTTCAGCGATCAAACAGGGCGATATCGCAACTGGCGAAACCTTGCTGCGCGATGCGATCGAAACCCATCCGCAACACTTCGAAGAGGCCATCCGCGCGCTGGAAGCACTGACGCGTAGCGGCTAAGCACATATGGCCGTTTCCGCCTATGCGGCACTGTGGTTCGCCCCTTTCGTGCTGCCCATCTGTCTTTACGTCGCCTACACAGATCTTGCTTACATGAAGATCACCAACAAGGCGGTCCTGGCACTCGGGGCTGTCTATGCTCTGATCGGGCCCTTCGCTCTGCCCGACGTCTCTGTCTATCTATGGGGGTTCGCCTATTTCGCGATCATGCTGCTGGCAGGCATTGCACTGAATGCGGCAGGAGCAATGGGGGCGGGAGACGCTAAATTCATCGCCTTCGCCGCACCTTTCATCGCTCCCGCCGATGCACCGCTGGTGATATCCATTCTTGCCGCACTGCTGCTAGCCGCCGTGGTGACACACCGCAGTGTGCGCGCAACAAAGCTGCGCGAGATTGCGCCCGACTGGGAAAGCTGGAAACAGGGAAAACGTTTTCCCATGGGGCTTGCACTTGGCCCCACCCTCGCCCTTTATCTGTGCCTCGGCGCCCTTAATGGCGCCTGAATTACGCCACAGTCGCTCTCTAGTATCTGATCCAAGCGCCCGAGCGCATACCATGGACCGAGCAACTCAGAGGCATACCAATGAATATGCAAACCGCAGACGTCATGTCACCACCCGCACCGCGGACACTGGCCGACATGAAACTCTCAACCGTGATGATGAGGGATATTGTCCTCAAAACCATGTTCCGCAAGAACGTCGACATGGTCACAGAGCTGAGCGAAGCGGTCTGCCTGCCCATCCCCGTGACCCAGGAACTGGTTGATCTCGCGCGCACTCAAAGGCTTGTCGAAGCGACAGGTACTCTAAATGCCAATAACGGCAACGAAATGGGCTATCAGCTGACCGAACAGGGCAAAGCACGCGCCCTCGACGCGCTCGCGCAATCCGAATACTTCGGCCCGATGCCAGTTCCCCTCGACGTGTACCGCGAACAGGTCAAGCGCCAGTCCATCCGAAACATTCAGGTAACCCGGGACCAGCTCACCGGCGCCATGGGCCATCTGGTCCTGCCAGACAGCCTGCTCGACCAATTGGGCCCCGCCGTCTCTGCAGGTCGTTCAATTCTTATGTACGGCCCCCCCGGAAACGGTAAATCCTCGATCTCCAACGGCATTCGCGATGCTCTGGGCGACAATGTCTATGTGCCACGCGCAATCGAATACGCAGGTCAGGTTATCACGGTCTATGATCCGATTGTTCACGCCGCCGTCCCCGAAGAAGCAGACGACCCCAACGCGCTGCGCCGCAAAACACGCTTCGATAAACGCTACGTAAAATGCGAACGACCCACCGTCATCACTGGCGGCGAGTTGTCCCTCGACATGCTCGACCTTGTCTATAACCCCACAGCGCGCACCTATCAGGCACCGCTGCAGCTCAAATCCACCGGCGGCATCTTCATCGTCGACGACCTTGGCCGCCAGGCCGAACCGCCACAGGCACTTGTCAACCGCTGGATCGTGCCTCTCGAAGAAAGCAAGGACATCCTTGCGCTGCAATCGGGTGAGAAATTCGAAGTACCTTTCGACACGCTGGTCATCTTCTCAACCAACTTCCACCCTAACGAAATCTTCGACCAAGCGGCCTTGCGGCGGATCTTCTTCAAGATCAAGATTGACGGCCCGAACCAGGAAAACTTCCTCAAAATCTTCGCCATGGTCGCCAAGAAACGCGGCATGCCCCTCGACGAAGCGACGCTGGTTCATTTGCTCAAGGTTCGCTACCCGGAAATCGAAAACGTCTATGCCAACTACCAGCCGATCTTCCTGATCGACCAGATGATCTCCATCTGCGAATTTGAAGGCATCCCCTATCAAATGCGCCCCGACCTGCTCGACCGCGCATGGGCAAACATGTTCGTGAAAGACGAAAAGATCGTTAAATAACATCAGCCTCTGCGCAAATCCGACGCGACTTGCGCAAAGGCATTCTTTGGTCCGGAAGTATCCCGGGGGTTTGGGGGCTGGCCCCCAAAGACAACAGCGCTACACTGCTGGTCATGCAGCAACTGCCCCCCCGCTTCGCAGACTGGTTCGCCGCCAAAGGCTGGTCCGTGCATCCGCACCAACAGGACATGCTCAGGCACAGCAATGATCCCGCACTGCTTTTAATCGCGCCAACCGGCGGCGGGAAAACCCTCGCCGGTTTCCTGCCAACGCTCGTCGATCTGGCCGACACCCCCCGATCCGGCCTTCACACGCTTTATGTCTCCCCGCTCAAAGCCCTTGCAGCAGACATCAAACGCAATCTCACCACACCCGTCACGCAGATGAAGCTGCCCATCCGTATCGAAGACCGCACCGGCGACACCTCCGCCACAGTCAAGAAACGTCAACGCGCCGATCCCCCACATATCCTGCTGACAACACCCGAAAGCCTCGCTCTGCTGACCAGCTACGAAGACGCCCCGCGCATGTTCAAAGGGCTGCAGCGCGTGGTCATCGACGAAATACATGCATTGGCGGACTCCAAGCGCGGCGATCAGTTGATGCTGGCACTTGGCCGGCTCGAACGGCTCTGCCCGGGCCTGTGCAGGGTCGGGCTGTCTGCCACAGTTGAAGATCCTGACGCAATCGCACAGATGCTGGCACGCCACCCCAACCCCTGCCGCATATTGCTGGCAGACCCCGGCCCGGCGCCTGATATCTCGATGCTGGCAACCCGCGAGCCGCCGCCCTGGTCGGGTGGCAACGCAGCCTATGCTATTCCGGCGGTACTCGAAGAGGTCAGATCTCACAAAACAACGCTGATCTTTCACAACACACGCGCGCAGGCCGAGATTTTCTTTCATAACCTCTGGCTGGCCAATGACGATGCGCTGCCCATCGGCATCCACCACGGGTCCCTTGACCGCCAACAGCGCGAGAAAGTCGAAGCTGCCATGGTACGGGGCGATCTGCGTGCCATTGTCTGTACCGGCAGTCTCGATCTCGGCATCGACTGGGGCGATGTGGATCTGGTTATCCAGATCGGCGCGCCCAAGAATGTCAAAAGGCTGGTGCAGCGGATAGGGCGTGCAAATCACCGCTACAACGCCCCCTCGAAAGCTTTGCTGGTTCCGGCTAACCGTTTTGAAGTGGTGGAATGCCACGCAGCGCTCGACGCCGTGCGCGACGGCACACTCGATGGTGACCCACGCGGTCGCGGTCCGCGCGATGTTCTGTGCCAACACATCTTGATAACCGCCTGTGCCGGCCCCTTCGATGCAGGTGCCCTTTTCGATGAAATCCGCACTGTCGGTGCCTACAAAGACCTCACGCAGTCCGAGTTTGATGCCTGTCTCGATTTCTGCGCTACCGGCGGCTATGCGCTACGCGCCTATGACCAGTGGCAACGGCTGATCCGCAACACGGACGGGACATGGCAGCTGCGCGATCCCCGCGCCGCACAGAAAATCCGAATGAACATCGGCACCATTCAGGACACAGACACGCTCAAGGTGCGCCTGCAACGGGCTCGCGGTGGCAAACCATTGGGCGAGATAGAAGAAGGTTTTGCAGCCACCCTTACCCCTGGTGACACCTTCCTCATCGGCGGGCAGATCGTACGCTATGAAGGCTTGCGCGAAATGACCGTGGAAGTCAGCCGAAATGCCGCTAAAAAGCCCAAGGTCGCCACGTTTCTGGGAACCAAATTTGCCACGTCGACCCAGCTCAGTGCCCGCGTCATCGACATATTCCAAAAGCCGGACTGGCCGGAGTTGCCCGCCCACACAGCCCAATGGCTGGCGCTTCAACGCAGCGTCAGTCAACTGCCCAAACCGGGCCGACTTTTGATCGAGAGCTTTCCCCATGACGGCCGCGAGCAAACGGTCGTCTATGGCTTTGCAGGACGCAATGGACAACAAACGCTAGGGCTGCTGCTCAGTAAACGTATGGAAGAATTGGGCCTTAATCCTTTGGGCTTTGTCGCAACTGACTATGCCACCCTGATCTGGGGTCTGGACCCGCTGCAAGACCCCGCGCCGCTGTTTGATCTGACCGCCCTTGAAGACGGGCTTGAGACCTGGCTGGCCGGCAATGCTGTCATGAAGCGCACATTCCGCGCCAGCGCTACCATCGCCGGGCTTATTCAGCGCAACACACCGCAAACCCGCAAGACCGGGCGTCAGGCAACATTCAGTTCCGACATTCTGTATGACACCCTGTTGAAATACGATCCCGAGCATCTGCTGATGCAAATCACACGGGAAGAAGCCCGGCGCGGGCTCGTTGATTTTGGACGCATCCGCGAAATGGCCGAAAGGATCGATGGCCGCATCGACCATCTGCGCCTGTCGCGTGTCAGCCCGCTTGCCGCCCCGATGTTTCTGGAAATGGGGCGCGTTCCTGTCAAAGGTGCCGCCGAAGAACAGCTACTCGAGCAAGAAGCGGCACGCCTTATGGAAGCCTCCGGGCTGGCCAACATCACACCGCAACCAAGCGACAGGCCAAAGTGGCGCGTTGGATGGTAGGCACTTGCCAAAACACCGTTGATGCGCAATGAACAAAACATGAACTGCTTTGATTTCTCTTTCCACTCCGCAGACCTCAGAGCGATGCCATCCGGCGCGCTATGGTGGCCGAAAGAGGCACTTTTATGTGTATCCGACCTGCATCTGGGCAAATCAGAGCGCGTGGCCCGCCGTATGGGCATGTCGCTGCCCCCCTATGAGACCCGCGAGACGCTCGAAAGGCTAGGACAGGATCTCGCGACCAGCCAGGCACGTACCGTTGTCTGTCTTGGCGACAGTTTTGACGATTTGCAGGCCAGCCACAGCCTGAGCGATGAGGACCAGATGTGGATCACCCGCTTGCAGGCAGGGCGCCGTTGGATCTGGATTGAAGGCAACCACGATCCAGGTCCGGTGGAGTTTGGCGGAACCCACCTGAAACAACTCAACATAGACCGCCTGATCTTTCGTCATATCGCCCAACCGGAAGCCGCAGGCGAAATCTCGGGCCATTACCACCCGAAGGCACGCCTGCATACCAAAGGCCGGACCATCTCGCGCCCGGCTTTTGTCTTTGACCAGAACCGCCTCATCCTGCCGGCATATGGCACCTATACCGGTGGTCTGGACACGCATGCCGCCGTCATCGATCAACTGATGCGCCCCGACGCTCTTGCCATACTGACGGGACCTGTGCCTACCTGCATTCCGATGCCACGATAGGAGTAGTCATGGACAATGCAACGCGCGCGCGAATCAAAGAAAGCTTTGCTGCGCAAAGCATGATGGCCACTTTGGGCGCTGAAATCGTTCGCATTGAAAGTGGCGACATTCACATCAAGGCCCCCATCCTTCACGGTAGCCGTCAACAACAGGGCTTTGGCCACGCCGGGCTCACCTTTTCCATCGGTGACAGCGCGGCGGGCTACGCGGCGCTCACCCAGATCCCGCTGGAAAACGAAGTCGTCACCGCTGAGGTCAAAATTAACCTGCTGGCACCCGCGCGCGGCGACTATCTGGTCGCGAAAGGGCGTATCATAAAGCCCGGCCGCCGCCTGATGGTCGTGGCATCGGATGTCTTCGCTGTCACCGGGAATGACGAGGTCCTGATCGCGGTCTTGCAAGGCACCATGGTGCCGGTCCCACGTTAGGCTGTCAGCCCCTCAGGCTCTGCCAGACCATTCGCGCGACAACAGGCTGTGACCGTATTTGCCAGCAGGCAGGCGATTGTCATCGGCCCCACCCCGCCCGGCACAGGCGTTATGGCTCCTGCAACCGCCGCACAGCTGTGAAAATCCACGTCTCCCACCAACCGTGTCTTGCCCTCGCCTTTTTCGGGCGCGTCGAGCCGATTGATACCAACATCTATCACTGTGGCACCGGGTTTGATCCAATCACCCGGCACCATTTCGGGCCGACCGACTGCGGCCACAACGATATCGGCCCGCCGCACAACTTCTGCGAGGTCTTTGGTCCGGCTGTGTGCGATCGTCACAGTGCAGCTATCCCCCAGCAAAAGCTGCGCCATCGGCTTCCCCACGATGTTGGAGCGACCAATCACAACCGCATCCAGACCCGACAAGGACCCGTGGTAATCCCGCAGCATCATCAGACAGCCAAGCGGTGTACAGGGTACCATGCTCTTTTGGCCTGTCCCCAACAGTCCCACGTTCGAGATGTGAAACCCATCCACGTCCTTTTCAGGCGCTATGGAGTTGATGACCAGATCTTCGTCAAGATGGGCAGGCAAAGGCAGTTGCACCAGTATGCCGTGGATTTCGGGATCATTGTTCAACTGCTCGACCACCGCCAGCAAGTCTTGCTCGGATGTGGTCGCATCTAGTTTGTGCTCTACGGATTTCATCCCGACTTCGACGGTCTGTTTCCCTTTGGAGCGGACATACACCTGACTGGCAGGGTCTTCCCCAACCAGAACCACCGCAAGGCCCGGTGTGATCCCGTGCTCTTCCTTCAGTCTGGCCACATGGTCGGCAACCTGTGCACGCACGTGTCCGGCAAAGGCTTTTCCATCGATGAGCGTCGCTGTCATGTTCGGTCTTTCTGCTATCTTACAAAATTCACACGGTGGGCCAGATCACGGCCGTTGCTGATGACCAGTTCATCAAACTGCATAAGCTGCAACAGGTCATAGAAGGTCGCCACATACTCCAGTTCTTCCTGCCGGAAAAACCCACCCTGCCGGACACTCACTGTAAGCTGCGCCATGATCGCGCGGGCGCGGTAGAGCGTGGCAAAAACGTCGTCATCAAGGGCTACAACGATAAGTGTCGCAGCATCCTCTCCTTTTGTGAAAAAGACGAAACGCGGGCTCTCGGGGGCGTCCAGCTGCGCACTGGTCAAGACGTTTACAAAGTCGATGCGCACGGCTTTGCCTGCGCCCTGACTGTCACGGACCAGACGATCGAACGTCTCTTCCGACGTGATTTCCGGGTAGTAATACCCCACGTAGCGGTCTTCGGCAGCAAGAGGTCCGGCAAGCAAAAACGCGGCGATCAAGGCAAAAACTCTGGTCATGAAGGTATCCTTTCCTGTGTCATGGCCCATGCTTGCGGGCGGCACGAGCGGAGGGCAAGATGATTCCCCCCCTCCGCACAGCTACGTGACCAGTTGTGCCGGGGCAACGATCTTAGAACAGCCCCTCAACATCGCCATCCGCGTTCAGTTTGATAGCTTCGGCCGAAGGCACGCGCGGAAGGCCGGGCATCGTCATGATCTCACCGCAGATCGCGACAACAAAGCCTGCACCCGCGCTCAGCCGCACCTCGCGCACTGGCACGGAAAAGCCGGTGGGCGCGCCGCGGCGGTCGGGGTCGGTTGTAAAGCTGTACTGCGTCTTGGCCATGCAGACCGGCAGGTTCCCATAACCCTGTGCCTCCCAGTCTTTCAACTGATTGCGCAGCTTTTGATCCATCAACACTTCGTCGGCGCGGTAGATGCGCTTTGCAATCGTATCGATCTTGTCAAAGAGGCTCATGTCATCGCCGTAGATCGGTGCAAAGTTGGCCATATCCGCATCAGCGATTTCTGCCACGCGGGTTGCAAGCTCTGCCGACCCTTCTGAGCCCAGTTCCCAGTGCCGCGACAGGATCGCCTCGGAGCCATGTTCAGCCACGTAGTCCTTGACCGCCTGCACTTCGGCATCGGTGTCCGTGACAAAGTGGTTGATCGCCACAACAACCGGCACGCCGAATGATTTGACGTTCTCGATATGTCGGCCGAGGTTCGGGCACCCTTTCTTGACCGCGTCGACGTTTTCCGCGCCCAGATCCGCCTTGGCCACGCCACCGTTCATCTTCATCGCGCGCACGGTCGCCACAACAACCACGCAAGACGGTGCAAGACCCGCCTTGCGGCATTTGATGTTGAGGAACTTCTCCGCGCCCAGATCGGCACCAAAGCCCGCTTCGGTCACAACATAGTCTGCAAGTTTCAGCGCCGTGGTTGTCGCAATGACCGAGTTGCAGCCATGCGCGATGTTGGCAAAAGGACCGCCATGCACAAAGGCGGGATTGTTCTCCAAGGTCTGGACAAGATTGGGCTGCATCGCATCTTTCAGCAGCACCGTCATAGCACCATCAGCTTTGATATCGCGAGCGTAAACAGGTGAGCGGTCGCGGCGGTAAGCCACGATCATATCGCCGAGGCGTTTTTGCAGATCTTCCAAATCCTTGCTGAGGCACAGAATTGCCATGACTTCGGAGGCAACCGTGATGTCAAAGCCCGCTTCGCGGGGGAACCCGTTGGCAACCCCACCCAGCGAAGCCGTAATCTGGCGCAGGGCGCGGTCATTCATATCCACCACGCGGCGCCAGACAACGCGGCGTGTGTCGATTTCCAGCTCATTGCCCCAATAGATATGGTTGTCGATCATCGCGCTCAGCAGGTTATGCGCAGAGGTGATCGCGTGGAAGTCTCCGGTGAAGTGCAGGTTCATCTCTTCCATGGGCACGACCTGCGCCATACCGCCCCCCGCAGCACCGCCCTTCATGCCAAAGTTCGGCCCGAGAGAGGCTTCGCGAATGCAGACCGCTGCCTTTTTACCGATGTGGTTCAGACCGTCACCAAGGCCTACAGTGGTTGTCGTCTTGCCCTCGCCTGCAGGCGTCGGGTTGATGGCGGTCACAAGGATAAGCTTGCCGTCAGCGTTGCCCTGAACCGAGTTGATGAAGGACTGAGACACCTTGGCTTTGTCATGGCCGTAGGGCAGAAGATCATCGGTTGAGATACCCAGTTTGGCACCAATTTCCTGAATGGGCAGCTTGTTTGCGGCACGCGCAATTTCGATATCGGTTTTGTAGGCCATAAGAGATTCCCCTGAGAATGCCGCTTGAGCGTTTGTCTACAAGCTGCATACAGGTGTGTACCATCTTCAGAGAGTAGCATTTCCGACATTTTCGAAGCGTCTTGCGGCGGCAAGGGGTGCAATCGTTTCTTTTCGGAAACGAGCGCTACCCGCGTGCTGCGTCCAGATGCGCCCAGACCCGCTGGTCAGGAATATGCAGAACGACTGTGTCGCCAAGTTCTACCGGCCCTTCCCGCTCAACCCAAGCGGTGACACCGCGTCTGTCGCGGGCAGCGGGTTTGAACTTTGGCCCAAGACCTGCATGGTCCTTGTCGATCTCCCGTCCGGGAAAGATGCAGGGGCGGTTTTCCATATCCACTGTAAGACAGGCGCCGCTGGCCATCTGGAGACGCGACGACGGCGGGATGCGGGTGAAATCTGGAATGCCTTCAATCACCATCGACGCACCCAGCCACTTCGGGTCGATCGCATCTAAACCCATATCCGCAGCAATAAGATCAAGCTCCTCTTTTGACAGTACTGAAAGCTGCCGTACATTGCGGATTTCCGTGCCCTTGGGATATTGCGCCGTGACCCGCGAACACGAGGGCCGCGTGGGCCCGCCGTGGAATTCTCCAGCAATGCCATCAAAGCTCAGATACGCGTCGGGCATGACCTCTGAGCGCAAGTCATTATCCTGATCGGTCACCCGGCCCAGCCAGGTGACTGTTCCTTGAAAAGTGGTTGGCAACAATGCGGGCATGCGTTTCTCCTGTGGTGATCGGGTGGGCGCTGCTGCCCGTGTCCCGACAAAGCCCTGCAGAGCGGGCGCTGTCAAACCGGAAACTGCGCCTTCTGCCCGGTTTCGCGGCCTGCAGTATTCTGCCGACCCGGTAAAACCCGGTGGTACAAGCGCGCAGGCAAAGCGTGGTGTCTGCGATTTGGCAAGACGTGTATACGGCATAAAAAAACCCGCCGCGCAGGCACGCGGCGGGTCAAATTTTCAGTCAAACCATGTCAGGTCGACGGCTCAGGCTCCATGCCGCCATCTGTGGAAGGCGGCTTTTTCTTCGCTTTCGCCTTGGGAATGCTCACCACGCTTGGTGCAGAACCACTGTCTGGCTTGTCCGCCTCATCAGACGGCGGCACAGGCGGTTCCCCGTTCATGACGCGCTTGATCTCTTCGCCGGTAAGAGTTTCGTACTCAAGCAACCCCTGCGCGAGGCGCTCGAATTCTTCCTCGTTCTCAACGATGATCTTGCGGGCCCATTCATACCCGTCCTGAATGAATTTCTGCACCTCTTCTTCGATCAATTCCTTGGTGTTGGCCGAAACGGAGAAACCTGCAGTATTCCCCTGATACCCTTCGGCCGCTTCGGAATAGTCGATGTTACCAACCTTGTCCGACATGCCCCAGCGCAACACCATCGCACGCGCCAGACCAGAGGCTTGCATGATATCGCCAGCAGGACCGTTCGATACCGCCTCAGGGCCGTATTTGAAGATTTCAGCAGCCTTGCCCGCCATGGTCATCGCCAGACGCTGGTGACATTCGTCTTTGAACATGTTCAGCCGGTCCATCTCGGGCAGGCTCATCACCATCCCCAAAGCACCGCCGCGCGGAATGATCGTCGCCTTGTAGACAGGGTCGCATTTGGGAAGTTTTATCCCGACCAGAGCGTGTCCTGCCTCGTGATAGGCCGTCATCTCTTTTTGTGCATCGGTCATCACCATGGAGCGCCGTTCAGCTCCCATCATGATCTTGTCCTTGGCGTTTTCAAAGTCGATCATCGAGACAAAGCGGCGACCCACGCGCGCGGCGCCAAGTGCGGCTTCGTTTACAAGGTTCGCCAGATCAGCCCCCGAAAACCCGGGCGTTCCGCGCGCGATGATGCGCAGGTCCACGTCAGGCCCCAGCGGTGTCTTGCGCGCGTGCACGCCAAGGATTTTCTCGCGGCCCTTAATGTCGGGGTTGCCCACGGTGACCTGACGGTCAAATCGGCCCGGACGCAGCAGCGCCGGGTCAAGAACATCTTTGCGGTTCGTCGCGGCGATGATGATGACGCCCTCGTTGGCCTCAAATCCATCCATTTCAACCAGCAACTGGTTGAGTGTCTGCTCACGCTCGTCATTGCCACCGCCGTAGCCAGCGCCACGGTGCCGGCCAACGGCGTCAATCTCGTCGATAAAGACGATACAAGGCGCATTTTTCTTGGCCTGCTCGAACATGTCGCGCACACGGCTCGCGCCGACGCCTACGAACATCTCCACAAAGTCAGAACCCGAAATAGTGAAGAACGGCACACCCGCCTCACCCGCAATCGCGCGGGCAAGCAGCGTTTTACCAGTTCCGGGAGGGCCCTCAAGAAGCGCGCCTTTCGGGATTTTGCCACCCAAACGGCTGAACTTTTGCGGGTTACGCAAAAATTCGACGATCTCTTCAAGCTCTTCCTTGGCCTCATCGATGCCCGCAACGTCATCAAAAGTCACGCGCCCATGCTTTTCAGTCAGCATCTTGGCCTTGGACTTGCCAAAGCCCATGGCGCCGCCTTTGCCGCCGCCCTGCATACGGTTCATGAAATACACCCATACACCGATCAGCAGCAGGAAGGGCAGAAGCGACATCAGGAATGTCTGAAAGCCCGATTGCTGTTGCTGTTCGGCCCGCACGGCCACGTCATTTGCGATCAAAAGCTGAGTGATTTCGGCATCTGAGGGTTTGATCGTCACATAATCTGTGCCGTCTGCCTGACGGAACCTGACCTGTTCGCCATCAAGCGTCACGTTGCTGACGTCGCCGGATTCAACAGCTTCCACAAACTCTGAATAGCTGATTTCCCGGCTTTGCATCGTGGTGCCGGGTCCGCTGAAAAGATTGAACAGTGCCAGTATCAACAGGAATAATACGACCCAGAAGGCGATGTTGCGTGCGTTTCCCAAGGGGAGTCTCCTAATTCTGCGCGTGATGCGCGTCACTCTTATAGCATCACGACACTAAGATAGACACTCCACGCGCAGGTTCAATGCGAGAAAGCTGCGTCAAAAAAACGAAATTTCAGGTTGTGTCAGATATGCGCACCACTCAGAGCGTGGATTGACCAGCGGCGCGGCAATAAGATCGTTGCCCTGCCAGATTGCGGGCGTCGGCAAAAGCGCCTCTCTCGGAACGCCCAGGTCACGCCAGTCCGGGCATGCGGCAAGCCCCGCCGCGCCCAAGGCTGCAACGCGGCACCCATCCTTTGCAGGGCCTTTAATCCGCCACCGATTGTCCCAGCTCTCATCAAGCGGCGCGGCAAAGTCCTTGACGGCGTTGTATTCGCGAAACACCCAAAGACTGCCGCCTGCAATTTTCATGTGGCAGCCATCTACCGTCGCGGCACCTTCTTCAAAGACCGCCTGGCGTGCGGCGTCCAAAGACCGGCGGCGTGGCGCGTAGACCGCACTGTTGAGCCACGCCAGTACCGCAAGCATCAAGCGGCGCGCGATTTCATCCGGCAGAGCACGGTAGGCATCGGGCGTGATCCGCACTGCCCCCAAAACGGTCTGGATGCAGGTTTCAGCAGCGGCGCGCGTCTGAAACGCCAATGCGGCCCGGGCCGACTGCATGTTTTCTGCCACCTGCGCCAAGGCTGTGGGCGTGATACCAAGCGGCGCAAGCGCGTCCCACGACTGCCGCGCCTTGATCCGTTCATAGCGGCTGTCTTCATTACTGGGATCATCCACCCACGCGATACCCTCTTCGACCAGAAAGGCGCGCAGGTCCGACCGGTCCGTGCCGAGCAATGGGCGCAACCACGTCATGCCATGCTGTTCACGTCGCGGCGACATCGCGCTAAGCCCGTCGACACCTGCGCCACGCGCAAGGCGCATCAATACCGTTTCCGCCTGATCGTCACGCGTATGACCCAGTGCGATCCCGCTCAGGTTTTCTTCCCGCGCCCAGTCGGCCATCAGACGGTAGCGCGCCTTGCGGGCCTCGGCCTGAACGTTGCCCGCGCCATCCCAACCTGCCCAGACAAGCGTCTGATGGGGGACGTTCAACTCTTTGCAGAAACGCGCCACGGTGGCTGCTTCGTGCACAGCTTCCGGGCGCAAACCGTGATTCACGGTCACACACTGCAGCACCACACCATGACGCTGGCAATAGGCCTGGAGCAAGACCAGCAACGCCATCGAGTCGCTGCCCCCTGAAACCGCGACCCCCAGTCTCTCAGGCAGCACGCCCGCAAAAAACGCACTGATCTTTTCGTCGAGTGCAGGGCTCACGGGCGCTACGGACAAGCCAATGCGCGTTTGGCCTGCTCTGCTTCGGCGACAGCGGGATCACCGGGAAAACGAATACCCACTTCGGAAAGGGTCACACAGGCCTCGCTGGTCTGGTTCAAAGCCCCCAACGCGCGCCCAAGCCGAAAAAGAGACTGTGCGGCAACTGGACCGGTCGGATCAGCGCTAAAGCTGTCAAGATAAGCACGCGCGGCCTCGCGGGTGTCGCCCAGGCCTTCGAGCGCTTCGCCACGGCCAAGACTGGCACCTGCGGCCAATGGACCGCCTGGGTAGTTCGCCGAGAACGCCGCAAACTGATCCGCAGCATCCTGATATCGGCCCTCTGCAAGCGCAGACTGCGCGCGTTTAAAGTCATCCTCTTCGCCAACGGCAAGTTGTGTCTCAGAGATCTGCGGCGTCACAGGAGAAACCGGCGCGACAGCACCGCCCCCGGTTGTCACCGTGCCGCCAATATCCCCCCCCAGCGTCGTCGTTTCGCCCAAAGCGCCGATATCGCCGCCTTCCAATTCAACCAGCCGGAACTCCAGATCACCAATCCGGTTGGTACCATCCTCGACGATGCGGTTGACGCGAAACTCAAGCTCTTCGGTTTTGGAGGTCAGGCGTTGCAACTCGGCTTCAATCGAGCCAAGCCGGTCCAACACAGTGTTACCGCCCGTGGCGACACTCGGCCCGCCCGTCGTTGACAACTCGCGTTTCAGGCGCTGCATTTCCACGTAAAGCACAGTCAGCTCTTGCCGGATGTCAGCAAGCGTCTGGTCCTGCTGCGCAGTGACCCCAACGGGCCAAAGCACCATGAAAACGGCGAAAAGGGCGGGAAATCGCATCGAACTACCCGGACAGCCCGCCAGCCAGGACCGTCACGGCACGGCGGTTCTTGGCATAGCACGCTTCGCTACTGCAAATCTCGATGGGGCGTTCCTTACCAAAGCTCACGGTTTGCAAACGGTTGTCGGCCACGCCGCGCGAGACCAGGTATTCTTTTACCGCATTGGCACGCCGGGCGCCCAATGCCACGTTGTACTCGCGCGTGCCCTGTTCATCGGCATGGCCTTCGATGACGGCCGTAAAATCCGTGTTGGCCAGAAGCCACTGCGCCTGACCTTCAAGTACTACGCGGCCCTCGTCGGAAACAACCGACTGGTCCACGGCAAACAAAACGCGATCCCCCACGGTCTGGTTAAAGTAAGCCGTCGACGTCGGATCATTGGCACTGCCCGGCACCACAGCGCCGCCGACGCCCCCCGCACCGCCGGCTCCACCTGCGCCAAAGCTGTTGGGGTTGGTACAGGCAGCCAGCGCAAGGCCTGCCACCAGAAGGACGGTTTTCGTTGTCAGTTTCATGCTCTTTGCCTCTTTCTTGTCAAAGGGTTCTTTTTTCTTACGCCAAAACTAGCACAGGGCGCGACTGTTGGAAACGACCTGATCCACGGGCGGGATCACGGCTGCAGGGGTGACCAGGACGGGTCTGAACCTCCCTCCGGTGTGCGGACCGGGCGCAGGTTGCGCCCTGTAATATCGACAGAGTAAAGTGTTGAGCGTCCCTGCGCGCCCTGTGTTTCTCGCGTGAACATGATGACACGGCCATTGGGCGCCCATGTGGGTCCCTCGTCCAGAAAAGATGCCGTCAACAAGCGCTCTTCAGAGCCATCGAGCCGCATGACACCGATATGGAACCGCCCCGCGTTCTGCTTGGTAAAGGCGACAAGATCGCCACGCGGGGACCACACCGGCGTGCCATAGCGACCGGGGCCAAAGGAGATGCGACGCGCCTCACCGCCGCGCGCAGGCATCACGTAAAGTTGCTGGGACCCAGACCGGTCACTCTCAAAGACGATCTGACTGCCGTCAGGCGAGAAGCTGGGGGCGGTTTCGATCGACGGTGCGGACGTGAGCCGCGTCACCCCGCCCCCATTGATGTTCATCGCATAGATGTCTGTGTTGCCACCCTGACTAAGCGAATAGACAATCGTCCGCCCGTCCGGTGCGAAACGCGGCGCAAAGCTCATCGTGCCTTCCTGACTTTCCAGCACGCGCCTCTGAACTGACCCGACATCCAGCACATAGATGCGCGGGAAGCCTGTCTCGTAGCTTGTATAGAGGACACGCTGCCCGTCTGGTGAAAACCGGGGCGCCAGAACGATTGAACTGCTGTCCGTCAGGTATTGTACGTTCGCGCCGTCATAATCCATGATAGCGAGACGTTTCTGGCGCGAGTCCTTGGCCCCTGTTTCAGACACATAGACAACACGGCTGTCAAAATAGCCGCCCTCGCCCGTGATCCGGCTATAGACAGCATCGGCAACCTTATGGGCCATGCGCCGCCACCCATCGGTCGTTCCTGTGAACTGCAACCCGCTGCCCATCTCGGCGCCCGAGAAGACATCATAAAGGCGGAACTTCACATTCAGCCTGTTGCCCTGCACCGACACAGCACCCGTGACAAGCGCTTGCGCGTTAATTGCTTTCCAATCCGCGAACTGGATTGGGGCGGCAAAGCTGGAAACACCGGAGATGAATGCCGAGGGTGCGATTTCGCGGAACAGCCCCGTGCCGGTTAGATCCGCAGCGATCACCTGACTGATCTGCCCGGCGTAGCTGCCTGCGTCGCCGGTCTCGGCCTCGAACACAGGCAAGGCAAAGGGCAAGGGCTCGATCACCCCCTCCGTGATCTCGATCCGCAAGGGCCCGCTGCTTTGCGCCTGAGCCCAACCTGCGCCGAGCACATAAAGCACCAGCGCTGCGATCCCTATAGCTGTTTGAAACCTCATTTGATCCGCATCCTTTCGGGATTGAATGTCATCTCAATCTCTTGCCATTGTCCATATTTCTCTGGTGGCAAATCAAATCCGCGCGATCCGCATCTTATAATGGCACGCCGCGCCGCTTCGAAAGCCTGCCGCGCAGCCGCGTCAGACCCGCCCGAACTCGACGCCATGCGGATTGAGCCATTCACCGGTTTGCCATCCGGCATCATCGAAACCTGCACCACAACGGTCGTAGCCAAAGCATCGGTCGACAGCGACCCCACATTCCAGCAGCTCGACACAGCCACGCGCAGCGCGTCTTTTTCGCCACCGGTCAGCGGCGGCCCCTGTGGCACCGGCGCTGGTGTCTGCGCGGCGGCAACCGCCTCTTCTACGGCCGCGTCTACCGCGTCGTCCGTTGCAGGCACCTGTGGCGCAGCTGCGGCGGTTTGGACCGGCGCTTCTGGTCGCCGCGCGGGGGGCCGCAAAGATGTGTCCGGCGCCCGCGCGGGTTGCTCGGCCTCTGTGACAATCTCGGTGGCCGCAGCCTCCGGTGCGGTGGCGTCTGACGGCTCTTGCAAGGTTTCGCCCTGTGCATCCGGTGCAACGGCTTCCTGCTCTACCGGATCGGGGAGAGCTTCGGGATCTGGCGGCTGCACGGCCTCGGGTGCTACGCGCTCGGCGGCTTGAGGGACCGGCGTGTCAGCCACTTCAGGTACCAAAACGGCAATATCGGCAGAGGGTTGGTCCAGAACGGGGGCCTGATCCGATACATCAGCCGGCGGCGGCAAAGGCGTGATTTGTGATACATCCGGCGGGGTTTCCGCCTCTGGCGTAACGGCAGGATCGGGCTGTACCAATTCGGTTTCTGTGTCGGGTACCGGCGGTTGTGGTGTATCCACGACAGCTTCGGGGGCCGCGGGCTGGGCCACTTCCGTGACCGATTGCGGCGCCTGCTGCGCAGCCATCAGCGCATCGAACTGGGCACTGGAAATGACCGATACATCTGTCGCCTGAAACGGTAGGGGTTCAGCGGCGAAAACATCGCCAAAGGCCATCCAGCCCAACAGCGCCAGATGCGCAGTACCCGAGATGTAATGGCCCTTGTGCACGGCGCGCCTACCGATCCGCTCCGCCGGCGCCCGCGCGCCCGTCGAAGGTGGGCCCGCCAATATCCGTCACAAGGCCAATGTTTGAAAAACCCCCGGCGTTCAGCGCGCCCATCACTTCCATCACGCGCAGATAAGGCACCGCGCCATCCGCACGCAAAAACACCTTGTCAGATGTGCGTTCCGCCGCGATCGCGCGCAACTTGGGGATAAGCTCGCCGGCTGCGGTCTCTGTGGTCTGTATCTGTATGGAGCCTTCGGCCGTAATTGTAACCGTCAGAGGCTCTTCCTGATCGGTCGGCAATGCACCCGCTGCAGTCTTGGGCAACTCCACAGGCACGCCCACGGTCAGCAACGGGGCGGCCACCATGAAGATGATCAAAAGGACAAGCATCACATCCACAAAGGGCGTGACGTTGATTTCAGACATGGGCTGGGCGCGCACCGTACGGCGGCGCCGTTTTGTGCTGCCGCCCGGTTTCTGCATGACACTCGCACCCATGGCCTAGCTGTCCAGCTGACGGCTGAGGATTGTCGCGAATTCATCTGCAAAGGATTCGTAGCCCGCCAGAATCCTGTCCGCATCCGCGCTCAGCTTGTTGTAAAAAATCACTGCAGGTATCGCCGCAAACAGCCCCAGCCCCGTGGCAAGCAGCGCCTCGGCAATACCGGGTGCGACAACTGCCAGATTGGTGTTTTGCTGCTCGGCAATCTCGATAAAGGCATTCATAATACCGATGACCGTGCCAAATAGGCCAATGAATGGCGTCGATGAACCGATGGTGGCCAAAACGGTCAGCCCATCCCGCAAATGCTCTGATTCCTTGTTGATCGCCACATCCATTGATCGGTCTATGCGCTGCGTCGCACCGGCAATAAGCCCCCCATCGTCATGATGCGAGCGCTGCCATTCCACCATCCCGGCCGCGAATATCTTCTCCGCACCCGCTGAAGGCGCCGGACCCACTTCCTGAAACAGCTCGTCCAAAGGATCGCCAGACCAAAAGGCCCTGTCGAATACCGCAGCCTCGCTGCGGGCCTTGCGATAAAGGATCAGCTTGATCACGATGACCGACCACGCCCAGAAAGACGCTGCAATCAGCATGATCATCACGATTTTGACGATTAAAGTAGCCCGTGCGAAAAGGCCGAAAAACGAGAAATCAATCTCGTGCGCCACAGCCAGCGTTTCTGCTTCCATATGCCTGCTCTTTGCTCAATACACCAAGGGCCGATTTTTTCAGCCTCTATTAGGTCGGACTCTAACGCAGCAACACACAGAATGCCATCACTATGGTGTTACCCGGCCTTTGAAATCGGCAGTGAGCGAAGTTTCGCTGGCATGCGCACGGGCTTTCCGCCTTCCCCGATGCAAACAATCGTTACATCTGCTGCAAACAAAAGCGTCTCGCCGCGGCACACCTGCTGATGCATGACCATCCGCGCCGGGCGCAAGGCGGTAACCCGCGTCCGGACCTCAAGTACATCGTCAAAACAGGCGGGCGTCAGGTAATCGGCACTCAGGCTGCGCACAGCAAATACAACGCCCCGGGACTTCATATCCAGCTGGTCGATGCCGATCTCGCGGACCCAGTCACTCCGAGCGCGTTCGATATAGCGCAGGTAGTTGGCGTAATAGACGATACCCGCCATGTCGGTGTCTTCGTAAAAAACGCGAATGGGAAAACGGTGTTGTGCCTCTTCAACCAATTGATATTCCTGCCTTCCTTATGTGTCTGCTCATGCCGCGTCTTACCGCATGGACACCGTCGGTTTTTGGTCTCTTCGCGCCTTGCGGCACCTCATGCGCAAGTTTGCGCTGCCCCGACGGGTAAGGCAATTCGCAATATCGCAAAAGCCACCAAACACAAGAAGCCCAGTTTATACAGCGTTGCCGCACACCTGCCTAAAGATTGCCTCAATCATGGTCCAAGCAGCACGTGTTCCTATGCGGCTACTGATTGCGCCGGGCGGAACATCGAGACAGGAAAACAAAAAACGGAGCATCAGGATGACGGCGACAGCAGTATTGGGCAACATGCATGCAAAGGTGGTCTTTGACCGAAGGGTCAGTGTTCTGACCGAAATGCTTGGGGCGCTTGTCCCGCCCGACAGCTCAATGCTCGACGTGGGCACAGGTGACGGCCAGATCGCACTGAAAATCGCGCGCGAACAGCCCGGAACGCAGGTCGAGGGCATCGACATCATGAAACGCCCAACCACGCATATCCCTGTGACGCTCTTTGATGGCAACAAAATTCCTTTTGACGATAAAAGCGTCGATGTTGTCAGTTTCGTGGATGTGTTGCACCACACGGACGATCCGCAAATCCTGATTTCTGAAGCAGCCCGCGTGGCACGTAAGGCCATTCTGATCAAAGACCATTTGAGCGAAAATACCGTCGACAACCTAACGCTGCGCCTGATGGATTGGGTCGGCAACGCCCCTCATGGGGTTGTGCTACCCTACAACTACGCATCCCGCGCACAGTGGGACGGCTGGTTCGACACCGCAGGACTGACCATCGACGCGTTCGAGACGGACGTGCCGCTCTATCCAGCACCCTTCAGCATGATCTTCGGCCGCAAACTGCACTTCGTGACCAGGCTTATTCCGGCGGCTTGAACGCGAACAGCGCGTTGGCAACATAGCTGAGCACCGCGGCTGTTCCCGCGGTGACCAGAAATATCAGTGTATCAATCGCAACATTCTGCGTCACAAATCGCGTCGTCACGGCAGCGACCAAGGCCAGACAGATGACTTGCGTGGCAGCATAGACCAGAAATCCATAACGCCAAGCTTGTGCAAGCCGGAAGGTAAACCTTTTCTGGACTGCAAACGCGGCGGGAATACAAATCAGATACAGAACAACTGACGTGATGAAAGGCGGTGCTCCTGCCTTCCCGACCAGCAGAGCTGTCACGATCGAGTATCCCAGACTGAAACTGCCCCCCACAACGAGAAAGCGCATCAGGCGACCTGCCCGTTCCCGCTCGGCGTTTTGCCCTGCGCCGGTCATCACCGCTGCACCTTCAGCACAACCAACCCTTCATGCACCCCATCCACGGCAACCAGACGCGTGTCGACCGCCCCGTGCGCCAATTCGCTGGCATAGAAGCCCGCGCCGACAACGCCCGTTTCGCGACAAAGGACCAGGTATTCCGCACCCCCGCCGTCAATAACGGACAACAACCCATCGCGATCCATCTCAAAGGGGAGGATACCGTTTCCAAGTGCCGACGCGCTCCGGTGATAAGGTGCCGCCAGTACGGAATGTTCGGTCATCAACAAAATCGGCGGCCCATAGTTCAGGTAGCTCAGGATGCGGCTTGGCGGCAGAACATCAAGCGTCTGCAATATTTGGGGCGTGCGGCAAGAAGCAGGTGTCAAAGGCGCTGTTGCAACCTCTGACTGCGCTTGCAATGACGCGGCGACCCCCAGAACAAACTTGTAAAGCGCAGGGAAAAACAGCGTCATGGCACCCATCGCAATGACGTTGAGCGATGCCAACGGCGATGCCCCCGGGGCCTGCCGCGCAGTGAACATTGTGCTTAGCACATAGCCCATGAGCACAGGAACAACCGAAGCGGACAAGACCAATAGCCGAAGTTGAACGAAGGAACCTGCCAAACCAATCCAGCCGAACACCAGCAAGACCCCTACAGCTTTGTGTGTGGCCGCTGCTGCCCCGGTCGTCCTGCGCGCACGCATCCAGATCGCTGTCGACACCAGCACGGTGAACAATGCCGGGAAGACACCTGTAAAGAAGACAGCGGGCGATTTTTGCAAGAACATATAGGCTGGCCGCGCCTCAAGTATCCGGGTGGCAATGATCTCCTGCATCTCGTCAGGAAGCGCGCCATAAGGCCCCGAAGCACAAAAAGAAATCAGCGGAAAGGCCGCAATTGCACCCGCCAGCGCAAGCCCACCAAAGATCACACTGTTTCGCCATGTGCCCGCAGCACCGCGTGCTAAAAGCGTCGCCGCCACAGTGACGAGTGCAGCAATACCAGTCAGTGCAAGCACCGGCGGCGCCAGTTCGTCACAATAGGCAATAAACCACTGGGTGGGCGGGGTCTGCCCGGCAAAAAGGACAGCCCCCCCCAAAAACATCGCCACGGCATAAATGCTGGGCTGCAGGCCCGCACTTGCCGGGTCGCGCCACAGACGGGCATAGAGAATAAGACCCGCGACTCCAAGCGGCAAAAGGTTTTCCAGACCAATCGCCAAAGACAGCGCCGCAGCACTGCCGCCGATCAAACCGCGGCGAAGGGCGTCGCCCGCGCCAATCATGCTGAGGATGACAACAAGCAAAAGCAATATCTGGATATTGTGGTGGTCCAGACGCCCCTGTCCGAAGTAGACGCTGCCGGTGACGGGCCAGAACACAACCGCAAGAGCCGCCACGCCACCAGCGAGAGGCCCGAACAGACGCGCCGCGGCAGTGCCCGACAGAATTATCATCAAAACCTGCAACAGAGCCGGCCAGATCACAATCGCGGCAGCCTCGGCGGTTTTCATTGGCAAGACCTGCGAAACGGGCCAGATAATCGTGGCAAGGCCTAGATCCACATAGCGCGACCAATGCAGCGAAACGCCATCGGGCGGCGACACGCGATGCAGGCTCATATCGTACCAGCTCTGACCGGCCAGCCAGTCGCGCACCGACACGAAACGCGTGATTGAGTCATTATCCGAAGTGGCAATTCGATCGTGTGGGGAAACAATCGCAGAGGGAATATCCGCCATTGCCAAGACCAGCGCCAGCAAGATACCCACTGTCGCCAAATTCAGCGCGAACCGGCGCTTTGGTGAAGCCTCTTCCATCCTGGGTCGCCCGTTCCTGTCGTTCTGCTCTTTTTGACGTCATAAAATAACTGCCCCAAAAGAACAATAACGGGGCAAAGATAGGGTTTATCCGTGGCGTGCAGGCAGGAATTGTCGCCACTTCGGCAATAGTCACCTCAACGCCCCGATGCTTCCCCATTTCCGCCACGATAGAGCTGTCTGGATGGCGTCAACAGTCTGCAGACACGCGGACTTTTGCCAGATGTACGAGGAACGGCGCAATGACCGAATTAACCATCCTGATGCCCTGCCTGAACGAGATCGAGACACTTGAAGTCTGCATCCGCAAGGCACAGACCTATCTTCGTGAAAGCGGTGTCGAGGGCGAGGTGCTGATATCCGACAACGGATCAACGGATGGCAGTCAGGAACTTGCCCGCAAGCTCGGAGCGCGCGTCGTGGATGCACCGCGCAAAGGATACGGCGCCGCGCTGATTGCAGGTATCGATGCGGCACAGGGCCGGTTCATTATTATGGGCGACAGCGACGATTCCTACGATTTCTCACGGCTGGACGCCTTCGTTCAGTCGCTGCGTGAAGGCGCTGACCTGGTTATGGGCAACCGCTTCAAGGGAGGCATCGAAAAGAACGCAATGCCGCCACTGCACCGCTACCTCGGCAACCCAGTTCTTTCGACGCTCGGGCGCATCTTCTACCGCACCCCCGTCGGTGACTTCCACTGTGGTCTGCGCGGCTTTTCACGGTCCGCCATCCTGAACCTGAAACTCAGCACACCGGGCATGGAATTCGCCTCTGAGATGGTTATCAAGGCCACCCTGGCCGGGCTGCGCATCGACGAAGTACCCACCACGCTCAGCCCCGACGGCCGGTCCCGCCCACCGCACCTGCGCAGCTGGAGAGACGGCTGGCTGCATCTGAAACTGCTGTTTACTTTCGCGCCCCACTGGCTCTTTTATTATCCGGGCATGGCGCTCATGGCCGTTGGCTTGGCCGTCTTCGCGCTACTCATCGGGGGCCCCGTGGCAATCGGTAGCGTCACATTCGACATCGCCGCCCTTATTCTGGCAAGCGCCCTGATCCTCGTCGGTTTCCAGCTGGTGTGCTTTTATGGGCTGGCCCGACTGTTTTCCGTGCGCTTTGGCTTCCTGCCGACATCGCAACGGTTTGAACGCTTGTCACAACAAATAAGCGTTGACCGAGCCTGCCAATTCGGCGGTGCGCTGGTCCTTGCCGCGATCGCCGCAACTGTAGGATCCTTCGTGTTGTGGTCCAATGCCGGGTGGGGCGATCTGAATCCAAGCGTCATCGCACGCCCTGCAGCCTTCGTCGTGGTCAGCGCGTCGCTCGGCGTACAAACAGTCACGGTCGGGTTTCTCTGGGGCCTCTTCAGTCAACGCATCGACCAAAAAGCCGATGGCCAAAAACCCGCACTGCTCTTTCCAGCAACGAACTGAACTGCCGAAACCGGCACAGTCACTGCGCCTGCGTCACCCGCGCCGCCAATCGCAACGCGTGACTGGCATCCGTCGCATGGGGCGGCAAAACAGGATCATAGGCCGCACGGATCAACCCCGCGATCTCGGGACGTAAAATCGTTTTCTCCCCTGCCACGACCAGCGGCGAGTTATCCGTAAACGCTCTGTCAGACCACAACAGCACAGATTGCACGACCTGACTCAAGGCAAGGGTCTGCGCCGGGACGGCACCAAGCGCGTCGTCCATACGCAGAAAAACAAAACAGGCCTTGATCGCTCCGTCTCGATCAAAACGGAAAACCCTGTACTGGTTCGCCCCGACCTCTTCAAGACGCGCCACCAGAGGCCCCAGATCTGGGACCAGGCGGTCCATCCCGGACACTTGCGGCAACTCCTCCCAGTGCCGAAAAAAGAAAAACATCAAATTGCTACCCAGCTCCGGATCCGTCTCGGCCAGTTTATGGCCCGACAAGGCCATGACCGCCTCCAACGCCCCCTTGACCACCGACAGCGTTTCATCCGTAACCCCGAACACAACCGGCGCAATCGGCCGGCCCCAACGCGCAAAGAAATAGTCACCCTCCGCGCGCGTGAAGAGCGCCTCGACATCCGCTGCTTGCATCATCTGCTTCTTTGGTCCTCAAATATCCCCGCCGGAGGCATAAAAGTTACTGCCCTAACCGAAAAGATCACTTTGAGGCTTGGGCGCCTCAAGGCCAAGATGCGTCCAGCCCTTTTGCGCAAGCATCCGACCGCGCGGTGTCCGCTGGATCAGCCCCTGCTGCAGCAAAAAAGGCTCGATTACCTCTTCCAACGCGTCCCGGCTCTCGGACAGGGCCGCACTCATTGTCTCGATCCCCACAGGACCACCAGCGTAATTCTCCGCGATCAACCGCAGATAGCGCCGGTCGGCACCGTCAAGGCCCAAATGATCAACCCCCAGGCGCGTCAGCGCCATATCTGCAAGAGCCTGCGTTACACGACCTTCTCCTTCCACGACCGCGAAATCCACAACGCGCCGCAACAAACGCCCTGCGATCCGCGGCGTGCCACGTGCGCGGCGCGCGATCTCGCGTGCGCCTCCCTCGTCAGCCGGCGCGCCAAGCTTGCGCGCATTGGTCTCCACAATCACAAACAGCTCGTCTTCTGTGTAGAACTGCAACCGCGTGGGAATACCAAAACGGTCCCGCAAGGGTGTGGTCAGCAACCCCATACGCGTCGTCGCCCCGACCAGTGTAAACGGCTGCAATTCGATCCGCACCGTCCGCGCCGCAGGCCCCTCTCCAATGACCAGATCCAACTCGAAATCCTCCAGCGCCGGATACAGCACCTCTTCCACTGCGGGGTTCAAGCGATGGATCTCATCGATAAACAGTACATCGCGCGCATCAAGGTTTGTCAGGATCGCTGCGAGATCCCCCGCCTTGGCCAACACCGGCCCGCTGGTCATGCGAAAATTCACGCCAAGCTCGCGCGCCATAATCTGCGCCAGTGTCGTCTTGCCCAATCCGGGTGGGCCGTGAAAAAGCGTATGATCCATCGCCTCACCGCGCTGGCGGGCAGAGGCAATAAACACGCGTAGATTTGCCCGCGCCTCCGTCTGTCCGACAAAGTCATCAAGCTGCTGCGGGCGCAACGCACGGTCGGTGTCTTCGGGCAAAGCGTCAGGACGCACTGTGGGATCGATATCGCTCATCTTCATTCCTGCTCTGACACGCTATCCTAGCCCTTCGGAGCCAGGAGTTTCAACGCGGCGCGGATCAGGCTGCCTGTATCGGCATCGGGCGTCTCGCCCGCGGCCTGCGCCACGGCCCCCGCCGCGTCGCCCGCGCTATAGCCCAGATTGCTCAATGCAGACAACGCCTCCGCTTGCGCAGAACTTTGTTGCGGCGCAAGGCCCGGTGTGGAGGCCGTTTCAATCACATCGCCCGTATCAGCCGCGGTAGCGCGTGCCACGGTGTCTCCCATAGCCATGACCACCGGCGCTTTGTCCTTGAGGTCCAGAACGACACGCTGGGCAATCTTGGGGCCCACACCCTTGGCTGCTTTCACCGCATTCCAGTCCCCCAGCGCAATGGCACGGCTGACCCCATCGGCCCCCAGAGTCCCGAGGATCGCCAGAGACGCTTTGGCCCCCACCCCCTGAACGGACGTCAGCAACCGGTGCCATTCCTTCTCGGCCAGCGTCGAAAATCCATAAAGCTGCATCAAGTCTTCGCGCACCAGCAAATCCGTATAAAGCGCTACGGCTTCGCCCGCGCCGGGCAAAGCCGCCAGTGTCCGCTCAGAGCAGTACACAAGATAGCCGACGCCCCGCACGTCCACCAGCAGGTGATCTGCGGCGCGATACTCGATCCGTCCTGAAATCTTGCCGATCATGCTCTGACCCTGCGCAACGCTGCCTCATACCCGGCAGCCCCGCCGTGATGGGCATGACAAATCGCTATTGCAAGCGCATCTGCAGCATCAGGCCCGTTGATCTCGGCGCCGGGCAACTGCAACCTGACCATATGCAGCACTTGCCGCTTGTCTGCATGCCCTACCCCCACCACAGTCTTTTTGACCTTGTTGGGCGCGTATTCACCAACCGCAAGACCCGCCTGCGCCGGTACCAGCATCGCAATCCCGCGCGCCTGCCCCAGCTTCAAGGTCCCGACTCCATCCTTATTAACGAATGTCTGTTCGACAGCTGCAGTCGTCGGGGCAAAACGGGCAATCACTGCGCTAAGTTGTTCATGCAAGGACAGCAGCCGTTCTGACAGCGCGTTACCCGTCGACGTGCAGGTGCCATTGGCGACATGCGTCAGTCGACTGCCCACAACGTCGATGACACCCCAACCAAGGTTTCTCAGCCCCGGATCAATCCCGATAACCCGCTCCATCACCTGTGCCCCATAAAATTTTTTCTATTAGGGTACGCACTAGCACGAAAGGCGAACATCGGCCAAGCATTTAGAAATCGCCCGTTTTTTGGCAAGGATTTTTCAATCCTGTGGAAAAGGGTCGAAAAACGTCACCGCGCCGGCGAAATACGACACAATAAAATTCTGTATTTTTCATTTATTTACCGGGCATTACACATAATTTAACCCATGCAAAAAATGCATATCGCCCATGCAATTTTGCACCTTGCTGAAATTTTATGCAGCCCATATCTGCGCTCCACAACACACCGGCATGACCGGTCAACACAAACTCAGAAGGACGGCTAACATGGCTATTTTTGATACCACACGCACCACTTACGGTTCCGCCAGCGCGGCGAGCCGTTTCTCTGCATTCTTTTCTTCCGCTGTTGCGGCAGTCGTTGCATGGAATGACGCACGCGTCACACGCAACGCGCTTTCCGACCTGACAGACCGCGAATTGGAAGACATCGGCTTGAGCCGCGCAGACATCGATTACGTAGCAGACAGCAACCTGATCCGCTAAACCGCAAATCTGCTGATGCAGTAGCAAACGCATAAAAGAAAAGCCGCGCTGACAATTGGGTCAGCGCGGCTTTTTTAACAAGTGAAAACCTTGGAGGGACTTTCAATACACTCGTTATACGGCAACATGCCGTGGTACAAAACTATTACCCAATGAGCCCGCTCAGCAGCGTGGCGAGGTGTCGGCTCAGTGGGTCGGCTTGCATGATCCATGCCGCCGCTTGTTCAAAAGACGTTCCGGACATGAGCGCGTCTATACGCCCTTGATACACAACCGGTCCTACCACTGACAACGTAATGACTTTAAACCCGATCAACCCCAGCAACGCTGTGGCAAGCAAGCGCACGAGCATACCGTTGCTCTGGCGCTTTGGCTCTACCGTGATCAAGCCATCGGGATTAATTCGAGCCACATACCCCGCGGCAAGCTCTTTGTGCTTGCGTTCGAGGCTTTCTAGCCTTTTTTCAAATTGAGTGAATGTGTCCGACATCCCACTCTCCCATCGATCTGGCCCCCACCGGATCGACATCCAAAGTGTCTTTGAAATGTGGTCTTTTCAAGGCAAATAGGGCAAATATGACGAAAATAGGGCTAATTTCACGACGCTTTGACGAAAACTAATGTTGTCCAGTCAACAATCTCTTGGCGGCTGACAGAATTGAAGCCGTTGCGTGCATAAACCTCCAGTACGTCATCGGCCTGTTCATTCAGAATTCCAGACAGAATCGCATATCCACCCGGTTTCAAATGGGCGCTCACATCCGGCGCAAGCGCGATCAGCGGACCTTTAAGAATGTTGGCAAAGATCAGATCGAAAGGCGCTGCTGCCGAAAGCGCAGGGTGCGCAAAGCCTGCAGCTTCGACACAAGTGACCCGTTCCGCCAGTCCGTTGGCCACCACATTGCTGCGCGCCACGTCCACCGCAACCTCGTCAATATCGCTGGCCAGCACAGGCGAAGGCCAGATCCGTGCCGCAGCCATAGCAAGGACCGCAGTGCCACAGCCGATATCTACCACATTCTTACCGGTAAAGCCCTGCTCGGCCAGACTGTCGAGCGCGCGCAGACACCCCAATGTCGTGCCGTGGTGCCCCGTGCCAAAAGCCATTGCCGCTTCGATCAGCAGCGGCTCGCAGGCGTCAGGCACTTTGTCGGCGTCATGGCTGCCATAAACAAAAAAACGACCCGCGGCGACGGGTGCGAGTTCACGACGCACATGCGCCACCCAATCCGTCTCGGGCAGTTCGGATACCACAAATGGTTGCGCACCGGTTGCTGCAGACAACAGCATCAGCGCAGTTTCATCCGGCGTTTCCGTGAAATAGCCGCCAACCTCCCACAACCCCGATCCGTCCTCCACTTCGAACACCCCCACGCCAGTGGGTTCGGGCACAAGGTTCTCCATCGCCGCGCCAAGCTTTTCGGCAGCGTCCTTCCCGGGCAATGTCGTCAGGGCGGTGAAAGTGGGCATCAGCGTCTCCGGTAGCGGTCGGGGTTCGGGTAGGGCCGTGGAGGCGCAAGGTCAAGAGGCGCATCCTCACCCGGTGTCAAATGGCGCACATAGTGCCATCCCCACAGACAGGCACAGGCACCCACCAGCGCGCTCGCAGCCGCTTGTCCGAATATCACCCCGGACGCCCCGAATGTACCTGCCATGACAATGGCGGCAGGCCATCCGATCACCACCTCTTTGACCCAGTTCAGCAGGGTTGAGCGCGCGGGTTTGCCCAAGGTGTTGAAAGCCGCGTTGGAAACGAAAAGCGCACCCACAAAGACAAAGCCGCCCACACCGATGGAGGTAAACGCGCGCAGCACCTCCGCCCCCTGACCCTCAAGACCGAAAAGCTGGCTGACAAGGGGCGTGACCGTGAACAGCACAGCCCACATGGCCAGCGTGTAGATCAGACAAAACACCAGCGCATCACGATAGGTCGAGCGCACACGCGCCATCTGCCCCGCCCCGTAGTTTTGCCCGAATATCCCGCCAATGGCGCCCGACAAAGCGAAAATGCCGCCAAAAGCCACCACCGTCAGCCGCCCGACCACGGCCCAGGCTGCCACAGCATCGTCGCCGAAAGGTGCAGTCACGATGGTCAGCAGATAGTTACCCACCGGTGTGGCCATCTGCGTCGCAATCGCAGGCAGCGCAATCAGAAGATAAGGCCACGCGTATCGTAGCGAAGGCGCAAACCCGGGCCAAGAGATCAGCCTTTGCTGGTACACCGCAAAATAAAGCCCCAGCCCCATCAGTGCGAGCCGAAACAAAACAAGCCCCACCGCAGCACCATCAAGCCCCCAACCCAGCCAAAGGATCAAAACGGGATCCACAACCATCAAAATCGCGCCGGAAATCAGCGTGATGTACATGGCTTTCGCGCCGAACCCATCCGCCCGCAAAACGCCGGAGGCGATCAATCCCACCGCCATCAGCACCAGCGACGGCACCGTGATCGCCAGATACCGCGCAGCCAATGCAGCAGTTTCGCCGGTGGCACCAGCCACAGCGACCAGATCATGCCGAAACCACACGACAAGTGCCGCGACCACCGCCTGAAAAGCCACCGCAACCATCATGGCAACCCCGGCTTGTTCAGCTGCACCCGTCCTATCCCGCGCACCGATCCTGCGCGACACCAGGGCGGTTGAAGCGATCATCAGACCCACACCGGAAGACACCGAAAAGAACTGGATCGCGAAGGCAAAGCCGATGGCGGCAACCAGTCCCGGATCGCCAAGCTGCGCGATCCAGACAAGATTTGCTGCATCCACAAGAAAAACAAAGGTGATGCCGAAAGCGCCGGTCGCCGTCATGCGCACCACATGCCCCATGGTGCTACCGCTCAGAAACCGCCCCTCGCTCATTCCGCAGGAGCCGCTACACCGCGTGCAAAAATCGTCTCGTTGCCCTTCTCGGGATGGCGCGGGATCAGCATCGCCAGCACAAAAGAAATCATTGCCATGCCAGCCGCCAGCAAGAACACTGCCCCCGGCGACCACAACCACAAGAACCCCAGCGACACGGGCAGAAAAACCGCCGCAATGTGATTGATCGTAAAGGCCACCGCAGCGGTAGGCGCGATATCTCCGGGGTCGGCGATCTTCTGGAAATACGTCTTGAGCGCCAGCGCGAGCCCGAAAAAGATATGATCCAGCACATATAAGGTCGCAGCCACCGCGACCCCCCAGCCCAGATAATACACGCCGCCATAGCTTAGAAACACGAGCACCAGCCCGATATACTCAAATCCAAGCGTGCGCCGCTCGCCAAAATATCCCACCGCACGCCCCAACAAAGGCGCCACCAGAATATTCACCACCAGGTTGATGAGATACAGAAAAGTAATCTCATGCACATCATAGCCAAACTTCTCGACCATCATGAATCCCGCAAAGACCACGAAAATCTGCCGCCGCGCACCTGACATGAACTGCAACGCATAATACAACCAGTACCGGCGGCGCAGAACCATCTTCTTGATCTGCGGGGTTGGCGCTTCAAACTGCGGATATGCCACAAAGGCAAACACTGCCATCACAACAGTGATCCCACCGCCGACCATATACACAGTGTTGTAAGACAGCCCCAGCGTCTCCCACAGCGCCATAATCGCCAGATACGCCACGAGCGTCGCACTCGATCCCGCCGCCAACAGCCAGCCCAGAACACGCGGTGCTTCCGCTTTGCTCAACCATTGCAGCTGCAGAGACTGGTTCACCGTCTCGTAATAATGAAACCCCATGGAACTCAGCATGGTTATCATCAAAATGCCGCCCATCGACGGAAACCAGGCCGTCACCGCCGTCGCCACCCCAAGCAGCACCAAGGACACCAGCGCCAGCACCTGCTCCCGCACAAAGATGATGATCGCAATAACGCCGACGGCCAGAAAACCGGGTATCTCGCGCACGGTGTGCAAAAGACCGATATCCGCTCCGTCAAAATCGGCAGCCTCGATGACAAAGTTGTTCAAAAGCGCCGACCATGTGTTGAAGGCAATCGGCATGGCCAGCGCCATCAGCACCAACAACCCGATCGGACGGCGCCAAAAAGGCAACTTCTGCGCATCTTCAAGTGTGATGAACTGAGCCATATCTTCTCACTATGCTTTTTGCCGGAAGATGGCGAGGCAGAATAACACTCGCAGGCCGTCCGGCGGCCCACGCCTTTCTTTGGTCCCTAAATATCCCCGCCGGAGGCTGCCGCGCAGAGCGCGGCTCAATAAAAACTCTGTGGATCAATATCTACAGCCACACGCAAATCGCCCTTGAGCGGCAGCTGCCCGACCCATCGCGACAATGCGGCTTGCAACGGCACCGACTTGGCAGCCTTGACCAAAAGCCGCACCCGGTGTCGCCCGCGCACGCGCGCAATGGGCGCAGGTGCGGGCCCGAAAACCTGAGCACCAATGGCCCGCAACGGCGCATCCTGCCGCGCCAGCGCATTGCCAGCATCAAAAACCATGCCCACGTCCGTACCACTCAGAATGATCCCCGCCATCCTGCCATAGGGTGGCACACCCGCCGCCTCACGCTCTCCCGCCTCCGCGGCCCAGAACCGCTCCTCATCACCCGCAAGAATGGCCCTTATCACGGGGTGCTCGGGCTGATAGGTCTGCAAAAGCGCGGTCCCCGGCTTCTCGGCCCGTCCCGCACGTCCTGCCACCTGCCGCATCAACTGAAAGGTGCGCTCAGCCGCGCGCAGATCCGACCCCTGCAGCCCCAGATCGGCATCGATGACCCCGACCAGCGTCAAATTTGGAAAATTATGCCCCTTGGCGACCAATTGCGTACCAATGACAATGTCCGCAGCCCCTGCAGCAATCTCTTCGATCTCGGCTTTGAGCGCACGCGCCGATCCGTACATATCGGAACTGAGCGTAGCGACACGCGCCTGAGGAAACAGCGCCGCGGCCTCTTCGGCCAGCCGCTCCACGCCGGGACCTACCGGTGCCAGACGGTCCTCAGCCTGGCAGGCAGGGCAGACCGTCGGCATCGGTTTGCTCTCACCGCACTGATGGCACACAAGACGCTTGAGAAAACGGTGCTCAACCATTCGCGCATCGCAATCATCGCAGCCGATCTGATGCCCGCAGGCCCGACACAAAGTCACCGGCGCATAGCCGCGGCGGTTGATGAACAACATCGCCTGTTCCGACCGTGCCAGCCGCGCCTCAACCTCCGTCTGCAGCATCTTCGACACCCAGCGGTTGGCCGGTAGCGCCTCGCTGCGCATATCAATCGCCCGCATTTGCGGCATCACCGCAGGGCCGAACCGCGCGGTCAATTCCAGCTTGGCGTATTTGCCCGCCTCCGCATTGACCCAGCTTTCGAGCGACGGGGTGGCGGAGGCAAGCACCACCTGTGCGCCGCAGATCGAGGCCCGCAGCACGGCCATGTCGCGCGCATTATAAAGCACGCCCTCTTCCTGTTTGTAGGACGTGTCGTGTTCTTCATCCACGACGATAAGCCCCAGGTTTCGGTAAGGCAAAAACAGCGCCGAGCGCGCGCCGATCACCAACTGTGCTTCGCCCTGAGCGACCATTCGCCAAATCCGCCGCCGCTCCGTCATGGTGGCACCTGAATGCCACTCTGCCGGACGGGCCCCGAAGCGCGCTTCGACGCGGGTCAGAAATTCGGCCGTCAAGGCGATCTCGGGCAACAGAACCAACGCTTGCCGCCCCTGCCGGAGCGCAGCCGCGACTGCCTCCAGATACACCTCCGTCTTGCCCGATCCCGTGACACCGCGCAAAAGGGTTGTACCGTACTGCTCGGACGCCACAGCCGCCGCGAGCCGCTCGGCCGCAACCGCCTGATCCGCTGTCAACTCTTTGGCGGGCAGCGCCGGATTGAGCCGTGCAAAAGGCAGATCACGCGGGCTGTCCTCTTCCAGAACAGCGCCCTGTGCCACCAGCCCCTTGACCACCGACGTTCCCACACCGGCCATCTCGGCCAACTCTTTCAGAGTAAACGACAAATCCCCATACTCGGACAAAGCCGCCAGCACCTTTTTGCGCGCAGCGGTCAACTTGTCGGGTTCCCGCGTACCGCGCCGGTAAACCTTGCGCATTGACGGCGGGTCTCCCAAGCCGGGCGCGCGGGTCGCAAGTCGCAGCATCGCAGGCAAGGGCGTCAGCGTGTAGTCCGCCGCGCGCGTCAGAAACGCGCGCATCTCTTCGCGCATGGGCGCCGTATCCAGAACCCGATAGGCTGCGCGTATCTTTGCCGGATCATAGTCGCCCTGTCCCGGCCCCCATACGACCCCAAGTACTTTGCGCGGCCCCAGCGGCACCTCGACAAAAGCACCTAAGCAACAGCCCCCCTCTGGCGCACGGTAATCAAGAGGCCGACCCAGAGGCTGGGTCGTTAACACAGCGATCAGATCGCCCGCGTCGTAAAACTCTGGCAGGTGCAACGGCAAGCTCCGGCATATGCGGCTATTAAAGGGTTTAAGCATCGCAGATCATGCGGTAAAGCCAAGCGCAAGAGCGATTGCGGCACGCGCGATCCCGACCAAGCTTGAATGGAGAGCATTGCAATGAAGTTCTTTGTCGATACCGCCGATACACAGGCCATTTCCGATCTGAACGATCTGGGCATGGTAGACGGTGTGACCACCAACCCATCCCTTATCCTCAAGTCGGGACGCGACATCATCGAGGTCACCCGCGAAATCTGCGGCATCGTGACCGGACCGGTGAGCGCCGAAGTCGTGGCACTGGAAGCCGATGCAATGATCGCGGAAGGCCGCAAGCTGGCAGAGATCGCGGAAAACATCACTGTCAAATTGCCGCTGACGTGGGACGGTCTGAAAGCCTGCAAGGTGCTGTCGGGCGAAGGCAAGATGGTCAATGTCACTTTG
Organism: uncultured Roseobacter sp.; assembly: GCA_947501635.1. Classification (GTDB taxonomy): domain Bacteria; phylum Pseudomonadota; class Alphaproteobacteria; order Rhodobacterales; family Rhodobacteraceae; genus Roseobacter. Next base: position 92,449 of record CANMWT010000008.1, read on the forward strand.
TGTTTCTCAGCCAACCAGGCATTGCTGGCCGCCAAAGCCGGTGCCACCTTCATCAGCCCCTTCATTGGCCGGCTCGACGATATGAGCCTCGACGGAGTAGAGCTGATCGAAGACATCCGCACGATCTATGACAACTACGGCTATGAGACGGAAATCCTCGCGGCTTCCATACGCTCCATCAATCACGTCCAGCAAGTGGCCCTGATTGGCGCCGACGTGATGACCGCACCACCCGAGGTTATCAAGAAACTGGCCAGCCACCCGTTGACCGACAAGGGCCTCGAGCAGTTCATGGCGGACTGGGCAAAAACAGGCCAGAACATCCTCTGAGCCTGCCTTAGAACACTGCGCCGCAGGCCAGCGCCTGTGGCGCTTATCCGACAGTCGTCCGCATTTGAAGAATTAAAAAATTCCGGGCAGATTTTGTCGCGGCGCCGTGTTAGGGTGCCCCAAAACAAACAAGAGCAGAGCAAAACAAACAAGAGCAGAGCATGACGACCAAACCGAAAATCGAAGACGCATTGCGTGCGGCGATCATTGCGCAACCGGATGTCATTCTCGACGACAAGGATGTGATGCACGCCCTGATTGCCGCAAACGAAAAGATCATGGGGGCAAACATCGTCGATTTGCGCGGCATTGCCATGGACCGTCTCGAGACGCGGCTTGACCGGCTCGAAGATACCCACCGCTCTGTCATTGCCGCAGCCTACGAGAACCTAGCCGGCACCAACCAGATTCACCGCGCAATTTTGCGCATGTTGGATCCCGTTGATTTTGAAGCTTTTCTACAGGACCTTAGTGGTGAAGTTGCCGAAATTCTGCGGGTCGATGCGATCCGTCTTGTGCTGGAGACAGGACAAGCGGAACAAGACGCGACACTGGCCAGTCTGGGCGAGGTGCTGACTGTGCAGAAGGCAGGCTTTATCGGCAGTTATCTGACACAAGGGCGCGGCGGTGCCCCACGGCAGGTTACTCTGCGCCAGATCCAGCAGGGTAACGAAACACTCTATGGTGACAAGGCCGATTTCATCCGTTCCGAAGCTTGCCTGAAGCTGGATTTCGGCACCGGTCGCCTGCCGGGCATGCTCGCCCTCGGGGCCGAAGACCCGCATATGTTCACACCGCAACAGGGGTCCGATCTGCTGGTCTTTTTTGCAGGCGTCTTCGAAAGGGTGATGCGCCGCTGGCTGTCATGAGCCTGATAAGCCCTGCTGCGGCCGATGCACTCGAAGGCTGGCTGACCCATCAGCGCGCGCTGAAAGGGTCCGCTGAAAACACGCTCAAGGCCTATCATGGGGACGTCGTTGACTTTCTCGCTTTCATAACAGGCCACAAAGGCGCGCCGCAGGGATTGGGCGCGCTGTCGGACATGTCAGTGACAGACATGCGCGCCTGGATGGCGCACACGCGCAGTACCGGTGTCTCTGCAAGATCGCTGGCGCGCAAACTTTCTGCGGTCAAAGCTTTCTACAAATGGCTCGCCGACCGCGAGGGTTTCGAACCCACCGCGGTGCTGTCGACGCGCGCGCCCAAGTTTCAGAAAAAACTGCCGCGCCCTCTGGCCGAAGACGCCGCGCGCGATCTGATCGACGCGATCGAGTTGCAGTCTGAAAAGCCGTGGGTCGCGGCACGGGACGTGGCCGTCGTGACAGTATTGTGGGGCTGCGGGCTGCGCATCTCGGAGGCGCTGTCGCTGCAGGGCAAGGACGCACCACTGCCCAGCAGTCTGCGCATCATCGGTAAAGGCGGCAAGGAGCGGGTCGTGCCTGTCTTGCCCGCCGCACAGGCGGCAGTCGACAACTACCTGAAATCATGCCCCTTTCTGATCGAACAGGACGGCCCCCTTTTCCGGGCCGTGCGCGGTGGGGCCTTGGCTCCCGGCGCCATTCAAAAGGTCATGGCGCGGGCAAGAATGCAGCTTGGATTGCCCGCGTCGGCGACGCCGCATGCCATGCGGCACAGCTTTGCAACCCATCTGCTGAACGCAGGTGGAGACTTGCGCGCCATTCAGGAACTGCTGGGGCATGCCTCGCTTTCGACCACTCAGGCTTACACCGCAGTTGATACCGCGCGGCTGATGGAAGTCTACGACCGCGCCCATCCCAAAGCATGAGGATACTGCCCCTTCCGATCAGGGTCATTTTCCTTTTGCATCCCGGGGCCCCTTGGGTCAAAAAGCGCGGATGAATATTCGACTGGCCGCTTTAAGCGTACATCTGCTGACAGCAACCGGAGCTGTCTTCGCCATGCTGGCCATGCTGGCCGCCGTTGACGGCGAATGGGACCTGATGTTCCTGTGGCTTGTCGTGGCCTTTTTCGTCGACGGGATCGACGGGCCGCTGGCCCGAAAGTACCACGTGAAGGTCAATGCGCCCGAGTTTGACGGGGTGCTGCTGGATCTTATCATCGACTACCTCACCTATGTGTTCATTCCCGCCTTCGCGCTCTTTTCTTCGGGCCTGATGGATGGCTGGACGGGCTGGGTGGCCATCATTGTAATCACCTTTGCTTCGGCCATGTACTTTGCTGACACACGCATGAAAACAAAGGATAATTCTTTTTCCGGTTTCCCCGGGTGCTGGAATATGGTGGTGCTGGTCATCTTCGCGCTTGAGCCCAGCTTCTGGGTCAGCCTCGCGCTGGTCTCGGCGCTGGCGGTCACCATGTTTCTGCCGCTCAAATTCGTGCACCCCGTCCGTACGAAACGCTGGCGCAGCGTGACCTTGCCCATGGCCATCGCCTGGACCTTCTTTGCCGGCTGGGCGGCCTGGGTCGGTTTCCACCCCGAAAGCTGGGCGCATTGGGGGCTTGTGGTGACCAGCCTCTACCTCATATTTGCGGGCATCGCACAGCAGATTATCCCCGCGCGCAACGGCTGAACAAAATGTCTGCGCAACGCGCGCAGGGTGCCCAGACGACAGCCGGCGAAAAACCGGCCAAACCCCATAAAAAAAGCCTTTTGGCCTCTACATAAACCGTATGGAAAACGTATGGAAAACGTACATACCGCAGCGGCGCGGCGCCCTCAAAATCAAAAAAATCCGCCCCAAACAGACCGCGCGGCAGCGAAAGATTAACAGTATCATGCAACGGCGCACTCAGATCAGAAAGCCGCCCGCGCCTTCGTGCTTGAGCAGGGCCACCTTTGTCTCGACCCCGCCCCGGCCTGAAAAACCGGTAAGCCCCTTGGCACCCATCACCCGATGGCAGGGGATGATGATCGGGATCGGATTGGCGCCACAGGCCTGCCCGACAGCCTGCGCGGGCGCTGACAAGACCTTGGCAATCGCGCCGTAGGTTGTTGTCTCACCGAAGGGGATCGCAGACATTTCCGCGCAGACGGCTCGCTGGAAATCTGAGCCCGGCACCTGCAGCGGCAGATCAAAGCGTTTCAGTTCGCCGACGTCATAGGCATGCAACTGGCGCGCGGCATCATCCAAAAGAGCGCTTTGCGCCTCTCTACGTGCGCGACCCCAGCGCACAGCCACAATCGCTCCGGTCTCTTCGACCAGAACAAGCGGCCCGAAATTTGTTTCAACGGTACGTTCAAGCATGGATCAACCGTCGCGCAGCAGGCCGCCTGAGGCAACCCGAAAGCTGCGCGATCCGCAACTGCAAGCCTGCGCGCACACCGCAGAGCGCACCGACCGCCTCAGGCTTTTACCAACATCTCGACCAAGGCTGTAAGCTGCTTTTCCTCCAACTACTCGTCCAGCCCGCATTGCGCCAGATCACACATCAAGCGTGGCAGCGCATCGGCTGTGCCTGTGACCGCGAATGTCGCCATCACATCGTCCAACGCGCTGTGCTATACTGCGACAGTCGCCGTCGGGTGCCGTCTCCCTGAACAAGTTCGCGTTTTTCGCGCCATATGCACCATTGCGGGAACCTGTTCGAAAAGGGCGCGCATTGGCAGCCCCGCCTTCATACAGACAGCCCCGGCACGGCCGTCGCGTTGCGACCGACATGTGCAGAGGCGCCGCAAAGGGTGCAGATCGCCGCCTCACTGGCCGCCCAGACATGGTCGGGGCCAGCGCATAGGATCGCGGCCTGTGGATGGCCAATACCTGTCGGATAGGCAACGACCATGCCAATCAGCCAGTCCGCACCCGTCAAGAGCCGGCGAAAGCCTGGCACGGAAACCCGTTCATGGGGGATTCTTTAGCGAGACTGCGGCCTGCTGCACCGCGTGAAGCAGTGCAACAGGTCGGACGTCTAGCTTACCGCGGCATCACAGCGGCCACAGACGCCGGCATGCCCGTGGGTGCCTACATCCGGCAGGACCTTCCAGCAGCGCGCGCATTTCTCGCCCCCCGCCTTGGCGAAAGCAACCGCAACACCCGGCACCTCTGCCATGGTGAAGGCGCCCTTCGGTTCAGCATCGCCCGATACAGTGATCTGCGAGGTGATGCAGACGTCTTGGAAGGGAACACTGTCCAATGCCGCGCGCAGGTCCGCATCGGCCACATAGACCACCGGAGCCGCTTCGAGCGATGCGCCGATCACCTTGTTGGTGCGCTCAATCTCAAGCGCGGCGGTCACCACGCGGCGCACGCTGCGCACGCCCGACCACTTCGCGGCAAGGGCCTCGTCGCGCCATGCGGCAGGTGTTTCGGGGAAGTCCTGAAGATGAACAGAACTGTCATCCCCGCCAAATCGCTCAAGCCAGACTTCTTCCATGGTAAAGACCAGCACCGGCGCGAGCCATGTGGTCAGCCTGTGGAACAGAATATCAAGCACCGTCCGCGCCGAGCGCCGTTCAAGCGTATCGCCGTCACAATACAGCGCATCCTTGCGCACATCAAAGTAGAAGGCGGACAGATCGGTGGTGGCGAAGGTAAAGATCGCCTGAAAAACGCCCTGAAAGTCGAACCGCGCATAGCCGCTGCGCACAACTTCGTCGAGTTCCGCAAGGCGGTGCAGAACCCAGCGTTCCAGCTCTGGCATGTCCTCGGGCGCGGTGCGATCCGCTTCGGTGAAATCATGCAGCGAGCCCAGCATATAGCGCATGGTGTTGCGCAGGCGGCGGTAGCTGTCGGCGACGCCCTTGAGGATTTCCGGCCCGATCCGCTGGTCGAGGGTATAATCCGTCTGCGCCACCCACAGCCGCAGGATATCCGCGCCGTACTGCTGTACAACTTTTTCCGGCACGATGGTGTTGCCAATGGATTTGGACATCTTGAAGCCCTTCTCATCCAGCGTCATCCCATGGGTTATCACGTTGCGGTAAGGTGCCCGGCCCGTGGTGCCGACCGATTGCAACAGCGACGAGTGGAACCAGCCGCGGTGCTGGTCGGTGCCTTCCATATAGACATCCGCGATGCCGTCGTCCGACCCGTCGGGCCGGTCGCGCAGGGTAAAGGCGTGGGTCGAGCCGCTGTCGAACCAGACATCCAGAATATCCGTCACCTGCAGATAGTCGTCAGGGTCCACAATACCACCCAGAAACCGCTCCTTGGCCCCCTCTTCGTACCACGCATCCGCACCCTCGGCCTCGAACGCGGCAACGATACGGGCGTTGACCTCTTCGTTGCGCAGCAGAAAGTCGGGGTCCGTTGGCAGCAGGCCTTTTTTGGTAAAGCACGTCAGCGGCACGCCCCAGGCGCGCTGGCGCGACAGCACCCAGTCGGGCCGCACTTCCATCATGGAATAAAGCCGGTTGCGCCCGGATCGGGGTGTCCAGTTCACATTGTCGATCTCGGTAAGGGCGCGTTCGCGGATCGTGGTGCCAAACATATCCTGCCCGTCGCCCACAGGCTTGTCGATGGCAGCAAACCACTGCGGCGTGTTGCGGTAGATCACCGGTGCCTTGGAGCGCCAGGAGTGCGGGTAGCTGTGCTTGATCCGCCCACGCGCCAGCAGCCCGCCCACGTCGACCAGCTTGTCGATCACGACAGCGTTGGCGTTGCCCTCCTTGCCGTTGGGTTTGAGGATCTGTTTGCCGCCAAAAAACGGCAGATCCTGGCGAAAATGCCCATCGTCGAGGACGTTGTAGGTGATCACCTGCTGGAGCATCCCCAGATCGCGATAAAGCTCATACTCCTCCATCCCGTGGGAGGGCGCACAATGCACAAAACCCGTGCCTTCCGTGTCCGTCACGAACTCCGCCGCCCGGAAATCACGGATGTCATCCCATTCGCCCGCGCTGCCCTCGGCACCGGCCAGAGGGTGTTTGAGCTGGACCTTGGCCAGATCATCCTGCGACACGTCACCAAGGCGGCGGTACATTGTCTCGTCCAGCCGTGCGCGGGTCAGAACATCCGACGCAAGATTGTCCGCAATGATATAGCGGTCGCCGATCTTGACCCAGGACTCTTCGGGCCGCCCCGTAACCTCATACAGGCCGTAAGATATTCCCGCCCCATAGACGACCGCCTTGTTGGAAGGGATCGTCCAGGGTGTCGTTGTCCAGATCACGACATAAGCACCGTCAAGCGTCGCGTCATCCGTGCCCACAACCCTGAACTTCACCCAGATCGTAAAGCTGTCCTTGTCGTGATACTCGACTTCTGCCTCCGCCAAAGCGGTTTTCTCCACCGGCGACCACATCACCGGCTTTGACCCCTGATAGAGCGTGCCGTTCATCAGGAATTTCATGAACTCCTCGGCAATCACCCGCTCGGCATGGAAATCCATGGTCAGATAAGGGTCAGCCCAGTTGCCGGTGATCCCAAGACGCTTGAACTCCTCGCGCTGCACATCCACCCAACCGGCCGCGAACTGGCGGCACTCGGCACGAAACTCGTTGATCGGCACCTCGTCCTTGTTGCGTCCCTTTTGCCGGTACTGCTCTTCGATCTTCCACTCGATCGGCAAACCGTGACAGTCCCACCCCGGGATATACCGCGCATCATACCCCATCATCTGATGCGATCGCACGATCATGTCCTTGATCGTCTTGTTCAACGCATGCCCGATATGCAGATGCCCGTTGGCATAGGGCGGCCCGTCATGCAGCGTGAAAACCTGCCGTCCCGGCTTCTTGCGCAACCGGTCATAAATCCCCAAACGGTCCCACCGCGCCAGCCACTCCGGCTCGCGTTTGGGCAGCCCCGCCCGCATCGGAAAATCGGTCCTCGGCAGGCTCAGCGTGGATTTATAGTCAACAGCAGCGGGTTCAGTCGTATCGGCGCACATTGCAGGCGTCCTTCTCGGGTAGTCTCACATAAGAGCATCATCAGGGGATGGGTACGGTTCGGTGCGCAAATCTCAAACACCTTGGCCCGGCGTCTCATCAACTCAGAGCGCCGGGGTAGTAATTCGAATGATACGCGCAGAAAATCCTGTCATGCCCGGCCTTATAAGCACCTCGCCACAGCGCGACAAGTCCCGGTTTCTTTGGTCCTGAAATATCCCGGGGGAGGTGCGCCAGCACCGGGGGCAGCGCCCCCTCACCCGTTGACATGCTCCCAGACTGCCGACATCACAACCGACCCCTCCCCGACCGCAGAAGCCACCCGCTTGACCGATCCCGCACGCACGTCGCCGACGGCAAAAACCCCCGCGCAAGAGGTCTCATAAGCGCTGCGCCCGCCGACCGTACCACCGGTCAGTACAAACCCCTTGTCATCCAGCGCAATCAAGCCTGACAGCCAGCTGGTGTTGGGCGCAGCCCCTGCCATCACGAAAAGCGCCTGCGTCTTCAACCGCCACGCCTGGCCGGCCATGCGGTCGCTGATCGTAACCGCCTCAAGATGCCCATCACCATGCAGCGCCGTCACTTCCGTGCGGCTGTGCACCGTGATCCGCGGATGCGACCGCAAACGCTGCAACAGGTAATCCGACATCGTGTCGGCCAGGCTGTCGCGGCGCACCAGCACATGCACATGCCGTGCCGTGCGGGCCAGAAACATCGCCGCCTGCCCCGCCGAGTTACCACCGCCAATCACTGCCACATCGGCATCCTTGCACCAGCGCGCCTCGAACTCGGTGGCCGCGTAATAAACACCCGCGCCCTCAAAACGCTCAAGTCCCTCCAGCGGCAAACGCCGGTACTGCACGCCCGTGGCCACCACCAGCGCGCGCGCTGACACCTGGCGTCCGTCCTCAAGCTGCGCGTGGAAATACTTCTCACTGCACTGTGTCAGCGCCGCCACCCGCCGCGGCACCGCAAAACGCGTGCCGAAACGCATTGCCTGCACCTCGCCACGCCCGACCAGATCCCCCCCCGAGATGCCGGTGGGAAACCCCATGTAGTTTTCGATCCGGCTCGATGTGCCGGCCTGCCCGCCAATGGCCAGATCCTCAAGCACAAGCGCACTCAACCCTTCGGCCCCCGCATAGACCGCAGCGGCTACGCCCGCAGGCCCGCCGCCGACAATCAACACGTCAAAAACCTCTTCCGCGCCCACCGCCAGATCAAGCCCCAGCGCCTGCGCCAGTCCCTGCGGCGTGGGCGGGTCAATCCGGTGTCGCCCGCCAAAGACCACACCCGGTGCGCCTACTGCCAGCCCGCAGGCCGACGCCAGCGCGCGCGCTTCTTCTGTGTCGCTCCCGATCTCGCGATAGGGGATGCGGTTGCGCGCGGCAAAGCTGCCCACCGCGCGCACATCCCGGTCCGTCTCGGCTCCGATCAGTGTCAGACCGCCATCGGACTGCTCGACAGCGCGTCGCCGTCGCGCGGCCATCACGGTCACGACGATGTCACTCATCTCTGGCAAATCGGCCATCAGCTGCAACATCTGCGCCCGCGGCACACATAAAAGCGTGCTGGGCACCAAGGCCCGTGCGCCCACAAGCGACACACCACCTGACAAGAACTGCAGGTCGCCAAAAAACTGCCCCGGCCCCAGCGTGGCAGCCCCCAGCCGGCCGTTGGTGACCGGGTCGACCGCTTCCAGCTCACCTTCGAGCACGAAATGAAACAGGGCGGTCTCCGATCCCGGTTCCTGCACCATCGCGCCGGTGTCGAATTGTACCACCTTGCCCTGTTTGCGCATGGCCGCCACATGGGCGTCCGTCAGCGGAGTACGCACCATTGTCGCCAGATCGGCTGCAAAGCTTTCCATAGTCACTCTCCAACTCGCCGCGCGGATGCGCGCGATTTCAGGATTTCGCGCCCCCGAATATCCCGCTCAGACTGCGTGAAATGATATCGCGGACCTTGGGCCGGGGCCGCGCGGCAAAGGCCAAGGGGCGGCAGACCTCCATCGCAGCCACCCCGACCCGCGCGGTCAGAGCGCCGTTTACCACGCCTTCACCGAACCTGCGCGACAGCTTGCCCACGACAGAACCGCCCAGCACGGGTTCGAGCATGTCATCACCCACCGCGACTGCCCCCGTAGCCACCATATGGCTGAGCACCGCGCGGGTCAGCCGCCAGCTGCCCAATGTGCCCGAGCGCCCGCCATAGACCTCGGCGATACGCCGGATCATTCGGATGTTCGCCGTCAGCGCGGCCGCAACATCCGCCAGCGCCAGCGGCACAAGGGCTGTGACCGTGGCAACCTGCCGGGCTGCGGCCTCTATCTCGCGCGAGGCCTGCACATCGAGCGGCGCGAGAAGCTCTGCCTCGGCCAGCGCCAGAAGCCCCGCCGCATCGAGCTGATCCTCGCGCAAGTCGGTGAACCGCTCGCGCGCCCACCGCGTTTCCTCGCGCGTGGCATAAAGTGCCGAGAGCCTGTCGGCCACCTGCCGCGCGGCTTGCAAATCCTGCTCTTTCAGTGCGGTATCGGCTGCCCGGCGCAAACCGTCGACCCGCGACAAACGCCCAAGGGCTGCCAGTTCACGCAGGCAGATGGTGGCCAGAACCAACAGGAAAGCCGCCGCAATCGCCGCGATGCCCCAGCCCAAAAGCGAGTTCCGCGTTACCAGACCCGATATGAAATCCCATGCCGCAACCGACACCACCGCGCCCAGTAGGGCCGCGCCAAGGCCGAAAAACCACCTTGTCAGGCGCGAGGGTTTACGCGCGGCCAGTGCCGCCGCCCGGGACATAGCGCGGCCCTCCGGCGGCTGCCCTGGCAAGTCCGGCACCGGCTGCGCGTCAGCGACCGAGGGCGTCTCCTTGTCTGCTTCAAGGTCGATCAGAACCGGACCCCTGGCCATCAGCGCGCGCCCTTTGTCCATTCAAAACGGATGTCGGGCAAGCGCGCCTCATTGCCGCTGCCATCGGTACGATCCACTTCAACAAAGCCCCGCAAGCCATAGAAATGCGTTGCAATTCCATTCGCCTCATAGCTCCAGAGAGCCAGCCGGTCACAGGCCGCCATCGCGTCTTTGAGGAGTGCAGTGCCGATCCCCTTGTCCTGTGCTTCGGGCAGCACGTAAAGTGCGTAGATCTCGCTTTCATGGCGCGCGATGAAGCCTACAACCCTGTCACCAAGCTTGGCGACACGCACCCAGCCCGCCTCGATCATATCGCCGGAGTACTTGATCTCTTCGGCGGCGGAATGCACGCGCGGCAACCATGGCATCGTTTCGTTCGACACAGAAAGGATGTGTCCTACGGCCCCTGCATCCAGCGAGCGGGCCGGCATAATCGCTACATCAGTCATAGCTTATCACCCAAAAGGAATTGCGCGGCCTTATCAAGCCGGATGTGCGGTGGGCCGTCTCCGGGGCGCAAGCTGAGCACGGATGGTGCGAAATTCATCACACGGTAATCTGCATCCAGCCACTTCTGCGCCCCCGCACGCGCAGGTGCCACAAGTTTGGCGGGATCAGACGGCAGTTCCCCGGGAAAAAACGCGGCCTGCTTGCCCGTCTCCAGCAACCGCCCGCGCACCACATCAAGCATCTGACCATCGTGTTTCACGCGGTCTTCGGTCGTCACACGCAGCGAAGCCAGCGCCAGCGCCTGCGTCTGCGCCCCCGCAAAACGCGCACGATCCGAGGCATCGCGCACCAGCGCCTCCATGATCGCGGTCAGCTTGCCATGCTGGCTGTGATGCAGATGGTCGGCCTTGGTTGCCGCGAAAAGGATTTTCTCCACCCGTTTGCCGGCAATCAACTGCGTCAGAAAAGCGTTCCGCCCCGGGCGAAAGGCGCCCAGAATATCGGCCATGGCCCCGCGCATGTCTTCAACCGCCTGCGGGCCTTTGTGAATTGCGCCCAAAGCGTCGACCAGCACCACCTGCCGGTCAACCCGTGCGAAGTGATCACGGAAAAACGGTCTGACGACTTCGCGCTTGTAGGCTTCATAGCGGCGCGCCATCTCCCGGCGCAGGCTGCCACGCGCGCCGCTGCCCGCGCCGGTCAAGGGCGCAAAGGTCAGCACGGGCGAGCCTTCCAGATCGCCGGGCAGCAAAAAGCGCCCCGGCGTACAGTCATAAAAACCGGCATCCCGCACCGATTGCAGATAGTCCGTGAACCCCGCCGCAAGCGCCTTGGCCTGCGGCTCGTCCAGTGGCGCGTCGGGGTCCACGCCCTGTGCCTGCGCCAGGAAAGACTGCGCTTGCGCGCGTCCGTTCGCCCGTTTGAGGGTTTCCTCCGCCCAGACGTCGTAGGATTTTTCCATCAAAGCGAGATCGAGCAACCATTCACCGGGATAGTCGATGATATCGATATGCAGCGTGCGCGGCCCCTGCAACCCTGCCAGAAGACCCGCCCCGCGCACCCGCAGCGAAAGACGCAGCTCTGATACCGCGCGCGTGCTGTCAGGCCAATGCGGGGTCTGCGAGGTCAGCGCCGCCAGATGCGTCTCGAAGTCGAACCGCGGCACGGTGTCATCGGGCTGCGGCTGCAAAAAGGCCGCATCAATGCGCCCGTCAGCGGCAGCAGCCAAATGCGTCATGCGCCCCCGGTCCATCATGTTAGCGACCAAAGACGTGATGAAAACCGTCTTGCCCGAGCGCGCCAGTCCGGTCACACCAACGCGGATCACCGGCTCGAAAAGTGTTTCGTTTACGGCGTCTTGAACGTTTTCGATCTGGCGCAGCACCGTATCGGCGAGTGTGGAAATGACCAAAGCGTGTCTGCCCCTGTCTGTCTTACAGGCCCAACATAGGCGTGCGGGCCATAGCATGCCAGAGGCGACAAGACATTTGACGGCGCGCGCACAGTTGGCTAGGGCCATGCGCCATGCCCAGATACGCTTTGAAAGTTGAATACCACGGCGCGCCCTTTGCCGGCTGGCAGCGCCAGAAAGACCTGCCCACGGTGCAGGGCGCGATCGAGGCGGCGCTGGCGCGGATCGAACCGGCAGAGCACACGATCGCCGCGGCGGGGCGCACGGATGCAGGAGTACATGCAACAGGACAGGTCGCCCATTGCGACATGGCCCGCCCGTGGAACCCTTTCCGGCTGTCAGAGGCGCTGAACTACCACCTCAAACCCGCCCCCGTCGCCATCACCGCCTGTGCCGAGGTCGCACCGGACTGGCATGCCCGTTTCTCCGCACGGCAGCGGCGCTACTTTTTCCGCATTCTGTCGCGCCGTGCGCCGGCCACGCATCTGGCCGGGCTGGTCTGGCAAGTGAAACAGCCGCTGGATGTAACAGCAATGCGCGCCGCCGCAGCCCATCTGCTGGGGCAGCACGACTTTACCACCTTCCGCTCAACCATTTGTCAGGCAGAAAGCCCCGTGAAAACGCTCGACTGTCTTGAAGTGCACAGCCGGACGACAGAATACGGGCAGGAAATCCACTTCGACGTGCGCGCGCGCTCTTTTCTGCATAATCAGGTGCGCAGTTTTGTGGGCACGCTCGAACGGGTCGGTGCCGGCTCGTGGTCCCCGGATGATGTGGCGGATGCGCTTGCCGCCAAAGACCGCAGTGCCTGTGGCCCCGTCTGCCCGCCCCAAGGGCTTTATCTGGCGGAAGTCGCCTATGACGACGCGCCCTTCCTCACAGCCTAGTCGTTGTCGGTCAGCCCGGCACCCGCGCCACTGCTGCGCGACTGTTCGCTTTCGGGGACAAAGGTCAGCGCCGCAAGACGCGTCATCTCTTCGACCACTTCCTCGGCAAGGGTGATGCGCCGGGACGGCCGTGCGGCACGCGGGCGGTGCGGCTCTGCCCTCAGACACAGAACGCCGGCCTCTGTCTCTTCCAATGCCGCGACACACGGCAAAGCCTCGATATAACTTTGCAACAGGTCGGTCCGCTCCAGCCCGGTCAGCACGGCTGCTTGCCCCGCGTCCGCCTGCACCAGCCCTGCATCAATGGCCAGCGGATAGTCCAGCACGGGGCCTTCAGGCAGCGCGTCAAGGGCCGCACGCAGCGCCGCAGCAGAGCGCCCCGCCATCAGGTGCACGGCTGCAACCTCACCGAAACGGGCTGCCTGCGCGGGTGGTGCCCCCGCCCCACGCGCGGCCTTACCCGCCAGCGCAAGGATTTCAGCCGCGGACCGGCTCACCCTTCGAAAACCGGCAGCCACCAGTCATCCCCGCGACTGGCAAGCTCATCCGCCAGCGGCGCACCCTGACACAGGGTAATCCGTGTCCAGCGGTCAGACTTCGGGTCAAACTTCGACGCACCGAAAAAGGCCAGCTTGCAGCGCAACATGTCTATCGGCAGACAGGTCTCTCCAATCAGGTTGTCGCGGATATCCGCATACGCGTAGCGCTCGGCGACGGCCACACGCCACGCGGCCAGCGCATGGTCGGGCTGCTCGGCCAGAAAGGCCGTCAGCGGCTGGCTTTGCGCGGGCAGTGCGGCATGCAGCGCCTTGATCCGACGCCCAATATCCAGCGGGCTTTCCAGCTCGGCCCCCGCCTCGGCATAGCGGTCGCCCAACCGCGGCTCTTGCTTGGCCGCACTGACATACCAGAACTGGCGCGACCCCGCGGCACAGGCATAATCAGGCACAAGAGCCCATGCGCAGCTTTCCTCGATCGCGGTCTTTAGCACTTGTGTATCCGCATAAGGGGTGACCAGCGCACCGAAGGGATCACACATGCATTCGGCCAGCCCATCCACCAGATCGCCAAAGGGTTCCAGCAGCAACGACACTAAAAGCTCTTGTACATCAAGGCTTTGCCCCTCGGACCAGACGAGCAGCCGGTCAAGCGCCTGCGGCTCCTGCAGCGCTTCGGGCGTTATGCGGGCGCATGTTGCGCGCCAATCTGTGCGCAGCGCCGCAATCCGCGCCTGATGCGCCGCGTCCGGCACCTCCCATTCGTCAAGATGGCGCGCGGCACGGGCTGCAAGATCACACAGCCGCTGGGCCTGCGCAGGCAGCAGTGGCGGCTGCGCGCGCACCCGCGCCAGCGCCGTCTCGCGCGCGGTCATCCAGTTATTGAGCAGTACAGGGTGCGTGACCAGAAAGGGCGCCATGCCAAGACCGGTTGAATTCCCGATGCCCAGGTGGCGCTTGATCCCACGCTCCAGCGGTGCGCCGCCCAGAAATTCCACCAGATCATGCGTGAACAGCCGGATCAGCCAGACCGTCAGCATCTCGGCCATGAAAGGCCCGCCAAGCCCCGGCCGTGTCTCGATCACGCTGCGGTCGGCGATGCCGAACTTGCCGTTGCCGTAAACGGCAGTCGTGCGCATCAGATAGCCTGTCCGACGCACCAAATCTGCATCGGGCTGGCGGCCTGCGCGCAACCGTTCGACCACATGCGCAAAAAGCCGGACCGACTTGTTGGCGCGGCTGAGCACCAGATCGCGTTCGGTAAAGCGCGCGGCCTCCTGTTTGGGGGCTGCAGCACAGATGCGCGCAATCTCGGCCGCGTCGGGTATCCCGTCATAGAGCACATAGGCCGTGTCCCAGGCCGTGGCGATCACACGGTCCGTGCGTTGGGCATCGGGCAAATCGCTCGACACGGCGACCAGCGCATAGTCGTGCCCGCCAAAACGCAAGGCGTAGACCGCATGGCCGAAACCCTGGGCGCTGATCTGCCACTGCCGGCGCACCACCTTGACGTCCTCTGCCGCCAAAGCCCGCATCAGCGTGCGCAAGAACGACAACCGGGTGGGAAACATGGCCCCCATTCGCGCCAGCCGCATCACCGTGTCCGGCGTGCGCAGTGCCCCCTGCGGTATGTCAAAGCCGTCTTTCATTGCGCGTCAAAACTCTCTTCGTAGAACCGCAGCCAGTTGCCGCCCATGATCCCGTCAACCTCGTCCTGCGTCAATGACGTGGCCGCAAGTCCCGCGCGGATGTTTGCGAAATCGCGGTTGTCGTGGAACCAGCCCGGCATCGGCGGAAAGCCCGCGTTGTCGGCCGACCCCTCGCCGTAGTCGATTACCTTGGACCAGCGCCCGACACGCATCCATTCTACCACACTGTCGGGCTGGTCCTGACACAGGTCCGTGCCGATGCCCAGATGCCGCGCGCCGTAGCGACGGGCCGCTTCCTCGATCATCTGGCAAAAACTTTCCAGCGTGCAGCCCGAGCCTTGATGAAGGTGATGGGGGTAGACCGAAAACCCCAGCATGCCGCCCGCGCCGGTCAGCGCCGTCAGCACAGCGTCGGATTTGTTGCGCAGGGCCGCGTGCCACCACGCGGGGTTTGCATGTGTGATCGCAATGGGCCGCGTCGAATGGGCGATCGCCTCAAGCGTTGAACGCTCTGCCGAGTGGGACATGTCCACCACCATGCCCACGCGGTTCATCTCGGTCACGACCTGCTTGCCCATCCGCGTCAGGCCGGTGTCTTCGGCCTCGTAGCAGCCTGTCGCCAGCAGCGACTGGTTGTTGTAGGTCAGCTGCATAAAGCGGATGCCAAGCTGGTGACAAATCTCGACCAGCCCAATATCGTCTTCGATCGGGCTTGGGTTCTGAAACCCGAAAAAGATCGCCGTGCGCTGCGTGTCCCGCGCGCGCTGGACATCGGCCGCAGAGGTGCCTTTGAAGATCAGGTCCGGATGGGCTTCGAACCAGCGGTTCCACTGCTCAAGGTTCAGCACCATCTCGCGAAAGGTTTCGTGATAGGCGATGGTCACATGCACCGCATCCACAGCGCCTGCACGCATCTGTTCAAACACCCGTGGCGAGAATTTGGCGTATTGCAGATTGTCGATCAGCGGTTGTTCCATGTCCGTATCTTTCCGTGTTGCCTGTCACCACTCAACGCCAAAAGCGTCAAAACCGGTCAGGCTGCGCCAAAAACTCACAAAACCCTGACAAACCGCCAAGATTTAGGATCAACTTTTTCAGGTCTCTACTTGAGCACTTCCGCCCTGATTCTTTACCATTCTCAACAATTACACCCCAAAGCGGTGCTAAATCTTCTGCTGGGTGTGTTTGCGCAACTCTGCGCGCGCGACCTGCCGTCGGTGCACTGCGTCTGGACCGTCGGCAAAGCGCAGCGCACGCTGCCACGTCCACGCCATGGCCAGTGGCGTGTCCTGACTGATCCCCTGTCCACCGTGCATCTGCATCGCCTCGTCCAGCACTTTCAGCGCCATTCGCGGGGCCACAACCTTGATCTGGCTGATCCATGGGGCAGCCGCACGCGCATCGCCCTGATCCATCATCCACGCGGCCTTGAGGCACAGCAGACGCGCCATCTCGATCTCCATCCGGCACTCGGCGATAATGTCGAAATTGGCCCCCAGCAAGGCCAGCGGCTTGCCAAAGGCTTCCTTCTCCAACGACCGTTTGCACATCAGCTCAAGGGCTGCTTCCGCCTGCCCGACAGACCGCATGCAATGGTGAATGCGTCCGGGCCCCAGCCTGCCCTGCGCGATCTCGAAACCGCGCCCTTCGCCCAGCAGCATGTTGCGGGCCGGCACGCGCACATTGTCGAAACGGATATGCATATGCCCGTGCGGCGCATCGTCATGTCCGAAAACCTGCATCGGTCGCAGCACTTCAATCCCCGGCGTGGCAGCATCCACCACGACCATCGAGTGACGCTGATGTTTGGGGGCATCCTCCGAACCGGTGCGCACCATCACGATATAGACTTTGCAGCGCGGATCACCGGCACCGCTGGCCCAGTATTTCTCGCCGTTGAGCACATAGTCATCCCCGTCACGCACACAGGACATAGCGATATTGGTTGCATCGGAAGAGGCCACTTCGGGCTCGGTCATCAGATAGGCGGAGCGGATGTCGCCTTCCAGAAGAGGTGCCAGCCACTGCTGTTTCATCTCGGCGGTACCGTAGCGCTCGAACACCTCCATATTGCCGGTATCGGGGGCCGAACAGTTGAACACTTCCGCCCCAAGCGGGGTGCGGCCCATCTCTTCGGCAAAATAGGCGTATTCGACAGTTGTCAGCCCAAAGCCCTTTTCACTGTCCGTCAGCCAGAAGTTCCACAGGCCCGCCGCCTTGGCGCGCGCCTTCAGCCCCTCCAGTATCTCGGCCTGCCGTGCGGTGTAGCCCCAGCGGTCTTCCTTGCCGATCTCTTCTTGGTAAGCCTGCTCAAGCGGCATCACCTCATCGCGGATCATCTGTGCCACACGCGCCAGCAATGCGCGGGTCTCGGGGCGCATCCCAAAGTTCATATCCATCAATTATTCCTTCCCCAGCGCGAATGCGGGCTTTTCGCCGCGCTTCAGAATTGCTTAGATCACAAGCGGTTGTCCATAAGGCAATTGGGGGGAATTCTGCAATGCACAGCTTTGACCACGCAACGCTGGAAAACTATCTGGCCCGACATGTGGTAGGCTTTAACCGTCTTGACGGGATTGAAAAGTTTTCCGACGGGCAGTCCAACCCCACCTACAGGCTGACGAGCGGCACGCGCAACTATGTGCTGCGCGCCAAACCACCGGGCAAACTGCTCAAGTCGGCCCATGCGGTCGACCGCGAGTTTCGCGTCATGCAGGCGCTCGCGCCCACGCAGGTGCCGGTGCCACGCGTCTACCACCTCAGCGGCGCTCAAAGCCCTATGGGCCCGCAGTTCATGGTGATGGAGATGGTCGCGGGCCGTATTTTCTGGGACCCGGCACTGCCCGAATTGCCCAGCGCGGACCGTGCCGCCTACTATGACGCGATGAACCGGACGCTGGCGGCACTTCACAGTGTCGACCCAGACGCCGTGGGGCTGAGCGACTTCGGAAAACCCGGCAACTACTTTGAGCGGCAGGTCACGCGCTGGTCGGGCCAATATGCGCAGGCGGCAACAGACCCGCTGCCTGATGCGGACTGGCTGGCGGGTTGGCTGGGCGACAACATGGTCGCCGATGACGGCACCAGCAGCATCGTGCACGGTGATTTCCGCATCGACAACATGATCTTCGCCCCCGACCGCCCCGAGGTCGTGGCCCTTCTGGACTGGGAATTGTCCACGCTGGGTCACCCACTGGCCGATCTGGCGTATCAATGCATGCATTGGCGCCTGCCCCACGAGGGGCATTTTCGCGGCCTTGGCGGGCTTGACCGCGCAGATATCGGGCTGCCTGACGAAGACAGCTACGTGGCGCAATACTGCGCCCGTCGCGGCATCGACATGCCCCGAAACTGGCGCTTTTACGTAGTCTTTTCCTACTTCAGGCTGCTGGCGATCCTGCAAGGCGTCTACCGGCGCGGGCTGGAGGGCAACGCCTCGAACCCCAAGGACACCGGCAGGTTGCGCGAGGTAATCGCCCTGATGGCCCGCGACGCACGTGCGCTGGCGCAAGGGATATGATCGTGCCGTTCACAAAGCTTGACGCAAGGTGCGTTTCGCGTGTTCCTGAGCAGATACAAACGGCACACAGGCAAGGCAGAATATGACCGCACAACACCCAACATATGACGTGGTCATCGTCGGCGGCGGCATCTACGGCGCCAGCATCGCGTGGTGGCTGACGCAGATGCCGGGCTTTAAGGGCCGCATTCTGGTGATCGAACGCGACCCGACCTACGAGACGGCCGCCACCAGCCTGACAAACAGCTGCATCCGGCAACAGTTCTCCAATGAAACCAACATCCGCATCTCGCGGTTCGGGGCCGAATTCATCCGCAATTTCCGCGACTTCATGGGCGGTGACCCGGAGGTGCCCGCGCTCGCGCTGCAAAGCTACGGCTATCTCTACCTTGCCGATACCGCCGCCTTCGCGCAGACCCTGCGCGCCTCGCAAAAAACGCAAGAAAAGCTTGGCGCGGCCACCAAATTCATGACCCGTACGGACATCGCCCACGCCTACCCGTTCTTTTACCTCGATGACATTCTCGGCGCCAATCACAACCTGATCGACGAGGGTTACTTCGACGGTGGCACGATGTTCGATTGGTTCAGACGCATGGGAAAACGCAACGGTGTCGAATACATCGCCGCCGAAGCCACCGGCCTGCAGCGCGCAGGCACCCGCATCGACAGCGTCACACTGGCCGACGGCACCAGAATCGGGGCCGGCGTGGTGGTCAACGCCGCCGGCACCCGTGCGGCGCAACTGGCGCGCCACGCGGGCATTCATATCCCTGTCGAGCCGCGCCGCCGTTACACCTATATCTTCGACGCGGCCCACCCGCTTGACCGCGATCTGCCGCTGACCATCGACCCCTCGGGCGTACACTTCAGAACCGACGGGCGCTACTACCTCGCCGGCGGCCCGCCCGACGAAGATCCGCCCGTTGCGGTGGATGACTTTGCCGCCGATCACGCACTATGGGAAGAAAAATTCTGGCCCGTCATCGCCACCCGAATCCCACAGTTTGAACGCATCAAGCTGGTCAACATGTGGGTCGGCCACTACGACTATAACACCTTGGATCAAAACGCACTTCTGGGCCCGCACCCCGACGCCACCAACCTTGTCTTCGCCAATGGATTTTCCGGTCACGGCCTGCAGCAGGCCCCCGCTTTGGGGCGCGGTCTGGCAGAATGGATCACCTATGGCACGTACCGCAGCCTTGACCTCACCCCGTTTTCAGTTGAACGCGTCATCAGCGGCGAGAGATTTTTGGAAAAAGCCGTCATCTGACGAAGGGAGCATCACATGAAGAAACTGGTTTTGACAGGCGCCGCAGGCCGTTTGGGATCGTATCTGCGCGAACCGCTGACAGCGCTGTGCGAAGAGCTTGTGAGCACCGACATCGCCGAGGATATCGGCAAGCTCTATCCCGGTGAGCGCTACGTTCAGGCAGACCTTGCCCAGATGGACCAGATCGCACCGGTGCTGGAGGGCGCCGATATGGTAATCCACTTCGGGGCGATCGTGGATGAAAAACCTTTTGAGGAACTGCTCGGCCCCAACTTTATCGGCTCCTACAACATCTGGGAAGCAGGCTACAAGGCAGGCGTGCGGCGCATCGTCTATGCCTCATCCATCCATGCCGTGGGCATGCACCTCAAATCCGATTTCATCGGCATCGACGCCGAACACCGGCCCGACACCTTCTATGGGCTCGCCAAATGCTTCACCGAAGATCTGGGCCGTATGTACTGGGACAAGCGCGGTATGGAATCGGTGCATCTGCGCATCCTCTCCTGCGCTCAGGTCAACAATACCCGCGCTTTGGGCTCGTGGCTTTCCTACACCGACCTGATCCAGCTGGTGACACGCGCCATCGACACGCCCTCGGTCGGGTTCGCCATCGTCTACGGCGTGTCCAATAACGACCGCGCACCTGTCGACAATGCCAAAGCCTCCTTTCTGGGCTACCGCCCCGTCGACAACGCCGAAATCTTCGCAGCCCAGCTTTTGGCAGAGGAAGGCCCCGTCGACACCACGGACCCCGGCCAGATGTGCCACGGCGGCCCCTTCGCCAAGGTCGATCTGGGCCAAAGCGGACTGGCGCAGATGAATGTTGTGAATGACAAGAAAGAGACCTGAGGCACTGTCTCGATGCAAAACCCGGCGCCCCATGCTGCAGCCCGCGGACCATCCCGGATAGTCCGATGCCCGTAGAGCTGATCCGCAAGAACAGTCCTTTGATCGTGACACTGCCCTACACCGGCGTGAACATGCCGCGCGCGCTGGTGCAGCGGCTGGCCGATCAAAAGCAGTTCTTCGCGGCCCCCGACCGGTTTTTGCTCCGCCTTCTCAGCGGTGACACCCATGCCGCGAGCCTGCTGCAGGCGAATTTTCACCGCTTTCTGTCGGATGTGGATCACGCACAGTTGCGCTCGGACGAAAAACCCAACAGTGGCATGCTCAGTTCAGTGCCGCTGCTTGACCGTGATGGCGGACCGGTCTGGAACCTGCCGCCCGGCCCCAGAGAGGCGCGAAGCTGGCGCGCGATGTACTACGCGCCCTATCATGCCGCACTTGCAGCCGAGATCGCGCGCACCCGCGCGGAGTTCGGCCATGCCATCGTGCTGAACCTGCGCGCGCGCCACACCCCGTTCGACTGCGCACCCGACGGCCCGGACTACTTTGTCGGCTTTGGCAACCGAAACGGCACCTCCTGCAATATCGATCTCTCGGTAAAGATCATCAATATACTGAAATCACACAAGGATTTCTCGCCAAAATTCAACAGGGACGTCTACGCCGGCGGTACGGTCAAACGGTACGGCAAACCGCAAGCCTGCACCCACGCCGTCGAGATGGAACTGAGCGAAGCCTGCTATCTGACCACGACCGACGACGTTGTGCTCTTCGACGCGCATAAGGCGGCGCCGTTGCGCCACCTGCTTGATGATGTGATCTGCTACCTGTCACAGTGGCGCCCCACGTGACGCCGGCTCAGGCTCAGGCTTAGGCTGCAGCAAGTTGATCTGCCAGCACCGGGCGACGCAAAGCCGCAATCACCTGCGCCTCTTCAGTTTTACCCTGCGCCATCAAAGCCGACAGCAGCGTCTGTTCGACCATGTCGCGCTGTGCGCGGCTGCCGCCGATGCGTGCAAGGTCAGACATGGCGCGCGTCATAGACCGCACCACCGCATCCCAGTCCTGACGCGCCGCCGCCCTGAAGCCCCGCGCCAGATCAGGCACCAGATCCGCTGCCGGCCCCGCGGGATGGTCGATGATACCGTCCAGCGCCTCTTCGCGGCCCGCCATCGCATGGGCCAGTGCCGCATGCACGTCAATGAAAGCATTGCCCGTCGCCGGAAAAGCCGCCTGCGCAAAGTCGCTGACCTGCGCCCACCGCGCGCGGCTCACCTCGACACCGGCCATAGTGGCGCGATGCAGGATCGACGCGGTATCGGTCAGCACGTTGATGGCGGGCCCGCCCGAGCCTGCCTCGGGCGCGACAGCGGCATCCACACGCGCCCACATGTGGTCAATGTCGCCCTGCTCCAGCGCCCATAGCGCCGCGTGCCAGTTCAGGTGGGTAAACATCATGCCCGCGGCATCGTAATCGGTCAGCCATTCGGTCAGAAAGGCACGCCCCGTCGCCGTCTCGCCCATCTCGTAGGACACATGGCTGCGCACATGCGCGCCATGCGCACTGCGCGGATTAAGCGCCATGGCACGGTCGATCAGCCTGTCCGCTTCCGCCAGATTTCCCGTCTCGCAAAGCGCGAAAGCATATTGGCTCAGCACCCACCAGTCCTCGCCATAATGGGGCAGCAGGCTGGCGTTAAACGCCAGCGTTTCCGCCTCGCGCCCCGGCTGGCCGGAAAAGCCGATCAACCCGAATACCGAGGTGCAGGTCTGCGCAACCAAAGCATCCCGCGGATAGCTGTCCACATGAGCGCGAATGGCCTTGTAAGCCGGCCCTGTCTGGCCCGACAGCATCAGATCGAAGGCCTGCAGATGGGACACCTCGCGCGCTGTCAGCCCAGCTGTAAGGCCGCGCGCGGTTGCAATCGCCTGCCTGGCTGCGGCCATATCGCCTGCGTACTGGCTGGACCGTGCCAGCCCCACCCAGCCCAGCGCAAACCCCGGATCCTCGGCGACAGCGGTCCGGAAGGCACGCCGCGCGCCCGCCTGCCCCTCCAAGACCCGCGCCAGCCCCGTCACATAGGCGTCGCAGGCCGCCGCAGAGGCGGTGGTCAACCGATTGTCATACTGGTCTTTCATCATGTCGGCCCTCCACCCGTTGCTGGGCATAGGCTAGGCGCAGCCGCGTCACCGGGCAAGTGTCTTCACAGCTGCACCTGTTCCAGTTTCAGCGCGCGCAGCGCCACGCCCCAGAACCGCACCGACAACAGCACCGCCGCGACCGCAAGCCCGACGACAAGCCCAAGCCAGACGCCCACGCCCTCCAACCCCAGCACAAAACCGAACAGATAAGAAAAGGGCACCCCTACCACCCAATAGCTCAGCGCCGCGTAGATCATGGGCACGCGGGTATCCTGCACACCGCGCAAGAGCCCAAGAGCAATCACCTGCGCCCCGTCCACTAGCTGAAACAGCGCCGCCACCGCCAAAAGCCCCACGCCGATCGCAAGGATATCCACCCGCCGCGGGTCCCCCGGCTCCAGAAACAATGCCAACAGCGGCTCGGGCACCGTCACGAAAAGCACAATCGTCGCCAGCGCAAAGCCAAGCGAGATCAGCGTGACCATAAATGCACCCCTCCCCATCTGCTCGGGATCGCGGCGGCCATGGGCGTTGCCCGCACGGATCGTCGCGGCATTCGACAGCCCCATGTGCACCATGAAGGTGACTGCGGTGAGTTGCACCGCCACACCATGGGCGGCCAAGGGCACAGTACCAAGCCAGCCCATCATCACCGTCGAGGCCGCAAACAACCCGGATTCGCTCAGGCCCGTCAGCCCGATGGGCCAGCCCAGCATGAACACCTGACGCAACATCTGCCCATCCACCCGCCACAACCGCCGAAACAGCGCGTGATGCGGCAGAACGGTCCGCGCATAGACCACAACGCCCACCAGCATCACCACCTGCGACACGATAGAGGCCACAGCCGCGCCACGGATGCCCATCTCGGGCGCGCCCCAATTCCCAAAGATCAGCAAATAGTTGGCCAGCGCATTGGCCAGCGCACCAAAAAGCGTCATCCACAACACGACCTGCGTCCGCTCCAGCGCCGCCAGATAGGACTTCAACACCATGACCGACAGCGCCGGAATGATCCCGAACCCCGCAATCGACAGATAAATACTGGCGTCACGCGCCACCATGTCCGGCTGCCCCATCACGCGCAAAATCGGCTCTGACCAGATCAGTGGCGGCAGGCTGATAACCGAGAAGGCAAGGCTCAGCCAAAGTCCCATGCGCGTCGCACGGCGCAGGCTGGTCTCGTCGCCCTCCGCCTCGAAGCGCGCAACCATCGGCATAACCGCCCAGCCAAAGCCGGACCCGAAGACCAAAAGCACAAACAACAGCGTCGACCCAAGCGCCACTGCGGCCAGCGCGTCCACACTGTACCAGCCCAGCATGACGGTATCCGTCACCCCGATGGCAATCTGCGCAAGATGCCCGCCAATCAACGGCACGCCCAGCCGCAGAATCGCAGCCGCATGTTCAGGATATGTGCGCGCATGTGCCATGGGCCAGCCTTACGCCGCCCGCAGCGCAAGGAAAAGGGCCCAGATCGCCTACCCTCTGCGCACAGCGCCCGCGCGGATCAGGCACGCACAGGGGCCCTGCTGCCTGACGACTGACAAAGCACAGCAAGGCACACTCTATAACATCTTGATTTTTTTCGCTCATCTGTCACTGTTTTGGCCAGACCACCCAGCGCTTCGCGCCATCCGGACAGTAACATGCCAGACCCTAAACACCTGACGGCTCTTGCCGCGCTGATCGCAACACCGCTGTGCGCGAACCCCATCGATCTGGTCAGACCGGATGCCCCCCAGCTGGCCGATTTCGGCGCTCTGCCCATCGGCGTGCAAACCCTGTCGCTCGTCCACCCCGACCAGATCGATGTCGCCGCGATCAACGGGCCCGAGCTGCCGCGATATGACCGCCCCCTGATCGCCGAGGTCTGGTACCCCGCCGCCGACCCCGCCACTGCACGCGGCAGCTACCGTGCGGTACTGCGCGACGGCACGCGCGAAGTGGAGCTGACCGGTCGCGCCACACGCGACGCCCCTCCCGCCACGGGCGAGAAATTTCCTCTGATCGTGATAAGCCACGGCTATCCGGGCAACAGATACCTGATGTCTCACCTTGGTGAAAATCTGGCCTCCAAAGGATATGTGACGGTCTCCATCGATCACACCGACAGCACCTACTCCGATCAGGGGCCCTTTGGCGCCACGCTGTATCACCGCCCGCTGGACCAGAAATTCGTGATCGACCAGATGGCAGCACTCGACACCGACCTTGGCGAGATCATCGACAGTGATGTGGTAGGGGTGATCGGCTATTCCATGGGCGGCTACGGCGCGCTGGTCTTTGGCGGCGCGGGCGTGACCGAAGCGGCCACCGAATACAGCTGGGGCACCCCCAACGGCCTGCTGGCACGCCACCAGGCCGGCTCCGACAGCCACGAGGCGCTGGTGGACGACCGGGTGCGCGCCATCATCGCCATAGGACCCTGGGGGCGCAACGCGGGCCTGTGGGATGCCGCCGGCCTCTCGGGGCTGCGCAAACCCACACTCCTGATGGCCGGCAGCTCTGACGACGTGTCGGTCTATGAAACGATCCGCACCATCTTTTCCGAAACCACGGGCACAGACCGGCACCTGCTCACATTCGTCAATGCAAACCACAACGCCGCCGCCCCCATCCCCGCCCCGCGCGAAAGCTGGACAGCGGTCGACACGCTCGATTTTGTGCCCTTCGAGCATTACGCCGATCCGGTCTGGGACAACGTGCGCATGAACAACATCGCCCAGCATTTCGCCACCGCGTTTTTCGATCTGCACCTCAAAGGCGACACCCTCAAAAGCCCCTTTCTCGACCTCATCACCGAAGGCGATCACGGCGTCATGGCGCTTGACGAAGAGGCCAACCCGACCGAAGACCATACCTACTGGACCGGCTTTGCCGACCGCACCGCCACCGGCCTGCGGTTCGAGACCAGACGCGCAGGCGAATAAGACCGCGCGCGGCTCCGCCGCGACAGGGCGGCCCTCAGCCTTCCGGTATTCCGGCGATCCGTAGCCCCTCCAGATAGGGCTCCAGCGCGTCGGGCTGCGTAGTTTTGTACAGCCCCGCAAGCCCCTTCAGGCTCATCTCCGGCACGATCCGCAGAACCTCCCGCGCGTGGCGTGCGGCCTCCTCTGTGCGGCCCAGCCGTGCAAGCGACGCCGCCATCATCGCATGCGGCCAATAGCCTGCCGCATTGGGATGGCGCAGCGTTTTTTCAGCCCAGACCAGCGCCTTTTCAAAGTCGCGCGACAGAATGCAGTTGAAAGCCTGCACCGCAAAGGTGGCCCACATGATCGGGTCGCGCGGGCTGAGCCGTTCGGCCTTTTCACCGGCGGCGGTCGCTGCATCATACTGCCCGTCCATCACCAGCGCCATGCTCAGCCCGTGATAGGCCTGCGCAAAGCTGGGGTTCAGCGCGACCGAGGTTTCCAGTGCCGCCAGCGCCTCGCGCTGGTTGCCCTGCATCATCTCGATCCGGCCAAGGGCAAAATAGGCGACCGCATCACGTTCATCGGCGGCCAGCGCGCGCCGTGCGGCCACCATCCCCGCGTTCAGGCTGGCGTCGAAAT
The DNA here is from genome assembly GCA_947501635.1 of uncultured Roseobacter sp. Taxonomy (GTDB): domain Bacteria; phylum Pseudomonadota; class Alphaproteobacteria; order Rhodobacterales; family Rhodobacteraceae; genus Roseobacter. Next base: position 118,734 of record CANMWT010000008.1, read on the forward strand.
CGTCAGACCAATGCATGATGCAGCCCTGATAGTGCACATAAGCCAGATAGGCATGCGCGGGGGCAAAGCCCGGGTCCAGATCGGTGGCGCGGGTCAGAAAGTCCAGGGCATTCTGGTGGTCTTCGGCACTGTATGACCACATGTGATAGACACCGCGCTGATAGCTTTGCCAGGCGTCCAGCGTCTCGGGTGCCTTGGCCGAAACCTGCGCGCGCTCCACCGCGGAAATCTCCGGCTCCACTGCACCGATGATCGTCTGGGTCATCTCGTCCTGCAAATCGAAGATATCGGCAATCTCGCGGTCATAACGTTCCGCCCAGACATGCCGACCCGTGGCCGCATCTATCAACTGCGCTGTGATGCGCACGCGGTTGCCCGCTTTGCGCACCGACCCTTCCATGACGTATTTCACACCCAGTTCACGGCCCACGCGGGTGATATCTACCGCCTGCCCCTTGTAGGTAAAGGTACTGTTGCGCGCGATCACAAAGAACCACCGCACCTTGGACAGCGCCGTGATAAGGTCTTCGGAAATACCATCAGCCAGATAGGCATAGTCGGGATCGGCCGACATATTGTCAAACGGCAGCACCGCGATCGACGGCTTGTCCGGCAACGGCAGCGCCTCGCCCGATGCCGCGGGCCCGCCCGCAGCAATGCGCCACACACGCAACGGCTCGGGAATGTTCTTGAGCGACATCTCCCCCAGATCTTCCAGCTGTATCTCCAGCTTGCGGCGCACCTGCGCCTGCACAATGTCCGAAATGCAGATGCCGCCGGCCTCTGCCACCCCCTCCAGCCGCGCCGCTACATTGACGCCCTCGCCAAAGATATCCTCGCCTTCGACGATCACGTCACCCAGATTGACACCAATCCGGCAGGGGTACTCCGGATGCGCGCCCTGCTGCCAGGCCACCGCACAGGCGACCGCATCCACCACACTGGCGAACTCCGCCAGCACCCCGTCGCCCATCAGCTTGACCACCCGCCCGTGATGCGCAGCAATCAGCGGCCGCACAGTCTCGTCGATCCAGGTCGACACCCCGCGCTGGGTGCCCACCTCATCCGCGTTCATCTTCGCGGAATAGCCAACAACATCAGCCGCAAGAATGGCCGCAAGGCGCCTGTTGGGTCTGGGGTCCGTCATGCTGCAAACCTATCCAAAGCCCGCGCATATTGCGACGAAAATCTACCCGCGCGCGCCAAACCCCTACCCCGCTTGCGACACCCGAAATAACCCCCTCGCCTCTTCCCCCACCCCGCTGGCTCTGCCATACTGCGGGCAAAGAAAACAAAGAGGCCCGAGCACCCATGGCAAATGACCTGTTGTCCACCCCCGGCCCCGAGAGTTACGACGCCTCCTCAATCGAGGTCCTCGAAGGGCTGGAGCCCGTGCGCAAACGCCCCGGCATGTACATCGGCGGCACCGATGAACGCGCGCTGCACCATCTGGTGGCCGAGGTGCTCGACAACTCCATGGACGAAGCCGTCGCCGGCCACGCCAACCGGATCGAGGTCGAACTGCACGACGACTACGCCGTCACCATCCGCGACAACGGCCGCGGCATCCCCATTGATCCACACCCCAAATTCCCCGACAAATCCGCCCTCGAAGTCATCCTCTGCACGCTGCACGCGGGCGGCAAATTCTCGGGCAAGGCCTATGAAACATCAGGCGGTCTGCACGGTGTGGGCGCCTCTGTCGTGAATGCGCTGTCCGACAGCATGGTCGTACAGGTGGCCCGCGACCGTCAGGTCTTTGAACAACGCTTCTCGCGCGGGCTGCCGCTGGGTCCGGTGGAAAACATAGGCGCCGCCCCCAACCGCCGCGGCACCACCGTCACCTTCCACGCCGACGCTGAAATCTTCGGCTCGCACCGCTTCAAACCCGCGCGGCTGTTCAAATCCATCCGCTCCAAGGCCTACCTCTTCTCAGGCGTCGAAATCCGCTGGAAATCCGCAATTGATGACGGCGAAACCCCGACGGAGGCAACCTTCCACTTCCCCGGCGGCCTGTCGGACTACCTCAATGAAACACTGGGCAGCGCCACCACCTACGCCGACCGCCCCTTTGCCGGTACCGTCGATTTCAAGGAAAAATACGGACAGGCAGGCAAGGTCGAATGGGCCATCAACTGGACCCCCTCGCGCGACGGCTTCATCCAGTCCTACTGCAACACCGTCCCCACACCCGAAGGCGGCACCCATGTGGCAGGCTTCTGGGCGGCGATCCTCAAAGGCATCAAAGCCTATGGCGAGCTGTCAAACAACCGCAAGGCCGCGCAGATCACCCGCGAAGACCTGATCTCGGGCGGCTGCGCGCTTGTCTCCTGCTTTATCGCCGACCCGGCCTTTGTCGGCCAGACCAAGGACCGGCTGTCGACCGAAGCCGCGCAAAAGATGACCGAAGGCGCCGTGCGCGACCACTTCGACAACTGGCTGGCGGCGGATACGAAATCCGCTGGCGCCATCCTCGACTTTCTCGTGCTGCGGGCCGAAGAACGCCTGCGCCGCCGTCAGGAAAAGGAAACTGCCCGCAAATCCGCCACCAAGAAACTGCGCCTGCCCGGCAAGCTGACCGACTGCACCTCCAAAGACCGCGCCGGCACCGAGCTTTTCATCGTCGAGGGCGACAGCGCGGGCGGCTCCGGCAAGGGCGCGCGCAACCGCGAAACCCAAGCGCTGCTGCCGCTCAAGGGCAAGATCCTCAACGTGTTGGGCGCGGCCTCCTCCAAGCTGGGCACCAACGCCGAAATCTCTGACCTCTGCGAAGCATTGGGCTGCGGCATGGGCACCAAGTTCAACCTTGATGACCTGCGCTATGACAAGATCATCATCATGACCGACGCCGATGTGGACGGTGCGCATATCGCAGCGCTGCTGATGACGTTTTTCTACACCCAGATGCGCCCGCTCATTGACGCAGGGCATCTGTACCTCGCCTGCCCGCCGCTCTTTCGCCTGACCCAAGGCGCCCAGCGCGTCTACTGCCTGACCGAAGAGGAAAAGAACGCATGGCTTGAAAAAGGCATTGGCGGCAAGGGCAAGATCGACGTCAGCCGCTTTAAAGGGCTGGGAGAGATGGACGCCAAGGACCTCAAAGAGACCACCATGGACCCCAAAACCCGCAAACTCATCCGTGTTTCGATTGACGAAGACATGCCCGGCGAGACCGGAGACCTTGTGGAAAGGCTGATGGGCAAGAAACCCGAGCTGAGGTTCCAGTACATTCAGGAGAACGCGAAGTTCGTGGAGGAGTTGGATGTTTGAGTGAGGTTGCAAAAGACTTAGTTGCAAGCGCGAAATTCTTTACCGCCGAAGCGGTACGTAACTCGATAGAGGCAAGCAACGGTGCTACCGAACGCTGGAAACTCGCGGTTTTGCATATCGTTACAGCTATAGAACACAGTGCCAAAGCTGCGCTGGCCGAAGTACACCCCACTTTTATACGACAAGTCCTTGAAAATCCAAGTACCACGGTCGGAATAGAAACTGCCTTCGAGCGATTATCTGATCGCGAGATACGGGGAGTTTCATTTTCTGAAAACGACAAAAAACGCCTTCGAACTGCAGTCAAATTGAGAAACAGTATTGCCCACGGTTCTGGTAGTCTGAACGAAATGGCGTTAGCCGCTAAGTTTTTCGAGGTCTAAGCGTTCCAACGGGAATTTCTGAAGTTTCAGCTACAGATTGATATTTGGGACTTTTTGTCGGCTGAAGAGCGCAAAGCGATTTCGAAGAACCAACAAAGCTCCGATGAGCTTATGAAGCGCGCGAAAAGCGCAATAGGCGATGATGAGGAGGTGTTTCTCTGCGTTGACTGTTTCGAAGAGCTTTCCGTATTTAGAGAACATCGCTTCATCTGCTTGTTTTGCCATCATGAAGAACCAGCAGCAAGTTGCGATCGGTGCCGTAGCCCGATACCCGAGCAGCTTCAAAATAGCACATCCGAACTGTATGAATATGAATGGAGCGAAGGCCTAGCAAACTTCGTACAGGATTATGGAATTGAAGAGAAATCCGTATGCGACGAGTGCTTCAAAGACATCGAATTGGAGGTTGAGCGCGAAAAGGAAGCTCAAATGTATGATATGTGGGAACAAGAAGAAAACGAGCAAGGTTACCGCATTCCATTCTAAAAACCCCGCCCGAGGCCCCGCCTCGGGCCGCGCCCGACCCTCCCCCCGGGGAGGGCGCATTTCATGCCCCCTCGATGCTCCCGCATCCCTACAGGCTCAAAAGGTCCACTGGACCTTTTGCAAGACGCCTTCCGGCCCGAGGTCGGGCGCTGCCTCAGCTCATGCGCAGCATGGGCGTCACCCGGCAGCACCTCGCAAGAGGTGCGAGAGGGCATGCATCTGTACCGCCTGGAAACCGCCACGTCCGGGGCTCCGCCCCCCCCCCCCTCCGGGTGCACACAGCACCCGCGCGCCATCGTGCGCCGCGTTAGGACGGCACGGTAGAATTCTCTCCAAAGGGTTAAAATCGCACCCTTTCGGGCGCTGGCCCTGCCCCGCGTATGTATGAAAACCATACGCGTTCTGTATGGTTTCCAGACACCCCTTGCGCCCTTCTGCGCAAGCGTCAGACCCACATCGCGCGCAGGCGCAATGCCCGCGCACTCAGACCGTTGCGCGACCGCAGTCTCAATCTCTGGGCAGGGTCCTAGTTGCCCGCGAAAACGCCGCCGGCAGTCGCGGATTCCATCGACATCGGCAGCTCGTCCGCCGCCTTGCCCCGGATGGCCGCGATCTTCTCCTGCGCGGCAAGGGCCGCAGCCTCATCCGTGTACTCCGTCACCACGGTAAAGCTGTACTCACCGGTCCGGATCATCTGTACGCGGCTGGCGCCGGCCCCCATGATAAGCGGCAGAAACTTGTCCCGTGCCACCGCCTCCAGCGCGTCGGTCCATTCTGTCGTGACCCAGTTTGATATCGTTGAATAAGCCATGTTCTGTCCCCCTGAAATTGGCGCTATGCCGGAACAGTATGACATGAAAACAGGATTTCGCGCAGGAAAATAAGGCCTGTGCCTGCCTGCGCGAAAACCATCGGTGCTGGTGGCGCTACATGGCCACCATGTGGAAGGTGTCAAAGACGACCCAAACGCCCATCATCGACAAGAACCCAACCACGGTCGGCACAATCACTTTTTGCATGTCAGTCTCTCCTTTCCGGCAACCCCGAAAGGTCGCGGTGTCCGCCGCAAAGCACACCGCCTTGCGATCTGAAAAAGACCTAAGGTTCCATAGCTGACATAAAAAGGCGCGGCCCCGTCACGACGGTTCACCGCTTCGGGACCTCACTGAAACAGCACCTTTGCGTGATTACTTCTGCAAACCCTGCAAGTAGGCCACAAGATCCACCACCGCAGGCGACGTCAGGATCGGCTGACCACTCTCCGTCTTAAGCGACAACTCCTCACCTTCGAAGAAATCACCATAGACCGGCATCGGGGAGCCATGGCTGACAAGGGGCTCTCGCCCGTCGATCCGCATCACCACCCGCTTTACCGGAAAAACGCCATCATTCCGAGAGGTTAGGCCGGTCAGGTCCGGGGGTTGCAAGACCAGAACAGGGGCCATAGGGCCGCGCCCATCCGCTTGGGCGCCATGACAGGTCGCGCAATAACGGGCATAAATCTCCGCCCCCAAACCCACATCCTGCGCCGCTGCAGCACCCGCCGTGACGGCCGCCGCACAGATCAGTGAAAAAAACTGCTTCATCGTTCAACTCCTTATGCCCCACGGCAAGACTAGCACCGGTGGTCGGACATATCTCTGATCTTGATCAAGGCGGCACTAAAGCATCGTAGCGCTTGCACTCATACCCCGCATTGGGCACTGATAGGATATGCGATTTATGCTCTTGGTATCTTTGGTTCTGCTCTGCGCCTGCGGGCGCCCCATGACCGATACCGAAGCCGCTTTTGCGCGTACGATCCACGGTGACACGCTCGACACAGACCGCGTGCGCATCATCAATGGTGCGCCCACCCGCGCGGTTACTTTCCGGCGCGAGCCAAGACCGCGTACCACCTGCCGGGAGCGCCTTTTCCCCCCCGCCAAAGCGGAAATCGTGACGTCCAAACCCGCCGCCGTCGCAGTCTACAATCACCTGCTTTTTGACCGTGACTGGTATCTCGACGACTACCTGCCAGACTACCCCGACCGCGTCGGGCTGGTTGCCGCGATGCTCTTTGCGCATGAGGTTCTGCACGCGTGGCAATGGCAGAACCGGGGCGCGACGGGCTACTCCCCATGGCGCGCCGCTTTTGAGCATGGAAATACCGAAGACCCCTACCTCTTTGATCTGACAGCCAGCCCGCGCTTTGAGGACTTCGGGTACGAGCAGCAAGGCTCCATCATGGAAGAGTTTGTGTGCTGCCGCGCGCTCGATCCCACAGCACCGCGCACACAGCGCCTGCATGCGCTGATTTCACAAGCGATGCCGGTCGAACCGCTGCCCGACCGGCGGACCGCTGCAGTGGGTCTGCCTTGGGACGGGGTCGAGATCGAGGGCATCTGCCGCTGACTAGGGCAGTTGCCGCGCTTCAAGATAGGCCAAAAGGTCCGCCTGTGGCGCAGGCACGCGTGTACGCCCTGCCGCCGTGCGCACCCGCCGCCGGTCATCTGCGCCAAGATGGACGAAAGGGCGCATCAATCGGCCCGGCTGTGCCCCAGCCTCATAGTTCGCCAGTACCTCAAGCACATAGACGCGTGGAAACTGCCCGTCCGCTTGCTGGGCCAGCACTGTCAAATCAGCTGGAATGCGGTTGAGCCCGACAACACCGACCCCACCGCCTCCGCGCAAATCGGCACCGTGGCAAATGACGCAATGCTGCGCATAAAGCGCGGCACCGCGTGTGACCTGCCTGTCCTTGCCACAGGCGGCCAGCAGGCCCATGACACATAAAATTGCAGCACTCTTCACCCACATCCAAGGTGGCCTTTCAAAAATTGGTGTGCGCGGTTTAGCGGAATAACCTTGCTGATCTCGTAACGTGCGGCCAAGCTGCGCGCATAGCGCAGAGTTGGTCGGGGGAATGAAATGGCGCAATATGCAGTCTTGATGTTACTGGCCGGTATCGGCATCCCCGTCCTGGCCGCGCTCAACGCCGCTCTGGGCGTGCGGATAGGGTCTTTCGCCGCCGCCGCGACCGTTCTGTTCGTGGTGGCGTTTTTATGCTCAATCGTCACCGCTGTGCTGACCGGAACAGACGCTTTCCACAAGGTGGCAGGCGCGCCGAAACATCTGTTTCTGGCGGGCGCACTGATTGCATTCTATGTGCTGACCATCACCTTTGTCGCCCCTCGGTTCGGAGTGGGAAACGCTGTATTCTTCGTGCTTCTGGGCCAACTCGTCAGCGCTGCTGCGATCGACCATTTCGGTCTCTTCGGTGCGCGTGTCTCCCCTTTGAGCGCCACGCGTATGCTGGGTATCGCCGTGATGGCAACCGGCGTCTTTATCACGCAGAAGGCTTAGGGCCCCGCGCCAGCTCTCGCAGCCGAGACCAGAGCCCTTGTTCCACCTCCACAGACGTGGCCGCCACCCGGTGCGTGCCAGGCATCCGCGCGCCGGGGTCTTGGCTGATATGTTCGGCCAGGGTTTTGATACGCTGCGCAAAACTGTCAGATACGGACGGGTCCACCAGCAGATAAAACTGCCCCAGATCATGTGCAGGGCCCGCTGGCGCCTTGAGCGGTTTGACATCACGCGACAACACCGAGCCGGTCATCGCAGCAGCGAAAATCTCGGCCATGAGGCCAAAACCCCAGCCCTTGTAGCCTCCCATCGATACCAGTGACCCTTGCAAAGCCGCGTCGGGGTCCGTAGTGGGCCGGCCGTGTGCGTCCAACGCCCAGCCAAGCGGTATGGCCTCGCCCGCAGCCTTGGCCATGGTGATCTTGCCCAGAGCAACGGTGGTTGTGGATTGATCCATATGCATCGCAAGACCGCCCGCACCATCAGGCACCGAAAAGGCGATTGGGTTTGTCCCGATCGCCCGCGTCTTTCCCCCCGGGGCTGCGACAATGGGCGACGCGTTGGTAAAGCCAAGCGCGATCATACCAGCGGCAGCTATCTGTTCGGTAAAGTAGCCCAGCGACGTGCAGGTGTGCGCATGTGCCACCGCCAGCGACGCCGTGCCGCAAGCGCGAGCGGCGTCCAATGCGGGCACCAAAGCCTGCGCAAACGCTGGCTGCGCAAAACCGAAACCTGCATCCACATGAACGGCGGCCGGTTTGGGACACGTCACAACGGGCGCGGCCGATCCGTCGACCCGGCCGGTCTCAAGTTGCAGACAATAGCTTTCCACGTAGTACAGGCCGCAAATCTTGTTCCCATGCGCTTCGGCTTCGCGCACAGCACGGGCGACCTCGGCGGCGGCAAAAGGCAATGCGCCATAGGCAAGCAGTGCCTCACGCGTCAGGATTTCGATCTCATCCAGAGTTACAATCGGCATAATCTTCCTTTTGGCAGTTGTGAGCACACCGGGCCGCTACAGCGGCACGACATGGCCTGCGTCAAGACGTATCTGGCGGTCCATCCGCGCGGCCAACTCAAGGTTGTGTGTAGCAATCAGCGCCGAAAGCCCGGTCGCGCGCACCAGTGCCATGAGGCTTTCAAAGACCTGATCCGACGTGGCGGGATCAAGATTGCCCGTCGGCTCATCAGCCAGCAGCAACCGGGGCTGATTGGCAAGCGCGCGGCAAAAGGCGACGCGCTGTTGCTCGCCTCCCGACAGGGCTGCGGGGCGGTGATCTGCGCGGGGCGCGATGCCGACTTCTTCCAGAAGGGAACGGGCGCGCGCCTCGGCCACTGCGCGCGCTGTGGCATTCGCCAGTTGCGGCAACACGATGTTTTCCAGGGCTGTAAACTCGGGCAACAGGTGGTGAAACTGATAGATGAAGCCTACATCATTGCGCCGCGCCGCCGTGCGCCGCGCATCCGGCTGTCCCGTCATATCCTGACCGCAGATATGTACAGTCCCGCTGTCAGGCACATCAAGCAGCCCCGCTATGTGCAAAAGCGTCGATTTCCCTGCACCCGAGGGCGCAACCAGCGCCACGACTTCACCCGCAGCGACGCTTAAATCGATGCCCTGCAGTACACTCACCTCATTAGGCGCTCCTCGGTTGTAGGACTTTGTGATGCCCCGCAGATCAAGCACTGCGTTACTCATATCGCAGCGCCTCGACAGGGTTCATGCGCGCGGCACGGCGCGCTGGGAAAATTGTCACGATAAATGACAGCCCCAGGGATAACCCCACCGCCGACAACACGTCAGACAGATGCAGCTCCGCCGGCAGCGCATAGATGCCCCGGATAGACGGGTCCCATACCCCGCCCCCCATCATCACGTTCACAAACGAAAAAATCGGGTCGATGTAGATTGCAAAAAGCGATCCGAGAACCACACCCGCTGCCGTGCCCAAAACACCGGTGAAAGCACCGCAGATGAAAAACACCCGCAAAACAGACCCTTCGCTTAGCCCCATGGTGCGCAGGATGCCAATGTCGCGCCCCTTGTTTTTGACAAGCATGATAAGCCCGGAGACGATGTTCATGGCCGCAATCAGCACGAGGATCGACAAGATGATAAACATCACATTGTCTTCAACCTCCAACGCACGCAAAAAGCCGCCCGAAGCGTCCTGCCACGTCCAGATCTGACCACGCTCTCCTGCCGCCTCAAGCAGCGGTCTGCGCATCGGCTCCAGATCCTCGGGTTCCTCTACCATCACTTCAATCTCGTCTGCGACCCCCTCACGATTGAAGTAGCTTTGCGCTTCGGACAATGGCAGGTAGGCGCGCGTGCGGTCGATGTCGTAGCGCCCCGCACTGAAGATATAGGTCACCTCGTAGGCATTGACCCGTGGCGAGGTACCGAATGCCGTACGCACCCCATCCGGCGAGATCAGCCGGATCGTATCACCGACGCCCACACCCAGCGTGCGCGCAACCCCGGACCCCAGCGCGATGCCCGCGCCAAAGTTGCCAATGCTACCGCGCGCGGTTTCGGGGTCAGCGATGCGCGGCAAAGTCACAAGGTTTTCAGGCGCGATGCCAAAGACTTCCACGCCGGCATTGCGCCCTTGACTTGCGGCCATCACCTGTCCGCGCACCAGCGGCGCAACACGTGTCACACCCGGCACCTGCGCCAACCGTGCGGCCATCTCCTCATATTCTGCAATAGTTCGGTCGATCCGACCGCTCTGCGTTACCTCGCCAAGCTGATAGACGGTCACATGGGCATTTGCCCCAAGGATCGTATCCACAAATTCAGCGCGAAAACCCGACCGGACGGCCAGCGTGGCAATCAGCGCAAAGACGGCGAGCGTGATCCCGATCAGGCTGATCCATGTCATCGTGCTGACGCCGCCCTCGGCGCGGCGGGCGCGCAAATAGCGCCACGCGATCATCCATTCAAACCAAGCAAAGGGAGGGGGCGATTTGGCCATTTTACGTCCTTGAGCGACACTCGCGCGCAACCTGAGGCTTTGCGCGGGTCGGGTCAAGCGGGCAATGGCGGCTTGACGCGACGCGGGCGCAGCAAATACACAACCGCACCCCCCCCGAATCCGGCTGCGCAAAACCCGAATACCGCAAACATCAGACTGGCCAGCGACAAGGGCAGCGCAGGCTCAAACGCCTGCCATGCCCCGCGCGCAAGTTCCGGATCCGTCATATGTCGCGACCGGTAAGCGCGCATGAATGGCCCAAGACCTTCCAATACCAACAGATCGCGACGCAGGCTCTCGTGGCGCGTGAAAGTCGCTTGCATATCCGCACGCCGCGCTTCGACAAAAGCGGAGCCGGACATCTGCCCCAACGCCTCGGCTCGGCTGAGACCGAGCGCGGCAGCAGAAGCGTCAAAGTCTGCGACGACCTCTTCAAGCGCCTGCACAGCACCTCCCAGACGCTGCATATATTGTTGCGAATAGGCCGGGAACTGCGCAGCGGCCAGCGCGCCTGCAAGACCGCAGGCCAAGATGATTGTGCGAAGGAACATTGCCTTCTCCTGCTCACCCCCCGGTGGCATGTTCAACCATACCAAAGACCTGCGAAAAGCGCAAAGCTCTTTGAACGCAGCCGCTTAGACAATGCCCTTCACGTGGTGCCCGGCATAGATATCTACAAGTTTGGCAACGGCCTGCTCAGGCGGCATCTCAACGCTTTCGCCGCTTTTGCGGCTGGTGAGCTCGACCACTCCGTTCTTGAGGCCCCGTGGCCCCACGGTGATCCGCCATGGCAGGCCAACGAGGTCCATCGTTGCAAACTTGCCGCCTGCGCGTTCGTTGCGGTCGTCATACAAAGGCTCAAGGCCTACGGCGTTCAGGGCGGCATAAAGCGCTTCGCAAGCCGCATCCGCTTCGGCATCGCCCTGCTTGAGGTTCACAATACCGCAATGGAAAGGTGTCACTCCTTCCGGCCAGATGATCCCGTTGTCATCATGGCACGCTTCAATGATCGCCCCCACAAGGCGGCTTACCCCGATCCCATGGCTGCCCATATGCACAGGCGTCGGCTTTCCGTCCGGCCCCTGCACGGTCGCCCCCATGGCATCTGAATACTTGGTGCCAAAGTAAAAGATCTGCCCCACTTCAATACCCCGTGCGGTGCGGCGGCGCGCCTCGGGGATGGCTTCAAAAAGCGCCGGGTCATGGGTTTCATCCGTGCGCGCATAGAGATTGGTAAATTCCTCCATCACGCCCTGACACTGGGCTACGTCATCATAGTCAATGTCACGGTCCCCAAAGGTCAGATCGGTCACAGCGCTGTCATAGAAGACCTCGGATTCGCCGGTGTCGGCAAGCACAAGGAACTCATGCGTGTCATCGCCACCAATCGGCCCGCTGTCGGCGCGCATCGGGATGGCCTGCAACCCCATCCGCTCGTAGGTGCGCAGATAGCTGACAAGGTGCCTGTTGTACGCATGCAGCGCATCTTCTTTGGTCAGATCAAAATTGTAGCCGTCTTTCATATAGAATTCGCGGCCCCGCATCACGCCAAACCGCGGGCGCATTTCATCCCGAAATTTCCACTGGATGTGGTAGAGCGTCAACGGCAGGTCCTTGTAGCTGCCCACATGCGCACGAAAGATATCCGTGATCATTTCCTCGTTCGTCGGTCCGTAGAGCATGTCCCGATCCTGACGGTCGCGGATGCGCAGCATCTCGGGGCCGTAGGCATCATAGCGGCCGCTTTCGCGCCACAGATCGGCCGGCTGCAACGTTGGCATCAACATCGGTATATGACCCGCGCGCATCTGCTCTTCGTGCACGATGTTTTCGAGTTTGCGCAACACCTTGAACCCAAGCGGCAGCCATGAATAGATACCGGCCGCGTTTTGTTTGATCATACCGGCGCGCAGCATAAGACGATGGCTGACGATCTGTGCTTCGGCGGGGTTTTCGCGCAGCACAGGCATAAAGTAACGGGTCAGGCGCATGGGATATCCTCGATCTTGGCAGATAGCCATTGATTAGGCCAATCAAGCAGCCCCCGCAATCGCGAAACGCGCCGGGCCCTCCAAGGAAGCTGCGTGCGCCCTTTGGCTTTTTCGCCGACCGCCCTTGAAACGTACGGCGTGATGCGCGATGTCAACAAGATACCAAACGGAGAGTAAGGATGGCACTGCCGGCCAGACTACAAGTGATATACTGGAGCATCGCATTTGCGGTGTTTTTTGTATTGATGTGGGCGCTGGGTGATGTGTTGATGCCATTCATTCTGGGCGGTGCTATTGCCTATTTTCTGGATCCTGTCGCTGACAGGCTCGAACGTATGGGATTAAGCCGGGTCGCGGCGACGGCGGTCATCACCCTGTGCGGTGTCATGATTTTTGTGATTGTGACCTTGCTGGTCGTGCCAACGCTCATTAGCCAGACAATCCAACTGGTCAACGTGGCGCCCGAGTATGCACGTAGCGTCTCTGCATCGCTCACCGAACGCTTCCCGACGCTGCTGGATGAAAACTCAACCCTGCGCCAATCCATCCAATCCTTGGGGGAAACGATACAAAGTCGCGGTGCGGAACTCGCCGAAACCGCGCTGAATTCCGCGCTGTCATTCGTCAACGTTCTGATCCTGCTGGTGATTGTACCGGTCGTTTCCGTCTACATGCTGCTGGACTGGGATCGTATGGTCGAAAAAATCGACACGTTGCTGCCGCGCGATCATGCGCCCACCATCCGACAGCTCGCAGGCGAGATCGACAACACGCTCGCCTCGTTCATTCGCGGTATGGGCACGGTCTGTCTTGTACTGGGCACGTATTACGCGATTGCGCTGATGGTCGTTGGGCTGCAGTTCGGACTTGTCGTCGGCTTTGTGGCAGGTCTGGTCACGTTCATTCCCTATCTGGGCGCCTTGATCGGCGGCGCATTGGCGATTGGTCTGGCACTGTTTCAGTTTTGGGGCGACTGGGTCTCTATCGGGCTGGTAGCCGGTATTTTCGTGCTTGGGCAGGTCATGGAGGGCAACGTGCTGACGCCAAAATTGGTGGGTAGCTCAGTGGGTCTGCACCCTGTCTGGCTGTTGCTCGCCCTGTCGGTTTTTGGCGCACTTTTCGGGTTCGTGGGCATGCTGGTGGCTGTGCCTGTGGCCGCCGCTCTGGGCGTCGTCGCGCGCTTTGGCATCACGCAATATCGAAACTCGCTGCTCTACCGCGGTATGAGCGCCAGGGACGACAGCTGACATGCCCGAACAACTGGGGTTTGACCTGCCCGGGATCACGGCGCTGGACCGCGCAGATTTTCTTGTTGCCCCCTCCAATGAAATCGCAGTGGCCCTGATCGAAGGCTGGCAGAACTGGCCTGCACGCAAGCTTGTGCTTGTCGGACCGGAAGGATCCGGCAAGACGCATCTCGCGCATGTCTGGGCCGCCCAGAGCGGCGCAGTGATCTGTCAGGCTGAAATGCTCAGCACGGCTGACGTCCCGCAACTGTCCCAAACCTGCGTCGTCGTGGAAGACGTGCCCGACATCGTAAACGACAGCGCCGCACAACAGACGCTGTTTCACCTGCACAATCTGGTGCTGGCCGAGGGGCACGCACTGCTGATGACCGGAGACCGCGCACCAAAGCACTGGCACCTGTCACTGCCCGATCTGCAAAGCCGCGTAGAGGGGACACAGACGGCCGCTTTGGACCCGCCGGATGATGCGCTGCTATCAGCGGTTCTGGCCAAACTTTTTGCCGACCGGCAGATCACGCCCAAAGCGGATGTCATCCCCTACCTGATCCTCAGAATTGACCGGTCCTTTGCGGCGGCGCTCGATATCGTGGCCAAGCTGGATGCAGCCTCACTGGCCCGCAAACGCCCCATCACACGCAGGCTCGCGTCCGAATTACTGGACAAATCAGAAGGGCTCGCGCAATAACTGTCACTCAGCCTTCACACTTCATGCGCAAAAGACCTTTATGTCACAAGCCGATTTTCTTGCTTCAGATTTTCCTCAAGCCACGACCCTTCCCGGCTTTGACGCTGAAGGGCCGATGCGGTTTTTCAATCGCGAACTGAGCTGGCTGGGCTTTAACTGGCGCGTGCTGGAAGAGGCGGAGAACCCGCGTGTCCCGCTGCTGGAGAGGCTGCGGTTCCTGTCCATCTCGGCGACGAACCTCGACGAATTCTACACTGTCCGCGTTGCCGGTCTGCGCGAACTGGCGATGGCGGGAAACACGACGCCTGCGGCAGACGGGCTCAGCCCGTTGGAACAACTGGCGCTGATCGACAATGACGCGCGCTCTTTGATGGAAACGCAGCAGCGCGTCCTCACGGTTCTGCTGGACGAGATGCAAAAGGAGAACATCTCGGTTCTTTCGCGAAACGATCTCACGGAAAAAGACAAAACATACCTCGAAGAGGTGTTTCTGTTGCAGGTCTTTGCGGTTTTGTCGCCGCTCGCCATCGACCCGGCCCACCCTTTCCCCTTTATCCCCAACACCGGCTACGCGCTGGCGCTGCAACTGGAACGCAGCGCGGACAAACGCAGCCTGCAGGCATTGCTGCCGATCCCGGCCCAGATCGAGCGGTTCATCGCGCTGCCCGCAGAAGAAGGCACGCACAGGTTCTTGCCGCTGGAAGAGCTTTTGGTGATGAACATTACCCAGCTGTTCCCCGGCTATAAAATGAAATCCCACTTCGAGTTCCGTGTGTTGCGCGACAGCGATCTTGAAGTCGAGGAAGAAGCCGAAGACCTTGTACGCGAATTTGAGGTGGCATTGAAACGGCGCAGAAGGGGCGAAGTGGTCCGGCTGACCCATTCGGCTGGCGCTCCAGCCAAGCTCAAGTCAGTCATCATGGGAGAGTTGGACGTCGATCAGGATGAAGTGATCGAACTGAACGGGATGATCGGCATGTCCGACCTGAGCGAGCTGGTTCTGGATGCCCGCCCCGACCTGCTCTGGCCCAATTTCACGCCGCGCATACCCGAAAGAGTAACCGATCACGACGGTGATCTGCTAGCTGCGATCCGCAACAAGGACATGCTGCTGCACCACCCTTATGAAACTTTCGACATGGTCATCCGCTTTCTGCAACAGGCCGCGCGGGACCCGCAGGTGGTGGCGATCAAGCAAACGCTGTATCGCACGTCGCGTGACAGCCCGATTGTCGAAGCGCTTTGCGAGGCTGCGGAAGACGGGAAATCCGTCACTGCTCTGGTCGAGCTGAAAGCGCGCTTTGACGAGGCAGCCAACATTCGTCAGTCCCGTCGGCTGGAGCGCGCGGGCGCGCATGTCGTTTACGGGTTTCTCGACCTAAAAACACACGCCAAGATTTCTACAATCGTGCGGCGTGAAGGCAATCAGCTGGTCACCTACACGCATTACGGCACCGGCAACTACCACCCGATTACCGCGCGGATTTACACCGATCTTTCGTTCTTTACTTGTGATGCGAAACTGGGCCGGGACGCGACCAAGGTCTTTAACTACCTTTCAGGCTATGCCCAGCCCGAACGGCTCGATAACCTTGCGATCTCGCCCATCACGCTCAAACCGCGCCTGCTGGAATTGATCGCCGCCGAAGCTGAACACGCGAAAAACGGACGGCCCGCTGCCATCTGGGCGAAGATGAATTCGCTCATCGACAGCGAGGTGATCGACGCGCTTTATGCCGCCAGCGCCGCCGGCGTAAAGATAAGCCTTGTTATCCGCGGCATCTGCGGCCTGCGCCCAGGGATAAAAGGTCTCAGCGAAAACATCCGCGTCAAGTCAATCGTTGGCAGGTTTCTCGAACATTCGCGCATCGTCTGCTTCGGCAACGGATCGGGGCTGCCGCACAAGAAGGCACGGGTATTCATATCCTCAGCCGACTGGATGGGTCGCAACCTGAACCGCCGTGTCGAGACACTGGTCGAAATCGAAAACCCCACGGTCAAGGCGCAGATCGTCAGCCAGATCATGGCGGCCAACCTTGCCGATGTGGCGCAAAGCTGGATCATGCAGCCCGACGGGCTGTTCCAGCGCCCACCCGTGCCCGAAGGTGCCTTTGCTTTCAACTGCCACCGCTTCTTCATGGAGAACCCCTCTTTGTCCGGGCGCGGGTCGGCCGGGGCCTCGGACGTGCCAAAACTCACCCATACAGAAGACTGACAACCGGCGACACAACCCAAAGCATCTAAAACTCAACTGATCCATTGACGTGCCCCCCGAATTTGCACAGGCTGCGGCTCGAGAAGTGCGACTGCCTATGAATGAAGCGATCAAGAAAACCTCTGGTACGGAGGTTACTCACCCTGATGCGGGTCTTTTCGGGCAACCCCTGTTCGAAGACCCAAGCGCACGCGCCCTCTCGCGCGTCGGTGTCGTAGACGTGGGCTCGAACTCCGTCAGGCTGGTTGTTTTTGACGGCGCCGCGCGCAGCCCCGCGTATTTCTACAATGAAAAAATAATGTGTGCTTTGGGGGCCGGTGTTTCCGAAACTGGTGTCCTCAACCCGCAAGGCCGCACCCGCGCGCTGAACGCGCTCAAAAGGTTCCAGCATCTTGCCGATGGTATGGGGCTTCCTGCGCTGACGGTCGTGGCCACAGCCGCCGTGCGGGACGCCGCTGACGGGCCCGACTTCTGCGCTGAGGTACAGCGTGAAACCGGGCTGCGCATATGGGTGATCGACGGCGAAGAAGAGGCACGGCTTTCCGCCCAAGGGGTGCTTTTGGGCTGGCCTGGCTCGTACGGGTTGGTGTGCGATATCGGAGGCTCGTCCATGGAGCTTGCCGAGATATCGCAGGGCCGCGTGGGGCGCCGCGTCACCTCCAATCTTGGTCCGCTCAAACTACGCGAGATCAAAGGTGGCAAGAAGGGCCGGCAAGCTCATATCAAAGAGACCATGACGACCCTAAAAGAAGCCATGGGGGCGCAGCGCGACCGCTTGTTTCTGGTCGGTGGTTCGTGGCGCGCGATTGCCAGAATTGACATGTACAGGCGCGGATATCCGTTGCACGTGCTGCACGAATACCGCATGACAGCCCGTTCGGTAAGCGCCACGGCAAAGTTCATCAAGAATTCCAATCTTGAAGAAATCCGCGCAGCCTGCGGTATTTCAAACGCGCGGATGAGCCTCGTTCCCCTGGCGGCGGAAGTTCTGAGCCGACTGGTCAGAACCTTCAAACCCAAAGACATCGCATTGTCGAGCTATGGCATCCGAGAGGGCATGCTTTACGAACAAATGCCGCAAAGGTTGCGCGACCGCGACCCGCTGATCGAGGCTTGCCGCTTTGCCGAAGCCAAAGACGCGCGCATGCCCGGTTTCGGCAAGGCGCTTTATGCCTTCATCCATCCGCTGTTCAAATCCGCACCACCTGCACGGCGGCGGCTGATAAAGGCCGCTTGTTTGCTGCATGACGTCAGTTGGCGGGCGCACCCCGACTACCGGGCAGAAACATGTTTTGATAACGCCACACGTGCAAATCTGGGTGGCTTGAAGCACTCGGAAAGGGTGTTTCTGGGGCTGGCGCTGCTGCATCGTTATTCCAACAAGCGCGAAGGCACGCGGTTTGACGACCTGTACGAGCTGATCGACGAAAAAGACCAGCGCGACGCCGAAGTTCTTGGCAAGGCCATGCGCTTTGGCGCCATGCTTTGGATGACACAGGACGCCGAGCGCGGCACCCTCCAGTGGTACCCGAAGAAGCGACATCTCAAACTGCGTCTGACCCCGGATATGGTCCCGCTTTACGGGGAAGTGGCCGAAGCAAGGCTGATGTCCCTTGCCACCTCGCTGGAAGCAAGTCTCGAAGTCACCAAGAAACGCTAAAGCTCTATTTGCGGTGTTGGTACCGCTTCGGTCTCGGGTACAGGCGCACTCTCGGGTTCTTCGGGTTTACGCCTGATGATAATGTCGCCATTCTCGAGTACCTCTGGCGGCTCATAAGCGGACCAGTCCTTTACCTCGTCCATCAACTCGATCATCGCAGGACCCATGGCATCCATAAAATCCTGAAGCTCCCGCCACGCAGGCTCCATTTCCTGCAACAACCCTTCCAGAAACTGCTGCGCCCCACGCTCCATCAAGGACGAGCCGTCATCGTCCTGAGCGGCAGTGCTCGTGGCGCAGGCAACCATCAGGGTCAAAACTAAGGAAACGCGTCGCATGGCAGGGATAGTAGCCTGAGACGGGCGATTCTGACAGGTCAGATATCAATGTCGATCGTTACGGGGAAATGGTCGGATGCGGTCATCAAGGCATTGCGCAACTCCGGATCGGCCCAGCACTCAGGATCATCCATAGGATGCCAGATACGCCACTTGGGTGACTTTTCTTTCAGATCGCCGCTCACCATGATGTAGTCAAGAAGCGCCTGCAGGTATCGGCGTTCGGGCTTGATCCAGAAGCGCGATGTGGTGGGCACAGGGCCCAGTCGGTGCGACAAGGCCCGCATGGCATGCGGATCATACAACTGCTCCGCCTCGCCCTGACCCAGAACGATTTCAACGGAAGATCGGCCAAAAAGATCTTCAAAGGCGTCCAGACCGGGGCCATCGTTCAGGTCCCCCAGCACCATTAACGGCGTCCCTTCCTGCAATATCTGCTCCACACGCCGCCGCAACCAGATCGCCTGCGCCAACTGCTTGCGACGGTTCGCAATGGCGAGGCGCTTTGCCTCGTCAGGTGATCGCGCACCGTGGGGGGCTTTTGATTTGAGATGAACGCCAATCATCCGCAGGTTAAAGCCCGCGGCCGTAGAGGCCAACAGTTCCAGCGGCGGTTTGGAAAACCGGACCTGATCTTTCGTCGCATCCACATCAAGGTCAATCTCGAACACACCGTCAAAGCGGGGCACGTCCAGACGGCCGGGAAAGGGGCTATGCTCGACCGTCAGAACGGCAGGGTCAAACAACAGCGCAAGTTCCTGCCGCGTATCATTGACAAATCCCGTCACGACCTCTGTCAGTCGCAGGTCAAATGCATTAGAAAAAGTATCTAGCGCATTGATCGTGCTCCGCTTTCCACCGGTGTCTGGCGCTTCTACAACCATCACAGCGTCCGCATCAATTGCCCGGAATACACGGGCGAGCGCATCTGCCTGCTCTTCGCGTGTGACACCATAGCGTGCCGATGGCTTGTTGTCATAAAGCAATCGGCCCGCATCATCAAAGAGTGCGTTAAACCACTCGATGTTATACGTCGCCAAACGCATTAAACACTTTTACTTTCAATCTCTTCCCATGCTTTGTTTATGTCCGCCATCCGCTTTTGGGCGATCGCCAACGCCTCTTCGGGAACCCCTCGCGCGATCATGGCATCGGGGTGGTTTTCACGGACAAGCTTGCGAAAGGACTTGCGGATTTCGGCGACCGGCAGGTCCGGCGACACGCCCAGCACCGTGTACGGGTCTTGTGGTGCATCGGGGGCAAAACGCATGCGCAGCGCGTTGAACTCGCGCTCGGGCACACCGAAAATACGGTTCACCTCTTCTAGAAAAGCATTCTCGTTGGGGTGATAAAACCCATCCGCCATCGCAATATGGAACAACCCTTCAAGCAGGTCACGCAAAGTATCCGGCTGCCCTTTGAACATGGATCTGATCCGGCGCGCATAGTCTTCGAACCCCGCTGCATCCTGACGCGCAAGATTGAAGACCCTCGCGGCACCCGCTTCATCCTGAGCTGCGATATGGAACACCTCGCGGAAAGCTGTGACTTCGTCGCGTGTCACCTGCCCGTCGGCTTTTGCCATCTTCGCTCCAAGAGCAATAACAGCGATCGTGAAGGCCACGGACCGCTCAGGAGGGCTTCGCAGCCGGTCGAACACGGCAGCGAGCCCCTCACCAGCCGTGAGCGCAGAAAGCGCATCGGATATGCGTGTCCAGATCGACATTGAGGGATCATATCCTGTGCGCGGCGGCCTGTCAGGGCGTCATGGGGCCAGATTCAGCATTTTCTGCATAAAGATCAAATCCAGCCACTGCCCTGCCTTACGGCCAACCTGTGGCATCACCCCGACCTGCTCAAAGCCGAGGCGTGCATGAAATGACATCGCCTGCGGGTTGGCGCTGCTGATCGCAGCCACCATGACGTGCATTCCCTCGGCCTCAGCCGCGGCAATCAGCGCATCCATAAGACTGCGGCCAACCCCGCCTCGGTGGTAGTGCGGGTCCACCAGCACACTGTGTTCACATGTCGCTGCGTACCCCGGCCCTGAACGGAATGCCCCGTAAGTGGCAAAGCCACACACGCGTCCATCGTCGTCACAGACAAAGAAACGACCCGACCGGTCGCGGATCATATCTGCCACTGCCGTCGTGGTCTTTTCATGCGTTGTGAAGGTCAGCAATGTGTCCCGGATCATCCAGTTCCAAAGGGCTGCTACGGCGCCCGCATCCTCGCTTTGCGCCAGACGGATCATCCAGCAATCTCGCGCGGGCCGTGTGGTGTATCGAAAGATGCACAAATAGCCCTTTCTCCGCAGATGAAGGCGATCCGATCGTCTTCCAGATAAGCCGAGAGAATATCCGCGAGGCCGTCTGCTTTGGGGTGCTGCACCGTAAGGCGGCGCAACCGCACACCTGACGCGCGCAGAACCTTTGCAGGATGCGTTGCGGTTTGCCACTGGATGAGCGCCGGCGCGCTATTGTCGAACGGCAGAACACCACCTTGCGGGACCGCCATCCGCCAGCGCAAGATGCCGCGCTTCAAATCTACAGGTGCACCAAAACCATCAGGCAGCAAGGCCAGCGCAGTCTCCAGATCCGCTGTCCTGCAAATCCAATTCGTCAAACGCGCAGACCCACTGAAACGGTCCAGATCAAACCAACGCGGGCGTTGCGGCTGCGCTGCGTCAGGATTTGTGGCAATTGCCTCCAGATATAGTCCGTCTTCCAAACCCAAAAGAGCATTGTGGGTGGCAAACACGTCATGCGTCCCTCCCGGCTGCAGTGCCACACCAAGGTTTTGCTCCACATGCTTTTGTGCCTCCGCCAGTGTCTCACCGGCAATGGCAATGTGATCGAGCGCGATCACGCGCGGGTTTGCGCTATCAGTTTCATAATATCCTGTGCCGCCTCGGGAATATTGGTGCCCGGGCCGAAGATTGCCTTCACTCCGGCGTCATACAGAAACTGGTAGTCCTGCTGGGGAATGACGCCGCCGCAAATCACGAGGATGTCTTCCGCGCCAGCCTCTTTAAGCGCCGCGATCAGCTGCGGTGCGAGTGTCTTGTGGCCCGCCGCCTGTGAACTGATACCAATGACGTGGACGTCATTATCGACCGCATCCTGCGCAGCCTCTGCCGGGGTCTGGAACAAAGGCCCCACATCCACGTCAAAACCGATATCCGCAAAGGCGGTGGCAATCACCTTGGCACCGCGATCATGACCGTCCTGGCCCATTTTGACGACCAGCATGCGCGGACGCCGCCCTTCGACCTCCGCGAACTCCTCCACCGATTTCTGAATGGCCGCAAAACCTTCATCACCTTCATAGGCCGCGCCATACACCCCTGCGAGCGTCTTGACCTCAGCGCGGTGGCGCCCAAAGATTTTCTCCATCGCCATGCTGATCTCTCCTACGGTTGCGCGTGCGCGCGCAGCCTCCACGGCTGCCTCCAACAAGTTGCCACCTTCTTGCGCGCGTCGCGTGACTTCTGCCAAAGCAGCCTCGCAGGCTGCGGCATCGCGCGTGGTGCGCACCTGCTGTAGCCGCGCAATCTGGCTTTGTCGCACAGCGGCGTTGTCAATATCGAGAATGTCAATCGGGTCTTCCTTGTCGCGACGGTATTTATTAACCCCGACAATAACTTCGGTGCCGCGATCAATCTTGGCCTGACGCATGGCTGCGGCTTCTTCGATCCGCAGTTTCGGCATTCCCGAACCGACGGCTTTGGTCATGCCGCCCATCTCTTCGACTTCTTCAATGAGCTTCCACGCCGCTTCCGCCAGATCAGCCGTAAGCTTTTCGACATAGTAAGACCCCGCCAGTGGGTCGACGACGTTGGTCACGCCGGTTTCTTCCTGCAGGATCAATTGCGTATTGCGGGCAATACGGCTGGAGAACTCGGTTGGAAGGGCAATTGCCTCGTCCAGCGCGTTGGTGTGCAACGACTGTGTGCCGCCCAGGACTGCGCTCATCGCCTCATAAGCCGTGCGGATCACGTTATTGTAGGGGTCTTGCTCTTGCAGGCTGACACCAGAGGTTTGACAATGCGTTCTAAGCATCGATGATTTAGGGTTTTTCGGCTCAAACTCGGACATGATGCGGGACCAGAGCAGACGTGCCGCGCGCAGCTTTGCAGCCTCCATGAAAAAGTTCATACCGATGGCAAAGAAGAACGACAGACGCCCGGCAAACTTGTCCACATCCATGCCCCGGTCAATCGCGGCGCGTACATATTCGCGCCCGTCCGCGAGGGTAAAGGCAAGCTCCTGCACGAGGTTCGCGCCAGCTTCCTGCATGTGATAGCCCGAAATCGAGATCGAGTTGAATTTCGGCATCTCGTTCGAGGTATATTCGATGATATCGGCGATGATCCGCATCGATGGCTCTGGCGGGTATACGTAGGTGTTGCGCACCATGAACTCTTTGAGAATGTCGTTCTGAATAGTGCCGGACAAAACAGCACGGTCATGTCCCTGCTCCTCCCCCGCGACAATGAAACTGGCAAGGATGGGGATCACCGCACCGTTCATCGTCATCGAGACGGAAACTTTATCGAGCGGGATACCATCAAACAGGATTTTCATGTCTTCGATGCTGTCGATGGCCACGCCCGCCTTGCCGACATCGCCCTCCACACGTTCGTGATCACTGTCATAGCCGCGGTGCGTCGCCAGATCGAAAGCGACCGATACCCCCTGTTGCCCGTTGGCCAGCGCCTGACGGTAAAAGGCATTCGACTCTTCTGCGGTCGAAAACCCCGCGTATTGTCGGATCGTCCAAGGCCGTCCCGCATACATCGTGGCCTTAACACCCCGCGTGTAGGGCGACTCCCCCGGGATGGAGCCTATATGCTCAAGACCCGCTAGATCTTCTTCGGTATAGATCGGTGCGACGTCGATCCCCTCAAGGGTTTTCCACGTCAGGTCTTCAACGGAACGTCCCCGCAATTCGCCCTCAGCCAGGGCGCGCCAATTGTCTTTCTTCGAGCTCATCTGATCGTCCTTCATTATACGTCACCAGCGTCGGGGTTGGCCCCGCTTCGTCCAGATGACTGTCCTCTGTCAGCGTGGCCAATCCATCCGCACCGGCGGCAAGCCACATCATATCGTCGGCATGAAGCTCTCGCAGGGCCGCATGCTCATCATTTGCAAAAGGGTTCCACCGGCCCATACCCAAGGGCAACACGGAAGCATCCCGACCGGTTTCCATCATGAGCCGTCGCAAATGTGGCAAGCGAGGTGCTTCATTCTCGCGGCACCGGGCCGCTTCAGCGGGTGCCGTGACGCCTACACCCTGCGCAAGCATCGCCTGTGGTCGCCCGGCATAACGCTCAAAAGGCAGAATGCGCAGATCGACCCCCGGCAAAGCAGCCGAGATATCGCAGATCACATCGCGCCAGCCCCGCCGCGCCAGTGCCATCGCGCGCAACGCACGACGGTCAGGCACCGCGACGCCACGCCCGACCCCGTAGGCAAGCGCCGAACACCAATATGTCTCCAGACTGCGCGGGCTGAACAAAACGGCTGAGACGCAGTGTTCATACGCTCGTCCAAAGTTACGTAACCGTTCTGCCGCGCGCGGATAAAGCGCACCATCGCGGATATTCTGCCGTACCGACCCCAGCATGTTCTCGTCACTGACAACCAGCTTTTGAATGTTCTGGTGACTGGCGCGATCCAGCTTGTCTGACAAAGCTTGCGGTCGCGCGCCAAGACCTTCGTTACCGAAGTTTTCCATGAGTCCGGCGTGAAGCCCGCGACGCGTTACACGCGGCCCCCAAAAGCCCACACCCTGACGCGACAGCGCATCTGAATGGCGGCGCATGTAGTTTTGAAAACAGGTTGTTGCGGTGCGATGTGCACCCAAATGCAAAATGACGTCCATGATACGGGCTGCCCACTGCGGTAACGCCGCCCCCTTCGGCAGATGTGACGGGGTCATACGTTGCATTACACCAAACCCGTTGCTGCAGCTTTAATGGTAAATTTGGCGGTTTCAGCCATCGCATCTTGAGAAAAGAGGATTATATTACCTGCGACAGGAGCAAGAATGAAACTGATATTACCCCTTGTTATCGCGGCCGTTTTAGCCTCGCCGGTCGGCGCCCAACAGACCGGCGACCCAGACGGCGAGCAGCTTTTCTTTTCCATGGATGAGGTCGATTTGAACCAATTCAAGTGGAAAAAGCGCCCTGTCGTCGTCTTTGCGGAATCCGAGCTTGACCCCGCGTTTGTTGACCAGATGAGACTGCTGGAGGCCCGGCCTGAGGAATTGATCGCGCGGGATGTTGTTGTCATCACGGACACCGAGCCCGAGCCGCTTTCCGACTTGCGGCGCAAACTACGGCCACGCAACTTCATGCTGGTCATCATAAACAAAGAGGGGACCGTGAACGTGCGCAAACCTTTTCCTTGGGATGTGCGCGAAATCAGCCGCAGCATAGACAAAATGCCGATCCGCAAGCGGGAAATCCGCGACCAGAAAGAACAGGCCGCTTCACAACGCGGCCCATCCTGAAGGGGCGAAAAACTGGCTCCTGCCTGCAGCATCTGGCTTATTCGAACTCCATGATCACATCGTCTACGGCCAGACTGTCACCCGCATCGGCGTTGATCCTGGCCACAATTCCCTTGCGTTCGGCCCGTAGGATGTTTTCCATTTTCATGGCCTCAATTGTACACAACGCCTGACCTTCCTGCACTTCGTCTCCCACCGCGACATCCAGTTTCACGACCAGTCCGGGCATCGGGCACAGCAGCATCTTGGACGTATCGGGCGGCACCTTTTCAGGCATCTTGCGGGCAAGTTCCGCCTGGCGCGGATTGCGGACATGCACTTTCAATTCCGCACCACGTGTCCTGACCCTGAAGCCTCCGGACACTTTCCCGACCTTCAGCACCAGAGGGGCCCCTTCCACTGTCATCTCGGCCAGCTGATCGCCCGGCGTCCATGCGCCGGATACCCTCAAGCTCGCGCCGTCGTCGAACGTAACCGTCGCACCAGCCTGATCGGCATCGATGACAACATCGTAGGACTGCCCCTGCAGATGCGCGTTCCAGTTTACACCGACCTTGCGTTCGTGATTGTCCATCCGGCCAGAGACACGCGTCCGCCGGATTTCACCCACACGGTGCATGGCCACACAGGCTGCAGCGATCCTGCGCAACTCGGGTTCCGGCAACTCGACGCCCTCAAAACCGTCGGGATACTCTTCTTCGATAAAGGCGGTGGTCATATCCCCCGAGACAAACTTCGGATGATCCATCACCGCCGCTAGAAACGGCAGGTTATGTCCGATGCCTTCTACCTCGAAACGGTCAAGTGCCACACGCATTTGTTCGATCGCCTCCGAACGGGTCGGCGCCCATGTGCACAGCTTTGCAATCATCGGGTCATAGTACATGCTGATTTCGCCGCCTTCGTAGACGCCAGTATCATTGCGCACTGCGGTTTCGCCCGACGGCGCATCGCCCTGCCATGTTCCCTGCTCGAGCAGGGGCCCGGCGGCCACCTCGGCGGGTGGGCGGTACCGCGTCAGCCGTCCGATTGACGGCAGGAAGCCGCGATAGGGATCTTCCGCATATAACCGATTTTCGATCGCCCAGCCCGTCAAGGTGACATCCGCCTGCGTCATCGACAGCTTCTCGCCATTGGCCACACGGATCATCTGCTCGACCAAATCGACACCGGTGATAAGCTCGGTGACAGGGTGCTCCACCTGAAGCCGCGTATTCATCTCGAGAAAGTAGAAATTCTTGTCGCCATCAACGATGAATTCAACTGTGCCGGCCGAGGCGTAATCCACCGCCTGCGCCAGTGCGACGGCCTGCTCGCCCATCGCCTTGCGCGTCGCCTCGTCCAGAAACGGGCTCGGCGCTTCTTCGACGACTTTCTGGTTGCGCCGCTGGATAGAGCATTCGCGCTCCCCCAGATAGATGCCGTTGCCGTGGCTGTCGCACAGCACCTGAATTTCAATATGGCGCGGCTGGGTGACGAATTTTTCAATAAAAATCCGGTCGTCCCCGAAAGAGTTGGCCGCCTCGTTCTTGGACGACTGGAACCCTTCGCGCGCCTCCGTATCGTTCCAGGCGATCCGCATGCCCTTGCCGCCGCCCCCGGCAGAGGCTTTTATCATGACCGGATACCCGATGTCGTTGGATATCTTGACCGCTTCCTCCGCGTCCTCGATCAGCCCCATGTATCCCGGAACCGTGCTGACACCTGCATCCTGCGCAATCTTCTTGGACGTAATCTTGTCGCCCATCTTCTCAATCGCACCGACAGGTGGGCCGATAAAGGCAACGCCCGCAGCTTCAAGCGCTTGGGCGAACTTGGCGTTTTCAGACAAGAATCCGTAGCCGGGATGCACCGCTTGAGCACCGGAGGTTTGGATCGCCTCCATGATTTTGTCGATCACGATATACGACTGATTTGCAGGAGGCGGGCCGATGTGAATTTTTTCATCGGCCATCTGCACATGTAGCGCCTGCTTGTCTGCATCTGAAAACACCGCCACTGTCTTGATGCCCATTTTTCGTGCCGTCTTGATAACGCGGCAGGCAATTTCACCGCGGTTGGCGATCAGGATCTTGTCAAACATGAGAGGTCTTTCTTTCGCAGTTTAGCAGATTGTCGGAAAAAGGCAGCGCGCAGAGCGCAACCACCGGTAAGGTTTCAGCACGGCCCATGCCCAAAAGGCGGTGTCCGGTGCATAACTTGAGTGAGCGGAAAAAAACGGGCGGACACAGCGGGGTAAAGCTGTGCCGCCCGTTCAGAGAAGGGGTACAATAAGTATTTACAACAGCGATGCAGGGATAAGCGCACCTTGTTGCCCCACCAAGAATACGCGCAAAAGTAGTGCCGAACAGAGCGGACATCAGAGGCTTGCCAAAACCGGCAAAGCTCCACCGGTTTTTCAGTCCCACAAGCGAATTCATGCCGACCCCTCCCCGAAGGCTTCGGGAAACGACTGCCGCGCCACCTTTTCGTCAATGACCAGCATGGCTTCATAGCTTTCAGGGTCAAACGGGTCTGTCGCGGGCACCACTTCACGTCCAAACAGCCAGGATAACCGGCCTGCGTCCAGATTGCCGCGTTCAAAGGGTTCAGCACCGAAATGGGTCCAAAGAGCCTGGAAAAACGCCGCATCCGCACGCCTGTCGGCAGGCTTACGGTCGCGGAACCGTTCGCGTCGCGTCAAAGGGGTCACTCCCCGTGGATTAAAGCGTCGCAGAGTAAACTGATAGTCGGTGCCAGACAGACGACCGGGAAAGCCTTTGTGTTTCAGCATGCTGCCACCGCTTCCTCAGCCAGAAGGTGAAGGCTGACGGACCAGAAAGAACGGTATGGAACGGATCTAATACTTCCCACCCGTGACACTGCCGCCGCGCGATGCATCGGGCCCGACGACCACATAGCTGCCATCCGCGTCGCGCGCGCCACCCGTCGCATCACATCCCGCCACAACCGCCACAACCGCCACAGCAACCAATAGAAGTACGCACTTTGCAATTTTGGCCATTCTGCCCCGCTTCCTCTTGGGATTTGAGTATATGAACCTGCGCTTGGAGTCGCGCTCTGAGAGGATGTTACCATATGCCCTCCCAGACGCATTGCCCGTCGCGCAGACGAAACGCTTCAATCAACTGTGTCGCGTCTGGATCGGCGACACCAAAAGCCACGGGCCTGTCCAATAGCGAGATCACAATCACATCGGCAGTCAGTGCAAATTCCTCAAGGTAAGGCAGCGCAACTGCATGGCACAATGCTTCAAAGTCCGCCTGCACCGCGTCGAACTCCAAGGCCTGCGCACCGCGCGCCACCTCTGTTGCAATAAATCTGAACCGAAGCCACGCCTCCGCCCCGACCTGATCCACAAGCACCTCAAACAGTTCAATAGGCTGCCCGGACGGCACTTGCACGCCCGCCATCTGCGCGCCCCGCTTCATCAGGGGCCGTGGTGTGGCGTGCTGGCGGATCACAAAGAGCTCCTCCGCCGGGCGACACAGTCGATTTCGACCAATGCGCCAACCGCCAAAGCAGTCACACCCACCGTGGTCCGCGCGGGTAGCCTGTCTTCCGGAAAGAAGCTTTTGTAGGTGTCGTTGAAAAGCGCATAATCCCGTTCGAACTCCGTCAGAAAACACCTGCACTGCGCGACATCGCTCAGGTCCAGCCCCAGGCCAGCCAGCACGGTTTGCAGATTTTCGATCACCTGGCGCGTTTGCGCTGCTATCCCCTCGGGCAAGGCCGCATCTGGCGCGCCCGCCACGGTGGGCATCTGGCCGGTCAGGATCACCCAGCCCTCTGCCTCCACCGCGTGCGAGAACGGCGCAACATGCTCCGGCGCATCCGAGATATTGTGAAACAGCATATTTACAACACCTTACAGCGGGATGTTATCGTGCTTTTTCCACGGCATCTGAACGGATTTATTCCGCAATGACGCAAAGGCGCGCGCAATTCGTTTTCGGGTTGTCCGCGGCATGATGACCTCATCAACAAAACCGCGCTCCGACGCGACAAAGGGGTTTGCAAACCGCTCCTCATAATCCGCTGTGTGTTTTGCCAGTTTTTCAGGATCATTGAGATCCGCGCGGTGAATGATTTCCGTGGCCCCCTTGGCCCCCATCACAGCGACTTCGGCCGAGGGCCATGCGTAGTTGAAATCCGACTGCAGGTGCTTGGACGACATAACCACATAGGCCCCGCCATACGCCTTACGGGTAATGACAGTGACCATGGGCACCGTCGCCTCACCATAGGCGAACAGCAGCTTTGCGCCGTGCTTGATTACACCATTATACTCCTGACTTGTGCCCGGCAAAAATCCGGGTACGTCGACAAGGGTCAGCAGCGGGATTTCAAAGCAATCGCAGAACCGCACGAACCGCGCTGCTTTGCGCGCGCTGTCGATGTCCAGAACGCCGGCCAGAACCATCGGCTGATTGGCCACGACGCCAACCGTACGTCCTTCAAGGCGGATGAAGCCGGTGATGATGTTCTTGGCAAAGTCTTCCTGTATCTCGTAGAAATCCCCCTCGTCGGCCAGTTTCAGGATGAGTTCCTTCATGTCGTAAGGCGTGTTCGGGTTTTCCGGCACAAGTGTATCAAGAGAAGGCTCGATCCGACCCGGATCATCGAAAAAGGGGCGGACTGGTGGACGCTCGCGATTGTTCGACGGCAGAAAATCCACCAGCCGGCGCACTTCGGCCAGCGCTTCGACATCATTCTCGAACGCGCCATCGGCCACCGATGATTTACGTGTATGCGTGCTTGCGCCGCCCAGCTCTTCGGCGGACACATGTTCGTTGGTAACCGTTTTGACAACATCCGGGCCTGTGACGAACATGTAAGAGCTGTCTTTGACCATGAAGATAAAGTCGGTCATCGCGGGCGAATAGACAGCGCCACCGGCGCAGGGCCCCATAATCACAGAGATCTGCGGCACAACACCCGACGCAGTAATGTTGCGCTGGAAAACCTCTCCGTAACCGGCAAGGGAATCGACACCTTCCTGAATGCGCGCGCCACCGGAGTCGTTAATACCAATGACTGGCGCACCGTTCTGCACAGCCATATCCATGATCTTGCAGATCTTCTTGGCGTGGGTTTCCGAAACGGACCCGCCCAGCACGGTAAAGTCCTGACTGAACACATAAACAAGTCGGCCGTTTATCGTACCCCAGCCTGTTACAACACCGTCACCTGCGGGCTTTTGCTCTTCCATCCCGAAGTCTGTGCAGCGGTGTGAGACAAACATGTCGAACTCTTCGAAACTGCCATCGTCCAGCAGCAGATCCACCCTCTCGCGGGCTGTCAGTTTTCCGCGCCCATGCTGTGCATCGATCCGCTTTTGTCCACCGCCAAGCCGCGCGGTATCGCGACGATCTTCAAGCTGTTCAAGGATGTCTTTCATGTTGAACCCCACATTTTTCCTGCGATGTTTGTACCCAAGTATCACCAAGATTCGAAGCTCAAATCAGCAAATTTGCAAACTGTATTCAGAATTAATTTTGCAAATTGCATAATTGCAAATATCGCTGGACTTACTGCAAGTCACAGATAGACAAGCCGGCAGAGCTCACATACAAAATCTCCATGAAGCAAGCGCCTGTCGTCCGTTTTCTGGATCGGACAACACCCCCTCACATCTCAACGCTGATCCTTCTGGCAGGGATGTCGGCGATTGTGATGAACATGTTTCTGCCCAGTCTGCCGAAAATGACGGATCATTTTCAGACAGATTACAGCATCATGCAGCTATCTGTCGCACTGTATTTGGGCGTGAGTGGTGCGCTTCAGGTCGTACTTGGCCCCTTGTCGGACAAATTCGGACGCAGACCCGTTCTGCTTACCGGGCTCTTTGTGTTTCTGCTCGCAACACTGGGTTGCATTTTCGCCCCGTCCGTCGAGGTGTTTTTGTTTTTCAGAATGTGTCAGGCTGTCGTTGCGGTCGCAATGGTGTTAAGCCGGGCCGCTGTACGTGACATGTTCGAACAGGATCAAGCCGCTTCTATGATTGGCTATGTCACGATGGGCATGGCCGTCGTGCCCATGGTAAGCCCCATGTTCGGCGGCATTCTGGACCAGCAGTTTGGCTGGCAAGCCACCTTCTGGGCCCTCTTCCTTTTGGGCGCGCTGACGCTGTGGCTGACATGGGCGGACCTGGGAGAAACCGCCGTAAAAAGTGGGAAAACCCTGACCGCGCAGTTCAAAGAATACCCTGAGCTGTTAACCTCGCCGCGCTTTTGGGGATATTCGCTGGCTGCCGCTTTCTGCTCTGGCGCGTTTTTTGCCTATCTGGGCGGCGGCCCTTTCGTGGGCTCCGTTGTATTCGGCATGTCGCCGTTCTGGGTCGGTATCTATTTCGGAGCGCCGGCCATCGGATACTTTTTCGGTAACATGCTCACAGGCATCTATGCGCAGACGGTGGGCGTCAACAAACTCGTCACGATAGGGACCTTTATCAATGCATTCGGCGTGACACTTTCTTTGGTGATCTTTCTGCTCGGCTTTGGCTCGCCGCTTAGCTTTTTCGGACTGATGACATTTGTGGGGCTTGGCAATGGGCTGGTCATCCCCAACGCTACCGCCGGCATGCTGTCGGTTAGGCCGCATCTGGCGGGTACAGCATCCGGGTTGGGTGGTGCCATTATGATCGGCGGCGGCGCTGCACTCAGCGCGCTGGCGGGTGCGGCACTGAACGAGACCACCGGCGCCTTTCCGCTGCTCTACATCATGCTGGCCACATCGCTTGCCGCGGTGGTGTCAATGCTGGCGGTGCTGTATCGCGAACGCCAGATCGCCGGTCTCTGAACACGCCCGTTAGGCTGGCATTAACCCTGATAAGGCAGCTTGTTTCGCAGAGTTTGCAAAGCTACTTTGTGCAAGCATACAAAATTTGCAAAGTTAAACAGGGGAAGCTGCCGCATGGCCACACAAAAACTCTACGCAGGGGCCAAGCTGCGCGAGTTGCGCACGCGGTTGGGTCACACGCAAAAAAGCTTTGCCGCAAAGCTGGGCGTTTCGCTGCCGTACCTCAACCAGATGGAGAACAACAACAGGCCCGTTTCGACAACAGTGGTGCTCGCGCTCGCACAGGAGTTCGGACTGGATGTGACGGAACTGAGCGAGGGCGACAGCGAGCGGCTGGTCAGCGACATGCGCGAAGCCTTGGCCGACCCGGTTTTCGCCGAGACCCTGCCCCCTGTCGCCGATCTGCGCCTTGCCGCCTCGAACGCACCGACATTTGCACATGCATTTCTGGAATTGCACCGCAGCTACAGGCAAATGCAGGAGCGCCTGGCCTCGCTTGATGAAGCACTGGGGCGCGAAGATGCCCGTGCCACACCAAGTCCATGGGAAGAAGTGCGCGATTTCTTCCACTACTGCGACAATTACATCGATGCGGTCGACCGCGCTGCTGAACACTTTGCGGAAAAGCAGGGAGGTCACCGCAACATCCGCGTGGCGGCTGTGGCAACCTTGGGCAACAGCGGCGTGACCGTGACCTTCGACGAGACGGACAAGCTGCGGCACTACGACAGCGCCAGCAAAACCCTGCGCCTGTCGCGGCGCGCGCCGGCCGAAACCCAGACCTTTCAGCTTCTCTTGCAGGTTGCTTTGGTCAAACAGGATCCGCTGCTTGAGGCGACGCTGGATCTGGCGCGGTTTCACTCTGCCGAAGCGCGTTCGATCGCCAAGATCGGACTGGCCAACTATTTTGCCGGTGCTGCGCTGATGCCATATGGACCCTTTCAGCAGGTCGCATCTGAATGCCGTCACGATCTTGAAGTTCTGGCCGGTCATTTCGGCGCCTCGGTGGAACAGGTCGCCCACCGCTTGTCGACGTTGCAACGTCCGGGCGCCAAGGGCATTCCCTTTTTCTTTGTACGCGTGGATCAGGCCGGCACGATCACCAAAAGACACTCGGCCACGCGGCTACAGTTTGCGCGCTTTGGCGGGGCCTGCCCGTTGTGGAACGTCCATCGCGCGTTTGAAACCCCCGGTCAATTCCTGCGTCAGTTGGCCGAAACACCAGACGGTGTCCGCTATATCAGTCTGGCGCGCGATGTGACCAAGGCGGCGGGACGTTTCGGCGCGCCTTTGCGCCGGTATGCCATCGCTTTGGGCTGCGAGATACGCCACGCGCGCGATCTGGTTTATGCAGACGGGATGGATGTGACCAGCGACCGCGCCTTTGAGCCTATCGGCATCTCGTGTCGTATTTGCGAGCGCACCAATTGCCACCAGCGCGCGGTACCGCCACTGGAGCGAAAACTGACTGTTGATCCGAACCTGCGGGATGTGCTGCCCTATAGCGTGGGCTAGCCCTAGCGGCGCGCGGCGCGCCAGCCGGCGGCTTCGGCCTCGGCAGCAGAGCAGAACCAACGCTCTCCTTTGTCTGGGCGGATGCTGGTACGGGCATAATCCCGTTGGCCCGGGCTGTGGTAGATGCGCACGCCCTTGGACGAAATGTTTCCTTTAATCGTGCAAGTTGCCCTTGGCGCACTGGCCGACGCACCCCGTGCTTGGCGAAACGCAGACGGTACAACCACCTTGCTTGCGTGCAGGCCCGCGCCACGGATTGCGGCGCCTTTTTCGTCAAGATCGTAATCCATGGAATAGCGTCTGTAGGCGAATGCCAGACCGTCTTCGACTAGCGCGCGTGCAACGTCCTGCCCGGCCACGAAACAACGCGCAACGGTGCGGCCATAGCGGTCTGTGTCCACGGGTTCGCACCGCGCCGTGCGGCCCTGATAGCGCTGTGCCACAACCGAAGTCACCCACGCACCGCAGCGCCAGACCTGACTGGATCGCGATGTGCAGGTTTGGTCTGCCTCAACGGCATCTATGCCAAAAAGACGTACCCGTGTGCCGCCGATATCAAAGGTATCGCCATCAATAACCGAGATCGGGCCGCGTATATCTGATGCATAGGCTACGGGCACACCGACACCAGGAAAAGCAATAAGACATAACAGGATCAACAGACGTCGCATCCCTGTCAGATGGCACCCCTTTACGGCGCCAACAAGGCGTGGCGTTAAGAAAAGTTAACGTGGTAAATGTCTGCTATCTTTGCTCGGTTTCCCAGTGCGGATGCACCCAGGGCCTGTCGTTGGCACGCGGCAGGGGATCACGCCCCAGAACGGCGTCAGATACCTTTTCACCAACCATGATCGAAGGCCCGTTGAGGTTACCGTTGGTGATCCGAGGGAAAATACTGCTGTCGGCAACGCGCAACCCTTCTACACCGATGACGCGCGCCTGCGGATCGACAACTGCCGCCACATCATCACGCCGCCCCATCCGGCAGGTGCCGCAGGGGTGATAGGCGCTCTCGGCATGCTCTTTGATGCAGTCGTCCAGTTCGGTCTCCGACTGATATGCATCTCCCGGCTGGATTTCATGCTTTACGAAGGGTTTGAAGGCCTCTTGCGCAAAAATCTCGCGCGTCAGGCGAATGCAACGCCGGAACTCGACCCAGTCGTCCTCATGCGACATATAGTTGAACTGGATTTTCGGGGCCGCCTTCGGATCAGACGACGCCAGCGATACCCGCCCCCGCGACTTGGAACGCATCGGGCCCACATGGGCCTGAAATCCGTGGCCTTCGGCGGCAACCTTACCATCATAGCGCACGGCGATCGGCAGAAAGTGGTACTGGATATCTGGGTACGGAATGCCCGCCTGTGACCGAATGAATGCTGCACTTTCAAACTGGTTCGACGCGCCAAGCCCTTTTTTGGTAAAGAGCCATTGCGCCCCGATCCAAGCTTTGGACAGAAGATTCCAGTGCCTGTAAAGTGTGATCGGTTGCCGCGATGCCATTTGGATGTACATCTCAAGGTGATCCTGCAAGTTTTCCCCGACCCCGGGCCGGTCAGCGATCACCTCAATGCCCTGCGCGGCCAGATGTGCTGCGGGACCAACACCGGAAAGCATTAGAAGCTTGGGCGAATTGATCGCCGATGCCGCAAGGATAACCTCGCGCCGGGCATGCAGGGTTTTGACCGCTCCACCCTGCTGATACGCCACGCCCACCGCGCGTTTGCCTTCAAAAAGCACGCGCTGCGCCAGCCCCCGGACAAGAGTGCAATTGTCACGTTTGAGCGCAGGGCGCAGGTAGGCATTTGCCGCAGACCAGCGTCGGCCCTGCCAGACCGTTTGCTCCATCGGGCCAAAACCTTCCTGTTTTTCACCGTTGTAATCTGCGGTCGCCTCATATCCTGCTTGCCTGCCCGCCTGCACGAAAGCATCGTAGAGAGGGTTGTCGCGTGGCCCGCGACTGACATGCAGCGGGCCGTCGGTGCCGCGCCATTCGGAATCCCCCCCGTGCCCGCCGTCGTGCCAGGTTTCCATACGTTTGAAGTAGGGCAATACGTCAGCATAGGCCCAGCCGTCAGCCCCCTGTTCGTACCAATGGTCAAAGTCCAGTGCATGCCCGCGGACATAGACCATCCCGTTGATGCTTGACGATCCGCCGATCACTTTGCCGCGCGGACAGGCCAGACGCCGGTTGTTCAGATGGGGCTCCGGTTCTGAGCTGTAGCCCCAGTCATAGCGCTTCATATTCATGGGAAAAGACAGGGCCGCTGGCATTTGGATCAGCGGGCCTGCATCTGTCCCGCCAAACTCCAGCACCAGAACGGAGGCCCCTGCCTCGCTGAGCCTGTAGGCCATGGCGCACCCTGCGCTGCCAGCCCCGACAATGACGAAATCAGCTTCCACAGGCGATCCTCAGGCGTTCAGGTAACCGATCAGAAGCGAGACAAACGCCCCCACATGCACAACCATTATTGCGCGGTCCTTCCACATCACGCCGACGGCGAACCAAAGAATGATGCCTGCGAAAAAAGCAAAGACATTCCATGGCACGACATTCATGCCTGTCAGACCGTAGCCCACTAATTGAATGGCCGTGGCAATCCACTTGACGATGTCGACAGTCTGCATGCCTTGTGGTCCGGGCGGGGTGTTATGGGCTGGTATAGTCATAAGGTGTGGTCCCTCGGTCGGGGTTGGCTCATAAACCTTTCGCTCTGGTCACGCGGGTTACTCCCCACGCGGAAAGCGCTTGCTGTCTTCGAGTACATTCAGGTCCATGTGATTGCGCATGTATTGCTCAGACGCATCGCGCAGCGGCTGATAATCCCACGGGTAGTAGCCCCCCGCGCGCAGAGCTTCGTAGACGATCCAGCGGCGGGCCTGACTTTTGCGAACCTCGCCGTCAAAAGCCTCAAGATCCCAGCGGCTTTCGGACTTCGCGCGCAGGCTGGTAACTGTGCCCTGATGCGCCGGACAGTCCGCGAGGTTCTTGCGCTCTTGTGGATCGGCCTCAAGATCAAAGAGCTGATCGGGATCAAGCGTACATCGGTTGTACTTCCACTTGCCGTAGCGCAAAGACACCATCGGCGCGTAAGAGGCTTCGGCTGCATATTCCATAGCCACGGGTTCGGTACGCTCCTGCCCCTGGCCCATGGGCACAAGCGAGATCCCTGTCGTCCATGGCATCACATCCTCCATCGACACCGAGGCCAGATCGCACAGTGTCGGGCAGACGTCGATGGTTGAGACGGCTGTATGTTGCACGCCTGGCGCCATCTGAGGGGCAGAGATCATCAAGGGCACGCGCGCGGACCCTTCGAAAAACGACATTTTGAACCACAGACCCCGTTCGCCCAGCATATCTCCATGGTCCGAGACAAAGACGACGATGGCTTCCTGTCTCGTGTCTTCCAGCGTTTGCAGAATGTCGCCGATCTTGTCATCAAGATAGCTGATGTTGGCGAAGTAGGCACGCCGTGCACGTTTTATGTCTGTCTCGGTGATATCAAAGCTGCGCCAGTCGTTGGCGTCAAAGATGCGTTTCGAGTGCGCGTCTTGGTCTTCATAGGGAATTGCAGGTACATCCGGCAGCAGGTTGTCGCAGTCTTCATAGAGATCCCAATACTTGCGCCGGGCGACGTAGGGATCGTGCGGATGCGTGAAACTGACCGTCAGGCACCACGGACGCGCATCCGCGCCACGGGATAATTCGTAGAGCTTGCGCGTGGCGTTATGGGCGACATCGTCATCGTATTCCATCTGGTTGGACGTTTCCGCAATCCCTGCCCCGGTGACAGAGCTCATGTTGTGGTACCACCAGTCAATCCGCTCGCCGGGCTTGCGATAGTCAGGTGTCCAACCAAAATCCGCGGGGTAGATATCTGTCGTCAGCCGCTCTTCAAATCCATGTAGCTGATCCGGGCCGACAAAGTGCATCTTTCCCGACAGGCAGGTTTGATACCCCGCGCGGCGCAGGTGATGCGCGTAAGTGGGAAGTGAAGCACAGAACTCGGCCGCGTTGTCATAGACCCCCGTCATAGACGGCAGCTGTCCTGTCATGAAAGACGCACGTCCCGGCGCACAGAGCGGGCTGGCGGTGTAGGCATTGCGGAACCTTGTGGACCGCGCCGCGAGACGTTTGAGGTTGGGCGCGTGCAGCCAGTCTGCCGGACCGTCGGGAAAGAGTGTTCCGTTGAGTTGATCCACCATCAGGATCAGAATATTCGGCCGTTTCATGGAGCGGTTTCCAACAATGCATCGAGGGCACGCTGCGCCGTGTCGCAGGCATCTTTCGCGGAGTGCGAACCCGACAAGGCCGCGCGCAGGTACAGACCATCAATCAAGGCCGCAATCATGTCAGCATGTGCTTTTGGGGCTGCGGATATCGGACGCAGCGCATGAATCAGGTTGGACCGAAGCCGCCCCTGATAAAGGCGCAGCAAGCGCAGGGTTTCAGGGTTCGTCTGCGCGGAAGCATATAGCGTCATCCATGCGCTCACCGTTGCGGGCGCGAAACACGACGGGGCGAAACAGGCATTGATAAGTGCCGTTGCTCTGGCGTGCGGTGTCTTGGCTGCGGCCAGCGCGCCTGCAACTTCGCGGCTGAAATCACGTAAAATCTGCTGCATTGCAGCCAGAAAAATCTGGTCTTTGCCGCCAAAGTAGTGATGCGCCAGCGCCGTTGACATGCCTGCGCGTTTGGCAATCTGCCCCACGGTGACATCAAGCGATCCTCTGGCGCCGATTTCAGCGATGGTTGCTTCCACAAGTGCAGATTTTCGGATCGGTTCCATTCCGACTTTTGGCACTTTGCCCTCCCCGGTATTACCGAAGACAGCACTAGACCGTTTTTAATTGATCCGTCAATCAATAAAAACTATACCTTGGTTTCATTCAGTGTCGGCGTGCGGTG
The DNA here is from genome assembly GCA_947501635.1 of uncultured Roseobacter sp. GTDB lineage: Bacteria > Pseudomonadota > Alphaproteobacteria > Rhodobacterales > Rhodobacteraceae > Roseobacter. The sequence continues at coordinate 157,079 of CANMWT010000008.1, forward strand.
TTGGCGCTTGAGCACCGCCTCCCGCCATGTGATGAAGGATACCGAGGCAAGGATCACAAGACCGCCCACCAAGACCCAGACATCCACCGATTCACCGAAAACAAAGTAGCCAAGCAATACTGCCCAGATCAGCTGCGTGAAGGTGACAGGCTGTGTGACCGTGACAGGCGCCGCCGCGAAGGCCAGCGTCATCGTGTAATGTCCGGCTGTGGCAAAGCACGCCACGGCAAAGAGCAAGAGCAGGTCCGTCGATGTTGGCGGCACCCAGACCGCAATTGCAAAGGGGGCCAGCACTGCCGTCACAAAAATCGACAACATCGCAACAACGACCGACGGCTTCACTTCCCCCGCCATGACTTTTGCCGTCAGATAGGACCCGCCAAAAGCAATGGCCGTAAAGATCATGGCGATATGTCCGCTGCTGACCTCGCGAAAACCCGGCCGCAGGATGATAAGCGCTCCAATCAGGGCTGCTACAATGGCCGCGATCCGGCGGAAGGCCAGTTTTTCACCCAGAAAGAGCGCCGCACCGATGCTCACGTAGATCGGCGCAAGATAGTTCATGGCCGTCACATCCGCGATGGGGATGCGTGTCATTGCGTAAAACCACGCGATAACGGCCAAACCGTGGGTAACGCCACGAAACCCGAACAGTTTCCATTGGCGCGGTGTAAGGCGTGCCGCTTTCAGAGCGCCTATTGCGGGGATCAGGAATACAAGTCCAAGCAAATAGCGCAAGAACGCCATCTGTGCGGGCGGCAGCCCGGTGCCCATATACTTCACCAATGCGGTAACCGATATAAAGCAAAACCCCGTAACCAGCATCCAGAAGATGCCACGCAGCGGTTGTGAAGAATCCTGTTCAGCCATACAGCATAGACACCTGCTTTGCGCAGGACCGCAAGGCCCGCTCCACCCTGTAGAGGCAAACTATACTTCGTCCCGCGCCCCGAGCGGGAGACATACTGTTTTCAATAAAACTTTAATCACGCAAATCTGATCGGGGATGATTGGCGTAAAAGAAGCACGCCCCCATATAGTGGGACAGGTAACAAGGATACGAGCGCGATGCTGGATACAACGAACCGACTGGATTTGACGACCAAAGACATAGAAATGATCGAGGCCGCTTTGCACACGCAAAAGAAAATTCTGGCTGTTCAAAGCGAAGCGGGCCGGACCGGCGCGCGTCAAAAGCTATCCGAATTGAAGCACCTGATGAAACGTGTGGGCCGCGCGCGACCCGGCGCAACCTGTCGCACCCAGGTTTCATGGACACAGATGGCGCGCGGGTTCTTCGCCAGCTGACCCATCCCCCGACCTTGCGCCAAAACAAAAGCCGCCCCCCTGGAGCGGCTTTTTTGCATCTTGAGGCGAAAGCTTCAGAGCTGCGACATAACCTCATCGCTTGCTTCGAAGTTGGTTGTCACACGCTGCACGTCGTCATCATCCTCCAGCGCGTCAATCAACCTCATCAGTTTTTGCATCCCCTCAAGGTCCATCTCGGTGGTGGTTGTGGGTCGCCAAACCAGCTTGGTCGACTCAGATTCGCCCAAAGACGCCTCTAGCGCTGTGGCCACATCGTTCAGGTCGGTATCAGCACACCAGATGACATGGCCATCCTCTGAGCTTTCGACATCTTCCGCGCCTGCCTCGATCGCGGCCATCATTACACTGTCGGCATCGCCTGCGTCTGCGGGGTAACTGACTTCGCCCTTGCGGTCGAACATGAAACCGACGCTGCCAGTCTCACCAAGGTTGCCGCCGTTTTTGGTAAAGGTTGATCGAACAGTCGACGCGGTGCGGTTGCGGTTGTCAGTCATCGCCTCGACGATGACGGCCACACCGTTGGGCCCGTACCCCTCGTAGCGAATTTCCTCGTAGTCATCCCCATCGCCGGCCTGAGACTTTTTGATCGCACGATCAATGTTGTCCTTGGGCATGGACTGGGATTTGGCCTCTTTCACCGCCAGACGAAGCCGCGGGTTTTTATCCGGATCGGGGTCACCCATTTTTGCGGCGACGGTAATCTCTTTGCTCAGTTTGGAGAACAATTTTGCGCGTACGGCGTCCTGACGCCCCTTACGGTGTTGGATGTTTGCCCATTTTGAGTGGCCGGCCATTGGTCTGATTGATCCTTGCTTTGTTGTCGCTGGCGGGATGTGGACCGTCTATAGGTCACAGACTGCGTGGCATGCAATCCCCCTGCTCTTTTCACGGGTCAAATTAGGCTTTTTGCCGGCGTTTGAAACCAATCTTTAACACCGGGTGCGGTAAACCTATGGCCAAGCGCAAGGACATAGCACAATCATGTTTTCCTACTCCAAGCGAGACTTGTTTCAAAGCCGTCTTCCGGTACACGAGGTCTCTGCATCCTACGAGGACGCGGGGCTGTTCCGGACGGCATTGTGCCAGTTGATGCTGGAACTGATCCCACAGATGCGTCGCAACGACCGGCAGGATCTGGTGGTGCGGGGATTTGTCGACCGCAAGACAGAGATTGATGTATTTTTTGCAGGGCGACGCGCGGCCGAAGTGGGACCGCTGGAAAGACAACTCAAGGCCTTGATGACCCATGCCAGACAGCAAGCGGCCAGCGCAGGAGCCAAACCGCCAGATGTTGCAAAAGTGCGGCTACCCCTGCGCGCCGAAGGCGCGTGGCGGCGCAGCTTACACCGTGATGACAGCGGTTGGGAAACAGGCAGCTACCACTTCGTGGTGGCGCGCTGGTCGCTGCTGGACAAAGACGGCAACACAGTGTCTTTTGGCGAGGCGCCCGCGACCTGATCCCGCGTCAGGCGGGCGCCGATGGAAAGCTACCTACGAAGTAAACCGCCAATCGCACTTTTTGCGGAACGGCCATTTGGCCTTGGATATGTTCACGTCAAAGTGGCCAGATCAGCGGAATGGTCAATGAGACGATTGCCGCCATGCTGATGTTCAGCGGCAAACCGACCCTCGTAAAGTCGGTAAAGCGGTATCCCCCTGGCCCATACACCAACGTGTTCGTCTGGTAGCCAATGGGCGTGGCAAAGGCGCAGGATGCGGCTATCATCACGGCAACCACAAGCGGCCGCGGGTCCAGCCCCAATGCGGAGGCGAGCCCAATGGCGATCGGTGTCATGATGACGGCAACGGCATTGTTGGACACAATCTCGGTCAGCGTCGAAGTCAATGCAAAGACAACCAGCACGACGAGCGCAGGGGGCAAGGTCATCAGTGTGGGTGACACGGCGTCGACCAGAAGGGAAACCGCACCGGAATGCTGCAAGGCAGCCCCAACAGCCAGCATGGAGAAGATCAGCGCTAAAAGCCGTCCATCCACAAAAGAAAACGCTTCATCCGCGTCGATACACCCTGTTACCAGCACCAGCGCAACCGCGACAACAGCCAAAAGCAAGATTGGTGCCACATTGAATGCCGCCAAGACCACAATGCCAACAAGCGCTGCGATCGCGATGGGTGCATGGCTGCGACGGTAGGCGCGTTCAGTCGGATGCGAGACATCCACCATGTCCATGTCTGTCGCCAAGCGGCTGATATCCTCCGCCGCCCCTTCCAGCAGCAACGTATCTCCCACTTTGACGATCAGATCATCAAGCTGTCGCCCGATGTTCTGGTTCCGCCGGTGCACCGCCAACGGGTAAACACCGTAGCGGCGCCGCAGGCGCATCGCGCCAAGAGACCGCCCCACCATCTTGCATCCCGGCGTGATCAGCACTTCGACGGTCGTTGTTTCAACAGCCGAAACCTGATCCACCCTCTTCAGCTCTTTATTCGCCTGAAGGCTCAGCAGCTCGGTCATCTCTGTGCGCAAAACCACGCGGTCGCCCACCTGCAACGTCACCGCCTTCAAGTTGCGCCGCAGAGACTTGTCCCCCCGCACAACGTCCACAAGGCGCACACCCTCGCGTTTGAAAAGCTGGACACCCAAAACCTCACGACCAATCAGATTGCTTTCAGGCGGGATCACGGCTTCGGTAAAAAACTTCATTTTCGAGCGGTCGGTCAGCATGCTCGCCATACTGTCGCGGTCCGGCAACAGGCGCGGCGCGACAAGCCCAAGGTACAAAAGACCCCACACACAGACCACGATACCAATCGGCAGGATCTCGAAGATGGTAAACGGTTCTAGCCCTTCGCCTCGCGCGACACCATCGACCAACAGATTGGTCGAGGTTCCGATCAGGGTAAGAGATCCGCCCATGATTGCGGCGTAACTCAAAGGGATCAGGAACTTGGACGCGTTGGCCCCAAGCGTCTTACTTAACTGTACCACGACGGGGATCATCACCACGACCACCGGCGTGTTGTTCATGATCGCAGATGCCCCCATGACAGACAGGATGACGCCTATGACCGCGGTCTTGGGTCGGGTCTTCGCCTGCCGCTCGGCAAGGCGTGTCAGCACATCCAGCGCACCCGTCCGCACAAGCGCCCCCATAACAATAAACATACCCGCGATCGTCCATGGTGCCGGATTGCTCAGCACCCCCAGTGCCAGATCATAGGGCAGCACGCCGCTGGCAAGCATGACAGCCGCCCCCGCCAGCGCCACAACCTCTGTCGGAAAAGTTTCGCGCACGAAAAGCACAAACATTGCCACCACAACGCCAAGCGTCAGAAACGGGGCGGCCATGGGGGAAAGCTCGAAAAATGAAATCAATTCGGGGCGACCTGTCTTTTCGCGATGCTGGCAGGCAGTCTCGCCTATTGGTCAAGAAGGAGCAAGCGCTGCTTTGGGTCTGGGTTGCACAAGATACATTCCCACGAACATAAGCCCCAAGGCTGCCCAAACGGCAGGCGGATAAGCTTCTGACAGTATCACCTTCGCCCACAGGATGCCGAACCCTGTGACAAGGTAGCTGACCTGAACCGTAAACATAGGGCCCGCCCGCCCCACCAACCAGACATATCCCGCATAGACCAGCGTGTGCGCCACAGAGGCCAGTATCAATGCATAGCCCGCACGCCCCAAAAGCTCTGCAGGGGCGATAAACTGATCGCTCGCTAGGGTAAGCGGCAAGATCGCCACCGCGCCCAGCAGTGACGCGCCGAACAGAACCTGAATGGCATCAAGTCCTGCCGTGCCCCACTTGGCTACCACATTTCCCTCCAGCGCGTAGCAAAGCCCGGCGACCAGCGCGATCATCATCCAGAAAACCGGCGTGTTCAGCGCACTGCTTACACCCGGCATCACGATGATCAAAACACCCGCGAGGCCCACACCCAGCCCGCAAAAACGCCGCCACGAAAACCGGTCAAGCTTGAGGGCAAGCGCGACGGGAAAGGCAAACATAGGGATCATGGACAAAAGGATGGAAAGTATGCCCGCCGGGACGTGTACAGCAGCCTGATACGAGGCTGTGTTGGGGATCAGTGTACCGATCAACGCAACCACTGCAAAAACACGCAGTGTGAACCTGTTGAACGGCAACCCTTTTCCGCGCAACAACGACAGCACCGACATCAAGACCGTGCCGATCGCCAACTGCCAGAAAATCAGACCGTAATGTCCAAATCCGGTCGAGACGGCGATCTTTGTCAGCGGGATGGTGATACCCCAACCCGCCCCGAGAAGCACCAGTACACCGGTAAAAAACGCAACTTCTCTCGGTGTCATCAGGGGGCGGCGCTTTGCAAAAGGCCGCGCTCACGCACCATGGCAATGCGGGTGGCCTTTCCGGTCCGGTCGTCCGTTTCCAGATACACGCCACTCAGCGTGGCCTCTCCCGTGGCAGGGGTGAAACGTTCTTTCGGCATACCTGTGATAAAGCGGCGCATCGGCTCGGTTTTTTCCATCCCGATGACTGAGTTGTAGTCGCCGCACATACCCGCATCACTCAGATAGCCAGTACCACCCGCCATGACCCTCGCATCTGCCGTGGGCACATGAGTGTGGGTGCCGACGACAAGACTGGCACGCCCGTCGCAGTAATGGCCAACGGCCATCTTTTCCGAAGTTGCTTCACAGTGAATATCAACAACAATCGCCGATGCCTGACCACCCAAAGGGTGCGTTTTCAAAACCGTTTCCAAAGACGAGAAGGGATCATCATAGGGGCGTTTCATGAACACCTGTCCCAGCACCTGTGTGACCAGTACTTTCCGCCCATTCTGCGCCGTAAAAAGGCGCGCCCCTTTGCCGGGCGCCGCCTTGGAAAAGTTCAAAGGCCGGATGATCTTGGGTTCCTGCTCTATGAACTGCAGCATGTCTTTCTGGTCAAACGCATGATCTCCCAGTGTGATACAGTCAGCGCCCGCGTCCAGGAGGGTACGCGCATGCGCACCGGACAGGCCCATGCCTGACGTGGCGTTTTCACCGTTCACCACAATGAAGTCCAACCGCCATTCGCGGCGCAGACGGGCGAGGTTTTCGGTGATCGCAGCGCGACCGGCGCGCCCCATCACATCCCCCAGAAACAGTATTTTCATGACTGATGGGTAGGGCTGCGCAGCAGGCTCGACAAGGGGTATCAGCCATTTTTCGCACAATTCAGCCAGATTGCGCGACGGAACTAGCGCAGATCGATGACGCGTGTCTCTGTGACGATCAGGTCAAGCGGCTGATCCGTTGGCTCCAGCGGCAGGCGCGTCGCCTCCTGGGCGTCATAGGCAAAACCGATCGCCAGAGTCGAACGGCGCGCGCGCAACTGCTCGAGCGTCCGGTCGTAAAATCCCCCGCCATACCCCAGACGCCCGCCCTGCCCGTCAAAGGCAACAAGCGGCACGATCAGTATCTCCGGCTCGAAGTATTCTGGGTCTTGCGGGATACGCGCCCCAAAAAGACCGCTGACCATCGGCATTTCAGGCTCCCATTTTGCAAATCGAAGGGGCGCGGCCTGCGCTTGAATAACGGGAACACCCACAGCGCCATGGGCCGCCGCCTCAGCCATCGCAGGCAGTGGGTTTATCTCTGTGCGGATCGGCATGTAGCCGGCCAGCGGCACGCCGCGATACCCCGCCAAAACACTGGAAAGCAGACCCGCTCCCGTCCCCGGGTCCTGAGCATGTGCAGCCTTGCGGCGCGCATATCCCGCCTGACGCGCTGCGGTTTTAACGTCGGTCCTCTCGTTCATAGCAACACCAAAACAGCCAGCCCCAAAAAGGCAAAAAACCCAACAACATCCGTCACCGTGGTGACGAAAGCACCGGAAGCAAGCGCGGGGTCAATGCCAATACGTTCCAAAAGCACGGGGATTACTGTCCCGGCAAGCCCCGCCACCACAAGATTAATGACCATCGCAGCGCCGATCACATAGCCAAGGGCCGGCGAGCCGAACCACAAAAAGCCGATGATCCCCATCGCGACTGCAAAGATCATCCCATTGAACAGCCCCACCAGAACTTCGCGCCGGATGACCCGCCAGACGTTAGCAGTGGTAAGGTCCTTCGTCGCCAGCGCGCGCACAGCAACGGTCAGCGACTGGGTGCCCGCGTTTCCGCCCATGGACGCAACAATCGGCATCAAAACGGCCAGCGCCACGATCTGGGTCAAAGCATCTTCGAACTGTGCGATAACCAGCGAGGCGGCGATGGCCGTGACAAGGTTCACAGCCAACCAGGGCAGCCGTTGTTTTGTCGTCTCGATCACACGATCCGACAAGGACCCTTCCCCGACACCTGCAAGGCGCAGGATATCTTCTTCGTGCTCCTCGTCCAGAACGGCCATCGCATCGTCAATCGTGATGACACCGATCAATCGCCCTTCCTCATCGACCACCGGTGCTGAAATCAGGTGGTACTGGTTAAACGCATACGCGACATCAGATTCAGCCTGCGTTGCCGGGATGATCTGAAATGTATCCTCCAGCAGATCCATCATCCGCGTCTCGCGTCTCGACCGCATGAGTTTTCCAAGCGTGACATTACCGACCGGATGCAGGCGCGGATCGACCACGACAATATGATAGAACTGATCCGGCAAATCGGATTCCGGTGTCGTGCGTAAATAGTCGATCGCCTGTCCGACCGTCCAGTGCTCGGGCGACATCACAACCTCGCGCTGCATCAAGCGACCGGCGGAATACTCTGGATAGCGCAGAGCCTGCTGAACCGCCGCACGGTCCACGTCTTCCAGTGCGTCCAGAATGGCCTCTTGCTGCGCGTCCTCAAGGTCTTCGACAAGATCGACCACGTCATCGCTGTCGAGCGTGCGGACCGCCTCGCTCAGAACATGAGGCTTGAGAACAGCGATCACTTCTTCGCGGATGTTTTCATCCAGTTCTGACAGGATTTCCCCGTCGAATTCGCGGTCATACAAACGAATAAGCCGGGAGCGGTCATAGGCGTTTATCTGTTCAAGCAAGTCTGCGATGTCGGCCGCGTGCAGCGGCTCCATCAACTCGGTCAGCTTGGCCTGATCCTCGATATCGACGGCATAGAGGATTGCGGCGATCGCTTTGGGGCCCAGCACATAGGCGTCCTCGCTGCCTTCAGCATCTGCTTGTTCGGTCTGGTCCGACATTGGCTTGCTCCTCATCTGCGCCGGACCATAAGCGCGGGCGGATGCGGATACAATGCCGGCGAGAACGCCGTTGTCCTGCCTCACCCGAACGCCTAAAGCTTAAGCTATGAACGCAACAGACCTGATCCTTGGCCAGACATTTGAAGTGACGGGCAACCCGATGGTTTCCGCCTGGGAAAGCTGTGTGGCTGTCAACAGCGCAGGTGCTGTTGCGTTGGCCGATGGCAAAATCGTAGCCACCGGCGATGCAGCTGACCTGCGCGCGCAGTTTCCGCTGGCGCGGGTTACGGATTACGGCCGGCATCTGATTTGTCCGGGCTTTGTTGATGCGCACGTACATTACCCACAAACCGCAATCATCGCGAGCTGGGGCAAGCAGCTGATCGACTGGTTGAACACATACACCTTTCCCGAAGAAATGCGTCTTGCCGATACGGTCTATGCACAAGAGACAGCCGCGCGTTACCTTGACCTTGTTCTGTCGCACGGGACAACGACCGTTTGCTCTTACGCCACAATACACCCGGCAAGCGTAGACGCCTTTTTTCAGGCGGCAGCCGCACGCGACATGCGCACCGTCGCGGGAAAGACTTGTATGGACCGGAACGCCCCCGACGGTCTGCGCGACACCGCACAAAGCGCCTATGACGACAGCAAAGCCCTGATCGCCGCATGGCATGGAAAGGGCCGCGCCTCCTACGCTATCACACCACGCTTCTCTCCTACGTCCAGCCCCGGGCAGCTGAACGCACTTGGACAGCTATGGTCCGAGTACCCCGACTGCCTGATGCAGACGCACCTGAGCGAACAGATCCCAGAGGTCGAGTGGGTGCGCAGCCTGTTTCCAGACGCCCGCGACTACCTTGACACCTATGAGGCGCACGGACTGTTGGGCGCGCGTGGTGTCTATGGACATGCAATCTACCTTGAACAACGCGAAATCGACCGGATTGCCGAGACTGGCGCCGCGTTGGTGCATTGCCCGACCTCCAATAGCTTTATCGGCTCGGGCTTGATGGATGTGGCAGGGCTCGGCCTGCGCGGCATCCCGCTTGGGCTTGCGACAGATACTGGCGGCGGATCTTCGTTTTCGATGCTGCGGACCATGGCTGCAGCCTACGAAATCGGGCAACTCCGCGGGGCAGCCCTGCACCCCGCGCAGCTGATGTATCTCGCCACCGCAGGCTCAGCCCGCAGCTTACACCTGCAAGACCGTATCGGCCTTCTGGCACCGGGATATGAGGCAGATATCACCGTCCTTGATCTGTCGTCTACCCCAGCCATTGCGCAGCGCGTGCGTCAGGCCGAGACCATTTGGGAAGCATTGTTTCCGACCATCATGATGGGAGATGACCGCGCCATTGCCGATGTCTGGGTTGCAGGAACACGCGTCACACCATAGCCGGTTAGCACCCCGGTCGTGCCAGAACCATGACCCAGATGTACCCACCACCCTGAACGACGGCAAATTCGGTCACATCGCGCGACACCATGTTTGCACGGTGCCCGGGCGACGCAGTCCACGCGGCCATGACCTCGGACAGATCTCGCTGACCTTGGGCAATGTTCTCGGCCACCACGCACCAACCATAGCCGGTCCGGCTGACCCGCTGGCCCACGTCAGATCCGTCGCTGCCCTGATGCGCAAAAAACCAGGCCCGCAACAAGTCATCAGCATGAACACGCGCAGCCCCTTCAAGTTGTGTCGAATAGCGCAATGCGGGCAGGTCCGCAGCCGACCGCAGGCCATTGACGGCCGCGACCTTTTGCGCATCTGCTATTGCCATGCTCACGCTGCCAAACACGGCGATGGCGGCAACGACCAGCGCCTTCACAGACTGTCGCGCAAGGCACGCGCCATGCTATTCTGGCGTGCGATCCCTTCGGCCAGATCAAAGGTCACGATCTGGCCGTCGCGCACGACATCTCGGCCTTCGACCACCAGATCCCGAACAGTGGTCGGCCCTGCCAAGAGCAACGCAGCAGGGTCCCAACTGCCGGCCGATTCAATGCCTGAGACATCCCAGATCGCGATATCGGCACGCGCCCCGACGCTCAGCCGGCCACACTCCGCGCGCCCCAACACATCGGCACCACCTCGCGTCGCAATCTCCAAGGCCTCGCGCGCGCTCATGGCATCAGCACCCCGCGCCACCCTTTGAAGCAGCATGGCCTGACGCGCCTCCGCAACCAGATTACCAGCGTCATTACTGGCTGACCCGTCGACGCCAAGTCCCACCGGCACCCGCTGATCCCGCATGGCGCGCAGCGGCGCGATGCCACTGCCAAGGCGGCAGTTGGAACAGGGACAATGCGCGACACCGGTTCCAGTTTGAGCAAAGAGCGCGATTTCAGCCGCGTCCAGCTTGACGCAATGGGCGTGCCACACATCGGGCCCCACCCATCCCAGGCTTTCAGCATATTCTCCCGGACGACACCCAAAGGTTTCCAGCGAATAGGCGATATCCTCGTCGTTTTCGGCCAGATGGGTGTGCATCATCACGGCCTTGTCACGCGCCAGCACCGCCGCATCCCGCATCAGCTCGCGGCTTACCGAAAAAGGAGAACAAGGCGCGACGCCCACGCGGCACATCGCCCCCTCACCGCTGTCATGAAAAGCATCGATCACGCGTATACAGTCTTTGAGGATTTCCGCCTCGCCCTCGACAAGATCATCAGGCGGCAGCCCGCCGTCCGACACGCCGATGCTCATGGCGCCCCGGGTGGGATGAAACCGTAAACCGACATACTGCGCGGCATGAATAGTGTCTTCCAGCCGCGATCCATTGGGAAAAAGATACAGGTGGTCGCTGCTCAGGCTGCAGCCTGACAGGGCAAGCTCTGCCAACCCGATTTGCGCAGAGGTGTAAATGTGTTCCGGTGTAAATGCTGCCCAGATCGGATAAAGCGTCTGAAGCCAGCCAAAAAGCAGCGCATCCTGCCCGCCTGGTACCGCGCGTGTCATAGACTGATAGAGGTGATGATGCGTATTCACCAGACCCGGCGTCACCACACAGCCCTGAGCGTCGATGGCTGGCAGATCGCCCGCGAGGCCCGGCCCTATCGCGGTGATCTTGCCCTCTTGAAAGACGATATCAGCGCCATGCAACTCGCGCCGTGTGTCGTCTATGGTGAGGATCACCTGCGCCCCTTTGATCGCGCGCAAACTCATTCCAAAGCGGATTGCAGCAGGGCCAGAGCCTGAGCGTGAATCTGGTGGTTGGCCGCTGCGACGACCCTGCCGCCCAGATGCGCGGGGCCGCCTTCCCAATTCGTGACAACGCCGCCCGCCGCCTCGATCACCGCGATCGGTGCCTGGATATCATAGGCTGCCAGCCCCGCTTCGATGACAAGGTCGATCTGGCCGGCTGCGACCAGGGCATAGGCATAGCAGTCCAGACCATAGCGCGTCAGCTTGGCCTGCGCAGCCACAGTGTGAAACGCGCGCCCTTCGGCTGCGGTTCCCACCTCGGGGAAGGTTGTAAAGACGGTCGCTTCTGCCAGATCGAGCGGCGCGCGGGTCACGATCGCGCGGTTGCCCTGCGGACCCGCCATCTGTGCGCCCAGTCTGGACCCGGTAAAACGCTCTGCGATATAGGGCTGGTCGATCAGACCGTACACAGGCCCCTGCGCATCCGACACGGCGATCAGAACGCCCCATGTGGGCGTGCCGCTGACAAATGCCCGCGTACCATCAATCGGATCGAGCACCCACGTCAGACCGCTTGAACCTTCCTGAGCGCCGAATTCTTCGCCAAGAATGGCGTCCTGCGGGCAGGTCTCTTTCAGGATCGCCCGGATTGCCAGTTCGGCAGACCGGTCTGCCTGGGTGACCGGGTCAAAGTCCGTGTCTGATTTGTTGTCATGCTGCAGGTCATCAGCACGGAAGTATGGCAAAATGACATCCCGCGCGGCATCCGCCGCACGCTGGGCTATGTTGTCAATATGCCGAAGCTGGGTATCGGTAACTCTCATACCAATGGACGTGCCAGTTTAGGCCCCTTGCTGCAAGGGGCCTCAAGCATGTTACCGGTCAAAACCCGAAGCTTATGCGACGTCACTCAACACACGCGCCAGTTCAAACAGGCGGCGGCGCTGGTTTTCAGGTATCGCATAATAAGAGCGAACAAGGTCCATTGCCTCTTTGTCGCCCATCATGTCAGCTGGAATTGCACTGGTCGTTGTCTCTGCGGAACCGTCTTGTTCCGCGCGAAGACCTTCAAAGAAAAATGCAATGTCAACTTCGAGTGCGTCTGCAATATCCCAAAGCCTGGAGGCGCTCACGCGGTTTGCCCCCGTCTCATACTTCTGAATCTGCTGGAATTTAATACCGACCCGCTCAGCCAGTTTTTGCTGCGTCATACCAACAAGCCAGCGGCGCTGGCGGATGCGCTTTCCTACGTGAACGTCGACTAAATGTGCCATTCAGTTTCCCTTACCCTCATTCGAACTTATTACCTGAGCTTGCATTGCGCATGCGTCACGAGCGTGCCGATGTTCCCGCGCAACAAACTTGTTACATACCGCGACAATACGAAAAACGGCTTTTCAATCAACTAAAAAGACTGCACGCAGACTTGTGCCTCAAAACACCAAAAACAATCTATACGTGTTTAATGCATGCCGAACAGAGCCTTACATGTATCTCTTTCCGACAGGTTTTTCTTTTAAAAATTTAGTGATTCCGCCTGAAATAAAGCCTTTAGTATTCTCTTCTGAGTTGTGATTCGAAAACAAAGCAGCTCCACGAGGTTCCCGTTTATGGGGAATCACGCGCAGTGCATTGACAAAGTTGACGTTGGGGAAAGCTTACGTAATCCAAGCGAATTTTGGCCGATCACCCCGCGCAACACAGATCACAACCGCGAATTCCAGGTTTCTTTCGTCACTGGCACAAGCGGACTGCAGCACACCAATGCGCGTCAGCCTGCCTTTAGCCGCTGTGGTTCAGAATGTGCGAATGCGCGCCTGAGCAAATCCGCGAGCCCCTGTTGCACGACGCCGCCACGAGATGTGGCGCCGTACAGGTTGATCTGCTGCAGCGGCAGTTCGGGCAAAGCCCCGTTGTGGTCAATCCGCTCTAAGTGTGGCGGTTCGGTGCCTTCGATCATCGTGTGCACGGCCAAATCCGCACTCACCGTGGCCTCGATGGTTCTGTCGCTTTCGGTTTCGACAATGACCTCCCAAGGGATGCCGGCAGTATCCAAGGCTTCAATCACGCGGGGCCGAAACGTGCACAGCCGCCCAAAGGCCAGCTTGAGCGGGCGCTGACGCCAGGCCGCACCGCCCGGCGCACCAATCCACCGCAAAGGCTTGCGGCACAAAGTCTCAGCGCCCTGCTCCAGCGCGGTCTCTGTCGTCAGAATAAGGTCGCATTCTCCACGTCCGAACTGCTCTTTCAATCCGCGCGTGTAGGACGAGACAAGGTGCACCCGAACGCGCGGAAACGCTGCATTGAACTGTTTGAGAACCTGCGGGATGGCCGGATACACAATGTCATGGGGCACACCGAGCACGATTTCACCCTCGTAGGCCTGATCGGTCAAGCGACCAATCACCTCGTCATTTAATGCAACCATCCGGCGCGCGTACACCAACAGCTGTTCACCCGAAGCGGTAAGCGCGATTGTCCGGCCAGACCGGTCGAATAACTCTAAACCCAGCATTTCTTCGAGCCGTTTTAACTGCATGGACACCGCAGACTGCGTGAGATGCAGAAAACCAGCAGCCCGCGTCACACCACCCGAGTCCGCCACAGCAACAAAGGATCTCAGAGTCGTGACATCTAGATTTCTCATATCAATATTCCTGATGCTTTAATTCACAAACATTCGTTTTCAATATTAATCGAACTTCCCATATACATCAAGCAATCAGATGAAAAACATAAAAACCATCACGAAAGGAAAAGACGATGGCACATGTACACAATCGCGCCGCGTACACAGTCCGGCCCGCACACTCCTGGATTTCAAAGGTTATGACGCATCTCGCAGTCTGGCGGTCGCGCCGCAACCTCGCGCAGCTCGACGCCCGCGCGCTGGAAGACATCGGTATCTCAGCCGATGAAGCAAAGCGCGAAGCTCAACTCGGTTTGTGGGATGTTCCGCCTAACTGGAAAGGCCTTTAGAGCCTCGGCTTTCGGCTATTGAGCGAAAATTGCAGTCGGAATGACGATTTTCGCTCAATTCGCTCTATTCCTGACCGAAAAGCCTTGAAATGGTCACATCAGCCCACGATATTCATACGCGAGAGCGCGCAGAAAATCTGACGCGCCGGTTATTTCTAGTTGGAGGTCTTAGAATGGCTGACGTGAATACAATCCGGTCCGCTGCCGGAGCCCGCGCCGCCCAGATTGACGAGGGATTGCGCGCCCACATGAACAAAGTCTACGCGACGATGTCCGTAGGTATGCTTATCACCTTTGCGGTTGCATGGGCGGTTGGCACATCGCCACAACTGATGGCTGTGTTCCGCGATCCGGTCACGCTGTCTCCGAACATCCTCGGCTGGATCGTCATGTTCGCACCGCTGGCGATGGTCTTTATGTTCGGGGCCGCCATCAATAAACTGTCGGCCGCCGGCGCTCAGACGTTCTTTTACGTCTTTGCCGCGGTGATGGGGCTGTCGCTATCGTGGATTTTCATCGCCTTTACGGGCTTTTCAATCGCGCAGATCTTCCTCGTCACATCGATTGCTTTCGCTGGTCTGTCCCTGTGGGGCTACACCACCAAGAAAGACATTTCAGGCTGGGGAAGCTTCCTCATCATGGGTGTTATCGGTCTGGTAGTTGCGTCGATCGTAAATATCTTTCTGGGCTCGCCTGCAATCATGTTCGCGGTTTCTGCGCTGGGTGTTCTGATCTTTGCGGGGCTGACCGCCTATGATACGCAGAATATCAAAAACACTTACCTCGCACATGCTCATCATGGCGATCAGGAGTGGTTGCAAAAGTCAGGCATCATGGGCGCGCTGAGCCTCTATCTGAACTTCATCAACATGTTCATGATGTTGCTGCAACTCTTCGGCAATCGCGAGTAAGCGACACATACAGGATTAACGAAACCGGCCCTCAGGGGCCGGTTTTTTTTGTTTACCGGTTCTTTACTGCACTGACGATGCGGGCGGGATAGTCGCTTGGAAAACTCCATACAGGGGAGTCCGGCGACAGCTGCTGAAGCCCACGGGTTTCGGCATCGAGATCGTAGATCAAGGATACAAACATGTCGCTGCTGGCCCAGGGTGATGAGCGGAAGTAGGAGTGGCCGTTGCCAAAGGCCGAGCCCTCTGCACCGGACACGTCGATAAGCGTAAGCCCCTCAGTTGCACGTAGGCCGCGCCCGATTTCAATTTCGTTTTCAGTTTGGGCTTCGAATACCTGTCCAAGCCTGTCCACGCCCAGCACCAGGCTCGACATGCGCAGTGCCGCATCTGTTGAAGACATGTAGACCGCAATCTCGTCGGTCAAACGCAAGATCCCATCATCCAGCGCCTGCGCAAAATAGCTCCTGTCTACGTCGCTCCCGATCAGGATAAGCTTGCCAAGCCTTGGCGCACCCGAGCGTCCTTCGGGGTATTGCAACGCCAGATCATAGACCGCCTCAAACGCCAGACGCGAACCAGCGCTGTATCCAATGATATGGATGTTATCGGCGCCGGTATTCTGCGACAGAAGCTCAATGAACTGGCGCAGGTTTTTCCGAGTCGAATCCGCAGTTTCAAGATCTTTGAAGTAAGCCAGACGATTGGGGGTCGCAGGCCATGCGTATGTGATGAAAGCCCCGCGATAGCCCATGTAATGTTGCAACTCTTTGGCCGACAGGACTGGATACTCAAAATCTACGTTATAACCGTGCACATAAATGAAGATGTCGTTTTGCACTGTGGCGGCAAGTCTGTCGTTAATTGCGCGCATAAACCTGCCACCACCTTCCCGTTTTTCCTGTGCGCTCGGGGCATTGGGCAGAATGGAAATTGTGTCCACTGGCAGAAAACCGTGCTCATCCACAGTCCGGATTCGCAGCAAACGCCTTTGGCTGTCCTGCTGGGACAGGCTGACGGCTTTTATCTCTTCCCAACCGGAGAACGGCGGGTCGGCTTGCACGCGAACAGTGCCCGCGCGCAGCGCGAACCCCCGCTCGTTTGCATAAAATCTCTGCGCGTCCTCTTCCGTCGCCGGCCGCCGGTCCGTTACGTAGAATGCGATAGCCTCATCGCTGTAGTTGCTTTCATTGACACCCGGAAAAGGATCGACCTCTCCGGCCACATATACCGCAGGGGGCGGCATCAGTTCGATGGTATCATAGATCGCATCACCACAAGCAGACAGCGACACAAGGGCAAGAAGGCCTGCCACGTTACCCGCGATACTTTTTGCACCTGAACATTTGCGCAAGCCCCATGCGTTGCACGTTTCAATATCGCGTTTCATAACACCCCCGTTGCTATCGCTGTGTGTGAGCATGGAGCCTGTGCCGCTATGACACAACACACGAAAACCAAGCGCCCCGGGTCTCCAACAAAAAAAGCCGCGCGAAAGCGCGGCTTTTTGCATAGCTGTTGCGGCAGACCTTACTTGATCTTGCCTTCCTTGTATTCGACGTGCTTGCGCGCGACGGGGTCGTATTTCTTGATGACCATTTTCTCGGTCATCGTGCGCGCGTTCTTTTTTGTGACGTAGAAATGGCCTGTCCCCGCCGAGGAGTTCAGACGAATCTTGATCGTGGTTGGCTTGGCCATGTGTTATCTCCTGCTGCAGCCCTGCTCTGCCGAGGGGCCACGTGAAATCCTGAAGCCCGGCTTTTACTGGGATCAGCGCGCGAGTCAACTGCAAAAGGGTGCGTGATTTCGGCTTTTCTCGTCCAGACATCCAAAACGGTCGGGGCGCTCTATGCCCCGACCTCTGCCCATTCTCATGAACTCATGTCATATGCGCGCTCGCCATGCGAAGACAAGTCCAGCCCGTTGGTTTCGTCTTCAGCATTCACACGCAAGGGAACAACCGCTTTAACGACCAGAATGATGATGGTGGTCGTGACGGCCGTCCAAACGCCAACAACAGCAAGCCCGCCCAGTTGCGCCGTCCACGATGCATGGCCAAAGACTGCGAGCATCACGATGCCAAACATGCCGCCCACACCGTGGACCGCAAAGACATCCAGTGTGTCATCGATCTTCAGACCGTGTTTCACGAGGCTGCATAGCTCATGGCACATCACACCCGCGACACCCCCGATCAACATTGCCTCTACTGGCCCGACAGAACCCGACGCGGGCGTGATAGAAGCCAGTCCCGCGATCGTGCCGGTAACCATACCAACCAGTGATGCCTTGCCATAGCGGATTTTCTCCCAGGCGGCCCAGGTCAGGGAAGCGGTCGCCGCGGATATATGCGTAACTGTCAGTGCCATGGCAGCCCCACCATCTGCGGCCAATTGAGACCCACCGTTAAAGCCGAACCAGCCAACCCACAGCATCGCGGCACCAATCATCACCATACCCGGATTGTGCGGTGGCACCTTCATGGTTTTACGCGGACCCAACATCGCTGCGAGGATCAAGGCAGCGATGCCGGCGGTCTGGTGTACCACGATACCCCCTGCAAAATCGTTCACCCCGTCCTCAAAGAGCGACCACTCTGCCCCGGCAAGAAGGCCGCCGCCCCAAATCCAATGCGCAACGGGCGCGTAGCACAACAGCATCCACAGCGACGAAAAGAGCAGCACAAAACCAAAACTGATGCGTTCCACATAGGCTCCGACAATCAGCGCGGGCGTGATGATCGCAAAAGTCATTTGGAAAGCAAAGAACAACACTTCGGGAATTGTGCCCGACAGGCTATCTGCAGTGACGCCGCTGAGGAAAGCCTTGTCCAGGCCGCCCCAAAAGGCGTTGCCCTCCCCGAAAGCGATGGAATAGCCTGCCGCCAGCCAAAGCAGGCTCATCAGGCAGGCAATTGAAAAACATTGCATAAAAACGCTGAGTACGTTGCGTGCGCGCACCAGCCCACCATAAAACAACGCCAGCCCTGGCAGTGTCATAAATAGCACAAGTGCCGTTGCAACTATGATCCAGGCTGTATCTGCTCCGACCATGATATGTCCCTCTTCTTTTTTGCTGACGGAGAGGTGACCGAAACAAATGCCTAATTGAACAGCATTTTGACAAATATACGCCCTTAAATTAAGCGATACGCAAACAGATTAAAAATTAATCAAAAATCAGCATATTTTGCACATTATTTTAGCGATTTGCGAAGTCGCTTTCAGCTCAATTGCGCGGAGAGCCTGTAAGCCGGATTCTGTTCACCGGGTCTCCCCGGGTCGATGACCATTCCTCTTGCTCGGCGGTTACCCGCAAAGCTCCAGCTGCCAACCCGGACCTGCTGGGGCAAAAGCGGCCCCGTCTTGCGACGCGCGGTCCCTATTTGGCATTGCTCCTGGTGGGGCTTGCCGTGCCGCCACTGTTACCAGTGGCGCGGTGGGCTCTTACCCCACCTTTTCACCCTTACCGGCTGCCGGTTTCGGTTACCCGACCTTACAGCTGGCGGTTTGTTTTCTGTGGCGCTTTCCGTCGGGTTACCCCGCCCGGGCGTTACCCGGCACCATCGCTTTTTGGAGTCCGGACTTTCCTCGACACCGATGCGATGCCGCGGCCATCCGGCTCTCCGCGCGTGTTGGCTGATGCTCTGAAACGGCTGGCAGGTCAATGGCTGAAATTACGGGATGCCTCCGGCGGGGATATTTGGAGACCAAAGAAAGGTCAGATTTGGTAGAAGAGCTGGAGGTCTTGAGCGGTTTCAGGGCCGTGGCGCCAAGGCGCGAAACGCAGTCTTGTCGATTGCAGCAGCACCTCCGGGTCACGCGTTGCAGTGAAGCCCGAAGCCCGCGCAGTTTCAACAAAACCTTGGGGATCCGGCGGCGGAACGGTCGGACCTGCAAGGCCCTGCCGGGCCAGCCTTGCCCAGTCAAAACGGGGGCCGGGATCTTTCTTGCGGCCCGGCGCCATGTCGGAATGTCCGATGATATCGCAAGGATCGATTGGCCATCTTCCGAGGATTTCCTGCAACAGGGATTCGAGAGCGCACATTTGAGGCTCGGGAAAAGGCGTATGCCCGCTGTTGTCCAGTTCGATGCCTATAGATCGCGAGTTGATGTCACTTTGACCGCGCCATTCGCCGGCCCCCGCATGCCAGGCACGCTGGTCTTCTGCGACCATCCCGGTGATGCACCCTGTTTTCGAGATAAGGTAATGTGCCGAGACTTCTGTTGCGGGATCACAAAGCCGCGCGATCGCCTCTTGTGCGCTTTGCATCGCGGTGTAGTGGATGACAATGATATTTGGCGTCAGCCCATTTTTGCGCGGTCCTTGGTTTGGAGAGGGGCACCACTCCAAAATGTCAGCCTTGCGCTGCCTTGCGGAAGGGTGCGGGGTTCCACGAACAGGCATATCCATCACCGTCCGGATCAAGCCCTTTGCGATCGCGCAGCGGGCCTCCCCGTGCCAGAAAATCCATCTGCGCCTGATCCGGGGAAGGGTACTGCCTGCAATTCCGCTCGGCCCGTGCCGCACCGTTGAAACCTGCACGCGCATATACTTTCGTGCCCACCGGATGATTTGTGGAAAGCGCAAACGCCACGATGTTCGGCTGTTCATTGCCGTCGCGCTCGGGAAGCGCTTGCGGTTGGATCAGTTGATACTGCGCGCGGTTCTGCGCCAGCCGCTCTGCATCCCCTTCAATAGTTCGTTGGCCGCTGACCGCGTCAAAGTTGTTTTCCTGCGAGATGCCCGCGCTGTTGGCCACCGCCTGAGTGGAGGGGGCTGTGCTTGCCGGTCTGGTCTGCTGCAGGATCAGCGCGGTTTGTGCCGCGGTATCTTCAGCGGAGCCGGCGACAGGCTCGGTTCCGGTGATCGGCGGCGGCGCGCCGGTGCCGCCCTCGGGCGGCAGAACGGTGAGCGGCGTGCGCGCACTCGTGCCTTGTAACGCCGCATCGCGTTGCTGCGTTGCCTGATAAGAATCAAAGCCCACGCCCCGCGCACTGTCGGGCACTTGCGGCGCACATGCTGCAACCGCCAATATCAGACCCGCGGATAGAACAACCTTAGCCTTCATGCTTAAAACGCCCCATGTTGTGTCTGCACGGACAAGGCTACCACCATTTAGAGGGTTTGGCCACAAATCCTGCCCGGTTTTCCAATGCAAAGGCAGTATTCAGCAAATCGGCCTCTTCCCACGGACGACCGATAAGTTGCAATCCAAGCGGCAACCCCTGATGGTCCAGCCCCGCAGGCACGGCAACACCGGGCAAACCAGCCAAATTGACCGTAACCGTAAAGACATCGTTGAGATACATGGCCACCGGGTCTGCATCCGTCATCTCACCAAGACCGAAAGCGGCAGAAGGTGTTGCCGGCGTGAGGATTGCATCAATACCTTGCGCGAAGGCATCCTCAAAGTCGCGCTTGATAAGGGTTCTGACCTTACGTGCACGGTTGTAGTAAGCGTCGTAGAAGCCTGCCGAGAGGACATAGGTGCCGATCATCACGCGCCGTTGCACTTCAGGTCCAAACCCTTCTGCGCGGGTTTTTTCATACATCTCGGTGATGCCGTCGCCCTGTTCTAGCCTGGCACGGTGTCCGTAACGCACGCCATCATAGCGCGCGAGGTTCGATGACGCCTCAGCAGGTGCGATCACATAGTAGGCAGGCAAAGCGTATTTTGTATGCGGAAGGGAGATGTCGGCAATCTTAGCGCCTGCGTCCTTCATCATCGCGATACCGTCCTGCCAGAGTGTTTCAATCTCTGCCGGCATGCCATCCATTCGATATTCTTTGGGGATACCAATTTTCTTTCCGCGAATATCCCCCGTCAGCGCCGCCTCGAAATCCGGCACCGGCAAATCGGCAGACGTACTGTCTTTGGGATCGTGCCCCGACATTGCTTCCAGCATGATTGCGGCATCGCGCACCGATTTCGTCATGGGACCGGCCTGATCCAGCGAAGACGCAAAGGCCACAATCCCCCAACGCGAGCATCGCCCATAAGTCGGCTTGATCCCCACCGTGCCGGTGAACGCGGCAGGCTGGCGGATTGAACCACCGGTATCCGTTCCGGTTGCAGCAAGGCACAGATCGGCCGCGACAGCTGCCGCAGACCCGCCCGAAGACCCGCCCGGTGTCAACTCTGCTGCATCTTTGTCGCGCCGCCACGGGTTGACCGCATTGCCATAGACAGATGTCTCGTTGGATGAACCCATGGCAAACTCGTCCATGTTCAGCTTGCCCAGCATCACAGCGCCGGCATCAGCCAGATTTTGCGATACGGTGGATTCGTATTCCGGCAAAAACCCATCGAGAATTCGTGAACCCGCCTGAGACGCGACACCTTTGGTGCAAAAGAGATCCTTTATACCTACCGGCAATCCACACATCGCAGGTGCATCGCCCCCCGCAATACGTTCATCCGCCGCCGCAGCACGTGCCATCGCCAGATCAGGCGTCTTGTGCACGAAGGCGTTCAGACTGTCCGCGCCCTCGATCGCCTGCAAACAGGCCTCCGTCAACGCCACGGCAGTTGTTTCTCCGGCCCGCAGGGCATCGCGCGCTTCGGCCAATCCCAATTCATTTAACTTGGACATTATTCAACCACCTTTGGCACTGCAAAAAAGCCCTCGCGCGCATCAGGTGCATTGGACAGCACCCGCGCCTGCTGGTCTCCGTCTGTCACGACATCCGCGCGGCGCTTCAGGCCCTGCGGCGTGACCGACACCATGGGGTCCACACCCTCAACATCGACCTCGTTGAGTTGTTCGATGAACCCCAGGATCGTGTTGAACTCTCCGGCCAAAGCGGGCAAAGCCTCCGGCTCCACCTTGATCCGGGCAAGTTTCGCCACATGCGCCGCCGTACTTTCATCAATCGACATATGTCACCCTGTTCTACCTGCGCGCCATTTACCCCGCTTGCGCAGCCTTGCCAAGCCTCAGACGCCGGTAAACCTCGATCATCCAGCCCAGCATCACCGCGTTCAGCAAATGCCACATGAAATGCGTCCCCATCGGCCAGTGGCGACACAGCGGCTCGTCCAAGGTGCGAAACGTCAGTGACACCAACAAAAGCACAGCCCCCAGCGCCATACCGAGGGCAAACGCCCGATGCTTTCGTCGCAAAAAGTAGGCGTATATGAGGATCAGAACAGGCACCGGCCCATATCCCGCCGACGACCCCAAACCGGGCACTTGCGAAAACACCGGCACCAGGGCCGCTGCGTAAGGCAAAAACAAAACCGTGGCACCCGCCGCGGACCAAACACGCAAGCCGACCGCGTCTCTGTTCACCGCAAAAAGATAGAGCAGGATAAACAACACGATCGGCACCACATCGGCCATTGCAGCCCAAACCTGAGCATGGGTGTGAAACAGAAAACTGCCAACCCCGATCGCCCCCAACACGACGCACAATGCCCGCGCAAGAAACATCCCACGCGTGCGCTGCCACATCACCGCTGCCGCCACCAGAAACGCCATATTTGTCAACGCATTGACCGGCTCCGCCCAATACGCCTCACCGATGCGCTCGCAATACCCGTCCAAGGCCTGCAACAACTCCAAAGCATTTCCTTTCTTTGGTCTTAAAATATCCCCGCCGGAGGCTCCCCAGCGCAGCAAAAGGCGGTTAAGGTCGAGATAGTGTATTGAAGGAGAGGCTCAATGAAAATCACTTGGCTCGGACACGGGAGCTTTCGTCTCGAAATCGCAAATCAGGTCTTGCTGGTAGACCCCTGGCTCACAGGCAACCCGGTATTGCCTGAAGACCAGCACGAGGCCGCAACCCAAGGCGCCGATTTTATCCTGATCACACACGGTCACTTTGATCACACGGCAGATCTGGTCGCGCTCTCCAAAAAACTAAATGCGCCCGCTGTGGGGATGTACGACTTCATGGGGCACTTCGAAACCAATGACGGTCTGAATGTGATCGGGTTCAACATAGGCGGGACGGTAATGCTCGGCGACGTGGCGGTCAGTATGGTGCCGGCACTGCATTCAAACTCTTACGTGCAAGCGCCCCAAGCCCCCGTCGGACGTGAGGTGGGCTTTATTCTGAAAGGCGAGGGTCATACGCTTTATGTCTCCGGCGACACTGGCATCATGGCGGATATGGAATGGATCGGCGATTATTACAAACCTGACATTGGGATCCTCAGCGCTGGCGGGCACTTCACCATGGATATGAAGGCAACCGCCTATGCCGCCAGAAAATATTTTGACTTCAAGACCGTGATTCCCTGTCACTACAAGACCTTCGACATCCTGGAACAGTCCGCCCAGGACCTCATCGAAGGCCTGCCAGGCGTTGATGTCATCGAGCCCCAAGTCATGGTGGCAATCGAAATCTGACCGGATGTATACCCCCTCGCCGGAACTGGCCGCCGTCGTCACCCGCTGGAACGAAGCGGTCCGCACCAAAGATACTGAAAGCCTGCGCAACATGCTCTCTGACAGCGAAATGCTGCGCTATGTCGGCACAGCACAAGGTGAATTCTGGGGCGGCGAAATTCTGCGCCAGGGCATTGGCGATCACCTGGGCGAGGTGCCCGAATTTCACTACAGGGACGCCCGCATCGAAGCCTTTGAATGCGGACAAACCGGTTGGGCACTCTGGACGGGATTCATTTATTTTCCGAACACGGATGTGCTGTCGGACTATCGCATCAGCTTCGTGTTTGGACTGGAACGCGGGCTTTGGAAAATCGTGCAAATCCATATCTCCAATCCGACACCCAACTTCGAAAAACTCGGGATCGAACATCAGGCGCTGGATGCGCTGATGGCCGCCGCTGAAGCAGGCAACCTCGGCCTCGGTAAAGAAGGTATGGCCACGATCATGTTCACCGATGTGGTCGATAGCTCAATTCTCGCAGGGCAGATGGGCGACAGGGCCTGGTTGGGCCGTATCGACCAACACCTTCAATCCGTGCAACAGCTCGTTGCAGACAACGGCGGAACGCTTGTTAAATCCCTGGGCGACGGCACCATGTCGACGTTCAATTCGACACGCGCTGCACTGAAAGCGGCGAAAGCCATTCAACACAATGCGACAGCCGACACACAAGAACCCGTGCTGCGCCTGCGCATTGGCATTCACACCGGCGAGGTTATCGAGAACAAGGGGGATTTCTTTGGTACCGTGGTCAATAAGGCGGCCCGGATCAATGCGGCGGCGGCCCCCGGCGAGACACTTGTATCAGAGGCAACCCAAATCATTCTCGGCCACAATGACGGTTTTGTTCTGAGTGATCCCAAAGAAATGACCTTGAAAGGTCTGCCGGGAACGCACCGGCTCTATCGCCTGACAGGCTGACAGCGCCGGCACAGGTATTGCCATGCCGGCTTCAGCGTTTTGCGAGGAAAAACCCCCTGAGCATGGCCTCTGCCTCCGCTGCCGCGATCCCGTCATAAACTTCGGGAACATGATGGCATTGAGGGTGGGAAAAGACCCTTGCGCCCTGTGCGACGCCACCCGATTTTGGATCAGCGGCACCGTAGTATAGCTTGTCGATCCGAGCCGCAGCGATCGCGGCCGCACACATGGCACAGGGCTCCAGCGTGACATATAGCGTATGCCCCACCAGCCTCTCTGAACCGGCCGCAGAACAAGCCGCGCGGATAGCAAGCATCTCGGCATGGGCTGTCGGGTCGCTGTCTTGTCGCGTGCGGTTGCCTGCGGCGGCAACGACCTGCCCTTGCGGGTCTACGACGACAGCACCCACAGGTACTTCGCCACGCTTGGCAGCAGCGCGCGCTTCGGACAGTGCCATCTCCATATGCGTGTTAAACTTCATGGCAGCAGACTGGCCGCAAAGTGATGGCTTTCGCAAGCCCCGCAAAGAGGATATGCCCTGCGGTATGTCAGGAACCTCTTGCCCTCAGGGCGACCGTATAGCCAAAGTCCTCAGCCGCGCCGGTGTTGCCAGCCGACGTGAAGCAGAGCGCATGATAGAGGCTGGACGCATCACGCTGAATGGAAAGACCATCACCTCGCCCGCTGTGAACGTAACCGCAAGCGACAAGATCAGCGTGGATGGCAAACCGGTGACCGCGCCCGAACCTGCACGTCTTTGGCTCTATCACAAACCCACTGGTCTGGTGACCACGGACCGCGACGAAAAAGGCCGCGAAACGGTTTTTGACAAGCTGCCAGAAGAGATGCCGAGGGTCATGAGTATCGGCCGTCTTGATCTGAACTCGGAAGGGTTGCTTTTGCTGACCAACGACGGGGGCATCAAGCGCAAGCTCGAACTGCCTTCAACCGGCTGGCTGCGACGCTACCGCGTGCGGGTCAACGGGCGGCCCACCGACGACACACTGGCCCCCCTGCGCAAGGGCATGACGGCAGACGGCGAAAGATTCCAGCCGATGCAGGTCACTCTGGATCGGCAACAGGGTGCAAACGCTTGGCTGACGATCGGTTTGCGCGAAGGGAAAAATCGTGAAATCCGCCGCGCACTCGCTGAAATCGGCCTGACGGTCAACCGGCTTATTCGGATCAGCTACGGCCCTTTTCAGTTGGGCACGCTCAAACAGGGTGCTGTCGAAGAAGTGCGCCGGAAAATCCTGCGGGACCAGCTGGGATTGGAAGCAGAGACCGAACGAGCTGCCGACACCGCTTCAACGCAAGTAAAAAAACGTCCCGGCACTGTCAGTCGCAGCCGGCGCAAGCCGCGCCCCGGCCAAGCTGCACGCAGCCGCAGAGACGCGAAGTGACGTCAGCCTGAAACTTTTCCCCCTCGCATTTGCTGCAAGATACGCGCAGATTCGCTCGGACAAGCGAGCAAGTTATCAGGGAATGGCACCATGTTTTCACCCAAACCATTGAGAATTGGCGGTTAACTCAACTCTAGCGCGCGGCGATTTGAGCACCTATATTTGTCAAACAGACTGCTTTGAGGGCGTATAATGACACCAACTTCATTCCAAAAAGCGGCTTATTTTGCACTTTTGATCGTGATGACCGGCGTGGCTTCCGGCGCACTTCAGGGGCTCTGATCGATGGCGCAAAGATACGGCGGAAAGTACAGCCCCAAAAGTAACTCACAACAACGCGCACAAAGTGATGACGGCTTTGCCGCGGCACGGGTCGATCCTGTCGGTGCGCGTGCCAACCTGATGTTTTTGCCCGCATTTGTGTTGCTGGTAACTGCTGTTTTCAAGGGCGCGATAGGGTTGCTTTTAGGCCTAGCCGGCGCGGGCATTCTCAGCCTGGGCGCATGGCTTTTGCGCGGTGGCCTACAGGCCGAGGCAGAGTACAACGCGCGCAAAGTCGCCAGACGCCCTGCTATTCCGCGCAAGATGATGGCAGCCGTTCTGGCAGGAGCCGGCACCGCGCTTGCAGCACTCAGTCACGACAGCGGGATCGTCGCAGCCGTCCTGTATGGCGTTGCAGCAGGCAGCCTGCATGTTGCCGCCTTCGGAATTGACCCGCTCAAGCACAAAGGCATGGAAGACATCGACACCTTTCAGCAAGACCGCGTCGCACGCGTGGTTGACGAGGCAGATGCCACGCTCAAGGCAATGACAGACGCACTGCGGCGTGTCTCGGACCGGCAGATAAGCGACAGGATGGCCCAGTTCCAGTCCACCGCGCGCAAACTCATCCGCTCTGTCGAGGAAGACCCGCGCGATCTGACCGCCGCACGCAAATACCTTGGCGTTTATCTGACGGGCGCACGGGACGCGACGACCAAGTTTGTCGATCTGTATACACAGAACCCCGATGCAAAGGTGCGCGAGGACTATATGACGCTGTTGAATGATCTCGATCGGAACTTCGCAGCGCGCAATGAAAAGCTCTTACTGAACGAACACAGCGACCTTACCGTGGAAATCGAGGTGCTGCGCGAAAGGCTGGACCGTGAAGGGGTTCGGCTTGACTGAAGATGACAACGATAATGATGAATGATTGAAGGGAGTTAACATGTCTGAGGAAACACGTGCTAAAGCGCAGGAAGCCTTGGCTTTGGTGGAAGAAGTGACAGCGGCGGTATTGCCGGAGCCCGCGGATGCCAATGCAATCGTTCCGCTGGCGCAGGCGGATGCACCCGCAAGTGCAGAGATTTCAAAGCGCATGGCCGAGATCGACATGTCTGACACGAATTCGATTGTATCCTTTGGCAGCCGGGCGCAGGTTGAGCTGCAAGAGATCAGTCAGGCCATGCTGGGCGGCGTACGCAACAAAGACGTCGGACCAGCCGGTGACAGCCTGCGCAACATCGTGACAACGATTCGAGGCTTTTCCGTATCGGAGCTGGATGTGCGCCGCGAGCGCAGTTGGTGGGAAAAGCTGATCGGGCGCGCGGCACCGATTGCGAAATTCACAGCCAAGTACGAAGAAGTACAGGACCAGATCGACCGCATCACCGACGACCTGCTGCAACATGAGCACACATTGCTCAAGGACATCAAATCGCTCGATATGCTGTACGAAAAGACGCTGCAATTCTATGACGAGCTGGCACTGTATATTGCTGCGGGTGAAGAAAAGCTACGTGATCTGGACGAGACGGTTATTCCCGCCAAAGCGGCCGAGGTCGATGCGGCGGCTGAGAACGATCAGGTGATGGTGGCGCAAGAGCTGCGCGACCTGCGTGCAGCACGCGATGATCTGGAACGGCGGGTGCATGATTTGAAGCTGACGCGTCAGGTGACCATGCAATCGCTGCCCTCGATCCGGCTTGTGCAGGAAAACGACAAATCTTTGGTGACAAAGATTAATTCGACCCTCGTCAACACGGTACCCTTGTGGGAAACGCAACTGGCCCAAGCGGTGACGATCCAGCGCTCTGCCGAAGCGGCCACAGCCGTCCGCGAGGCCAATGACCTGACCAACGAGTTGTTGACCGCAAACGCCAAGAACCTGCGGGAAAGCAACAAAATCATACGTGAAGAGATGGAACGTGGTGTCTTTGACATTGAGGCCGTCAAACAGGCGAACGCCGATCTGATCGGGACGATCGAGGAAAGCCTGCAGATTGCCGATGAGGGCAAAGCAAAGCGGGCAGCCGCCGAAGCGGACCTGCAGGAGATGGAAGAAAAGCTACGGGATACCTTGGCCTCAGCGAAAGCACGCGGAGACGGCACGGGTGACACAACGGCAACCTCGGTGCCCCGCTAACGCCGAATGAACTTTCGCAGCACCATAAGGCGATGGAGCGTGGCTTGCACCGCGCTTCTTGCCCTGTGCGCATGCGAGATGGGCCAGATGACCAGCAGCACGCCAAAGGCCCGTCCCGATGGCCTTGGCGCGCAAACCACGCAAACCGCATCCGCGGATAGCATGGCCCTTCGCCAGTATTTCGCTCAGGTGCAATCGGCTCAGCTAAGCCAGGGATTGCTGCGCGAAGACGGCGGCGGACCTGACACCCCCTTTACCGCTGACATGCTGGCGCGCAACTTCGAAGAGATCGTGTTCTACAATGAATATGCCTCTGCACTTCAGGGGCGCGGCGGGCGCAGCCCGTTGCGCCGCTGGGACGGGCCGGTGCGGATTGCTACAATATTCGGGGACAGCGTCCCACAAGCCGAACGCGTGACCGACGACGAGGCAACGAAAAACTATGCCAAGCGGCTGTCGCGTGTTTCAGGCCATCCGGTTACAACTTTCGGAACGCCCAACTTCATCGTGATCGTGGCAAGCGAAGACGACCGCGACGCGGTGCTCGACGACGCGGCGGCACGTATTCCCGGCATCACACCGGAAAGCCTGAACGCCTTGCGCACCCTCAACCGTGACACCTACTGCGCAGTTGCCGCCTATGCGTCGAACCGGCAATCTTACACCTACAGCGCCGCCGTGGCGGTTATTCGCGCCGAAAATCCACCCCTTTTGCGCCTGAGCTGTATCCACGAAGAACTCGCGCAAGGTCTGGGGCTTGCCAACGACAGCCGCGATGCCCGCCCATCAATTTTCAATGACGATGACGAGTTTGCCTTGCTCACCAACCACGATGAGCTATTGCTGCGCATGCTGTATGATCCAAGGCTGCAACCTGGAATGACCGCGAGCGAAGCCGCTCCGATAACCCGCATCATCGCCCGTGAACTGACAGCTCCGGGCCCGCTCTAGGCCCCAGATCAAAGGACTGAACATATGGGAATTTTTGACTTTCTTTCCGGTGAATTCATTGATGTCATCCATTGGACGGATGACACCCGAGACACAATGGTCTGGCGTTTCGAACGCGAAGGACATGAGATCAAATACGGCGCCAAGCTGACCGTGCGCGAAGGCCAGTCGGCGGTCTTTGTACACGAAGGCCAGCTGGCAGATGTGTTTACTCCGGGCCTGTACATGCTCGAAACCAACAACATGCCGATCATGACGACGCTTCAACACTGGGATCATGGGTTCAAAAGCCCCTTCAAGTCAGAGATTTACTTCGTCAATACGACACGCTTCAACGACTTGAAGTGGGGCACGAAAAACCCTGTCATTTGCCGCGATCCGGAGTTCGGGCCGGTCCGTCTGCGCGCCTTCGGCACCTACAGCATCAAAGTCAGCGACCCGGCCAAGTTTCTGGTTGAGATCGTTGGCACGGATGGCGAATTCACGATGGATGAGATCAGCTTCCAGATTCGTAACATCATCGTTCAGGAATTCTCCCGCACGATTGCCCGCGCGGGTATTCCAGTGATGGATATGGCGGCCAACACGCGCGAACTGAGCCAGCTTGTAGGCCGTGAGATCAGCGAACAACTGGCGGAATACGGCCTGACGATGCCGGAACTCTATATCGAGAACATCTCGCTGCCTCCCGCTGTCGAAGAAGTCATGGACAAGCGCTCGTCCATGGGCGTGATCGGTGGTAGCCTAAACGAGTACATGCAGTTTCAAGCCGCAGAAGCATTAGGCCGCGAAGGGGCCGGTGCGGCGGCCATTCAGGCCGGTCTTGGCGCGGGTCTGGGCATGCAGATCGGACATCATGCGGCGCAACAGGTCGGGCCCTGGGGCGCGGCCTCCACACAGTCCCGCGCGGCTGTTCCGCCACCGCCACCTGTGGAACATGTGTGGCACATCGCAGAGAACGGCGCGACGAAGGGGCCGTTCTCAAAGGCGGCGATGGGGCGCATGGCGACAGAGGGCGCAATGACGCGCGACACAATGGTTTGGACACAAGGGCAGGATGGCTGGATGCGTGCCGAAGACGTGGCGGAGCTTGCCCAGCTCTTTACCGTCCTGCCCCCGCCCCCACCACCACCCGCGCCGTAACCGGACTGGACGACCGGATGTCGATACGCCGCACGACAACAGTTTTGCTTCTGTGCCATCCGGTTTCGAAGGGGCCTGCTTATGGTGCCTTCATTGTTCCGTGCTCCGGGCGGGATAGGGCCGCGAAAGCCGGGGAAGCCTGATGAGCGAGACAACGCAAGACCCGTCGGAAGCCAAGCTGCATTTTCCCTGTGACAGCTGCGGCGCAGATATGCGGTTCGACCCGACGAGCACGCAAATGGTCTGCGCACACTGCGGCAACGCATCGAAGCTGGAACAAGGCCCATGGGCCAAAGCCACAATCCGCGAGATTGATTTCAAAACCGCGCTGGATGGTGAGCTTCCCGCGCCGGAAATGGAAGTTACACGGGTTTCAAAATGCCCAAATTGCGCGGCACAGGTAGAGTTTGACCCTGACGTTCACGCTAAGGAGTGCCCGTTTTGCGCAACACCCGTCGTCACGGGAACCGGTGCGCATCGCCATATCAAACCGAAGGCCGTGCTTCCTTTCGCGCTTGACGAACAGACAGCGCATGACGCGATGAATGACTGGCTGGGATCACTGTGGTTCGCGCCGAACGGACTAAAGCAATATGCCCGAAAAGGGCGCAGGATGGATGGCATTTACGTTCCCTACTGGACATTCGATGCCGACACCACATCCCGCTACACAGGTGAACGGGGCACAGTCTACTACGAAACACGTCGTGTCACCCGCAACGGCAAGGCGACCACAGTGCAGGTGGCAAAGGTGCGCTGGCGGCCCGCACGCGGGCAGGTTGCGCGCTTTTTCGACGATGTTCTGGTACTGGCCTCCAAGAGCTTGCCGAAACAGTTTACCGACGGGCTGGCCCCTTGGGATATGACCGCGCTTGAGCCTTATGCTCCTGAATACCTTGCCGGTTTTCGCGCCGAAGGTTA
Source organism: uncultured Roseobacter sp. (assembly GCA_947501635.1). Classification (GTDB taxonomy): domain Bacteria; phylum Pseudomonadota; class Alphaproteobacteria; order Rhodobacterales; family Rhodobacteraceae; genus Roseobacter. The sequence continues at coordinate 188,733 of CANMWT010000008.1, forward strand.
CTCGATCGGCATTGAAGACGGCTTTGTGGAAGCCCGCAGCGTCATGAACCGTGTGATCCGACGCGACATCCGTTTTGATATCGGCGGCGACAGGCAGCGCATTCATCAGGTCGATACGTCCGTGCGCGATGTAACCTTTAAACATATTCTGTTGCCGGTGTGGCTTGCCGCTTACAAGTATCGCGGCGACACCTACCGCTTTGTCGTCAACGGCAGCACCGGCAAAGTTCAGGGCGAACGCCCCTACTCTGCCATCAAGATTGCTTTTGCCGTTCTAGTGGGTTTGGCGCTTGCTGCGACCTTTGGCTATCTTTATGCCTTGAACCAATGACCCAGCTAGACACCCTGAACGCGTTATTGACCAGCCGCTATTCCTGTCGCGCCTTTACAGACAAGGCTGTGCCACCAGACCATATCGAACAGATTATAACCTCCGCCAAACAGGCGCCATCCTGGTGCAATGCGCAACCGTGGCAGCTGGTGGTAACCTCTGGCGCCGCCACTCAGACCTTTCGCGAGGCACTGGGCGCAGAGGCCAGAGAGGGGGCGGGCAAGCTCGATCTGCAAGGGCCAGAGGCTTATCCGGGTGTATATGGCGACAGGCGCCGCACCGTTGGCTGGCAGCTCTATGATGCAGTCGGCGTCAAGAAAGGCGACCGCGATGCGTCCAGACATCAGATGTTGCGCAACTTCGATCTGTTCGACGCACCACATGTGGCAATCGTGACCAGCCCGCGCGCCTTGGGCGGCTATGGCGCGATGGACACAGGCGGCTTTGTTTTGGCCTTCACACTCGCCGCCCGCGCCTTGGGCGTCGACACGATAGCGCAGGCAGCTGTGGCCAACTACGCGGAATTCGTGCGGGAACACTTCGGGATCGGTAACGACCGCCTTGTCCTATGCGCGATTTCCTTCGGCTATGCGGACAACGAACATCCCGCCAACAGCTTTCGCACCGGGCGCGCTGATCTGCCCGAGATTGTGGAGTGGCGGTCATGAAGGCCCTGTTGCAAAGGGTAAAATCTGCATCCGTGTCGGTTGCGGGCAACACCATCGGCGACATAGAGGCGGGCCTTTTGATCTTTGTCTGCGCGATGCCGCAGGACAACTCAAAGGTTTGCGCGAAGCTGGCTGCAAAGGTCGCAAAGCTGCGCCTGTTCAAAGACGCAAGCGGCAAAATGAACCTCAATCTCTCGCAAGCCGGCGGTAGCGCACTGGTGGTCAGCCAGTTCACGCTGGCCGCAGACACGGCGCGCGGGAACCGTCCCGGTTTTTCAGCGGCCGCCAAACCGGACGTTGCCGAGGCGCTGTATCTGGAATTTGCCAGTGAACTGCGTGCGATGGGCATAACCGTCGAGACCGGGCAGTTCGGGGCAGATATGGCCGTGTCGCTCGTGAACGACGGTCCAGTGACGATATGGCTCGATACCGATGCCCCGTAGACAAGTAATAAAGTAGAACGAACAGATGCCCCAGCCCGATCTATTGCAAGACCTGTTTGAAGTGGCCGTTGTCGCGGTTCGCGGGGACAGTGCCGTTGCACGCGCGTTGGAAGAGATAAACGCACGCCCCCCCGACCAGATTATCGCAGTAGGTAAAGCCGCGACAGCTATGGCGATCGCGGCAAGCGCGAAGTACCCGAAAGCACCACTTTTGATCGTCACCAAGTATGACCATGCGACGGACGCTCCGGCGCACGCCGAAGTGATCGAGGCCGCCCATCCGGTGCTGGACGACAACTCGATCAAGGCAGGCGCAAGGCTTCTTGAGGTCGTAGGCGCCATGCCCGCGGAAACCCACCTGCTGATGCTTGTCTCCGGCGGCGCATCGGCTTTGGCTGAAGCACCTGTCGACGGTCTGGATTTACAGGGCCTAAAACAGCGTGCGACAGAAATGCTCGGGTCTGGCGCGGATATCCACGCGATGAACAAGTTGCGCAAGACCCTTAGCCGTATCAAAGGTGGCAAGCTGTTGCAGAATTTTGCGGGTGCGCACGTCACAACGCTTGCGATCTCGGATGTGGAAGGTGATGCGCTCTCGGTGATCGGGTCCGGGATTGGTGATGCACCGGACATGCCCGCTTTCCAGTTTGCGCCGCATATCGTGGCCAGCAACGCAATCGCCCGGCAGGCGGTGGTCGAGGCTGCAACAGCCCGCGGCCTGCCCGTCAAAAGCAACGCCGAGACACTCTACGCAGATATCACGACCTTGGGTCCCCGGCTGGCCCGCACGCTGGTGTCGGGCCCCTCCGGCCTGCATATCTGGGGCGGAGAACCAACCGTGGTCCTGCCGCCAGATCCGGGGCGAGGCGGCAGGAATCAGGCATTGGCATTGATTATCGCGCGCGAGCTTGCAGGCCACGACGGGATCAGGGTGCTGGTTGCCGGAACAGACGGCACAGACGGGCCCACCGATGCGGCCGGGGCCGTGATAGACGGTGCGACTTGGGACGCATCAGGCGCACAAGCCCTGATGCGCGCCGACGCGGGCAGCTGGCTTGAGGCGCATGGCGCATTGCTCAGGACAGGGCCCACGGGTACCAATGTGATGGATCTGGTGATCGCGCTGAAAAACTAGGCTTTTGTCTGGCTTTGGTTGACAACCCACGCGCAGCTTGTGACCGTCGGTCTATGAGCACTCAGAACGCACTGCACACCATCGATGAAGACCCCGACTTCGGCATCACTCTCAGCGATGGATGCCGCTTGTCCGCCCGGCTGTGGCGCCCGCAGGATGCAGCGGAAAATCCAGTGCCGGTGATACTTGAATACCTGCCCTACCGCAAGCGTGACGGAACCTGCGCACGCGATGCACTGACACATCCGTGGTTTGCGCAAAGAGGGTATGCCTGCCTGCGGGTCGACATCCGCGGCAACGGCGACAGTGAAGGTACGATGACCGACGAATACACCCCGCAGGAACTGGCGGATGCCGTTGAAGTCATCGATCAGATCGCAGCCGCGCCCTGGTGTAACGGTCGCGTTGGCATGATGGGGATCAGTTGGGGCGGATTCAATGCCCTGCAGGTCGCAGCCCTTGCGCCTGACCCGCTGAAAGCCATTATCACTCTGTGCTCAACGGTCGACCGTTTTGCAGACGACATACACTACAAAGGCGGTTGCCTGTTGAACGAAAATCTGGGCTGGGGGGCAACGATGTGGTCCTATTCCAGCCGCGCACCGGATCCGGCGTTGCGCCCCGACGACTGGCGGGCGCTGTGGTTGGAGCGGCTGGAAAACGAACCCTTTTTGCCGTCTGTCTGGTTGCGTCATCAGCGTCGGGACGCCTATTGGCGCCACGGCTCCGTGAGCGAGGACTATAGCGCAATCAAAGCGAAGGTGCTGGCCGTCGGCGGCTGGGGTGATGCCTATAAAAACGCGGTCCCTCAACTGGTCGAAGCCCTGCCGGGCGCAAAAGGCATCGTGGGCCCTTGGGTGCATAAATATCCCCATTTCGCGGTGCCCGAGCCCCGCATCGGATTTCTGCAGGAAGCCCTCAGATGGTGGGACAGATGGTTGAAAGACATTCCTACTGGCGTCGAAGATGATCCCGACTACCGCGCTTATCTGATGGATGGCGTGCGCCCTGCGCGCTGGTACACCGAAAGACCCGGCCGCTGGGTTGCAGAGGAGTACGGTGCCACATCGCATATTCCGTACCGGACGCTGCATCTTACCAATGTGGGGCTGTCAGATGGACCGGGCCCGCTTAAAGCAACAGTCAACTCCACACAGGATTGCGGCGCAGAAGCGGGTGAGTACTGCGCCATCTGGCTGGGACCGGAAATGCCCGGCGATCAGCGCATAGATGATATGCACAGCGCCACCTTCGACAGCGCCCCGGCAGAAGAGGACGTGGACATATTCGGCGCGCCACGCCTTACCTTGCGCGTGGCAAGTGACAAGCCACAGGCGCAGATCGCAGTAAGGCTCAACCATATCCACCCTGATGGCGCCGCCACGCGCATCACCTATGGCGTGCTCAACCTGTCTCATCGCGACAGTCCCGAAAGCCCCACCCCGCTGACGCCGCACGAAACCGTACGCGTGGTCCTGTCGATGGACCACATTGCCTACCGGCTGCCCAGGGGGCACAAGCTGCGTGTTTCGGTGTCCAGTGCATACTGGCCATTGATCTGGCCGGCACCCGAAGCCGCAACACTCAGTCTGTCTGGCGGGACGATGAACCTGCCTGTCAGGCGCACGGCGCGCCGCGCAGAACATGTCTTTGAGCCCCCCGCCGCGGCAGAGCCCTGGCAAACCGAAACGCTGCGCGACGCCACCAGCACACGCCGCCGCGAAGTCGATATGGCAACAGGCGTGGTGTCGCTGGTGATTGAGGATGATTTCGGCAAGAAGCGCGACTTGGACCACGGGCTGGCAGGTGGCGCTGTTGCGCGCGAGCGCTGGGACATCCATCCCGACGACCCGCTATCAGCGCGGGGCCGCTGCCACTGGACCGATGAGATCGAGCGCGGAGATACGCGCCTGCGTACAGAAACACACAGTGAAATGTGGTCGGACGCTACACATTTTTACCTGATCGCGCGACTGGAGGCATATGAAAATGATGTTTTGATTTATGCGCGCGATGTCGAAGACAAAGTAGCGCGCGATCATATCTAAGGGCCAGACCGGGCAAATATCCGCAATAGGCCTTGCGACATCGCAGGAAATGCGCAAGCCTGTGACCATCAACAAAGCGAATAAGCGCTTAAAGCGCAGTAGCCACTGGGAGAAATCAATGAACGACCAACTGAAATACTATAGCAGCCGTGTGACCAAAGGTTTGATAACGCGCCGCGAATTCGTCGGCCGCGCAGCAGCCTTGGGCCTGACGGCAGCCGCCGCAAACACCATGCTGGCCAACGCAGTACGCGCGGCGGGGCCTCAAACGGGCGGCACAATGCGCCTTGGTGTGCAGGGCGGATCAACCACCGACAGCCTTGACCCCGCACCCGCGGCAAACTTCACGGCAACGCAGGTCAACCTGCTTTGGGGCGAGCCACTCGTGTCCCTTACTGACGACGGCGGCTTGGAAGGCCGCGTCGCAGAAAGCTTTGAAGGGTCCGCGGATGCGAAAACATGGCGCTTCAAACTGCGTTCCGGTATCACCTTCTCAAACGGTCAGTCAGTGACTGCCGAAGACGTTGTTGAAACAATTGACCGCCACGCGGGCGAAGAGTCCAAATCAGGCGCGCTTGGCCTGCTGCGCGACATCGATACAGTCACTGCGGATGGTGACACAGTGGTCATCGGCCTCAAGACCCCGAATGCTGACCTGCCTTACTACATGCAGGACTACCACCTTGTGATCCAGCCCGGTGGTGGCAAGCAGGATCCGACTGCAGCTATCGGCACCGGCCCCTATATTCTCAAAGATCATGAGATGGGCGTGCGGTTCGTATTCGAGAAAAACCCGAACTACTGGGGCGATTATGGCTATGCCGATACCATCGAGCTGATCGTCATCAACGACAACACAGCGCGCGTTGCTGCCCTGCAGTCCGGTCAGGTTGATATGATTGACCGCGTCCCGCCACGCACTGCAGGCCTCGTGGGCCGGGCACCAAACATCACCGTGCACTCTGAGCCATCGGCAGGGCACTACGTGTTCATCATGCATTGCAACACGGCACCGTTCGATAACAACGACCTGCGCCTCGCACTGAAATACGCGATGAACCGTCAGGAAATGGTGGACAAAGTGCTGTTTGGGTATGGGTCTGTCGGCAACGACACCCCGATCAACAGCAGCTATCCGCTATTCACAGAAATGCCACAGCGCGAGTATGATCCAGACAAGGCGAAGTTCCACTTTGACAAGTCCGGCCATGATGGTTCGGTGCTGCTGCGCACATCCGACAACTCCTTCCCAGGCGCGCCGGACGCAGCAGCCCTGTTTCAGCAAAGTGCTGCAGCCGCAGGCATCACGCTTGAAATCAAGCGCGAGCCCAACGACGGCTACTGGTCGGAAGTCTGGAACGCCCAGCCCTTCTGCACCAGCTATTGGGGTGGACGTCCGGTGCAGGATCAGATGTTCTCGACAGCCTATCTGTCGTCAGCAGACTGGAACGACACGCGGTTCTTCAATGAGCAGTTCGACCAGATGCTGCTGGCCGCACGCGCAGAGCTGGATGACGCCAAGCGCACGCAGATTTATGCCGACATGGGCAGCATCCTGCACAACGAAGGCGGCCTTATCTGCCCGATGTTCAACGACTTTGTCGACGCGCAATCCGACCGGATTGAGGGCTGGGTATCTGGCGTGCCAGGCTTTGCGTTCATGAACAACCACGCGCCTATGCGGATGTGGGTCACCGCCTGATATGGGACCCATGACAAGACTACTGGTCCAGCGAATTTCGCTGGGCCTGCTCCTACTCTTTCTCGTGTCCATCGTCATTTTTGCAGGGACGATGATCCTGCCTGGCGATGTGGCGCAACAAATTCTCGGTCAATCTGCCACTCCCGAAGCTCTGGCAAACCTGCGCGCCGAGCTCGGCGTCGATCAGCCGCCCGTGACGCGCTATTTCGACTGGTTGGGCGGCCTTTTGTCCGGCGACTTCGGCACTGCGCTGACATCCGGCCAGTCCATCAACGAAGCGATCGGACGACGGTTCTCAAACACGCTCTTTCTGGCTGTCAGCGCCGCTGTGATCGCGGTCCCGCTGGCGATTTTTCTGGGCCTGCTTGCGGTGCGCTACCAAGATCGCTGGCCAGACAAACTGATCTCAGCCAGCACGCTGACAACAATTTCCATGCCCGAGTTCGTGATCGGGTACATCCTGATGTTCGTCCTCGGCGTTCAGTTGCGGTGGTTCTCGCCGACGGCGGTGGGCTACAGGCCCGATGCCGACTTTTTCACACGGCTGGAATCCATTGCCATCCCTATCATCGTTCTCACCCTTGTCGTCTTGGCACATATGATGCGCATGACCCGTGCGGCGATCCTGAACGTGATGCAGTCTGCCTATATCGAAACCGCGGAACTGAAAGGCATGCCGATGCTCAAGATCATCGCCAAACATGCCTTCCCCAACGCGATCGCGCCAGTTGTGAATGTGGTGATGTTGAACCTTGCCTATCTTGTCGTCGGCGTGGTCGTCGTCGAGGTGGTGTTTGTCTATCCCGGGATGGGCCAGTATCTGGTCGATCACGTGACCAAGCGCGACATCCCGGTCGTGCAAGCCTGCGGTATGATCTTTGCTGCCATCTACATCGGCCTGAACCTTGTGGCCGATGTTGTGTCGATCCTGACAAATCCGCGTTTGAGGCATCCGAAATGATTAGTGTTAACCGCCGCATCCCGCTCGGTCAGGGCCTGTCGCTAACACCCGGCAAACAGGAGGCGCGCCGCTGATGTTTGTACGTATCCCCTTTGCCGCGATGCTGGGCCTTTTCTTCACATCACTGTTCTTTCTCATCGCCGTCTTCGCCCCTCTGGTTGCACCGTACGGATACGACGAAGTGGTGTCCCAAGGGTTTTGGGACCCGCCAAGTTCTGACTTCTTGCTGGGTACTGACGGGATTGGTCGCGATCTGCTCAGCCGCATGATTTACGGTTTGCGCACGACTATCTGGATCGCCACACTGGCCACGATCCTGAGCTTTACCACAGGGTCGGTACTGGGCTTTCTGGCCGCCGTTGCTGGCGGCTGGGTCGATCAGGCCCTATCGCGGTTCGTCGACCTGTTGATGTCGATTCCGTCGCTTATCTTTGCTCTTGTCATCCTCTCCATCACACCGATCACCATAGGTATTCTGATCCTCGTCATGGGGTTTCTGGACAGCACACGCGTCTACCGGCTCGCGCGTGCTGTGGCAGTGGATATCAATGTGATGGACTATGTTGAGGCTGCGAAACTACGGGGTGAAGGCCGCGGGTGGATCATTTTCCGCGAAATCCTGCCCAACGCGCTGTCGCCGCTGATCGCTGAAATGGGGCTGCGCTTTATCTTTATGGTTCTGTTTATCTCCACATTGTCATTCCTCGGTCTCGGCATTCAGCCACCTCAGGCTGATCTGGGTGGCATCGTGAAAGAGAATACCGAAGGCCTGACATATGGCATCGGCGCCGCCCTTTGGCCCGCATTGACCATTGCCGTGCTGGCCATCTCGGTGAACCTTGTCGCCGACTGGGTTCTGAACCGCACGACCTCACTGAAAGGAGGACGCGGATGAGTGATCCACTTCTCAAGGTCCGCGGCCTCAAGATCGGAGCGACCATTTATCCACCCGGCGAAAAAGCGCGCGATATCGAGATTGTCCATGGTGTCGATTTTGATCTGGCCCCCGGCAAGGTACTTGGCCTGATCGGCGAATCCGGTGCGGGCAAATCCACGATAGGGCTGGCATCCATGGCCTATGGTCGCGGCGGCGTCGAAATCACTGGCGGCAGCGTCGAAGTCAACGGGCGCGATATTCTGCAGTCGGGTATTCGCGACGTCCGTAGTTTGCGCGGTTGCGAAGTGACATACGTAAGCCAGTCGGCAGCGGCATCCTTCAACCCCGCCAAGCAGATCATGGAGCAGGTGACCGAAGCGGCGATCCTGCACAACAAGTTCAGCCGCAAAGACGCAGAGGAACGCGCCGTCACGCTCTTTCGCAAACTCGGCCTGCCCGACCCCGAGAATATCGGCAAACGGTACCCGCATCAGGTCTCAGGAGGTCAGTTACAGCGCTGTATGACGGCGCTGGCACTCTGTCCCGAGCCAGACCTTGTCGTCTTCGACGAGCCAACAACAGCTTTGGATGTGACCACACAAATCGACGTGCTGGCCGCGATCAAGGAAGCCATCCGAGATACTGGCGTTGCAGCGCTTTACATCACACATGATCTGGCCGTCGTCGCACAGGTTTCCGACCACATCATGGTGCTGCGCATGGGCGATATGGTCGAATACGGGACGGTCGATCAGATCATCAACAACCCCAAGGAAGAGTATACGCAGGCCTTGGTTTCGGTCCGCTTGATCGAGCATGAGGAAAAGCAGCCAACTCCGGATCCTGTGCTGCGGGTCGAAGGGATAACAGCCCGGTACAAGGGCACCAGTTTTGACGTGCTCAAAAACATCAATGTCGAGCTTCACCCGGGCCAGACGCTGGCCGTCGTTGGCGAATCGGGATCGGGTAAATCGACGCTGGCACGTGTCATTACCGGCCTGTTACCTCCAACTGCGGGCAATATCGTTTTTGACGGACGCGACCTGACCCCCGATCAGCCAAGCCGTCCGATCGAAGACCTGCGCGAATTGCAGATGATCTACCAGATGGCTGATACCGCGATGAACCCGCGGCAGACCGTGGGGACGATCATAGGCCGACCGCTGGAGTTCTATTTCGGTCTGCGAGGCGCGGAAAAACAAAAACGCATTCAGGAACTTCTAGACGAGATCGAACTTGGCTCCGGCTTTCAGGACCGTTACCCGGCCGAACTTTCCGGTGGTCAGAAACAACGCGTTTGCATAGCGCGTGCGCTCGCGGCCAAGCCCAAGCTCATCATTTGCGACGAAGTGACCTCGGCGCTCGATCCACTTGTGGCGGACGGCATCCTTAAACTGCTGCTGAACCTGCAAAAGGTCGAGGATGTCGCCTATCTGTTCATCACCCATGACCTGGCCACAGTGCGTGCAATCGCCGACAGCATTGCCGTGATGTATCAGGGCGAGGTGGTGCGCTATGGCTCAAAATCCGAAGTGCTTAGCCCGCCGTTTGATGACTACACGGACCTCTTGCTGAGCTCAGTGCCGGAAATGCGCTTAGGCTGGCTGGAAGAGGTTATTGCGAACCGCAAAATGGAAAGTGCCGGCAACTAGGGCGCCGGTCGCGGGCCTGTTGCCTAGACATGATCGTTGGGGCTGCCACGGGCAAAACGGCAGTATCCCCGGTGGTTTTTGCGATTGAAAACGCACATCGAAAAGCGTCTTATCCTGCGCAAACGGGAGAGCTGCGGCAATGGCGCGAAAACTGCTTCTGATTATACTCGACGGGGTGCCCTACGGTAATTTTCGCCGCCTGTTCGGCAATCTTGAGGCATGGGTAGCAAGCGCCGACGCACAGGTCTGGCGGCACCGCTCTGTATTGCCGTCGATTTCCGCATCCTGCTATGCATCTATTCACACAGGCGTACCGCCGGTCGAGCATGGCTGCACCGGGAACGCCAATGTCTTCCGACTGTCACCAGAGGACGTGTTCTCGCAGGTCCGCAAGGCGGGCGGCATCACAGGTGCCGTCGCACATTCCTTCTGGTCTGAGCTTTTTAACCGATCCCCCTTTGATCTGGTGCGTGACATCGAATACGACGAACCCGACAGCCGCACGATCAATCATGGACGCTTTCATACGATGAGCGGCTACGGAAAGGTCAACCAAATGACGCCATCAGACGTGGACCTATTTGCCACGCTGACGCGACTATGCGAACGGTTCGGGCTGACCTATGGTATGCTGCACACCTGCACGCTCGATAGTATGGGCCACCGCTTTTTTCATGACTGCCCCGAAATGGATCACGCCTGTTTTGCCATGGACGAGATGCTGGCACCTTTTGTGACGCGCTGGCGCGACATGGGATACGAAATCATCGTTACAGCCGATCACGGGCAGGATGCTCGCGGCCACCACGGCGGCCGTGACCCGCTGCAACAAGAGACAGCTCTGTACTACTTCGGCCCAGCAAAAGGGCCAGAGCCAGATGCGGTGATCGACCAGTTGCAACTGGCTCCGACAATCCTGTCGCGGCTTGATGCGCCCGTCGCGCCCACAATGAAAGCCGCGTCTTTCCTGAGTTGAGCCGCGTCAGGCCACCTCTTTGGCCTCTGTCGCAAGCTCCCAGGGATTCACAAAACCGCCAAGCGTTTTGGCGATGTCGCTTGCGTCGCTGCCCTGCGCGTCGACACGGGCCACCAAGCCGCGTTTCTTGTCATCAAAGACCTCGACAACACGCGCGGCCAGACCGGCGCTCTCCAAGGCTTCATTGTAAATCCGAGTGATCGCATTTTTGCGCAGATCGGGTTTGAAAATCTTGCCAACAGCCGTTTTGGGCAGTTCCGGCAGGATTGTCATATGTTTGGGCAAAGCTGCACGCTCGTGCACATGCTCTTTGCAGAACTCAAGCAATTCTGCCTCGGTTACATGTTTTCCCTCGACCAGTTCGACAAACGCACAGGGTACCTCGCCCGAATGCGCGTCGGGCTGGCCGATGGCACCGGCAAAGGCCACGGCCTCGTGATGCAAAAGCGCCTCTTCGATCTCCGCAGGATCAATGTTGTGTCCTCCGCGAATAATGAGGTCTTTGGCACGCCCCGTGATCCACAGGTATCCATCCGCATCCACACGGCCCAAGTCACCAGTCCGCAAATGTTCGCCATAGTAAAGATCGATGTTCTTGTCGGTCTCGGTATAAGTATTGCCCACATATACACCGGGATTGGACACGCAGATTTCGCCCACTTCGTCCACATCCGCTTCGACAGGACCATCCGGTGTAACCTTGAAAATCTTTACATCGCAGTAAGGAAATGGAATGCCAATGCTTCCTACCTTTTTCTCTCCGTCTGTCGGGTTGCAGGACACAAGGCAGGTGGCTTCTGTCAGGCCGTAGCCCTCCACCAGCGTAACACCTGTGGCCTTCTCAAACCGGCGGAAGAGTTCCAGCGGTAAAGGTGCCGAACCCGAGAACGCCATCTGAACCGAGCTGACATCCGCGTCGATGGGACGTTGCATTTTTGCGGAGATAGCGGTTGGTACAGTGATGATGAAACTGATTTTCCACCGCTCCACAAGTTTCCAGAAATTGTCCATAACGCCCTCGCCACGGTACCCTTGCGGCGTGGGAAACACGACATGGGCCCCGGAAACCACGGCCGCCATCAAGATCACGTGGCAGGCGAAAACATGGAACAGTGGCAGCGGGCAGATGATGTTGTCTTTTTCGGTAAAGAGCAACTCCGTCCCGATCCAGCCATTATAGATCAGCCCCGAGTAGCGATGCTGTGCCACTTTCGGCATACCGGTCGTGCCGCCCGTGTGAAAATAGCACGCGACGCGGTCATCCTTGCTGTCCTCAAAGCTCAGTGTTTTGGGTTGTTTCGCAATTTCGCTATGGAAGCTGAGATATTTTGCGTGGTTTTGAACTTTGCGTTTGGGTCGGATCAGCGGCACAATCCATGACTTGGGCGGTGTGAGATAGCGCAGCAGATCAACCTCGAGCACGGTTTCCACATTCGGTGCAAGTGCAACGGCTTCGGCGGTTTTATCAGCTACATCTGTTTTGGGGAAAGGCCGCAACGTGACAACTACTTTTGCATTTGTTTCTCGCAAGATCGAGCCGATCTGCTCTGCGTCCAGAAGCGGATTTATCGGGTTCGCGATACCCGCAATCGCTCCGCCAAGAAGCGTGTAAACGGTTTCGTTGGCGTTGGGCAGCACATAGGCAACGACGTCTTTCTCTCCTACGCCGAGGCTGCGAAACAAGTTTGCGGCCTGCGTGACCTTGTCTTTCAACGCGCTCCAGTTCAGCGTTTCGGCCTTGTCCGTCGCTCCAGAAAACAGCTGGTAGCTGATTGCATTGCTTTCAGGGTATTTCTGCGCGGCTGCAGTCATCGCCTGATAGAGGGTCATGGGAAGATCGCGGTCCTCCCACGCCAGTTGCGCCTCAATGGCGTTGCGGTCATCCAGCCCGGCAAAGGTCATCTGTGTTCCTCCCAAAACAGTCGTGCAGCAGTATGCTGTTGTGTGCGGACGACAGGATGGGGGTTTATCACAGTCAGTACAAGCCGTGTGACGCGGCGTGACCGTTCGGGACGCTACGTCAGACGCAGAAGATTACTCCGCTGCAATACCCTCGGTAAACTGCAGTTTGGCGAGCCGTGCGTAAAGCCCACCCTCGGCCACCAACTGATCATGAGGCCCTGTCGCGACAACGCGACCAGCATCCATGACCACAATGCGGTCTGCCTTTTTGACGGTCGCCAATCGGTGCGCCACAATCAGCGTGGTCCGCCCCGCACTCAGCCTGTCCACAGCTTTCTGAACCGCGCGTTCGCTTTCGGCGTCAAGCGCACTGGTGGCCTCATCCAGCAACAATACAGGCGCGTCTCGCAAGATGGCCCGTGCGATCGCGATCCGCTGCTTTTGACCACCTGACAGCATCACCCCACGTTCACCTAGATAACTGTCATAGCCGTCGGGCAAGGCGGATATGAACTCATGCGCTGCCGCTGCCCTTGCCGCAGCTTCAATTTCGTCATCTGTGGCGGCGGGTCTGCCAAAGCGGATGTTTTCCCGTGCTGAGGCTGCAAAAATCACAGGGTCCTGCGGGACCAGTGACACCGACTTCCGGAAATCGTCCCGCCGCAGGTCCGACAGGTCAACGTCATCAAGCAGAATACGACCGGCAGAAGGGTCATAGAACCTTAACAGCATCTGGATGATCGTGGTCTTGCCCGCGCCGGACGGCCCTACGAAAGCCACCGTTTCTCCAGGTTCGATTTTCAAGCTGACCTCATCCAGCGCCAGCGTGCCGGGGCGTGAAGGGTAGGCAAAGGATACGTTGTCCAGTGCAATGCGCCCCTCGACAGGATCGGGAAGTGCTTTGGGCGTCGCAGGGTCTTTAACGCTGTCCTCGCTGCGCAGCAGCTCGACCAGCCGCTCTGTGGCGCCCGACGCACGCTGCAATTCGCCCCAGATTTCCGATAAGGCAGCGACACCGCCGGCAACCATCACGGAATAGATTACAAACTGCACCAGCGCGCCCTGGGTCATGTCGCCTGCCCGCACATCTCGCGCGCCAACCCACAGGACGCCGACAATGCCAGCAAAAACAAGGAAAATGACAATCACCGTCATGATGGCGCGGGTACTGATCCGGCGCCGCGCCGCATCAAAGGAATGCTCTGTCACATCGGCGAACTGGCCGCGACTTGCGGTTTCATGCGTGAATGCCTGAACCGTCTGCACGGCACTCAGCGCCTCTGATGCATTGCCCGAGGATGCCGCGATCCAATCCTGGTTTTCGCGGCTGAGCACGCGAAGCTTGCGGCCCAGAACGAGGATGGGCACGATCACAGCCGGTACCAGAAGAAGCACCAGGCCGGTCAGTTTTGCCGATGTAAGCAACATCAAAGCAAGACCGCCGACAAAGATAAGCAGGTTGCGCAATGCAATGGACACCGAAGACCCGATCACGGACAGGATCAGCGTCGTATCTGTCGTGATCCGACTTAACACCTCTCCTGTCATCACCTTCTCATAGAAGGCGGGGCTCATGCCGATGACACGGTCAAAGACGGCTTTTCGGATGTCCGCGACCACACGTTCGCCCAACCGCGTAACCAACGCATAACGCAAACCGGTACCCACCGCGAGCAAGGCAGCGATACCCAAGGCGGCTGCGAAATAGAGATCGAGCGTCTGCGCATCCTTTGTGTAAAAGTTATCAACGACGCGGCGCACGGCAAGCGGCAGGGTCAGCGAGACAACAGCAGTGGTTACAAGTGCCAGCAACGCCCCGAGCACCAAACCGCGGTAGGGCTTTACAAACGGCAGCAAAGCCTTGAGCGAGCTCAGCTTCTTCGACTTTTGCCGTTCATCCTTTTGTCCCGGCGCCTGAGGCGCGCTGGGTGTGGGCTGCACCATAACCATTCCTGATTTTTTACTTCGATACATGTGATGAACGCACAGCGCGCGAGGGTCAAGACGCAGACGTCAATAGGAGACGATTCCACGCAGTCTGAAGGCTCTTGGATGGGGAAGAAATGCTTGGAGCGGGCGGCGGGAATCGAACCCGCGTCATTAGCTTGGAAGACAGTGGTTCAAAATTCAATTAGCGTAATATATTCAAGTGTATAAAACTGGATAACCATCAACTTTGTAGGTAATGTGTCGGAAATGAATTTCTGGAGCGGGCGGCGGGAATCGAACCCGCGTCATTAGCTTGGAAGGCTAAGGTCTTACCACTACACAACGCCCGCTCATCGGATTCACCTATTATTTGATACATCTGTAACCGTCAAGTGCACCAATTACCCCTACCGTTTTTCAACTACGCACCCTGTCGCGCATAAGAGCATATAGCGGCTTACATTTATGGATTTGCGCAATGGAAAGGTTTGGCCATACAGCGTAGCTACAAAACCGCCTTTACTGTGTCAGGCAAATTTTACCTGACACTACCCACTTTCACAGCGGTTTCGGGAAAGGCGAATGGACAATTGGAACCTGTCCGCTTCTGTTTCGGCAAAGCCATTAAACAAACATGAGACTAATTCCCTCAACCTCCTCAATTGACATACCGCTCAGCAAGATTGAATCCGCCTCGCCATATTCAAGGGATACCCCACGCGCGTCTTCCACCCATGTCAGTTGCGCGGCGCTCTCGGCGACGATGTGAATTGCATCGTCCATCAGATTGAACTTGCTGATCTCATCGCGACCGTCGCCTGCGCGGAACTCAAACACATCCGCTCCTGCGTCGCCACACATCAAGTCGTCTCCCGTACCACCGACCAGATAATCTGCGCCTTCACCGCCGCTTAGCGTATCCGCGCCAGCGCCACCCAGCATGTTATCATTGCCATTTTTTCCAAACAGCCTGTCTGCGCCATCATTGCCAGCAAGATTGTCATCGCCGTCCATTCCGTCGATGTGATCGTCCCCGTCCGCACCAGAGAGCGTATCGCTACCGTCATTGCCGGTCATCCGGTTCGCACCCGCGTTACCGGAACCCACAAAGCCAATATCACCGAAGAACACGATGTCTTCGACATGTTCAGACAGCGAAAAATCGGCAGAGGCGTGGACGACATCGTGTCCTTCATCAAAGTATTCGATGATCGTGTCGAAGGCGTCGGAGACTTTGTAGGTGTCGTCCCCCGCGCCGCCGTAGGCAACATCTGCGCCCGCATTGCCAGACAACAAATCGCGGCCAGCGCCACCGTACATGATGTCATCACCCTCACCCGGGCATAGCGTGTCGTCACCATCGCCGCCGTAGGTTACGTCGTCTCCAGTGCCTCCATGCAGCTTGTCATTGCCTGTGCCACCGTACAATTCATCGGCACCGTCATTGCCATGCAACTTGTCGTGGCCGTCACCCCCGAAAACAGTATCGTTGCCGGCCCCGCCCATCAGGTTGTCATTGCCCGCCTGCCCGTCGATCAGGTTGTCCTTTTCATTGCCGACGATCATGTTGCGCAGTTCATTTCCGGTGCCCGCAAGTGCTGCAGAGTTTTTTCCAAGCCACAGGTTTTCAAGGCCCGCGCCCAGTTCGAAATCAACCTTGGATTTTACGGTATCCGTCCCGCTGCCGCCTTCTTCTGAAACGAAGTCCAATGCGCTATCCACGAAATAGGTGTCATTACCGGTGCCACCGAACATCTGGTCCGCACCTGCGCCGCCGTCCAGCACATCGTTGTCCGCTTCGCCATAGATGACATCATCCCCGTCCTGCGCGCGGATAAAGTCGTTGCCCGCGCCGCCATAGATGTCGTCGTCGCCCTTTCCAGCGTAGATTTTGTCTTTGCCCCCATAGCCAAGGATCACATCATTCAGACCGTCGGCCCCGTCGATCTGCGTACCATCTGCATCGCTGAACCCAACCATATGATCGTTGTCGATACCGCCTTGCACCGGCGAGGTTTCGATTGTCAGACTGGCGGTATCGGTGACACCAGCGCTGTTGCTGATCGAATAGGTCAGCTCCGCCGACACGTCTTGCGGAAGTGCACCCGGTGTGACCGCGACGCGACCGTCGCCAAGGTATGTGATGGTCTCACCATTCTCTAAGGTCAGTGTATCGCCTGTTGTGACTTTGACACCGTTCAGATGGGTCAAAACAAGCGTATCGCCCTCTGTCACCTTGTCATTGGATAGCAAATCGATAGTGACCTGATCGCCTTTGGCGGCCAGTTTCACGGTATCATCTTCTGCAATCGCCACTGTAACTTCGGGCGCGCGGATCAAAACCGTTGAAGAGGTATCGATGCCAAGAAACGGATCCACTCCTCGCGTATCCATGGCGCCGTCGTTGCTGGACACCTGACGCGCCTCAGCCAGCAACTCCATGTTCAGGTTACCGTTAGCATCCGTCACGATCTTGTAAAAACCACCTGCGTTTGGCGTGCTGCCATCCAGATCATGGTCAGTGTTGTTGGCCCCCACATATACGTTGCCATCGCCATCGACGATGGTTGCCCCAAAGGCACTGGCGGGAATGCCAGATTTGAACTCACCATTGACTATCGTGCCGGTGATGGCCTGTGTGGTAACGACCGGCTCCCCTCCTAGGCTGACCTCGGAGATATCGATCGCAACCAAGGTTCCCGGAAGACCAGTTGAACCGCCATGCGCCACACCGAAAAATGTCTTCGTCTCTGCGTTGTAGGCTAAATCGGCCAGGCCTTTAGTCGAAACCCCGAGCGATGGCATGCCAACCGTTTGACTGACCAATGACCCATCCGGGTTTGTAGCCGACAAATCGTAAACCACCGCAGTGCTTAAGCTGCCATTAAATGTCCAGAGATTGCCCTGATCGTCCACGTCACCAATATACGAGCCCATGCTTCCGGGGGAGACAACAAATGTCGCCCCTGTCGCATCCATGGCAATCACATCATTTTTGGAAATCGTGTTTCCGACAGCATCAATACCATCCGACCGTGCGATGCCGTAGATCAGGTCATACTCAGCAGAATAGCCAATGGCGTTCACATTCACCGCGGCCGGTGTTTCCGTCTCTGTATAGCCGTTGGTCTCGAGATCGAATTTTACCAGTTGTCCATTCAGCACCTGATAGATGAAGTTCTGACCAGGCGCGAAAGCGTTGACCATCACATCCTCACCTAGAAAAGTCATCTGGCTCAAGTAAGAAGGAATGACGCCCGAGGTATCGATTGAACTACCCGACCCAGCGTTGACGTCAGTAATTTTAAACTCAAGCTCCGAAATCTCCCCAGTTCCCACGAATTCGAACGTATAGGTCTCAAATACACCGCCTTCGTGATAGAAGGTCCCAATGCTTTCGCCGTTGTAAAATACTTCGACGGTCACATTCTGCACATCTGCCGCAAGGTTCGCTGCAAGATTGAAATCAAGCTCGTAGGTGACGTTCTGTACGGTCTCGACCGTTGTCGACAGCACGGGCGTGCCATCCTCTTCGACTTCGCCGATCCAATAATCTGATACGGCATATTGGTCGAATGTCAGCTTGTCGCCGGTGTCCTGAAGCAAGTTTTCCATCTTGGGTCCTTCTTATTTATTCTGCGATCCATTCGGGTCGCGTCTTGATTTTTTCCGCAGTATTGAAACAGTGCTTTCACCTTTAGGTTTGTCCGGTGGGGAGATGTCGGAGTGTGTCTGCAAACTGAGGGGTCAGGTCGGCAAAGCCGTTGATGCCCGAGCACCATTGCGGACAAGCGCGCTCAGCATTGAGCCGTAGGCGGTTTTACCCAACTGAAGCATGGCGCTCTCCACGGAATCACCAGAGCTCCACCCATGGCTGAAGGCTGCGCCATCCGGTGACCCGAACAATTCCCCCGTCCGCTGAAATCGCTGAACGGCCTGCCCCGCTTCAAGCAACGCATCATGGGTACCGGCATCAAACCACTTGATCCCGGCGCCGAGCCTTTGAACATTCAAGGCTCCTTCTTCAAGGTAGCTTTCGAGTAGTGTGACAATTTCCAGTTCACCTCGCTCAGATGGCTTTAAGGCGCGCGCACGGCGCGGCGCATCTGCATCCAGGAAATAGAGACCCGTGATGGCGCAATTGGATAGGGGATTGCGCGGTTTTTCGACGATACCCGTGACACGGTTGCCTTCGAAAGTTGCTACACCGAAGCGTTCCGGATCCGTTACCTCGCAGGTAAATATGGAACCGCCAGTAAGTGCCGCGTTCGCGGCGGCCAGATGCGGAGTCAAACCTTCCCCCAGAAACAGGTTGTCCCCGAGTGCCAATGCGGAAGGCGCGCCATCGAGAAAATCTTCAGCCAGCAGATAGGCCTGCGCGATACCATCAGCCGTCGGCTGCACGATCCATTCCAGTAGAATTCCCCATTGGCTCCCGTCCCCAAGAAGTCGTTGAAAAAGAGGCTGGTCTTCCGGCGTGGTGATGATCGCGATTTCACGGATCCCGGCCTGCATCAGTACCGTCAGCGGATAGTAAATCATCGGCTTGTCATAGACCGGCAAGAGCGGCTTGCTGACACTGTTTGTGATCGGTCTGAGGCGTGTACCTTTACCACCGGCCAGAATTATTCCTTTGCGTTGCATGACGACGCTCTCCTTCGATAAAATTTTTAAGGTGGGATTGGCCCTCAGGGTCAGTAGGCGCCTCTGCCGCTCAGAACCGCGCGGACAGTCATGAGCAGAATTACCATGTCGGCAAGCACGGACATCCGATGAACATAGTCTAGGTCGAGCGAAATCATCTCGTCAAACCCGATGTCCGCACGACCGGACACCTGCCACAAACCTGTGATGCCGGGCAGAACGGCGTGGCGGCGATGTGCGTGGTCCGGATACTCAGCAACCTCTGACACAAGCGCGGGACGCGGGCCTACAAGTGACATGTCCCCCAACAGCACGTTGAAGATTTGCGGCAGTTCATCAAGCGATGCGCGCCTGAGGAAACTGCCGACCGGTGTGATGCGCGGGTCCCGCTTTACTTTAAGGCAGATACCGTTCCTGTCGCTCATCTGTTCTACCTCGGCACGGCGCGCATCGGCGTCGGAATACATCGAGCGGAACTTGAACATTTTGAAGGTCTTACCGTTCAGGCCGACACGTTCCTGCACAAACAGCACAGCACCGCGCGAGGTGCCGGCAATGGCTATCGCGATCACCAGAAACACGGGAAACAGCGCGACCAGACCCGCCAGAGAAAGGACAACATCCATGCTTCGTTTTGCACGCCAGCCAGGTGCTTGCGCCGCATATCGGGCGATCTCGATGTTTGTCGTGGCCATGGTTAAGACTCCAAAGTTACTAAATTTCATGTCCTGACCGCCAGCCAGGGGTCACCGGCCAGTGCGCTGCGCAAAACAGCGACGCTGCCATTGCGCGGCAGGCTGTCCAGACGGTCGATTTGAGAGATGATTTTCACGCGCGCATCAGAGGGTTTGACTGCAAGCACGGCGACTTCAGAATTAGACAAGACGAACTGGGTTGAAAGGCGGTCCTGCAGGCTGCCCGCAGAGACGACCACAATGTCAAAGCTGCCCGCAATATTATCAAGTGCCGCACGCACCATGGGTGCTGAAACACCACGATCTTGGAGGCTATGGTCACTGCCCACACCGATTTCGAAAAGGTCACTCGCACCTTCAACCTGCTGTGGTTGTGCAGCTGTCCCGGAGAGAAGATCGCTCCATCCGATATCGCCGCCTTCAAAGCTGCACCCGTCGATGTCCGCGTCAATAAAGAGCGTTTTCATACGCGACCGCGCAAAACTTTTGGCCAGCGCCTGCGCAAACTCGGTCGTGTCGCCTGAATCGGCGCGCGTGATTGCGATAACCGGCGGTTTGCCGACCAGCCGTGGTTTCCTGAGATTCTGCAACTGCAATTCATTGCGCAACAGATCGGCGGCATGCGGGTCGGCGTCGTCAGCAGCCGACACCTGCCGGACGGGAAGGCGGTGTTCGAACGGCAAAAGCGTCTCGGCAAACCTGATCCGACGTTCGGAGAACGCAACCGCCAGCGTCAGCGCCAATGCAAAGAAAACACCTCCCACGCCACCGCCCGCAATCAGCATCTTGCGCGTGTCTTCGGCGGGATCAACCGGTGTGGACGGGGGCGACATAACTACGGCATAGCCCGGTAGTGCGCGCCCGGATTCCAGACGGATCACTTCGAGCGCCCGGCGCGTTTCCTCGAGCAGCGCCTCAGCTTCACCGATTTCGTTTTCAATGTGGTCAAGCTCAATGCGGCGGCGGTTGAGGTCTCTCGCCTCTTCCCGCGCCACAGTGAGCTGGTTGGCAACTTTTGCATACAGGGCCTGAATTTCGGCCGTTGTTGTATCATCGCCGCCCTCGGTGACATCGGTCAGAGCCCCCGTCTGTCCCAGAACGCGGATCTGCTCGCGCCGGTTTGACATCGCCGTTTCAATCACCGCGATCTCTTCAAGCTTGGCGTATTCTTTTTGTTCGAAACGCAAGTTGGTGTGCTTTTCATAGCCCGCGCGCATCCCGGCGAGTTCGCTCATCAATTTGGCACGTTCAAAACTGAGATCGGCCATCGCCCTGTCCAACAGAGTGGCCCGCATGATTTCCTGATTGGAGGTGTCTGCGGACGCAGGCGCGCTACTCTCTTCCAGCGTCGCCAGCGTCGCCGCAACTTCGGATTTACGCGCCGCAAGCGCATCAATCTGCGCAATTTTTTCAACATGCGCTTTGGCCAGCGCATTCAGGCCGAACTCTCCGCCGACCTCAAGTTGGTCCGACCTCAGCTTTGACAGCCTGGCCGCAAGCTCAGAGTCCCGCGCACGTAGTTCCTCCAAACGTACCGAGGTGCGGGCCTCTTCCGCTTCCGTTTTCAGCGCCAGATAAGACGTGACCAGAGCATCCAGCTTTAGACTGGCCAGAGCGGCCTCTTTGCTGCGGGTTTTCAGAACGATCAGACTGTCGGAGCGTTTGATTTCTATGGATCCCGCAAGGTCTTTGGCGTTCATGGCACCGACCAGATCCGGCCGGTCTTCCACGATCCGCTCCAGTGCGCGCTCCATAACCTGATGCGACGCGACATACGTGGTTTCAGCCTTTACGAAGCTGTCAAATATCTTGAGAACCGAAGCCTCGCCGGTCGCGTAAAGGATGTTCGTTTCCTGAGGATAGACGCGCAGGATCGCCTGAGATTCGTAAAGTTGAACACCAGAAAAATACCCAGCCACCGCAAATGCAGGGGCGAGAAGCGCCGCGCCCAATACTGCAATGCGCCAACGCCCCCGCATCGCGCGCGCCAGAACTGCGATAGGATTTGGCTGAGGAGCATCCGGAGCAGATGGTGCAAAGACGTCTTGTGGCTCTTCGGACGGTATTGACAGTGCGCCATTCATTTCAGCGCACCACTCTGGTGGTGAGGTCACGTTCCCACTGGCCTGCTTTTCCAGACAATCTTCGTGCAAGATTGATCCGCACCGCCGTATTGACAGTCAGGTAGACCAGCACCGGCACCAGGTTCGAGGGTTGGCGCAGCACGCGTCCGATAATAGCCCCGGCACTGGCGCCATCCGGCTTGGGCAGCCCCATGACCTGAACCTCGCGGGCACCGCGCAAACTGCGGCACCTGACGTTAAAAAGGCTCGACAAGTCTAGCGGAGCACGCGCGACGAAACGGCAGTCTTTGACAAAGGCGGTTTCACCGGCGGGAAAGTACCGCCGGATGAACTCATCATCCGCGGTGATTTCAGGCAACGGGAAAACCATCTGTGCGCCTTCTGCGGACAACGCGAAAAGACCTCCGAATTTCCCTCGGTCGAAATACGGATTTGTACGCCACCCCTTGTAGTAGGCACGCACCACAGAAGACGCTTCACTTGCTTGCACATCCATTTGACCGCAGGCGGCCCGCGCTGTGCCATGGCTCACCGGAGCTATGAGCGCCATCAGGGACTCCGCCGTCACGTCCAGATCCGCATCTAGGCAAATGACCGGCTTGCCCGGGTCCGCCTCTCTGTACCCCAGATTGAGCGCATTGCACTTGCCCGGCTTAGATGTCTCAAGCACGACCGCCTCGGGCATGACGGATCGCGCCTTGGCGGCCGTGGCGTCAGAGCAGGCATTCGCAATCACAACGATCTGGAAATCGGAACAGGACATGCCTCGCGACAGATGCAAAAGCGTTCTTCCGATCGCCGCAACTTCGTTGTGTGCGGGAATGAGGATTGTAGCGAGGGTCATGCCGCCTGGCGTCCGTTGGCAAGCGCGTTCACCTGCACAGGTGCCGTATCGTTCCACACGAAATCGCGGATCGTGTCGATCAGAGGGTCGAGTTCGGACGCCGTGTCGGCGGACGACATGCGCGGAATTTCAAAGTTTCGGGCGCGCGCAAGATCCAGCGCCTGATGCAAGGACTCGCCGTCCTCCACAATCGTGACGTTCGAAAGGCGCGCCATTTCCCGGGCCGTATCGCATTGGTGGTCATTGCGGTGTTCG
This sequence comes from uncultured Roseobacter sp., assembly GCA_947501635.1. Taxonomy (GTDB): domain Bacteria; phylum Pseudomonadota; class Alphaproteobacteria; order Rhodobacterales; family Rhodobacteraceae; genus Roseobacter. The sequence goes on from CANMWT010000008.1 coordinate 211,879, forward strand.
CCGAATTTTGCCAGTCGCGGCATCAGGATCACCGGCAAGCCAAGCTCGGTCGCCGAAAGGATCGTTCCCATACCCGCATGGCCCACAATCAACCGCGCCGCATTCATATGGTCGCGAAATTCAGATTGGCTTAGCTGCGAAACAGCGTGGATGTTTGCAAACCGGCTGCTGCTTGCACCCGCTTGCGCGACAATGTTGACGTCCTGATTGCGCGCCGCCCAGCTATCCATGCCGCGCAGCAACCGGTCAAACGGCAATTGGGTTCCAACAGTTGTGAAAATCATGTCATGTTCCTCTGCTTGGCTAACGGATTCAGATGACCGCGCCGCGGTACTCGGCGCCGGTCAGTGCGGCGACACCGGGCCATTGCGACAGCACACGGTCGGCAACACCAAGCGACAGGCGCGCAGAAATCGACAGCTCGCGCGCATTGGCAATGGAATCGATAAACATCGTGCGGGCCCCGATCAGCCGCGCGATCCGGATCGCAAGAAACCCGCCCGCCGCACCGGTAGAAACAACCACATCCGGACGCAGCCAGAGGACGATCCATGACAGACGCAAAACGCACAAGATCAACCGGAGTGGAGTGTCTTTGTTGGCGTCCGGGTAGACGTGCAGGTTTGACGAGCAGACCCGTCCGCTGGCCGTCGCATCGGTCGTTGCAAAGTGCACATCAGCGCCTGAAAACGCAGGGGCAAGCCGTTGCATCTGCACCCAGTGACCGCCTCCTGACGATACGGCGAGGACGACGGGGCGTGTTCTGTTTTGTCCGAGCATGATGATGATCCTGTCAGCTTTGTTTGGTTACAGCCAAAGGACTAACCCGGATCAACGCATTGATGTTACTGCGTAAAAGGGTGCTTTCAGGACACTATCGGAGTAGTGATACTAACCTTTTGGATAGATGCGGGAACCGAAGGATATTCAAGAATATCATTGTAGAGCGCCAGCAACGCATCTGCTTTCGACGCCCAAAGGCCTTCACGCAAAACTTTGGCACGCGCGCCGCCGCCGAGCCGCGTTCTAAGCGCTGGCGCGCCCGCAAATCGGCGTAGTGCAGTGCTGATATCGCCCGCGAACCGCGTTGGTTCTGTCACGGGGATACGAAGGCCACAAGAGGCATCAATAATGCTCGCAGGGCCGCCACGGTCAGCTGCAATAACGGGCAGACCGTGCCGCATGGCCTCATACAGCACGCCGCCTGCAGGTTCACGAAATGACGGGAAACAAAACACATCATGTGACGCATAAAGCTGTTCGACCTCAGCGCGACTGACTTTGCCTTTAAACGTGACGCGATCTGCCACGCCTAACCGCTGCGCTTCTGCACGGCAAATCTCGATCTCTTCGCCCGCGCCTGCGCTGGTCAGGGTCACACCTGGTAAATCCTTTAGCTCTGCCATCGCCCGGATCGTATCCCTCAGGCCCTTGGTGCGAACACCACGCCCCACATGCAGGACGCGCATGTGGCCGTCGTGTACTGTCCGAGGGGTGACCTGTTCGACATCGTCAATCCCCAGTTCAAGCACAGATTCAAACCTACGCAATGGAGTGTCTGACAGGATGTCTTGGACATACGGGGCAACGCCAAGAATGCAGGCCGCACGTGAATAAGAGCTGCGCAGCAACGGATCATGCCGGAACCGGTAGCGATCAAGGGCGCGCAGCCGCGTGAAAAATGGCGCGCTCGCGGCTTCACCGCGAAACGCCTCTGGTGTATCGAGCGCACCGCCCAATGGGCCAATGATATAGGGGACATCAAAATGGCGCAGGGGTGACGCATAGCGTGCCGCCTGAGGCATCAATTGATGAGCGATATCAAATTCTTCGCCAGCGCCGATTGCTGACCTCATCCATACCCGCACATGGCAGGAAAACACCGGCCACGCCGGTTTTAGCATAGCATTCAAACGCTCATTTTTGCGCGCCCAAGCAGGCTCGGGCCACGTCACAACACGCGCGTTTGGCAGTTGTCCGGCAAGATCGGGCCTGCCACAGCGCTGGAACGCCAATACGGTCACATCCGCAATACGCGAGAGCGCATCAGCCCATTTAAAAGCAACAAATGCCTCGCCCACGTCGGTCGCATCGATATTGGGCGCGATCAGAAGAACCTTCATACTCATATCCCCCGCTGCGCCGTGCTGCCCGGCCATGCCTTGTGCAGGTTTGCAGAGACTTTGCCGAAATGGCACGCGCGCGCGGCAGCCCCCGGACGGTTGAATAGAGTTGAAAGCGACCAGAACGCCGCGCGTGAAACATTATGAGACATCAGCAGGACATAACACAGGATTCCTGCACCAAGCCCACCATGTTTAAGGTGCAACCGCGTCGTGCCTTCCGTCATCAAAACATCCCGTTTGTGGTTCAGCTTTCTGGCAGAGCCATTTCCAAAATGGGTGATCTCGGGGATGGGGGCGAACACAATATCCCACCCCGCACCGGCAAAACGGCGGCACCAGTCGGTTTCCTCGCCATAGAAAAAGAAAGCTTCGTCCAGCAGCCCAACCTTTTGCATCGCTGAGGCACGGATAAACATCGCAGCCCCGGAAATGATATCGACATGGCGTTCAGAAGACCGATCCCATCCGGTCATCCGGTAGCCATCAAAACGACGGATGCGCGTCAACCCAAAGGTCTGCATCGCCAGATACCCAAGCGAAGGAAACGCGCTGCACGAGGCCTGTACAGTGCCGTCTGTGTTCAGCAATTTTGGTCCCATGATGCCGCAGTCAGGGTTTTGATCCAGCCATGCGACGGCATCGGGCAGCACTGTGCTATGCACCAGCGTGTCGGTGTTCAGCAACATCACATAGCGCCCCGTCGCTTGACGCAGTGCCACGTTGTTCCCGCCTGCAAACCCTAGGTTTGACCCACTTTTCATCAACACTACATCCGGGAATTCAGCGGTGACCATATCACAGGAGCCATCGGAAGAAGCGTTATCCACTACCAGCACTTCGGCCTTCAGGTTTCCCAATCCCGCGCGCACGGAACTCAGGCAATCGCGCAGCAATTCCTGCGTGTTCCAGTTAACAATGACAATCGAAAGATCCATGGGATTTCCTTCACTCGGTAAGGTCAGAACAGGCGTGCTGCAGGTCTGAGGGTTGGCATCGGGGAGGGTCGCGCGGGGCGGCGGCCTTTGCGTTGGGGCTGTGCGTCCAGCAACCAGGCCCCCGCACCGATCAAAAACAGAAACAGGACAAAAAGCGCGTTCCACAGGTGCACAGTGGCGGCCGCCACGGTGATCCCGAACAGCGTAAATGCCCATGCGTGACGCGCGCGTCGCCATTCAGCCGGCAGGTTTTTGCGCTGACCGACAGTCCAGACCAGCCCAAGCAGCAACGCCAGCAACAGGAGAAGAGCAGGCAGACCGTATCTGACGGCCGTGACCAGCCAGAAGTTATCCATGCTGTCAGACATCCAGACGGGCCGTTCCCAATCACCAAGCCCGATGCCAAAAATCGGATAGCGGGCGACCTCGGCACTGCCAAATTCGAAAATCAGGATGCGGTTGTAAGCGGACTGTTTGGAGAAGGTGAAATTATTCACAAAAACATGGAACGGCGTCTTCGACGAAAAGAGATCTATCGCGATGTAAGCCATTGCAAAAAGGGTAAAAAGCGCGGCCCACCTGCCCTGCACCGTGCCAAGAACACGTTCCCAAGCGCACACAAAGCCCTGCATCATCAGCACCAGATAAGGTCCGCCCGACGCGGACATGAACGTGGCAAGTACAACGCACGCGACCTTTCCCATGCCTGACAAGTTCATCAACTGACGTTTCGCAATCACGAAATAGGCAAGCGAGAACGACGAGGCAGAAAACACACCATAAAGGATCGGGTGGTCGAAGGGGCCAAAGGTGCGCTCGATCCCCATGCGCGGCTCAATATAGGGCGCCATCGGCCCGCCCACAGCGCCCGATATGCCATCGTGCAAAATGTGAACGCCAGTCAATGCTTCGGGGATGGTAAAGACAAGCATGGCCAGAACCAATCCGACGTAGGCACGTGCCATAGCTGCAAAGTCGTCGTAAGACCGGATGTAAAGGCGGCCCAAAAGGTACGCGCCGGCAAACTCGACGATATAAATACCACCCGATTCAATACCTTGCGCCACGCCACCCCAATTCATCAAAGCCAAAAGCGCCCATCCGCAATGCGCCAGAACCAGAAGATCGAAGACATGCGCCCGCCCGCGCTTGCCGGTCAAAAGGTCCAACAGCATCGGCAGGATCATAATGAGCAGCACGACCCGATACGCAGAAAGCCGCAGCCCACCCAGATTAAGCGAAACAGCCGTCGGCAGCATCATCGCGATGAAGAACAGCGCGACGGGGACGGGAACGCCAACGACGGTTTTCGATGCGGTGCGGGACTGTGCCATTTTCTATACCATCGCCCGCCGCGCGCGCAGGCCCGGCCGCTCTACCAGATGCCAGCTCAGATAGGCCAAGGGGATCGTAAAAAGGACAGTCAGTACAGCCAGCTCTACAGGTGACACTCCGGGCGTAAGATGCACAATCGCCTGAGACACCGGCCAGCCGTAAATATAGAGCCCGTAAGACGGGTCACCGCGCAGGTTCACCACTGGAACTTGCGACATGATTATGAGTGCGATCAGACCCACGGGACCAACTGCGAGTTGCCACGGCAGTAGGATCGCCGGACACAAAATCACAAAAGCCACACGGAAATTCAGACTGATTTTTACGCGAAAAACATAGGCCGCCATGCCAAAAGAAAATGCCGCAAAAAGCGGCGCAAAGACACCGGCACGTCCGGGGATAGCATCGTGCAGCAGCGCCCCCGAAATGGACACTATGAGAAGGGCAGCGACCGCCGCCTTGCGCGTGCCAAAGACCCGGATCAAGCAGGCGCATATTCCATAGGCTAAGACCTCGTAGAAAAGGCTCCAGAGCGGGCCGTTGACGACTTCGGGGAATGGATTGCCCGCAAAAGCACTCGGCAGACGATGCTCGATCGACACCAGAGACAAGGCACGCAGATACCAGACCGCCATCTCAGCAAAGCTCGCAACCGCGCCACTGGCCAAGGCGATGGCAAGCGTGACCAACAAGGCGACGCTGAGCCCGGGCAGTATTCTGCGCGCCCGGGCCGCCCAGAAACGCGCCGTGCCGCTGCGTTCTGCACTGCCTGCAATCAGCAGACCGGACAAAAAGAAAAACAGCCCCACGGCCCATCCGCCAAGCGACCGACCCGTTAGTTCTTCAAGCGGCTCAGACGTGCCGGGCCCCTGCGCAAGCGGCCACGCGTGGCTGACGATCACCGACACCGCCAGCAACACCCGCAGCACGTCAAGGTTACTGCTGCGATCAGACCGCAGTGCATCCCCAAGCGTCACTGGCCACGCCCCGCAATGACGACGGGACGCCACAGTTTTTCACGCAAGACCCGTTTCCATGTGCCAAGGATTGATTGGCCCTTTTGCTTGACCGACAGCTTCAACCACAGCTTGAAAATCTGTTGGCCGCGGTCGGCAGGAGCAGTCATCCCCAACGCACGCATGGCCAAGCGGCGCCCCCAAACGGCACCATGCGTGGCGCTCAGGTTGGGTTGCGCGCGTGCGATGACATCCCGCGGCCGGGCTTCTGCCACAAGAACACCTGCGGCGATGGCCGCTTCAACAAATGCACGCCCACGTGCGGTACGCGCCACAATCAGCGAGCGCCCTGCGTCAACGTCACCGTTGGGCGGCGCATGCCACGGGTCACCTACCGAGATGTCGGCAAAAGCACCTGTATGATCGGCACAAACCCGGCAACGCCAACGGCGACTGGATTGTAAGATGCTGCCCCAACCTTCTGCGTAGGAAATTCCTTGGCTCAGAGATCGGAAGCCGTCACTATTTTCCCATTCTGCCTGCATCAAACCTGGCCAGCCTTGCCCACGATACCGCAAGTCCGTCAGACGGGCATCTTTCGGCACACCGAGGTGGTCCAGAAGGCTTTGCGTTGCGACCAGATTGGGCGCACCCGCACAGAAGATCGCAATCGTCAGCGGAATATTGGCGGCCAATTGTGGGTCCATCTGCATAGATTTAGCCACGGAGGCCACATCGCAGGGCTTGCCCACGAAAGCTATTTGTTCGTTTCCCTGCGCAATCTCACCCATCGTCTCCGCCGGGCTTGCCTGCGCATAGCGCGACCCTGCCCCACGCATCAAACCCACCGCATCACGGCTGATGACGGCTTGGTTCAGGCGCGGATCATCGGCTTTGGCCGCCACATGGGCCACGCCCGACGCGACACCACTTACCAGCGCGAATTGCGACAAGGCGGTGACCGCACCGCCGGATGACCCGCGATGCCTGACATCAGCGTCACCTGCCCAGCCTTCCCACGTGGCAAGCACAGGCCCCCATGCCTCATCGATCTCGTCCTGCAAGGACAGGCTGGCCCAATCTGTGCCACCGCCTGCACAATAGTCTGCTGCCTTAATCGCTGCACGCCGGCCTTCGACGCTGGCCTCAACCACGGGGCGGCGTCCTTGCTCGGGATCCTCCACCATCGTGATAAAGTCGGGAAAGGCACCCGCACAGCCGCCACAACCGGTGCAGAGATTGCAGGCGACAATTTTTGAGATCGGGTCCGTGGTCATGCCAAAGCCTCCTTCATATCAACTCTTTGCGTGTGTGTTTGCGCCAGTTGCCATGCACGCAGCGTGGCGCCGGCCTCACCAAGGGCTGCAGCAGCGGCAATGGTGGCGAGTGGCCAACCCAAGGCTGCAAACCAAGCCGCAGGCAGCAAGGCGAAGGCGCGCACGAGGTTGGCACGTGCAGGATCGCCCGTACGGCCCGTTGCGATTGCAAGTTGCGAATAAGGCGTGCGCAAAATCCGGAAACCTGCGGCAACGCCAAGCGCCAGTGCCAACGTCCCGCTTGGTTTGAATGTGGTACCATAGGCGACCTCGATCACAGCCGGTGCCAACAAAGCAAAACCGCCAACCATGCAACCTGCGAGAATGACGTGATAGCTGACGACCGGCGGCCAGACTTCGGCCAGACGGTTTACACGCAACGCTTCGCGCAAACGCGGCAATACCAGTGTGGCCGCAGCCCGCCCGACGATCTGAGCGGGCAAAAGCGCCACCTGCAACGCCGCACCATAAAGCGCAAGCGTCGCCCAGTCATACGCCCCCGCCACGATCACACGGTCGGCGTAGAAGGTGAAAAACAACAGGATAGCATTCAGGATCAAGGGCGCGCCGAAACGCCACGCGCGCGCCACGGCAGACAGGTCAAAACATACGCGGTACCGGCGGTGGGCAACCAAGTGCGACAACGCGGTGAAGGCTGCCGCATGGGCAATCAGGGCTGCACACATGGCTCGGTGATCATTTGTCAACCATGCTGCAGGCAGCACGCAGATTGCCATCGCCAGCGTGGCACCCCCTTCGACCATCGCCATCCTGCCGTAGCTGCGGTGTCGTTCGGCCCGGCGGAAATCCAGATGCGCAAAACCGCGCAAGAGCGGCACCACAGCAAGCACCGCATAGGCGGCCACGTTGGGACCATCCGCAAAAATCCCGGCCAAAACCGGTGCCAAGCCAACAATCATAAGGCTGGTGATGAAACCGCGTGCGATCATCACCCCCTGCAGGTTCGATTGCAGGCGGGCTGCATTCCCGTCAGGCGCCTGCACAATCAGCCGGTCAACGCCCACGTCGCTTGCCATCTCGACCAGCCGCACGGCCAGCGCCAGCATCATTGCCTTGCCCAACTCGTCAGGGCCCAGGGCCCAGGCAAAGGCAATGGACCGCCCCAGTGCAGCGGCCTCGGCGGCCACTGGCGTGGCCCAGGCCAGCGCCCGCCCAGACGAGAGAGGAGCGGTCATCTGTTCAAATCCCGCACTGACGGGCGATGGTATCCATTTCATCCGCGGCGCGCGCGCGAATACCGTCCAGTCGCACCTTTAGCCCTGCCCTATCGGTGTCGCGCGCCAAGAACGACGCAACAGCGCGGTCAGCGAGCATGCACGCATCCATTTTGCGCAGATCTGCCACGTCTTTGCCTATGCCGCATTCATCAAACACCCCTTGTGCCTTGTCGGTGTAACCCAACCCGAGGGTCGGCACGCCTGACGAAAAAGCCCCGATCGTGGCGTGCATCCGCGCGCCGGCAAACCAATCCAGCCGCGCAAGTATCCATTTCAGCTCCATCGCAGATGGTTGGCCCTCGACGATGCGAACACGACCTTCTGCAAGAGAGCCAAGGCGTCGAACCAAAGTACGGGCCGCAGCCACATCACTTTCCGGCTCTGCTTCGTTCTTGTGAACATGGGGCACCAGCAGCAACCGCATCTTTGGGTTTGCCGTCAGAAGCCCGCGTGCAACCGCCTCTATCTGCTCCTCGTGCGAAGCCGCAAGACCGAATGTCTGGCGCGATGCAGCAGCATCGTTGCACAACAACCCCGACACATTTAGCCCGGCAAGCGGGAACTCCCGGTTTGCGGCCAACCACGATCTCAGATTAACGTCCAAATCTGCAGGCTCTGCCTGCGGCAGGGCGACGGCCACATCAACTGCAAGGCGATGACGCTCCGGGTCAAAGTCACGGCCAAGGTTCTCTTGCAAAAACGCATGGCTCTGCGCATCACGAACCCAAACAGCGGACGCTTTGCGCAAAATATTGACCGCCTCGTCGGATGCCGCCTTGTTCCTGAACGGTCCCAGCTTCTGCGGTAGCAGGATCAGCGGCACGCCTGCATCAAGCGCCATACGCTTGGTCAGCGCCATCGCCTCAAACCGTTTGCGCCCGTATATGTCGGTAAAACTGTCGCCGCCCGAAATATCCAGTACAGCCGCGGAGCCTCTGATCGTCCGCGCGGGCGCATTGACCCCACCACCGATCCGCCCCATTGCCCGTGCCGTCCGCAAGCTATCGCTGCGCCAGAAACGGCGGTTGTGGGTCAGGCCAACAAGGTCAACGCTTGTATAGCCCCAGTTTGCCTGACGCAGACCGCGGCCGTGATCCGCAATCGTCATGCGGCCTGCTCCGCGACGCATCAGCCCGGCGACGACAGAATGGCATAGGGCGCTGACACCCTGGTTTCCGGTGTCCGGTGCGGCGTTAAGCAAAGTAATCATGTGAACTCTCCAATTGACGTTCACATCTATACTTGAGCGGCCAAAGACTTGTCCGCTGCGCAACCGGCGAAGCGCGCGGCCAGTTGGCTAGCGGCCTCTATCCTTTCGGGTAGGACGCGCACCCAAACGGCACGGGATTACTGGCGCTTGCAGTCACCGAATACCGGAACCCGCTTGAAGCCTTAAACCAGATTTCTGTCGCGGGCGATCATCGCGGCGTGGGTCCGGTTTTTCGCCCCCAGTTTGCGGCTGAGCGTCTTGGCGTGCAGCTTCACGGTTGCTTCGTGCAGGTTGTAATCCCGTGCGATTTCCTTGTTGGACTGACCGCGGCAAATACCATGAAGCACTTCAAGTTCGCGGTCTGTCAGCAAATCGCCGGATTTCTCGGACTTTTTTTGCATGAAGTTAAAAGGCGCATAAATCTCGCCCGCGGCCATAAAGCGGGCCGCACTGATCATCGACTTCGCGCCAAGTGTTTTGGGAACGAATCCGGCAGCACCGAGCGAAATCGCTTCTTCGGCAAGAGCCTTTGTCGTCGTACCGGAGATAATGGCGACCGGATTGCTCTGGTTCTCTGCAATCATCTTCTGCAGGCCATCAAGACCATTCATGCCCGGCATGTTATAATCCAGCATGACCAGATCGAACACACCTTGATCTTTGACCAGGTTTAAAGCTTCGGCCAACGTGCCGGCTGTGGCAACTTCACAATCGCCCTCGGCAACCAGAAACGCGCCGATGGCTTCGCGCACGAGGTCGTGGTCATCCGCTATTAATACCCGCATGTCACACATCCCGCATAATGACTGTTGTCGCCAACTTATAAAGTGTTTAGCCGCACCTGTCGGCAACTCACCCTTGGCGCGCTGTAAACTGTGGTTAGCACCACAACCCTTAACAACTCAACGGGTTTAAAATGAGACAAAAACCGGCATTGGCATACCAAACCTATCCGAAAGGATAGTTGCCAATCCTTTTGACCGGATGACGCACAGCCATTTCCATGACAAAACGGGCGCAACATGAGCAACGGAGCCGAAACATGAAAAGACTGCAACAATTGGCCACCCTGATCTGTGCCTGCGTTACCTTCGCGGGCTGGTCCGGTAGTCAGGCGCTGGCGGACGGGCTTGGCGATCCTGCCGGAGAAATCGTTTTGACTGTATCAGGCGACATTAAGGTTACCAACACGGACAGCGCCGCGGCTTTCGATATGGCAATGCTTGAAGAGCTTGGCGCAACAACCTTCAAGACGACCACCATCTGGACGGAAGGCGTGCAAACCTTTGTTGGCGTGGAACTGCAAGGTCTCCTTAAAGCGCTCGGAGTCGACAGCGGAACGCTAAGCGCATCAGCCGTCAACGATTATGCTGTGGAAATTCCGGTCAGCGACGCGGTTGAGAGCGGGCCCATCATCGCGTTTCGCCGCAACGGAGCGGAAATGAGCCTGCGCGAAAAAGGACCGCTATGGATCGTTTATCCTTATGATAATAATCCAGAATATCAGTCCGAACTCATCTATTCGCGCAGCATCTGGCAGCTAGACCGCATCGAGGTACTCCCCTGAACAACCGCGCCGACACCACCACACGCCCGGGCAATCCGTCAAAGGCACTAAGGCGGCGGACAAGACTTTTCTCCGTCGCGGCACTTCTGTTTGTGGTCATCACATTTGTCGTGCTCTTCGAGATGAACCGCCTGATCCGCGACAAGATCGGCGCGCTGGCCACCGCGAATTCCGACAGCGTTCAATGGTCGCTTGCGCAATCTGATGTCGAACTGCTGGCGTTGCAGGCGACCATATCAGATGCAATCGCCGACCCCGCTGTGCCTGTCTCAACAGTCCGGACCCGTTTTGACATTTTCTACAGCCGCGCCCACACCCTGTCGACGAGCCCCCTCTTTGACGAGGTACGCAAAGATCCGGAAATGGGATTGGCGCTGGGATCGATCGAAGACTATCTGGAGAATTCCGTCACATTGATAGATAGCGACGATCAAACCCTGCGTGATGCGCTGCCGCGCCTGAGGACAATGACATCCGAAATCAGAAACGATGTCCGGAACTTCAATATGAAAGGGGTCAGCGTCCTGTCACGCGTATCGGACACCCAACGCACCCAAACCGCCGAAACGCTCAATCTGGCAGCAATCATGATTTTGGCTTTCTTTTTCATTCTGATCGTGATGCTTGGGTTGCTTGTCTATCTGTTCAGAAGATCACAGCTTCGCACTGTCGAACAAAGCCTGATACGGGCGCGACTGGCAGCAATTGTCTCGACCTCTCTGGATGCGGTGGTCGCCGTCAACAAAAGTGGCGCGATCATCGACTTCAACGGCGCTGCAGAGCAAATTTTCGGCTACACGCGCGAAGAGGTGGTTGGGCGGCAGATGGAAGACGTCATCGTTCCGGACCACCTGAAAGACGCGCACCGGAGCGGCATGGAGCGCTACAGCACAACCGGTGTGAAGCATGTGATCGGCAAAGGCCGTGTCCAGCTTGAAGCGCGGCGCAAGAACGGAGAGATATTCCCGGTCGAGTTGTCCATCGCGAGCGCGGACTCAGAGGAAGGCGAGATTTTTGTGTCGTTCCTGCGTGATATTTCCAGACGGATCGAGGCAGAACAGGATCTGATCAAGGCGCGCGACGACGCTGTTGCGGGCGAAAAGGCAAAAGCGGATCTGATCGCGGTTATGAGCCACGAAATGCGCACGCCGCTGAATGGTATGCTGGGAACGTTGCAACTCATTGATCCCTCAAACCTCTCTGCTAAGGAAAAGGAATACATCGGGATCATCGGCGCTTCGGGCAAGCTTTTGCTGCACCATGTGGACAACGTTCTGGAGATATCCCGCGCCGAGGCCGGCAAAATGGAAGTGGCCGACACGGTTTTTTCCGTGCGCGCATTGATCAGCGAATTGGTGGAAAGCCAGCGCAGCGTTGCCGAACACCGCGGCAATACCCTTGTGCAAATCGTAGACACTGAGATGGCCGATTTTGTGCGCGGCGACCCCACGCGCGTGCGCCAGATTATTCTCAACCTCATCGGAAACGCGATCAAGTTCACGCGCAACGGGTCGATCACAGTCGAAGCGAAACATGTGCCCGAGACGAAGATGGTCGGATTTCGCGTAACCGACACCGGTATCGGCATTGCCCAAGAGGATCGCGCACGCATCTTCGAGGAATTCGTGACACTCGATGCCTCCTACTCCCGTGAAGTCGGCGGCACCGGATTGGGTCTGGCTATCGTTAAACGACTGGTCGAGGCCATGGGCGGAGAGGTTGGCCTCGACAGTGCGGAAGCTACAGGCAGCAGCTTTTGGGTCCACCTGCCGCTGCCGGCAGAGACCGTTGAAACCACGTCGCTACACGCCGGAACCGCCCAGAGCGAAATACCGGAAATGCCCAAGCTGTCTCCGATGAAAATACTGGTCGTCGAGGACAACCGGATCAACCGGATCGTCGTGCGGGATCTGCTGGAAAAAGACGGCCACCACGTCGACGAGGCAGTGGACGGAGAGCAAGGGCTACAAAGCGCGCAGGCTTCAACCTACGATCTCATCCTTATGGATATCTCAATGCCCGTCATGGACGGGCTGGAAGCCACCAAAGCGATCAGAAAGAGTGAGGCAAAGGGGCAAGCCGTGCCCATCATTGCTCTGACCGCTCATGCCATGCCAGCCGAAAAAGAACGGTTTCTGGCTGCGGGGATGAATGACATTGTGACGAAACCGGTGTCCCGTCAAAAACTGCGCGACATTCTCCAGGGCATTTCAGACAACCAAAGCCGGTCGGCGGATAATTCCGGCATGTCCGCGCCCGACCCTGCCGGTGAGATCATAGACCACATACACCTGAACGAACTGGCGAGCACTTTGGGCGAAGAAAAAACCAGCGCATTAATAGAAAAGTTTCTGAGCGAAATGGAAAACGATGTGGCGCGGATCATCGCGGAAATTGACGGAGGACAGGTGCCACAGGACCTTCGCAGCAAAGTGCACCATGCTGCGGGATCCGCGGCATTGCTTGGGGCAAAATCGCTTCACGCCACGCTTGCCGGTTTAGAAACCCAACTCCACGACTTGGAGAGCGGGGATACCATCTCAAGTAATGAATTGGCTTCCACGTGGGCAGAAACCGTGGAGCACCTTGAAAAGCGGGCCCGAACAATCTGAATGACGGCTTAAGGTATCACCATGACGCTAGTGTTTCCTCCAAGGAGATGCGCTTTCTTATTCCAGATTTGAGCTACCCTGCAAAGGCGTCGTGACTCTTCTGTTGTATCCGGATGTGGACAAGGCGCAGATTGTCCGGAAGGCCGAGGCCCGCGCTGTCCGGAAGATTGTCGAAAGCAGTTTTCCAAACTCAAAAGACGAGCGATGGATGATTTTGGGAGGTTTCAATGAGCCTTCCTGGGGCCATGGCTCGAACGCATCGGCGCTCGCACCGTTGAAGCAAGGCTTTTCAGAGGACCTGTTGGATCGTCTGCCACGCGGCAATGACTGGACCTTCGAAGTTCCGGACACGCATGTTCACTCTCGGCCAGACCGTATTTTCCTATCGCCGCGGTTGGCACAGGAATATCCTAGGCTCGTTCCGCACATTGTCCGAACCGGAATGAACCGATACCTGTCTGAACCTGGTACTCTTAGTTCTCATGCCGCACAGCAGACCCAAAGCCATGCAAGTGATCACGCCCTCGTTTATGCTGACTTTCCGGATCTCTAATCGGTGTGATTGGGGTTCCGCAGCTTAGAACCGCACAACTGCGCAAAGCCATGCGCTGTACATTGACCAAGATCATGGCCCCTCGATTGCGCAGCGGATAGCCAGAAACGAATAGGGTTACCAAAAAGGAGATTAGCAGTGAGTTCAACATCATACCCCAACTTGACGAACGCGATTTCAAAGCAGATCGGCACTTTGAGAAAAGACATTCCCAACACCATGAAGGGTTTCTCGGGCATGGCTCAGGGCGCATGCGCCGCAGGCGCGCTTGACGAGAAAACCAAGGAACTCATTGCAATGGGCATAGCCATAGCTTTGCGGTGTGACGGGTGCATCGGCTTTCACACAAAAGCGTTGGTGAAACTCGACACCTCACGTGCAGAATTTGAAGAGATGCTCGGAGTGGCAATCTATATGGGCGGAGGACCTTCGCTCATGTACGCGGCACAGGCGCTTGATGCCTGGGAGCAATTCAACGGTGCCGCATCGTAGAACCTTGCTCACTTGAGACGCGAGGGTGCGATGTCACTCTGCCGGCGGGAACGAACTCATTCGTATTCGCCCCGCCGGATCAATCGGGTTTTATCCGATAGGATCAGCGCAAATCCTACTGCGTAGGCATCAGGAAGATTTCGTTCACCGCACACCTTGGGTCAGCGTTCAGAGCATGCATCGCTGCATCAGCCACATCTTCGGGCTGGAGCTTGTCTGGTTTCGGCGTGTCGAAGAAGGGTGTGTCCACCATGCCGGGAGCCACCACAGTGCAACGCCCACCGAAACACTTCATCTCCTCTGACAGGTTCCCACCGTAACCATGCACGAACCACTTAGAGGCGCCGTAAACGGATCCGGATATATGGCGCCTCCCGGCCGCTGACCCCGTCAGCAGCAAGTGGCCTTTTCGTTCTTTGAGATATGGCATCGCAGCCTTCACGGTCCAAAGCACCCCGAGGATATTGAGGCGGATCATTTGCTCCCATTCTTCGGGATCGCCGGCGTCGGTACCTGCTGCAGAAAGACCCATACCAGCGTTCGCAAAGGCCGCGTCGATACCGCCTGCCTCGGTGGCGAATGTTTCCATCGCACTCTGCTGGCTATCCAGATCCGTTGCGTCGCCCGGTAATACTATCGCCTTGTCGCCGAGGCTCTCTGCCAGAGCCTCTAGCTTGTCTTTGGAGCGCGCGAACAGGCCTACGCTCCACCCGGCTTGGACAGCCGCACGCGCCGTAGCTGCACCGATACCGGTTGAGGCACCTGTGATAAACAGTGTCTTATCCATGTCATTTTCCTCTTTGTCGTTTCAGCGATAACACGCGAAAACGCGGTTAGTTGCATTGTGACGTGTCAGCACATGGCACAGCCGTTCCGTACCTTAGGGCACCTTCTGCCAAAAGGAGGTCTTTCGCTCATGCTGCTTGTGCAAGTGCGCAAGATAGCTCAGATGCGGCGCGAAAAGGCCGTAATCGCTGATCTCACCATCCACTGCCGCACAGTCCATCAGGTGATCGGCAGCATGACCATAGCGGGTTGAGCGACCTTCTCTCAGCGCATACTCAATCATCGCGCGCCACAGCAGAACTGCCGCCAGCGGATACTTTTCCCGCAAGGCATCCGCGGCAGGCGTCAGAATGTGGTAGAGATCACCGTCGAGTTCCTCTGCGCGGCTCTCGATCAGGCGCGCGGCACAGGATAGGTCCGGCCAATCTAGGAAGAACATCAATGCCAGGTGCAGGTCTTCAAACTCCAGAGCCTTGGCCTTTGCGCGATCCTCTACCTCAATGTCATCAAAATCTGGCAGGACTTTGAGATAGTCCCGCAAGAGGTCCGGATTGAGCGTCTCCTCGAAGCGGGCCCAGCGATGGGCCTGAGCATCTTCAATCCGATCAAGCGCGATCAGACAGTCAATATACGCCGCATCCCATTCCCGTTGGCCAAGCGCGCGTCCGGTCAGGTCTGAAGCAGTCAGGGTGTTCAGCGCATCAGCGGCCTGTCCTTGCGACAGCAAAAGGTGTGCGACCTCGGCGGCGATGTCGGGACGCGCCAAATCACAGGCTGAATATTGAGCAATATACGCGTCTGTGTCGCCCTGCGCTTCTGCGATTTCCTGCAAACACATCTTAACCAGACGGTCTTGCTGATCCCTCGCATAGTTGCCGCTGTCGCTGCGCAGCTCACGTAGAAACTGGAGGGCTTCATGATCCTCGAGCGACTCTTTTGCGGGGGTTTCGCTATAGGCTTCGACCAAGTCTTTGAGTGCCCGTAAACCGTCGTCACCCAGCGTGGGCGCAAGAAGCCCAATGATCCCGTCAAACTCTCCGTATCCGTTACCGCGCAAGGCATCCCAAACCCGGGATGCCAAAGCCGTTGGATCCAGCACGGCTCCGGGACCGATGTCTTCAAATCGCATCAGTGCTTCCCGGAAGACATCACCGACATCGCCACGACTGTCATCCACCCGCTCATAGACAGAGGGTGCCAGTTCAATGAACTGCCACAGCAATTCAAAGGCTTCTGTCGGTTCCTCAGGTGCAATTTTTTCCGTGATCATGTCCAGCTGTGTTCTGAGGTCTTTGATCAGGGATTTGCGCCTGCGCCAGCCGACAAAGCTGGTCGATTTGCGGAGCGACACGAGCCGCTTGCGCACGTCCCTGGAGAGTTCCAGCGGGCCAAGGTTGTGGCTCAATTCAAGCCGCAGTCGGCGTTTGATCTCGGCACTGCCAGTACTGACCTCGAGCAACAGATCCGCCAGACGCTCTGGGCCCAGCGCCGTGAGGTTGTCTTTGTTGAGGGTCTTCTTTGACATGGTGTATTTGTGACACCCACTGCGAGGAATGAAAAGAATTGATCCTCCCCCTTTGAATCGGTCCGCCCCTATAGTTAGGAAACGGAGGATCAAAAATGGGAATCAAACGACATAA
>CANMWT010000009.1 GCA_947501635.1 uncultured Roseobacter sp.
CAAAAACGCAACTCAGGGAGCTATGCGGCGGACTAATAACTGCTGGTACTACATCTGCTTATGACTGCTGCGGGCTCCCAGCGGTCATCTGAGTATTTTGGTCGGTTGACGGCTAAGCGTTGTTGAGCAGTCGTTCGGAACCGAAAACGCGATCTTTCAGCCACGTATGGCCGCTTAGCGCGACAGCGGACGCTGAGCAAATTTCCAGCTGTGACCGAGTTGCGGACTTTTCTGCCTGTCGCTGTTGCACCAATATTTGCCTCTGCCCTGTCATCAAGTTTCCGAGACAGTCGCGTTCAGCGACCGTCACGATCCCTGCTCTCGCCATCGGCGCATCGCGCGCGCGGCTTATCACAGGGTGTTCTTATAGATCTGCCCGTCCTTCATGATCACGCTTAGGTTGGTTTCCGGCCGGGTCAGCACCGAGGTGTCCTCGAGCGGATTTCCCTCCATGATCAGCAGGTCCGCGTAGGCATCGGGTTCGATCACCCCGATCGGCGTGTCGCCATAGGGGTTGCGCGGGCCGCACATCGCCCAGAGTTTGCCGTTCTGAGATGTCGCTTGTTTCAGGATCTCGACATTCGTGAACCACGCTGTGCGGGCGGTGAACTCGCTCACCTGCGTGGCCTTCACCGCCGGCGATCCAACCATGTCGCTGCCGAGCGCGATGTTGGCCCCGTATTGCTTGGCCACAGTGAACATCTGGTCGAGTCCGTCCGCCGCCTGTTTCCCGCGCGCCCGCTGGGCGTCGGTGAAGCCGTCGGGAAGCGGCGTCAGGAACACGCCGGTCTGCGAGGACAGCCAAGCGCCCTTCTGGACCAGAAGCTCCATCGTCGCCTCCGACATCAGGTTGCCGTGCTCTATGGACATGGCGCCCTGCTCAAGTGCGGTCTTGGTCGAGAAATCCGTGTAGGTGTGCACCGCAAGATACGTGTTCCAACGCTTTGCCTCACCGGCGGCGGCAGCAATCTCCTCCGGCGAGTATTCGGCGATGTCGAGCGGGTCATAGAGCCCCGAGACAGCGCCCCCCACGAACATCTTCACGAAGTTGGCCCCCTGCCGGAAGCTGTCGCGCGACGCCGCAAGAACATCCGGGATACCATCGGCATTGCGCACGACCGCGAGTTTCTCGGCTTCGGTTTCCATCGGGCCTCCAAACCTGTCGAGGGCCACGTTGCGGTTGCGGTAGTCTCCATGCCCTGCCGTCATCGTCAGCGCGGCGTGGGACCCCTGAAGCCGTGGGCCGGGAAAGAGACCTTGGTCGATGGCCTGCGCGACGCCCTGGATGCCGCCGGCGGTGTCACGGATGGAAGTGTAGCCGCGCATCAGCGTGGCTTCGGCCTCCTTGAGCGCCAGAGCGGCGACGTAGTCTGGACGGGCGCCCAGCAGTTCGAACGGGCCGAGGTTCCACATCAAATGCACATGCATGTCCGAGAGGCCCGGCATCAGAACCCGGCCGCCGCCGTCGATCCGGGCCGCATCTGCGGTCGCATCGAGATTTGGCGCGATACTCTTGATCTTGTTGCCCTCAATCAGGACCGAGGTCGCCTCCGTAAGGGCGTCTGACTTGCCGTCGAAGACCCGGACATTTGTGATTAGCGTCTGAGTGCTGGCCTGCGCGCGGGCACGGGCCGGCAGAAGGCCGGCGGCGGCTCCCAAGGCAAGGGTGCCGACGCTTGTGGCGCCTTTGAGGAAGTGACGTCTTTTCATCGTTATTGGTCCTTTCTTGATCAGCCATACGCCCGAGCCGGGCGGTCGGAAGCAAATTACGCGACGCAAATCAGAAGCCGTCTGCTACCACCGGGGAAACAAGCTGCGGTACAAGCAGCGTGCTCACGAACCAATTTAGCGAGCGCATGCCACTTGGATGGCGGCGCCGGTAATTCAGCTTCCTTTGTAGGTGAAGTTGTGCCAGAATTACGTGTCCTAATGTGCCGGCCAGAAGATTTTTTTGTCGCCCCAGGACACGCCGCCCACTCACACTTTACGTCTTAGCGGCATTGGAGGTTCCATGTCCGCGAAGATCCCTACCACACGCGGCTTCGTCATCCAGAATCTGCTGCGTTGCTTCGAAGAGGAAGGCGGGGACGGCCATGCGGCGTGCCTCGCAGTCGGATTGCCGCCGCCGGCGTCGCTTGACGCGGGCGACGTCCTCTTCGCCGAATTCTACCATGCCTTGTTCGATCACATGACGGCACAGATCGGCGATCCTTGCTTTGCCGCGCGCGTTGGCCGAACCGCTGCGCGGCAGGGCGTGCCTGCCCTCGTCAAAGCCCGCAGGGCGTCGCGGACAGTCGGAGAGTTCCTCGTTCGGTGCCAGATCATTTTCAAGTCGACGCAGGAAAACGGATGGTATGTAACGCAATGCGATGGCGCGCACGCGACCCTTGAGATCCGAAGGTTACCCAGCCTCAAAGTGGATATCTCGAAGGTGGAAACCATGAACGCTGCCGCATGGATCACGATTTTTCGCGACGCGGTCGGTGAGGCGGATCTTACGGACTTAACGGCTACCCTGCCGGAGCCAAATGCCATGCCGGACGACATTCTGCCCCGCCGACAGTGCGTCCGGTCGATGGACGGGCGTATGAAGTTGTCCTTTCCTGCAGCTTGGCTCGTCGCCGACATCAAGAGCGGATGGTTTGTGGAAAGCACTGTTTTGCAGGACGCCAGCAGTGGATCGATGAAGAACCGTGGTATCGAACCCATTCGCCATATTGTCTTCAACGCTATTCCTCGTGGCGATGCCAACCTGGGCACCGTGGCGTCCAGGCTTGGCATGTCGAAGCGCAAGCTCCAGCGCCTTATCTCCACCCATGACACAAGCTTCAGCAAGTTGCTACAAGAGGAGCGATTGCGCCATTCCTCCAGACTACTGAGGACGACTCGGCAATCTATTCGGGAGATTGCAGAGGCCTGCGGGTTTTCCTCCTCCCAAGCCTTGTCCAAATCGTTTCGAGCGGCGTTTGGCATGTCCCCCTCCGAATATCGCCGGGCTTCGAATTCCGACGACCCGGGCTCGGATGTCCCACCAAAGTGATGGCCGTCCTGCACGGAGACATCACCTATGCAGCGCATCGGTGACGGATCTCAGACAGACAGTCCCCCGGGACCGTGGGTAGCTGATTTGGATCCGATCGTAGCGGATCGACGGCGTTGCACGGCGAAACCTCTGGAAACGGATCCAACGCTGCGACTTGAGAGGCTCCATCAATGGCATAGGCGGTCACACATGCCTGAAATTCCGCTGCGTCTTGCATGAACGGCAGGTTTTCTCTCTGCATTACAACTGATGCCTCGATCGAGTGCTTTGTTGCATCTGCGAGAATCGGCAACGGAGCACTTCCGGTATGGGCTCAATGCGGTCATCTGAGTCTTTTTATCGGATGACTGCCCTTCCGCGCTGAGCGGTCATTGCGATGGCCGATTCCATTCATTGTGGCATCGTGATTCAAGGGCGGCAGGAGGATTGCCGATGTCGCACTTATTCTGGCTCGAGCACGTGCACGTGAAACTCATACAGCACTTGTTCCCGAAGCCACGCGGGGTGGCCCGTGTTGATGACCGCAAAGTGCTGAGTGGCATCATCCATGTCATTCGCAATGGTCTGCGCTGGCGCGATGCTCCTCCTGAGGATGGGTCGAACAAGACGTTTAACAACCAGTGGGCTCGATGGTTCCGAATGGGCGTCTTTGCCCGCATTCTGAGCGAACTGGCCGCCGAAGGGGATGCAACAGGCACGCTGATGATCGATACAACCTATCTGAAGGCCCATCGAACAGCTTGCAGCATGGGTCTCAAGGAAAAGGGGCGTGGTCGCTTGATTGGTCACACCAAGGGCGATTTGAACTCCAAACTGCACGCGGTCACGGATGCTATGGGTCGTCCGGTTTGGTTGTTTTTGTCAGCGGGAAATGTCAGCGACTACATTGGGGCGAGGGCACTGCTTGCATCTCTGCCTGCTGCCAAATGGATGCTCGCAGATCGCGGTTACGATGCCGACTGGTTCCGAGAGGGATTGAAAGAAAGGGACATTGAACCCTGTTTTCCATCGCGCCGGAATCGCATCGAAGTCATCCCGCATGACACTATGGCTTACCGAGCGCGCCATAAAATTGAGAACATGTTCGGACGACTGAAGGACTAGCGCAGGGTCGCGACCCGCTACGATAGATGCCCTATCGTGTTCCTATCTGCCATCGCTCTCGCGGCAACAATATTATTTTGGTTATAAGTCCAGAGCCTAGTGTCTGATCGAGGTTCGCGCTGCTGAAGGCAATAGGATCAGTTCACTGATCTAAATGCTGAACAGACCCCAGCGTGCTCAGCGATAGCGGCACTGAAACTGAGTCCGCGTTGCAACACGTTTCCGACAGGCTGAAATCTGCTCATTGGTACATGTGCGCATTCAACGTACACATTGAGCACAAATCAAAAAAATCGAGCAGGTGAAACACAATGAGCATCAACCCAAATTCAGAAAAAGTATCACTTTCACGTTTGGAGACCGCCTCAATATTTATAGTATTTGTAATCGCATTAGCGGTTCTCATAACTGCGGCTGGGATAGTACTCAATCAAACGATTATGCCGACCAATGTCTTGCACTACTAGTGCTCGACAATTCGGAGTGTTTTCAAGTCAGGCGGCGATCGCATGGTTAGGGAACACTCCTCACATGGCTTAACGCATCCAAATCGAACTTGCCTATTCCAGCACTTCCAGAATTGCCTCTCGGTCCTCTTCATTTAGCAAATGCGTAAACTTGCTGATGAAAAGAATGTCCGCTTGGCCCTCGTCGCGCGCAATCTGCTGACAGTGTCGTTCATATGTCCTTTGCCACATGCCCTTTGGCTTCGGCGCAATGAAATATGCGGTGCCAGGTTCACCACCAAGCGCCATGCGGGTATTGTTTGCCCGTCTCAGGGCGCGGTCACATTCCGCTTCTGATTGGCTTCTGTAAGCGAGTGAATAACAGTGGCGACAAAGAAAGTAACGCCCACCGGCAAACAGCTTTCCCACCCTTCGACCGCAGTGGCGACCATTGACGTAACCGGGACACAGAAAATAGGTGCGCATACCGCCATAGTGACATGCCACATAGGTCAAGGGCACCGTTTCGGTGACGGCCTCCCAATCGTTGCCATGGCACCTGACGCGATAGTTCAGTTTCAGCCCCGCGTCTGTCATGCTGTACCCGATGCGCCCAACTTCCTCGCCGTTACTGAACCAAACCCAATTGCCCATCACTCCGACGTTCAGGACGCCCTCGCGCTGCAAACGGTTCACATCAAGTGATTTGCAATCCTCCGCAATTTGCTTGCGGCCTGTTCGGCCTGAGCCATATCCACCCATAAAAAACCTTCCAATATTTTCCGAAATCATAAGCAAACTTTTAGATGCTTGTGCCGTCTGCTTCAGAACTGCTGATTTGCGGCCACGTGATTTTCGCTTCCTGCGCCGGGCCATATCCTAAAATCATAAGCTCACAGGGGGCTTTTTGTCCTTGCTCATCTGTTCGTTCCTCTACAGGGGAGTGGTTAGTATTAGTGTTCCGTTTCAGAACCGAAGGAACCCTTGGAAATTGGCCTGACGGGTTCTGATATGGAACCATGAGCGGCCTTTGGGTTCTCTAGCGGAACCATGGAGAAGGCTGACGGTTCCGTTTCAGAACCGCCTTTTGTTTTTGGAGGCTGCCAGTCCCGCCACTCGTTCGTAGCAAGCGCCTTTCCTTTCGGGGTCTGTATCGGCTTGGTGGTCAATCGCCATTCATGCGCCCGCCGGTGATACCAGTTGCCTTCTTTGACAAGGGCGATGAACCCAAGCGCCGTCAATTCTTCATAGGCCCGCTTCACCGTGGCCTTGCCCATGCCCAGCGTTTCACCCGCCTCGGCATAGGACAGCGTCAGCTTGCCGTTGTTGCCACCATTGAAGCGCGTGTGCAGCTCCAGCCAAAGTTTTACCGCAGGGCCCGAGAGATTGCGCCATGCCTTGCTCTTCAACTGGGCGTATGGGAGGGGCACATACTGCCCCTCACTGTGTTTGTTGCTCTTACCCATGGGCACACCACCAAACCGGTGCGTGACAGGTCTGTGCGTCCTTATCCATGGTCGAGCCTCCCGTTGCGGGTTTTGAGCGGCTGGACCGAATTGCTGAGCTTGCACCAATGGAACCGTCTTTCGTTTTTCGGTGGCGAAAAGGGGCCGGATGTGGCATCACCTGTACTTGTGAGGGTGGCAGATGATGTCACTGGAAAAGCCCCGGTTCCGTTAGCGGAGTTGGGGTTTTTCATTAGAAATCCTTCTCATCGTTTTGATTTTGGAAGACTGCAGGGTGCGCGTGGGTACAGGGTGCCGCCAAAGCTTTGTCTGACGATTTCGGCCTCATGGCGCCCATTCTGTAGCCTTTTGGCACGCAGCCCATGCGCAGCGGCCAGAGCGGGCAATCCGTCTGAACGCATTTGCGCACCTCACTCGGATCCAGAGCGCAATCGAGGCACTTCGCACGGATCGCGTTCAGCCCTGAGACAAAGGGCCGGTCCCGCCACCCGTCCGGCGGGACACTGCGGGGATCACGGCCAATCAACTGGCCACCATCACTTTCGAAGGGTGATATCTGGAGCAACGGGTTGGTCATCACGCCACCTCCGCGCTGGGATCGGTGCGTTGCGCGGCGAGATAAGCGTTCAGGTCGGTGCCGTGATAGCCGATACGCCGCCCGATGCGGATGAAGGCAGGCCCCACATTGCGGTGCCGCCATTGTGCCAGTTTTTCAATGCTCCCCAGCACCCGCAGCTCCGGGTCTTCGGGAAAGTACCTTCGCTCACAGTCGAAGATGTTAGCCATCGTTGAAACCTCTTGGGTTGTTTCGGATGACATCAAAATGCGCTGAACCGTGGCGCTCGAATATTACCGCAGGTTGCGATTTCTGACACCCAAGCCGCGCTTAAACCCACTCAAGATCGCTATCGCCATCTTGCCGCCACAACCACAAAAACTTTTAAATTGTTTTATTTTAGTAGCTTAACCTGCCACCGTAGGTAACCTAAACTTCAATAGTCAAAATGGTATGTCACTATCTAAATCTCCTTTCGAAGGTTGGATTTTCTCAAAATTATCTATTTCCATCGGTTCGTTTGTATCGTCATCGTCAAGTTCAACCGAAGTAGGCGTAGCCCCACCCGAGGTTTGCCAGTTGGCAATTCTAGCGACCTCTTCTGCCGCAGTTTGTGAAACAACGCCGTCCGAATTGCCCAATCCGAATTGAGTACCATTACTCACCACCCATTCTGACAACGACTGTTTTACGCTTTTACGTTTGGCCGCTCGATCGACCTTCTCCCAAGCAGCAACCGCCGTGGCGAGTTTTGCGGAATAGCGGGGATGGCTCGGGTCGCGGAAACCATCGGACACACCACTAGGAAAAAAGAACAGTGGAAACAAACCACGCTCGCTCAGCCACGCTTTTAGGTCGTCAATTGCAACGGTCGTTTGATCCCAGTTCGGCTCCTTTAGTATCCATAACTCATCCGCCCCTCTTGCCACTTCGACAGGGCCACCCAAATGAATTAAGGCAGCCGCTGATTTACAGCTTACCAGATGATCAAAAACGACAGTTTGTTCTTCGCTGTCTCCAAGTTCTAATTTGACTGTGTGGTATACAGGTTCGCCCATTACACTTAGCTCCGGAGAATAATGGTAAACTCCTCGCGCCGGATAGCTAACTTTCGCCCGCAGTCGATTGCTCAAAATTGCGCTTCGAAGCGCTTTCAACACAGGCTGTAAGTTGGCGTAGTCTCTTCGTTGTTTTGTTTTGGGAGAACCGTCGTCATTGTATCGACGCACTCCTTCTTCAGCATCGAAAACATCAATCTGCTCAGAAGGGTTTTCGCCGATTATCAGTATTGCCGCATCGACAACTGACAGTTCGTCGCAAAGCTTCCAATAGAATAGACCGTCGTCATAGTCGTCATAGCCCCCTGTCATTCATGGACCTCGCATATCTAGACCACTTCTCCATCAATCCCCGCCGCCGCTCCAACAAATCCGACCGCGCATAGGCCCTTTCCACATCCGAGCCCACCTGATGCGCCAGCGCGGCCTCCGCCAGTTCGCGCGGCGCGTTCGCTTCCTCTGCCGCCCAATCGCGGAAGGTGCTGCGGAACCCGTGTACGGTATAGCTGTCTTGCTGCATACGTCTCAGTAACATCAACATAGACATGTTGGACAAGGGCTGGTGTCGTTTCTGCCCCTCAAAGACATACTCCGACGCCATCGCCTGCAAAGGCTCCAGAATGGCCAGCATTTCGTCTGTGAGCGGTACGCGATGCTCTTTCCCGCCTTTCATGCGCGCGGCAGGCACCATCCACAGGCGCGCGTCCAAATCCACCTCCGGCCATTTCATCTCCAACACCTCAGACGTGCGGCTGGCTGTCAGGATGGTGAACCGCAGGGCCCGTGCTGCCATCGCGCTGCGCGTCGCCAGATCCGCGTAGAAGGCAGGCAGGTCACGCCATGGCATTGCATCATGGTGCTGCACCTTGGCTTTGACCTTTGGCAGCACTTTGGCATCACGTATCGCCAACACGGGGTTTTCGCCTGAGCGGAAGCCTTTCGACTTGGCCACATCCAGCACCGTCTTGATACGCTGCGCCAGACGCTTGGCCGTTTCGTGCTTTTCCGTCCAGATCGGGGCGAGGCACATTAGGACTTCAGGCTGGCCGATGCTATCAATCGGCATCCGGCCGATCTTGGGAAAGGCATAGTCGCGTAAGGTGTTCAGCCATTGCTGGCCATGCTTGGGGTTTTTCCACGTCGGCAGGCGGTCAATGTGCACCTGACGGCTGATCTCCTCAAAGGTCGGGATTTCACGCTGAGCATTAAAGCGCGGGTTTAAGCCTGTTTTGGCCATCCTGCGATATTCAAGCGCGCGTTCTCTCGCTTGATTGAGCGTGACAATATCCGCGCCACCCAATCCGAAGTCTGTCCTGAGCGGTGCACCCTTGCGGTTTTTCTGCCCTTTGACGGTCACACGTACAATCCACCGCCGTGCGCCGGATGGATCGACCACAAGATAAAGACCCGCGCCATCACCATGCCGACCTGGCCCAAGATTCTCCACCAGCTTTTTTGTGAGCTTACCGCTAAGTGCCGCCATTCAAATATACCACGATCTGTACCACTCAGTGAAAATATACGGGTACAATCTGGTAAAAGCCAATAAAAGTCAAACGATCATAAATTCCATAAAAACATAGGATTTATGATGTGATATGCTGCTCGATGAAATGATATGAAATGTGGTAGTGGCGGAGCGACAGGGATTCGAACCCTGGAGACGGTCTCCCGCCTACACACTTTCCAGGCGTGCGCCTTCGACCACTCGGCCACCGCTCCGTCCGCGCGGTTTAGCGCGCGCAGCCATCCCTTTGCAAGAGGCAAATGACGTTCTTTTTGGCAACACAGGAACGCCGACGATCTGGCAGGGTGACTATGCCGTCAACACCACAGCAGCCCGGCAAAAGGGCGCAACGCTTTCGCAAAGTCACGCGGCTGCGTCAGGTTTCGTCCTGACCGGGCCGTCCGGGCTGCAGCGTCTCTGGATTGCGCAACCACACGTCGCGCTGCGCAAAGGGAATCTCAATGCCCTCATCGGCAAACCGGGCGGCGATTTCATGGTTGATGTCGTTCTTGACCGACAGCATCCAGTTTACATCCCGCAAAATCGCCCTGATTTCGAAGTCCAGTGAATCCGCACCAAATCCGGCAAAGACAATCGTCGGCGGCGGGTTGTGCATGACCATTGGCTGCGCCTCGGCAATTTCGCGCAAAATTCCATCAACCTTTTTGGTGTCGGTCCCGTAAGCCACACCCACCTGAACAATCAGCCGCCCGATGGTGTTGCCGCGCGTGTAATTGGTGACGGTGCCGGAAATCAGATCAGAATTGGGAACGATGACATCCGTTCTGTCGAACGTCTCGATACGCGTGGAGCGAACGGAAATATCTTTGACATACCCCATCTGACCGCCCACTTCGATCCAGTCTCCTTCAGAGATCGGCCGCTCGACCAGCAGAATGATACCGGAGACAAAGTTCGACACGATGGTCTGCAGACCAAAGCCGATCCCGACCGAGAGCGCCCCCGCCACCAGAGCAAAGCCCGACAGGTCAAGCCCCGCCACGGTGACAGCCACGATGGCGGCCAGAAAAATCCCCACATAGCCCAGACCGGAGACAAGCGCATTCTGCCCGCCAATGTCGATACTGGTCTTTGGCAAGACGTTCTGGCGCAGCGTCGATTGCAGCAAGCGGGTGATTGTGTATCCCACAACAAACACGATCGCAAAGACCATGAAATTAGCCGGTGAGATACGCGTCCCACCGATTTCGAAACCCTCAAGGAACTGCGTCCAAAGCTCTGTCAGGTCCGCCATCCGCGCGCCCCAGATCAAAGCCGCCAACGGCAAGGCCGCGAGGACAAGCAAGAACCCCATGAGGATCGCAGCCAACCCGTCGCGGGCCTCGACCCCCTGATGGGTCACAAGCCCGTATACATCCGCAAAAAAGCGCTGCAAGACAAGTACCAGACCAAACAGAACAAGACTAAGTACGGTAGGATACAACAGTGCATTGCCCGCTTCGGCATAGCCGATCCCCGCCATCACCGGTGCCGCGACACTGACCCCGATCATGAAGTTTCCGGCAAACCGAATAACGCGCGGCAGACCTGTGTTTTGCTGATCATCCGGTGCGTCCCCAGCACCGGCAATTTTGTAGGTGCGCAGCAAAACCCCAATCAAAAAAAGCACAATGCCCATCAACACGACAACAGGGAAGGCGACGATGGCAATCGTCTCGGGCAGCGTGTTTTCAAGTTCGAACACCACCGACAGAAAGCCGCGCGTCACAAACAAAAGCGATAGCAAAAACATGTAAAAGCGTGCTGCAGTGCGCTTTTCTTTTGGCAAAGGCAAAAGAGCTTCGTGCTCGTTGCGCGAAAACAGACGCTCTGCCAACCACCGGAATACTACGATTACGCCCGCCCAGATCGGCAGCAGGGTCAGGATATCTTCGACCTTGTCGCTCAGGATACCAGTCTGGCGAATGGCGTAGGCCAGAATGTACACGCCGATCAGCGGCAGAATGATCCGCAAGAGCGAGACCAGAAAACTCCACACGCCAGAACCACGACCGCCGAATGCGCGCATATACTCAATCGCATTCATTGCCCATTTACGCCCCTTCACGATGAAGGTCAGCGCAACCAAGGTCAGGAAAATCACCAAAGGCAGCTGATCTTGAAGCCTTTCTGTACGACGCTCGTCTGAAAAGCTTGCAACGCTGGTGCGCAAGTCTTGCACGATGCGCCCCATGTCTGTCACACCGGCAGGCCAGTTGCGGGGGTCCAGCGGAGACGGACCTAACGACAACAGCCTGTTTGCATTGCGTTCGCGGATGATGCTGTCGATTTCGCCGATCAGACCATCTGCCCGTTCAAAGGCTGCATCGGCCACACGTACCGGGCCAAGAAAAGTGTCCAGCTCCGCTTCCAGGTCCGCACGTTTCGCAGTGATCTCCGGTGGCTCTATGCCACTTTCCGGAATTTCGCCCAGTGCCGTGATCTGCGAGCGCAAATTGCCGATCCGGTCCGCATTCGCGTTGCGTTCCTTTCCGAATTCATTGCGGAAACTCGCCAACCGCGACCGCAACACCTCAAGATCATCCGTGGTGCTGTTTTCAGCGTTATCGATTGCCAGTTCAGCGTTTTCGGCAACTTCTTCCCAGAACGGGTAAAGTGGATCATCGCCAGATCTCGGCGTTTCCTGAGCCAAAGACAAGGCGGCGCAACACACCAAGAGCGTCGCAAGAAAAATGGCGCGAAGTGCGCTCATTATTCTGCATCCTCAAACACGCCGGGGATGCTTGCAGGCGCACGGTCAAGCCACGCAGGCACCGGCAAACCCTTGCTGGTCAAAAACTCCGGATTGAAGAGCTTGGACTGATAGCGCGTTCCGTAGTCACACAAGATGGTCACGATCGTATGGCCCGGCCCCAGGTCGCGCGCCATACGCATCGCGCCGGCCACGTTAATCCCCGAGGAACCGCCCAGGCAGAGCCCTTCGTTCTGCAAAAGGTCAAAGACGATGGGCAACGCCTCGGAATCCGGTATCTTGTAGCAGACATCAGGCTCAAAACCGTCAAGGTTGGCGGTGATGCGCCCCTGCCCGATCCCTTCGGTGATGGAGTTGCCGCCCGCCTCCTGCCCCGTGTACAGCTTGAAAAGACCCGAGCCTTCCGGATCTGCAAGCCCCATGCGCACGCCGCGTGGCTGCAGCGCTTCTGCAACGCCTGCAAGTGTCCCGCCTGAACCGACAGCGCAGATAAAGCCATCCACTTTGCCGTCGGTCTGGTCCCATACTTCAGGGCCGGTCGTTTCCACATGGGCCTGCCGGTTGGCCACATTGTCAAACTGGTTCGCCCAGATCGCTCCATTGGGGTCGGACTGCGCCAGACGCTCAGCCAGACGGCCCGAATATTTCACGTAATTGTTGGGGTTGGCATAGGGCACAGCAGGCACCTGGATCAACTCAGCCCCCGCCAGACGCAGCATATCCTTCTTTTCCTGACTTTGGGTCTCTGGAATGACAATGACAGTCCTGAAACCCATGGATGCGCCGACCAGCGCAAGGCCAATGCCAGTGTTGCCCGCCGTGCCTTCGACAATGGTACCGCCCGGACGCAACATCCCCTTTGCAAGCGCATCCTTGATGATGAACAACGCGGCCCTGTCCTTAACCGACTGGCCGGGGTTCATGAACTCAGCTTTGCCCAAA
The DNA here is from genome assembly GCA_947501635.1 of uncultured Roseobacter sp. Lineage (GTDB taxonomy): Bacteria > Pseudomonadota > Alphaproteobacteria > Rhodobacterales > Rhodobacteraceae > Roseobacter. Next base: position 12,836 of record CANMWT010000009.1, read on the forward strand.
ATCTCGCAGCCTGTTGCCTCGCTTGCGGCGCGCAACCGGATCAGCGGCGTGTTACCAATCGCATTTTCTAGATTCTCCGTAACGCGCATCAACGCCGCCCCCTTCTGCAATGATGAACACAGGTGTATCGGGGCGCTAAGCCGACCTCAAGCCATTGCAGATCAACTTGCGACCTAATCCTCAAGATAGAGCCGTCTAAGCCCCCGCCTGCTCTTTCAGACGTGCCCTGTTCCGGGCAAGCCACAAGGCAAAAATGAGCAACGGCGCATTGGCAACCGCCATGTCATCGCACATCTGCATCAGGTCATCATAGCTGAGTAGATGCGACCTGATATCTTCATCTTCGGACGCCAGCCCACCTACGCCCTGCGACGCATCGGGCAAGTCCGCAAGACCGACAAACAGATAGTAAAATTCCGACGAATTGCCGGGCGAACAATATACCTCGCCTACGGGATGCAGGGCGCCAAGGGTCACGCCGGCCTCTTCCATCGCCTCGCGGCGGGCGGCTGTCTGGGGGTTTTCGCCCGCATCGATCCGCCCCGCAACCGCTTCCAGTTGCCACAGACTGCGGTCGCCCCGCGCAAGAGGCCCCATCCGGATCTGTTCGACCAGCAGCACGCGGTCGCGGTGCGGATCATAGGGCAGCACCAGCGTCGCATCAGGGGCGCGAAAGACCGCGCGCGACACCTCTGGCGACATTTGCCCGTCAAAACGAGCGTGACGCAGGTCGAATTCGTCCACCGCGAAATAGCGCGCATAGGGCCTGCGTCTCGCAGAAATGTCGACACGTCCCTGCAAGGTATCCGCCCCGTGGCAACTGGTCTGCGCATTCAGCGTCGACGCCGCCCTCGCCCGGATCATCTCGAACATCGCCGCCACGTCCTGCGGCGATTTTTCACCCAGATAGCCGATGGCCTCAGTGGCCGCCATAACACTGATCTGCGCCCAGTCGCGCTCCCACGCCTCGAAATCCCACGGCCCCAGCGGCGTCCATTTGGAAGGCGGCGGAAAGTAAGCCTGAGCCTCGGTTCCATCAGACAGCGACACCGGTTTCAGCACGTAGCCAAAGGCACCCTCGTAGAAGTCCAGCTTTTCAATGTCTTTGGGTTGCAACCCGGAAACCAGCACGCCCGTGGTCACAGCATCCGCCTGAGTGACAATCATGGGAAACGGGCCCTCTGCCACACCCAGAACGGCAAAACCCGGCATCTCTGCCGGCACAATGTCCAGACCCGAGGTGTCACCGATCAACGCCTCAAGCAAAGGCAGATGTCTCAGAGTTCCGAAAAGAAAGAGAGGCGGGATCATACCCGCCACCTACCCTTTAGCGCCAGGTGCGCCAAGCATATTCTGTGGCAAGCCCGGCAATAATGCCCCCGCCCACGAGCCACAGGATTACAACTGGATCAATGATGACCAACGCGAACTCGGCCATGAACTGGAATATCGCGGCAAGCGCGGTGAACGCACCGTTGTACCAGTTGTCCATCGCCCGGTCGAACATTTGATAGCAGGAGTGAATGAACAAGCCCCAGATGACCAGCACCAGCGATCCGCCCAATCCGTTGTTGATGGCCGCAGTGATCCCGCGCCCTGCGCGTTTCCCCATGACCATCCACCCGCAGGCGATGCCGATTATGGTGTTTACGTAAACAAAGCTTCCAAATTCCGTGCTCTCTGGCATCAGCGGAATGATCAGTAGTGAGGCCACATAGGCGATACCGCCTATGAACAGGGCGGCAATTAATTTTGCTGCGTCAGGCATGACGAATCCTCGTGCTCTAAACCTCTGGACTCCTGAATTGGCTGGAGCTTCCTGTAGCGACGATTACCCTCGATTATTGACACAATCAGGGTCGGTTTGAGGCATTTTTGAGGATTCTAGATCAAGCTGGCCGCTTTACGGTGATCTGCGTCACATCACAGTTTGCGGTCTCGAAAGCAGCCGCACAGGACGTCAGATAGTAGTTCCACATGCGCCGGAACCTGTCGTCAAAGCCCATTTTGCTGATCTGGTCCCACTTTTCGTTGAAGGTCTCATGCCAGCGCTTGAGCGTGATCGCATAGCTTTGTCCGAATTCGACGGAGTTTTCGACGCCAAGACCCGCGCGCACCACCTCGTCGCGCAGCGCGCTGGGGCTGGGCAGCATGCCCCCGGGGAAGATGTACTTCTGAATAAAGTCCACATCGCTGCGGTAGGCCTCCCAGCGGTGATCGGCCACCGTGATGATCTGAAGCGTCGCCGATTTCCCCGGTTTGAGCCGCTCTTTCACCTTGTCGAAATACACCGGCCAGTACTTCTCGCCCACAGCTTCGAACATCTCAATACTGGCAATCCCGTCATAAAGACCGCTCTCGTCGCGGTAGTCCTGTAACTTGAAATCCACCAGATCCGTCAGACCGGCCTTTTCGATCCGGTCCACCGCATATTTGAACTGCTCTTCACTGATCGTCAGGCACGTTACCTTCAATCCACGTTCTTTCGCCGCATATTCCGCAAAGCCGCCCCAGCCGCAGCCGATCTCAAGAATATGGTCGCCGGGCTGTGCGCCCATTTCATCGACCATTTGCTTGTACTTCGCAGTTTGCGCCGCTTCCAAACTTTCCTGACCGCTGCTGAACAGCGCCGAAGAATAGGTCATCGTGTCATCCAGCCACAAGCGGTAGAAATCATTGCCCAGATCATAGTGATAGCTGATATTCTTGCGCGCCTGCGCGCGGTGGTTACGTTGCAGCCAGAACCGCAGCTTTTCATACATCTGCACCAGCTTCTGCCCCGGATAGCCGTTGTACATCTCTTCGTTATCGGTGTTCACAAGGTCCATGAAGGACTGCAGATCAGGCGTTGACCACCAACCATCCATATAGGCTTCGGAAAACCCCACATAGCCTTCTCGGATCAGGCGCGCGAAAAGATCGTTGTTATGCACCTCAAGCACAGCAATCGGGCCCGGCACGCGACCACTGGCAGAGAATCTGCGCCCGTCGGGCAGCACGATATCAAGCCGGCCGGCCTGGATGTTCTGCGCGACCGCAAAGCTTTGGGCGAAATAGCGCGGCAGGTTTTTCTGGCCATCGGTGGAAGTCAGGATCATAGGGGCGATGCTCGTTCTTATTGGGGGTGTTCATCATTCATTAAGCCACAGGTAGGGCGGCGATCAAGACTTTCAAAAGCCTCTGTTTTCATAAGCCTGCAAAGCGACTTTGCGACCTGCGTCCGCAGCCACAACCGGATCGGGGTAACGGTCTGCAGGATCAAGGCGCCAACGGCGCGGGATCGCCTTGAAATAGGCCAGCGCGGTATCGGAGGGTTTGGCCCGGCCTTCCGCGATCCACCTTTTTACATACGCCCTGTCCTTGTCAAACTTGTCGAGCTGCGTGACCGGGTTGAACACCCTGAAATAGGGGGTCGCGTCGGGCCCCGAGCCTGCCGACCACTGCCATCCCATAGCGTTGCTGGCAGGGTCCCAGTCGATCAGACAGTCTTCAAACCACCGCAAGCCGATCCGCCAGTCCGTCAACAGATGCTTGGTCAGATAGCTGGCAACGATCATGCGGCCGCGGTTATGCATCCGCCCCGTCACATACATCTCGCGCAGGGCCGCATCCACAAACTGTATCCCCGTCCGCCCCTGTTTCCACGCCACAACCCGTGCCGCGTCCTCATCCGTGTTCCACGGAAAGGCGTTCCAGTCTTCTTTCCAGTTCTCGTTCAGAATACGCGGCGTGTGGTGCATCAGATGATAGGCAAACTCGCGCCAGACCAACTCCTTGAGAAAGGTCTCGGCCCCCGCCTTGCCCTCGTGCAAAGCCCGAAGCCCCGCGTGCCAGCATTGATGCGGGCTGATTTCGCCAAGGCTGAGGTTTTCTGAAAGGCCAGATGTGCCGTCCACGGCAGGTTGGTCGCGGGTGCTGTCATAGCCCGCCACGATCTGCGAAACAAAGCCGCCAAGCCGCGCCTGTGCGGCCTCTTCTCCCAGCCGCACAAAGGGCCGCACGACTGCAGCGCCGCGGTTCATGGCGGCCCCCATCTGCCAAGTGGCCAGATCAGCGCTTTCGGGCCAGCGCTCCGGCGCGGTCACGCGTGCGGGTGCTGCAAGCGGCGCATCAACATCGCGGTCCTTCACCATGCGCCAGAACGGCGTGTAGACCTTGTAGTAACCGCCCGTCTTGGTCTCTACGGTCCATGGTTCGAACATCAGATGACCGCCGAACGACCGCGCCTCGATACCCGCCTCTTTCAGCGCCGCCTTCACGGCCGTGTCGCGTGCCACAGCCTCCGGATCATAAAGGCGCGACCAATAAACCGCGCCCGCGCCGGTCTCGGCAATGAGCGCCTGCAACACCTCAAGCGCAGACCCCTCGCGCAGAACAAGACGGCTGCCCTTCTGTGCAAGGCGCGCGCCAAAATGTTCAAGCCCCAGACCCAGACGCCACTTCGGCGCGGCCCCCAGTGCGGCGACCTGTGCATCGTGGATAAACACAGGAATAACAGGCCGCCCGCTCTCGGCCGCAGCCGTCAGCGCAGGGTGATCACTCAGGCGCAGATCGCGCCGCAGCCATAGAATTACCGGTGATGTGCTCAAGATCAGAACCTCTGGTGGTCTTTTATAAAGATACGTCTGGGCAGAAACTCCGGATCAGATTGCCTGCGCTAAAGAACGCGGTCGAGCGCCTCGATCAGACGGGTCACTTCTTCTACACTGGTGTAATGGGTGAAACTCACACGCAAGACGCCCTGCTCCGGGTCGATACCCATCGCCTCCAGCGCGCGCACCGCGTAGAAATCTCCCCCCGCAGCCATGATCCCATGCGGTGCCAGTGCGGCAGCGGCCTCGGCGGCGGGGCGCGGCAGGGCCATCGCCACTGTCGGCGCGCGGTGCTGCGCGGTGGTCGGTCCCAGCATCCGCACCGAATTGCGCGCCGCCACCGCATCCAGCAGCGGCTGTAATAACGCAACCTCCTGCGCGCGCATCAGATCATGCACCGCCTGCCCACGCACATCCGCCGGGGCGTCTTGATCAAAGTGGTGCGCATAAAGCGCATCCACGTAATCGGCCATGCCCGCGCAGGCTGCAACCTGCGCATGATCCGGCCCTGCCGGTGTAAAGCGCTTGTACAGACTGTCCGCGTTAAAGTAGTGGCCCTGATTGGGCAGCAACATACCAAGCGTCCGGCGCATGACCATGATGCCCTGATGCGGACCATAGGTCTTGTAGGCCGAAAACAGATAGATATCCGGCCCCAGTGCGCCCACGTTGGCAAACCCATGCGGCGCGTAAGACACGCCATCCACACATACAAAAGCCCCCGCCGCATGGGCCAGCGCCGTGATCTCGATCACCGGGTTGACCTCACCCACCACATTCGAGCAATGCGAGAAACACACCAGTCGCACCTTGTCGTCCAGCAACTCGCTCAGGTCTTCGGGGTTCAAATATCCCGTCTCCGGATCGATCTTCCATTCCCGCACTTCAAACCCGCGCGCGGCAAGCGCACGCCACGGGCCCGAGTTCGCCTCGTGGTCCTGATCGGTCACCACAATCGCCTCGCCCGGCGCCATCATCTGCGCAAAGGCCTGCGCCAGCACATAGGTGTTCTGCGTGGTGGAGGGACCAAAACTCACTTCATCGGTTTCCACGCCCAAAAGCCCCGCCATCCGGCTTCGGGCCTCATCCATCTCCTCTCCGCCCAGACGGCTCGCCGCGTAGGGCTCGTAGGGCTGCACCTTCCGCTCGGTGTAAAAACGGGTAAGCCTGTCTATGACCTGCCTGCAGGTGAAAGAGCCACCGGCGTTGTCGAAAAAGGCCTGATCCCTGAGATGAGGCACCTCAAAGGCAGGAAACTGCGCGCGGACGAATTCTGTGTCAAGTTGCATGCTGGCACCGTTGTCTGACGCGCCTCCAAGGTCAAGAGGCCGCATACACTCAGGGCAGCAGCCCTAAGGGTTAAAAAACTGCTCCGCGCTTAAAAAAGGCCCCGGTTGTGACACCGGGACCTTTGAGCTGTCTAGCAAGATGGCAGTTCGGCTTACTCGGCAGGTGCCGCAGCCGCTTCGCCCTCCTCGTCAATATGGGTCGTCGCAAGACCGTGCGCCTCGCGACGCCCGTCTCTCCAGATCGCCTTGACCAGCGCAAGCCCCATCAACACCATGACAAAGCTGAACGGCAGCGCACCAATCACCATCGCCGTCTGAATAGCACCCAGACCGCCCGCGATGATAAGTCCGCCAACCACAAAGGCCAGCGCCGCACCCCAGAACAGGATGTGCGGACGCGCTTTCGGGCCTTCGTCACCGGCAGCATTGATCGTGTTGATGATAAGCACCGCACTATCGGCTGAAGTGACCAGATAGGTCAGCAGCAAGACAACGACAATCACCGACATGATGTAGGCAAGCCCGTCGCTCAGCATCACAGCCAGCATGGCAAAAAGCTGATCCGACTGGCCAGCGCCCGCGATTGCACCATCGGCAACACCCGAAAGCTCCAGATCAATCGCCGTGCCGCCCACCAGCGCGAACCAGACAAAGCACATCACCGCAGGGATGATCATCGCACCAAGCACATACTCGCGGATGGAACGCCCCTTGGAGATACGTGCAAGGAACACGCCCACAAAAGGTGCGAAGGCAATCCACCAGGCCCAGTAAAAGATCGTCCAGGCGCCCTGCCAACCCGACAGACGGCCTTCTGTCGCCGCGGCATAGATCGCTGCGATATCCGCTGGCGGCAGCGCCGCCGCAGAGGCCGGCAGACCTTCGGTAAAGGACCCAAGCGTGCCCCACGGGCTGGTGGCCGAGCCATAGATCGTCGACAAATCCTCAGCCGGCAAAGACTGCGCCGCTGCGGGAATATTCGCCGTGAATGCCTCCATCGGGACAGCATTCCAAACCGTAAAGATGTTGGCCGGAATAGAGATCAGGTAATCCCACATGCCCACAAACAAGGTCGACAGACCAAAGAAGGTCGAGCCGAAGACCAAAAAGAAGATCAGGATGAAAAAGCTGAGCCCCATGTTGATGTTGGACAACCATTTGATGCCCTTGCCCACACCCGACAAAGCCGAGAGCGTCGACGCGCCCATGATCACAACCAGTGCGACAATGATCCCCGCCGTGGACGAAGACACCGAGCCATCAGCCGCCGTGGTCTGCAGCCAGTCGCCTACGCCGATCCGCACCAGACCCGACACGAACTGCTCAACACCAAAGCCAAGCGTCTGCGCCACACCCAATACCGTCGCCACAACGGCCACAATGTCCACCACATGGCCCACCGGACCAGACAGCGTCTTGCCGAAAATCGGCGTCAGCGCCGAGCGGATCGTCAGCGGCAGCCCCCTGCGGTAGGAAAAGAACGCCAGCGCCAGCCCTACGATCGCATAAGATGCCCAGGCCGCCAGCCCCCAATGGGTAAAGGACCAGATATAGGCATCCCGCACGTTTCCTGCGGTGCTACCCTCCGTCAGCCCCTGAATGGTCGAGGGGTTGGCCCCAAAGTGGTACATCGGCTCGGCTGTGGCAAAGGTCAGCATCCCGATGCCAATCCCCGCACCGAACATCATGGAAAACCACGAGAAGTTCGAAAATTCCGGCGTATCGCTTTCAATACCCAGCTTCAGCCTTCCTGCCGCCGGCCAAAGCGCCAGCACAAAACACAAGATGACGAAAAACGCCATCACATAGACATACCAGTAACTGAAGGTCGCGAGAATAATCGCGTTGAAGCCGCCAAGCACAGCTGCAGCCTGATCCGGAAAGGCAATGGCCCAAAGGATCAGACCACCAACAAGCAGCTTGGCGGTGATGGTCACATCTTTCGTAAATCCACGGTAAAAACCGCTCTCCGCCGTCTTGATCGGCAGATCCGTTACAGGAGGTTTAATCGGCATTTTTCGCGTCCCTGTTGTTTTTTATGTGTCAAAGCTACAGGCCGTGGGGGCGCGCAATGTGAGCCATGCGGCAATAAAGGCGTCAAAAACGCCAGACTTGCGAAAAAACTCCGCAGAGCAGGCACAATACCATCACTCAAGCCAAAGCCCCTCTGTCGTTCGGCTGTGCCCGTAGCGTGGCATAAACCCAAGCCTCCTGTCACCAGAAAACTGGCGCCGGCCAATACGCCGCCGCATCGTCAGCCCCGAAAATCTTTGCAAAACAGCGCAAATCACGCCAAATCAGGCAACCCGCCGATCAGGGTCGAACGCACAAAACCATTGCCAGGCCAAGGCTCTCCTGCACCGGCCGCACGCGCGACGCCCAAGGCGAAAAAGCTGCCGCGCATCCAGCAAAACGCGCGGCCAACCCAAGGCCCGTAATCAGGCGTTGACGTCAACGACAACACGGCCCTTGACCTGCCCCTTGAGGATATCGGCCCCAAGTTGTGGCAGATCCGACAGCACCGCCGGCACGACCATCTCTTCCAGCTTGTCCATCGGCAAATCGCGTGCAATGCGCTCCCAGGCGCGCAAGCGGTTCTCATAAGGCTGCATCACGCTGTCGATGCCCAACAGGTTCACACCACGCAACAGGAAGGGAATAACCGTCGCCGGCAGCCCCGCCCCGCCCGCAAGCCCGACCGCAGATACCGACGCACCATACTGCATCTGCCCCAGAACCCGCGCGAGCATCGCCCCGCCGACCGCATCCACACAACCCGACCATGTCTCTGCTTCCAACGGCCGCTTGACCGTCTCGTTGATCTCCTCACGGGCCACAATCTGGCTGGCACCCAAAGATTTGATGTACTCCGCCGTCTCCGGCCGGCCCGTCACACCTGCAACCTCATGCCCAAGCGCCGCAAGGATCGCCACCGCAACAGAGCCCACACCCCCCGCCGCACCGGTCACCAGAACCGGCCCATTTCCGGGTTTCAGACCGTGATCCTCCAACGCCATCACCGCCAGCATCGAGGTAAAGCCGGCCGTCCCCACAGCCATCGCCTGGCGGGTGTCCAACCCGGCAGGCAAAGGCACAAGCCAGTCCGCCTTGACACGCGCCTTTTGCGCATAGCCGCCCCAATGCACCTCGCCCACTCGCCAACCGGTCAGAACAACCTTGTCGCCAGGCGCATACCGGGGATCGTCCGACGCCTCCACGGTTCCGGCAAAATCAATCCCCGGCACATGCGGATAGCTGCGCACCAACCCGCCCCCGGGCCCGATGCACAAACCGTCCTTGTAATTCACGGTCGAATACTCAACCGCCACCGTCACATCGCCCTGCGGCAACTGCGCTGCCTCAATCTCCTGCACAGCAGCAGATGTCTTGCCGCTCTCTTCGTCCTTGGTGACCACCAGTGCCTTAAACATCGCCATCTCCTTTTCAGGGCACCACGCCCCGTTTCTTTGGTCTCAAAATATCCTCGCCGAAGGCGAAAACCCGCCCGCAAAACGCGGCTAGGCCCAAAAGCCCGCCTGCACCGTCGCCACGCGCTCCCCTTCGGGTGTCACAACCGTCAACTGCGTACCCGTATCCCAATGGGTCATCCGCACCATGCCAATCGCCACATTCGTCGCAAAATCTGGGCTCCAGGCGGCCGATGTCACCTGCCCCACACGGATGTCCCCCGCATAAAGGCCCCAGGCCCGGTCGCACAAAGGCACGGGCTCTCCCTCGATGGCCAGGGCGCGGATCTGCTGGACCGGCCCCTCCTTGGCCACCCTCAGCAAAGCATCCCGGCCGATACAACCAATCGCCGTCTGCGTATCACAAAACCGGCCCAGCCCGCACTCATGGGGCGTATTGTCGTCGGTCATGTCATTGCCATAAGACAGCAACCCACCCTCGACCCGCTCAATCCCGTTGGGACAGCCCGCGCGCACATTCAGATCCTCGCCCGCCCTGAACAACGCATCCCACAACGGCATCGCGATATCCGCACCCTCGACGTAAATCTCAAAGCCACCCTGCTTGGAATAGCCCGACCGCGCCACGACCATCTCGCGGCCCTCGAATTCGAACCGGCCAAAGCGGAAAAATTTCACATCCCGCACCCCTTCGCCGAAGACACGTGCAGCAAGGTCTTCCGATTTCGGGCCCTGAATGGCCAGCGGGCTCACATCAGGCTCGTCCACCAGAACGTCCAGCCGGTAGCCATTGGCGATCCCCTTGACCCACAAAAGCAGATCACTGTCGGCAATCGATATCCACCAGCGGTCCTCCGCCAGCTTGACCGCCACGGGATCATTCAACATGCCCCCCGTCTCATCCACGATCGGCACATAGAAACAGCGCCCCGGCAACATGCCCCGCAGATCGCGCGGCGTCAGCATCTGCATCAGCCGTGCCGCATCCGGGCCACGCAACTCCACCTGCCGCTCGACGGACACGTCCCAGACCTGCACATGGTCCTTCAGATGCCGGTAATCCGCCTCCACACTCTCGAAAACCGTCGGCAAAAGCATCCGGTTGTATACGGTATAAGCGCGCACACCGGCCGCTTCGACACCCTCCGAGAAAGGCGTTCTGCGCAACCGTCGCGACGGAGAGATCACAGCCATATCAAATATCCTTTGGCATGAGGAACAGGTCCGACACCGGAGCCTTCAGCCCCGCCGCCGTCAGCATCGCGTGTATCTGCCCGCGGTGGTGTGTCTGATGGTTGAAAAATCCGACAATGCAGGTCTCCAGTGGCACCGTCAGTTCGCGTCTGGCGACACCGGAGTACCATGTAAGATCGTTTTTCAGGTCCAGCGCGCGCAGCCCATCTGCCCAAAACCGAATTTTGCCATCCATGCGAAAACGATCAGCGGCCCATGCGGCGGCCGTGACGTGCAAGGTCGTATTGTCAGCGGCCGCACAAGCCGGTGCCTCCACCGACGGATCAAAGCGGCTCATCCATAGTGTATCGCCCCACAGCAAATGGTTCGCCGTGGCCAGAATACTGCCAAAAAATGCACCACGGTCCTGCGTCAACGCTGCCATCGGCATAGTCTCCAACACCGGCATCAACTGAGCGTTCTGCCAGCTGTTGTAGCGCGCCATGGTTTGAACATAGCGCGGATCGATCACGGTTTGGGGCCCTTCCAGTCGATCGCACAGATCTCCGCCGACTTGCCGCCAAAATCCCAGACGCGGCCATAGTCGCGCACCTTGCTCGTCAACCCGCGTGCCGCCACGATATCGGGGCCCATCCAGTACTTGGAATTGGTGATCATCACCGGATGGTCCGGGCTGGCCCCGGTGATCGCCTCGATTTCACCCTGTATCTTGCGCCCAATGGTGAGGCGGCGGCGGTTGCCGTCCCGCTCGATCTGCACCGGCGCGCGCTCGGCACCGATGATCTCGCTCACCAGCATGGTAAATAGCCCCGTGGTGCCACCCGCCGCGCCCGAGAAAATCTGCAGGATGCCGTTATAGGCCTTGCCAGAGGCGCGCTCATCCACATAGGCCGCGACCTTCCAGTTACCCTCCGCCATCCGGCCGGGGATCTCCACCATCAGACCGATCTGCAGCCCCGACAGGTCCTCGCCCTCGAAATGACCCTCATCGATGATGATCGCCATCCACGCCTTGCAGTCACCATCGGTGGGCGGATGCTTGCCAAGGCTGACCACGCAGGGGCAGAACACATCGCAAGAACAATTCATGAAAAGCTCGCCCTTGATCGCCCACTCCGTCGGGCTCATCTGGCGACGGCCCGGGTTCGGCATGCGCTGGTCGATACGCTGACTGATCGGCAAGCGGTCCGCATCCGCCCGTCTGTTCTTGGCCATGTCTTATTCTCCCTACATCAAAGGCCAGCCCAGCACCGCAAGTCCTGCAAGTACCAGGGCCACGCCCATTGGTTTTGTTACGTAATGCCCCACCTGAGGCAGTTTCTCGATCACCATAAACAGCGTTGCAAGGCCCATCCACGCAAGGTTCATCACCCCGCCGACAAATCCCAGCGCCATGAACCCCCAGCAACAGCCCACACAAAAAGCCCCAAGGCCAAGGCCCATGCGCAGACCGCCCGCAAAGCCGGTCCGCCACTGTCCCAGAAAGTAAAACGTCGGCGCATGGCACACCCCGTGGCAAATCTCCTTCGCACGGGTGAACTGAAACGCGCCCACCGCAATCAACAGCCCGCCCGCAACCCACGGCGTCTTGGCAATGCCCAGCATATCCACCACACCGCCAAACAGCAGTGCCAGCTGCACGCTGGTGATAACCGCGGCAAAGCCGACCCAGACAAGCAGATAGCCCAGCAACACGCCAAGCCACCCCGCGCGGCTCCCTGTCGCGCTGGCGATCAGATCCTCATACGCACGCAGCGTCGGCACCAGCGTCGGCAGCATCATTGCCGCCATCATGATCGCCCACATCCAGAAAAGCGGCCCGAAGGTGGCCATCGGCATATACATCGGCATGCGCGGGTCCATCGCCGCCATCGCCGCGCCCATCTCGCCGGGCCGGCCCAGCAGATCGACGTCCATGTCCCCGCTCATCGCATACATGGCCCACCACGACGCCAGAATGGCACCGAAAAAGCCAAGCCAAAGCGTGGAGCGCATAATGCCCTGCACGTGATCCTCCCCGTTTTCTTGCGCCTCAAATGCCAGACATTTAGCGGCGGAGCAAACATTAATTGTAAGACATATGCAAAAGCGCCGCCCCGCAGTGCCCGCCAGCCTCCCGCACAGGTTCCTCAACCCCTCTATACATGTTTTTTGCGCTACGGTAATTCGCCTTTCCCATCCAAGCACCACCACCCCTTCAAAGCGGATTTTCATTTCAAACAAACACGTGTAATCCTGCCCGCATGAGAATTGATCCCACAAACCCCGCTGATCTCTCGGCCCAGATCGCCAGTGCTATCCGCGATGCCATCGTCGCAGGCACCCTGATCGTCGATGAACGGCTTCCCTCCGAGGCGGAACTGGCGGATCATTTCGAGGTGTCGCGCCCGACCGTGCGCGAAGCGCTCAAACGTCTGGCCGCGCAATCGCTGATCCGTACCCAGCGCGGTGCGACGGGCGGTGCATTTGTAAACCGACTAAGCTTTCAGGAAGCCTACCCGCAGCAGATCACGACCTCGACGCTGCTGCTGTCGATGAACGCTGTCAGCTTCGAAACCGCCTGCGAGGCACGCTACGCACTGGAGCGTGCCTGTGCGCCGCTCTCCGCGCAGCGACGCAATGCCGACCACCTTGCTACCATGCGCGCCGAAATTCACCGTCAAAGCCAGCCGGGCCTCACCGACGAGGCCTTCTGCGCATCAGATGTGGCGTTCCACCGTGCGCTGGTGGACGGCGCGGGCAACCCCGTGCTCAGCTACCAGCTCGCGGGCGCGGTCGAAGCCATGCAACCGCTGATGAACATGATAACCTTTACCGCACGCGACCGCGCCCGCATCGTCGTGCTGCACACCGACATCGCCGATGCGCTTGAAAGTCAGGACAGCGATGCAACCGCAGCAGGGCTGACCGCGCTCGAAGCGGAAACACAAACCCTTGCACAAAGCGTCTTTGCCGCACGCCGCGCCGCCGCCGCGACCGCTGCCACGCCCTAAATCAAGGCAATTTTAGTCAGTTTTTCACAGAACTGTCCTTATTCAGACACGATCTGGCCTTCTCCCCGATCTATCGTAATACGTGTACTCACACAGCCCAAGGGAGAAGTCGCAAAGATGGATATGGTGTTTTTCATGTCCCTTATGGTTTGGAGCATCACGTCTTTTGCGCGCCGCAACATCTACTACTTCTACGGCTACAACCATCCCGGCGAAAAGTTTCTGGGCAAACATATCATGCCCGCCAGCGGCGCCTACTTTGACACCGCGCAAAACGCCTCCGTGCATAGCTTCCTCGATGCGCTGCGCCTGATCTATATCGGCTCGCTGGTGTTCACGCTGATGGCCGGCCTGCTCTTCGGCGGGCAAATTGTCTTCGATACAGACCCCGATGACGCGTTCGGCACGCAAAAGGCGGCCACTGTACAAGAGAGTTCCGGCACCCTCTGACGGTCTGGCAGCGGCGCCCATTGACAGCCTGCAGTCTGTCGTGACTACTGCGCGCAAGACGCCATGCGGCTGGCGCACAAGCCGCTCGTTCAAGGGGGAGCCATGACCGCAATACCACCAAGCGCAACACCACCTTTGACGGCCGGGCTGGCCCAAACGCTGCTTGCCGCACTCGTGCTGGGCCTGTCACTGCCCACCTGCGCACAGGCAGACGGCACGCTGAACAAAGTCGGCAACGCAGTCAGCAAGGGCCTCAAAGCCGTCGGCAAAACCGTTGAATCCACAGCGGAACTTGTCGAAAACGAAGAGACCCCCGCCCAGACCCGCGCCAAGCTGGACGCTATGGAAGCAGAGGTCATGGCCCGCCTACTGTCCGAGAACGCCCAAGCAAGCGAAACACTCGCGCAAAGCGCAGGCTACGCCGCTTTCGATATGCGCAAGGTCACGATTTTCCCGCTGTCCGGCGGCTACGGGCGCGGCGTCGCAGTTGACGGCGAAGGCGCGACGCGCACCTACATGCAGATGGGCACCGGCGGGGTCGGTGCCGCCTTCGGGATCGGCGGGTTCGCATCGCAATTCGTCATCATGTTCGAAAGCCCCTTGGATTTCGAGCGCTTCATTGAAAACGGCTATGATGCCTCCGCCGACGCCGGCGTCATGGAGGGCGATGCGCGCAGCACGCAGGCCGTGCAATTCACCGATGGCCAGTCAATCTTTGTGCTCGACAAAAAAGGCTGGCGCATCAACGCGAACGCGGGCGGCACAAAGTACTGGCCAGACAAAAACCTCAACTGACGCCCTCCGCGGGCCTGTCTCTTGCCGAACAGAGGCGGCGGATTAGCTGAGCGAATATGATAGAGCTTTTCAATATTCTGGCCGCCGTGCTGACAATCGGCTTTGGCCTGTTCGGGTTTCTGGCCCCACGCTATACCGCCGCCGCGCTGGATCTGGCCCCCACCCAAAGCACCATGGGACTGTCCGAGATGCGCGCCTCCGTCGGCGGGCTTTTCGTCTTCCTCGGCCTTGCCGCGATCTGGCTGGGCGATCCGATGCTTTATGCGGCCATCGGGTTTGCCTTCACCGGGGCCGCTCTGGGACGGGTGATGTCACTTGTCTTTGACAAGCCGCCTGTGAAAAAAGTTCTTGTTTTCGGCGGGATAGAGGCCGCTCTTGCAGTCTGGTGTCTGGCTGCGAACCTTTAGGCGGAACCGCTGCAAACCCCTTTGCGAAGAGACCCGCGGCCGTCGTGCCGTGCCGGCATCATTGCTTGGGGTCTTGTCGCAAGCCTGACGCTTTCGCTTGACGGGTCTGGCAGGCGCCCCATCCGTTGACCCGCGCCGCACAGTGCGCAACACTGCAATAAACCGGATCGTGGGAGGCACAATGCACCGCTCAATCGCTGCAGGCATGATGGCGCTGACGGGCGCGTTTCTTTTCGCAGCCTTCGTGCTGCAGGATATCCGCATTCACCCTGAAATTTCCCGTGGCGAACTGCCGTGGGGGCTTATCACCCGCTACGGGCTCGCGATGACGGCCGGGGGGGCACTGGTGGGGTTCGTTCTTGCCGGGCTCTTCGGACGCCGAGGTGTTCTGGGCTGGGTGCTGGCGCTGGTGGGCGGGACGGTCGCCGCCTCGCTCTCGGGGCTGATTGGCAGCGCCTTTGGCCTGCTGCCTGAATTGCTGTCCGACGGCTTTTCCGCCTCCGACGCGGCTATGGTTGTGGCGGGGCTTCTGATCCTGCCCCTGACAGCCATCGAAGAACCATGGATTCTTGCGGTTCTGGCTGCGCTGATCGCCCTGACACAAATCCTCTGCCAGAGGCAACGTACGGCCCGTTAAGTATTTGTTAGAAAACAATTTTAGTTTCTCCGCGAAACCTATCTTGCGCGTACAGGGGCTTGCATTCGCGCCGTAAAACGCCTATATCCAGATCGTCCCTCGGGACTATGGACATAAACGCGCTCGTAATAAGCGGATCGGACCCGGGGGCGGTACCCGGCGGCTCCACCAAAATCCTTCATTTGGGGATCATGGGGCCGAAACAGGATCGACGAACGTCTAAAGGGGTTTGCTTTGTCTCGGCTGTCTGCCACCGTTATCGGCGAAACTTGTACAATTGCAAATGACAATCGTGCTCCAGTAGCAATGGCCGCGTAAGCGACCTGAGATACTGAAACTTAACTCCTTGCGTTTAGCGACGTAAGGCGGGGTCCGCAGGCACCTGGCAACAGAAGCCTGCACTTCCCACAGTCTGCCCTCCGACACCGCAGTTTTTCGCGCGTCGTTTACGCTTTGTCTGCACTTGTTTGCTATGCATCCCCGCGGGGACCGAAAGAAGCGCGGATCATGACAAGCAAAAAAGAGATTATTTACCGCTGGTATAACGAAGTCTGGATCAACGGGCGCTGGGAGTTGATTGACGAAGTGTATGATCCCACCAACAGCGCCACGTGCATCATTCCCGGCGCAACTGCCGCCTCGCATGAGGCACGAGAGATCGTCACCGCGCTGACCAACCTCATCTGGAACCCGAAGCTAAGCATCCTTCACACCATAGAAGACGGCGACTGGGTGACCGCTTTTGTTGAGATGACAGGCATCAAGGCCGGCACGGACCGACAGGTCGACCTGCGCTGGTTGACAATGTCGCGCATTGAAAACAACAAGATCGTCGAAAGCTATCCGCATGTGAACCTGCTGTCGTTTTTCGAACAGCTTGGCCAGCTGCCACAACATAGCTTCGAGCTGTTGCTCGCCGGCACAAAGCTGCGCTAGCCATATTCAGAATTGACGTGCCGCATGCTGCCATGCAAGCACTAGCGCAATGGGGCATGCGATGGCGCCGAACGGTCCGCGCCCGCGGCATCGCATCCTGAGACGTGCAAGAGGATGCGCCGCAATGACCTTGCAAAACAGCAAGTTAATACAAAGTCGCGCCGCAGCCTCAGAACGTCGCGCACAACACAAGCCGTCGCGCGATACAGAGCAACATTTGCGTGGCGGCGGACCGCACGGGCCGGACTGCCCTAGGCGCGCGCGCAACCGCCGCAGCGCCCCGCCATCTCCAGTGCGCGGATCCAAAGGAACGCAGCCATGACGCCCCTGTCCGCCAAGGCGCTATGGCTGCTATTTGGCCGCATTGGTCTGTTGTCCTTCGGCGGCCCGGCCGCGCAGATCAGCCTGATGCACCGCGAACTGGTGGAGACGCGCCCCCTGCTGACCGAACAGCAGTTCCTGCGGGCGCTGTCACTGTGCATGCTGCTGCCCGGTCCCGAGGCGATGCAACTGGCAACCTATGCCGGATGGCGCCTGCGCGGGGTATGGGGCGGTCTGATTGCGGGCCTGATGTTCGTACTGCCCGGCGCGCTGGTCATTCTGGTTCTGGCTCTGATCTATGCGCGATTTGGCGCCGTGCCGCTGGTTCAGGGCGCTTTTGAAGGGGTCAAGGCTGCCGTGATCATCATCGTGCTGCAGGCCTTGTTCAAAGTGTCGGGCAAGGCGTTGACATCCGCCGGGTCATGGGCCGTCGCGGGTGCTGCATTCATTGCCCTTTTCCTCTTTGGTGTACCCTACCCGATCATCATTTTCGCCGCCGGCATCTTCGGCGCAATGGCCCTTCAAACCACGCCCCCCCAACCCGCAGAGCACAAGACGGCACCGCCGCACTCTGCTCTGCCTGTGGTGGCTGTCTGGGGCGGGCTCTGGGCCGCACCGATTGTGTTGCTGGCGGCACTGGATCAGACCTTCCTGCTCCAAATCTCGCTGTTCTTTTCCAAACTGGCGGTGGTGAGCTTTGGCGGCGCTTACGCGGTTCTGGCCTATATGACCCAGACCGTCGTGGCGGACTATGGCTGGATCAGCACCGCTCAGATGATTGACGCTCTGGGGCTGGCCGAAACCACACCCGGCCCGCTGATACTGGTCACGCAGTTCGTGGCAATGCTGGCAGGCTTTGGCGAGGGCGGCTGGACCATGGCGGTGCTGGCCGGTGCCATAACGCTATGGGTGACCTTTACGCCATGTTTTCTATGGATTTTTCTTGCCGCCCCTTATCTGGACAGGATCGCCGAAAAACCGCGCCTTGCCGCCGCCCTTGCGGGTATCACCGCCGCCATCGTGGGCGTGATTCTCAACCTGGCGCTGTGGTTTGCCGTGCATGTTCTGTTTGACAGCATAGACAGCCTGCCGGGCCTTGCCGTGCCATTGCCCGTGATCTCGACACTGGATGTCGCGGCCTTGCTGCTGACCCTGCTCGCTGGCGCGCTTTTGATCGGGTTCAAACGCGGAATTGCCGAAACTTTGGGCATAATGGCGGGTGCGGGCGTGTGCCTGTCGCTTCTGTAAAGACAGCACAGCGAAACCGCAGTCACCCCTTTTATCCCGCGCGGAATCGGCTATGGTGAAGGCAGGTACTGATCAGCTCAGAGGACGACGATGAGCCGCACAATCGATTATGGCAATCTGATGCACGAGGCCATGCGCGGCCTGATCCGCAAGGTGCTTATTGATGTGTGCGAAAACGGCCTGCCGGGCGAGCACCATTTCTTCATCACATTTGATACCAGCCATCCCGACGCCGAACTGGCCGACTGGCTGTTTGACCGCTACCCCGGCGAGATGACGGTCGTGATGCAACATTGGTACGACAATCTTGACGTCACCGACGAAGGCTTCTCTGTCACGCTCAACTTTGGCGACGCGCCAGAACCCCTGTATATCCCCTACGACGCGATCAAGACCTTTGTGGACCCCTCTGTCGAGTTCGGTCTGCGCTTTGAAACGCAGTCGGACGAAGACGACGAGGGCGTTGAGCCAACGCAAAGCCTGCCCGTCACAAAAGCCGCCCCCGCACCGGTGCAAGAGGCCGACACCGCAGAGGACAGCCCGAAAGACGCAGAAATCGTGTCGTTGGACAGTTTTCGCAAGTAGTTATTCGCGCGACAGAAACGTCGAAACCGTGCGCTGGATCGCGCCATCCCGCACCGATTTGAAGTCAAGATCAAGCCCGCCCGACGACAAGCTGCGGTCAAACTGCTGTATCTCATAGCCGCCGTCTTCGGTCACAAACATCGAATACACACTCAGCTTGTCGCCGTCGATGCGGCCCCAGACGTAGGGCTCGCCCTTCATCGGATCAAGCTGCGTGTTATGCCCAAAGACGTTGCGCTTCATGGCGGCGGCAAACACGCCCTCGCGCGGGCTGGGTTCAAAATCGATGGTGTAGGATTTTTCCTTGGCCGACCCGTCCTGACGATAGGTCGTCGATGTCCAGCTTACCCGAAAACCATCCTTGATCTCGGAAATCTCAACGCTCATATCGCGTGCCCGGGCCGAGCCGTCCGCGCCAATCACATCCGCCGAGCCGACGTAACTGCCGACAAACCTTGAGATATCCGCGCGCGCCAGCGGCGCGACGAGCAACGCAACCGCGAACACCGCCATCCACAGGGCATTTCCCCAAAAACGACTCGGACAGATACGGCTCCGGCAAAAAAGGCTCGGGTTCGACGTCACGGCGTAGTCTCCTCAGGTTTGACTACATGCAGCCTGCGGAATGCGGGCAAAAGCGGCATGCTTTCTTTTAAGATAATATCAAATCCGCCGCATGCAACGCCCCACCCCGCGACGAGGGGGCACAGTTGCGCAAAAGACCTGTGCGGGCTACACCCCTAACGACGATTTTTTACGGAGCGCAGAATGTCCAATACCCGCACAGAAACCGACAGCTTTGGCCCGCTTGAGGTCCCCGCAGACAAGTATTGGGGAGCACAGACACAACGCTCCATCATGAACTTCCCCATCGGCTGGGAAAAGCAACCCGTGGCGGTCGTCCGCGCGCTGGGTGTCATCAAACAGGCCTGTGCACAGGCCAACACGCAACTGGGCAAACTGGACGAGAAACTGGGCGCCGCCATCGTGCAGGCCGCCAGCGAAGTCGTAGCAGGCAAATTTGATGACAACTTCCCGCTTGTCGTCTGGCAGACAGGCTCGGGCACGCAGTCGAACATGAACGCAAACGAAGTGATCGCCAACCGTGCCATCGAAATTCTGGGCGGCGAGATCGGCAGCAAAGATCCCGTGCACCCCAACGATCATTGCAATATGGGACAATCTTCAAACGACACCTTCCCCACTGCGATGCACATCTCGACCGCCATGACCGCCCGTGACGTCCTGCTGCCCGGTCTTGAAAAGCTGCATGCGGCCCTGCAAAGCAAGGTCGAGGAGTTTGACGGCATCATCAAGATAGGCCGCACGCATACGCAGGATGCGACGCCTTTGACGTTGAGTCAGGAGTTCTCGGGCTATACCCATCAGGTCGCCATGGGCATCCAGCGCGTCAAAGACGCCCTCGGCCGGATTTACGAGCTTGCACAGGGCGGCACCGCCGTGGGTACCGGGCTCAACACCACCAAGGGCTGGGACGTGATGGTCGCGAAAAACATGGCAGACATCACCGGTCTGCCCTTTGTAACCGCGCCGAACAAATTCGAAGCGCTTGCCGCACATGACGCCATGGTAGAAATGTCTGGCGCTCTCAAAACTGTCGCCGCCAGCCTGTTCAAAATTGCCAATGACATCCGGCTTCTGGGCTCCGGCCCGCGCTGCGGATTGGGAGAACTGATCCTGCCGGAAAACGAACCCGGCTCTTCCATCATGCCGGGCAAGGTCAACCCCACACAATGCGAGGCTCTGACACAGGTCTGCGCGCATGTTTTCGGCAATGACGCAGCCGTAGGCTTTGCCGGCTCTCAGGGGCATTTCGAATTGAACGTCTACAAGCCAATGATGGCCTATAACGTGCTGCAATCCATGCAACTTTTGGGTGATGCGGCATCTGCCTTTACTGATAACCTGGTTGTCGGGCTGCAAGCAGATGCGGTCCGCATCGAGAAACTGATGCGCGAGAGCCTGATGCTGGTCACCGCGCTGGCCCCCGAAATCGGCTATGACAATGCGACCAAAGTTGCAAAGACAGCGCATAAAAATGGCACGACCCTGATCGAAGAGGCGGTCAAGCTGGGGTTTGTGACCGAAGAGCGTTTCAACGAAGTGGTGCGCCCTGAAAACATGGTGGGCCCGAAGTGACCCAGCCGGTGAACCTCAACAAGGTTCGCAAAGAACGCGCGCGCGCCGCGAAAAAGGCGCGCGCGGATGAAAACGTCCAACGCTTCGGTCTCACCAAATCGGAAAAGCAGCAGGCGAAGCGTCAAACTGACAAGGCCGCGCGCCATCTGGACGGCCACAAGCGCGACACATGAACAAGCGGCCCGCCAAACACTCCGTCACGCTGAACGGGCACCGCACGTCAATATCACTTGAAGATGATTTCTGGCTGGCCCTGCGTGCTATTGCGGCGGAAAAAAATCTGGCCCTCAATGTTCTGATCGCCGAGATTGACGTGGCGCGGGGCACGGATACGGGGCTTGGCTCTGCGATCCGTCTCTTTGTTCTGCACCACTTTCAGGCCAAACTGAAAGGCCTTCAGACCGACGCCTGATAGATTTTATCAATATTGCCGCCCAGTGCCGCGTTGAATTCAGCGTCGGTCATCCCCACGTTCAGCCCTTCCGTCAGCGCGCGGCTGAAGCTTGCGATCATTGAGCTGTTCTGAGCCAGCTTCTCTGAGGCCACATCGGTTGAATATCCGCCCGACAGCGCCACAACACGCAACACACGGGGATGCGCCGCAAGACCGTCATAAAGGCCCGGTTTGCTGGGCAGGGTCAGCTTGAGCATCACATCAACACCGTCGTCCAGTGTATTCAGATGCTTGGCAATTTCAGCCTCGAGTATCTCTTCGGCCTCTGCCTTGCTATCCGAATGGATGTTGACTTCGGGCTCGAGGATCGGGACCAGCCCTGCCGCCACTACCGTGCGCGCCACCTCGAACTGCTGGGCGACAATCGCAGCGATACCCTGCGCATTCGCCTCATGGATCACCGAACGTTCCTTAGTGCCGAAGATACCCTTGGACTTCGCCTCGGCCAAAAGCGCCTCCAGCCCCGGCATTGGCTTGAGCATCTGCACCCCGTCGCCCTGTTCCTCAAGCCCCTTGTCGATCTTGAGAAACGGCACCACGCCGCGTTGGTTCCACAGCAGATCGGCGACCGGCGTACCATTGATCGTGTCATTCATCGTGCGCTCGAAGAGGATCGCGCCAATCACCTTGTCGCTGGTGAAATCATCCGCAAGGATGATGCGCGCCCGCATGTCATGCATGGCGCGGAACATCTCTTCGTCGCCGGAATAGTCCGACGGCTCGACCCCATAAAGGCTTAGCGCTTTCGGGGTCGATCCGCCCGACTGATCAAGCGCCGCGATAAAGCCTGCACCGGATTTCATCTGTTCACGCATTTTACTCTGGTCTGACATGGCACCCGTTCCTTCTGATTCCGGTTCTTGCAGTCGTGCATAGATCAACCCATCCCGGGATGGTATATGTTAGCGGCGGACAACCCTGAGCCAGATCCCATTCTGCGCCCGAACCGTCAGATGCGCCACCGGCACTGGCGCAGGTGCGTCGCATAACTCTACCCGCAAATCGCGCAGAATAAGCGCCAGCATCACCACACCTTCCATCATCGCAAACCCTGCACCGGGGCAGACGCGCCTGCCCGCGCTGAATGGCAAATACGCCTCGCGGGCGCTTTCGCGGCCTGCATCACTTTGCCAGCGGGCCGGATCGAACCCGTCGGGATTGTCCCACAAACGGTTGTGCCGCTGCAGGTGCCACGGGCTGATAACCACCTGAGAGCCCACCCGCACCGCCCTGTCACGAAAGGTCTCAGGTTGCGTCGTTTCACGCACCATCATCGGCACCGGAGGGTACAGCCGCAATGTCTCGCGGAACACATCGCGCGTGTCTTTCAGGCGCGACAAGGCAGCGAAATCCTTATCGAAGGTCTGCGCCTCCTGCGCCACGCGGTCCTGCCAGTCGGGAAACAACGCCAGCAGGTACAAAGCCCACGCCAGTGCCGATGCGCTTGTCTCATGCCCTGCCAGAAAAAAGATCGCCACCTGATCGACCATTTCATCCACGTCGAATGTATTGCCGGTTTGAGGATCGGCGGTTGTCATGATCTTGGTGGCAAGATCGGCAGGCGCCCTACCCGCATCAATTTCGGCCTGACGGGCGGCTGTCATCGATCGGATCAAGCTTCTGATTTCAGTAGCGCTGTCGCGCGTGGCACGCCTGAACCCGCGCGGGAACCACCTTGGCAAGGGGAGAAAAGCGGCGAGGTTCAAAATGGGTTGGCTGCGTTGATAGCGCCGGAAAGCCTGGTAGGTGCGCCCCGCAATCTCATCCTCGATCGGTACGGAAAACAAGGTACGAAAGATCACATCGGCGGCGGCATGGCTTGCCTCCGCCTCGATTTCGACAGACTGGCCGGCACGCGCTGCAAGCCGCTGCGTTGCCGTATCCGCCGCCATCCAGACCGCGTCGAAACTGTCGCGCAGCCGCCCGCCTTCGAAAGCGGGATCAATGATGCGCCTTTGCCTTTCCCATGTCGCACCATTGGTGAGGAAAACAGACCGCCCCAGCAATGGCCGCAGCCCTTCGCCCACGCGATCCGATTTCGGAAAATCCTGCGGCCTGTCTCGCAGCAACAGGCGCACCAAAGCGGGATCGTTGGCCAGATAGCTGCGAAAGAAAGGGGTGCGAAATTCGGCCATCCACGCGCGATAGAGACGCTCTGGTTGTGCTGAAAGGATATCACGCCGAAACAGCTTTCCATAACGCCAGAGCGATACCCGATCCGCGCGGCTGACCGGCTTGGGCGGCAGCCCTGTCACCCGCTCACCGATGTATGTTTCGACACCGTATGCTCAATCCGCGATTTGGAAGGGGCACGGTCCGCATAGCGATCTGCCAGCCGCAACGGCCCAGCTGTAATCTGAAAATAGTCATAGTCCTTAGGCTGGTCAAAAGCACAGAGATACTGGAAATGCAGCCGGAAAAACCGCCACCGCAGCGCCTTCCACTTTTGTGGCGACAAGCTTTGCGTAAAAGCGGCCGAAAAGACCAGTGGCCCCCGCTTCTCCGGCGTCGCCTGCCCCGAGACCGCCACTGGATCACAAAGCGAAAAGCTGCAGCCGTCACCGGGTGCGGTCACATCGACCCAAGCGATATCCTGTGATTGGGACAATAGCCGCAAATCCCCCCGCAAGCGCTGCGCCTGGGGCAGGAAGGATACCATCGGCACCACATGCCCCAAAGACAGAAAGGCCAGCGCCGGCGCGCCATCAGGCCATTTTTCTGTGCGCAGGATGTCGGCCAGAATACTGACCCCCAGATGCGCGCCTGAGGAATGGCCGACAAGCAAGACCTCATCGACCTCCTCTTCCATGGCAGCCATGATCCTGTGCCGGAACTCGGCCAGGCGCTCTTCCAGCTCTTGCGCATAGGCCCCGCGGCCGGCTGCACTATAGGCAAAGTCATGCATCAGGTAGTAGGCAAAGAACCGGCCGTCGTTTCGCTCAAACCACCACAGCAAGAGCCATGCCAGCCACCCGCCCACGATCGCGCCCAGAACCAGCGCAGCCGTTTCCGCGCGGGCCCCCAAAAGCCCCTCAGCGGTAAAGGCGAAACCACGGATCACCAAAGATGCAAGCAAAGCTGCCAGAAAGGCCTGCAAAAACAAGGCAAAGACAGGATAAAGCGCCGCAATCACGGGCCCTTTGCGCAGGCGCATCACACGGGCCAGCGTGCCGGTCGAGAGGTAAATCCACGCGGTCGATATCAAGTCCCAATAGGTGCCAAAAATCGACGTGCGACGGCTGCCGCGCACGATATCCGACCAGACCAGCACTTCAACATCTGTTTCGGTCTTCTGCCCGTCGATGCGGGCCGTGACATGCCAGCCAAATCCGCGAGCAGATGGGGCGGGCGCATTCATCGCGATGTCATAGCCGCTGATTTCTGCCTGTTCTGCCGACTCCCTGCGGTAAAGCTCCCTGTACCGGCGGGGCGGAAAGGGATCATAGCCGGGAATATAGAAAACCCTGCGCCGGCGAACTTTGGTGAGGTCTGTGCTGCTCATGCTGTGGCCTCTGTTGCCCCCGTCCTCAACAAGGGTCGGGGCGCGCCTGCAGTGTAGAGCGATTAGCCCAGCGTTGCCAAGGCCGGGAACTGTTCAAGCAGCCACCACGAAAAGGTTGTGAACGCGCCCGTTACCATCGCAAGCCCCACCAGCAGCAAAAGCCCGCCCATAGCACGTTCGATGGTTTTCATATGCTTCTTGAGCCGGTTCATCACCCCCATGGCACGGGTGATGAACATCGCAGCCAATAGGAACGGGATGCCAAGCCCCGCCGCGTAGACCCCCAAAAGGAAGGTACCGCGCCCGATCGAGGCTTCGGAGGCTGCAAGCGACAGGATCGCGCCAAGCTGCGGGCCGATACAGGGCGTCCATCCAAAGGCAAAGGCCAAGCCGAGCACATAGGCTCCAAAGCTTGATCCGCCCTTGTCACCCGCATCCATGCGCGCCTCGCGGTCCAGAAAGGGAATACGGAAAACGCCCAGAAAGTGCAGTCCAAAGATTATGATGACCACGCCGGATATCCGCGCAAACATGATCTGGTTTTGTAAAAAGAACGCCCCAAAGGCAGAGGCTGTGAACCCGAGGATCAAAAACACCGTGCTGAGGCCCATCACAAAGAAAAGGGCCGCCACGGTCGCACGGCGTCTTGCGGCGTGCTCACCTGACATCTCGTTGAGGGAAACACCGCTCATATACGCCAGATAGGGCGGTACGATCGGCAACACACAGGGGCTCAGAAAACTGATGACACCTGCGAGCAAGGCCACAAGCATTGCAGGCAAAAGACTGGCGTCGATGATTTCAATTCCGAACATGCCACCTCCCTAGACTATCCGCGGCGCAGCGTCACCCCGCCCGCGGTAACAACCTTGTGGACAGGATGAAACATCCCGCCTATTTGGAACTTTATGAACGATGTATCCCATGAACTGGACGCCACCGGCCTGCTGTGCCCCCTGCCCGTGCTGAAAGCACGTAAGAGGTTGCAGGCACTGGCCGCGGGCGACTGTCTGACCGTCACAGCGGACGACCCCGCCGCAATCGTTGATGTACCGCATTTTTGTGCCGAAGCCGGACATGAGCTCGTCTCAAGCCATCAGGTGGGCGCAGTGCAGACCTATGTGATCCGCAAAGGATAAGACCAAGCCGCACCAAACCGCGGTGTGTGGAACAATTGCGCGCCCAACCAGCAGTGGCGCGGACGGCCTGACACTTCAACAGAACCTGATACGTCAAAAACAAACGCGGGCCATTGGTACCAATCGCCCGCGTTTCTGTGTGTTTGCAAAGAAAGGCGTCTAGCCGCCCAGCGACCACCAGCCCTTACGTTTGGGTTTGGGCGGTGCTGTGTCCTCCACCGCCTCGGCCACTTCGGCCACCTCAGCCACCGCAATTGCGTCCGGGGTTTGCGCGGGTTCCGCGGCAGCGACCGGTTCCGGAGCCGCTTCAGGCTCAGGCGCTGGTGTCTCGGCTTCCGGCTCAGCCGCGGTTTCTGCTGCAGGTGCTTCCTCTTTGGGCGCTTTGGCACGCGAAGCCCGCTTGCGTTTCGGCTTGGGCTTTTCCTCTGCAGCGGCAGGTTCCGCCGGCTGTTCGGCCTCTGCCGGAGCTTCGGCCTCGACAGGTTGTTCAACCTCAGCAGGGGATTCCGGCGCAGCCTCGGCTGGCGCGTCCTCTGCCGCTTCGGGCTTTGGCTTGCGGGTCCGGGTCCGTTTGCGCTTGGGTTTCTCTGCGACCTCTTCCACCGGTTCCCCGGCTTCAGGCTCACCTGCAACGACTGCGTCCGCTTTGGCCTCTTCGGGCTCTGCCGGAGCGTCTGCCTCGGTAGGCGTTGCGGCCTCGTCCTGGGGCTGTTCCGCACCCTGTTGGCCGTCACCATTGCCAGACTTTCCACGTCCGCGACGACGGCGGCGACGACGGCGTTTGGGCTTGTTTTCGCCCTCCGCATCCTCTGCTCCAGCAGTGGTTTCCTGCTGCGCCGTGTCAGACTGCGCATCCTCGTCGGCATCCACGTCGTCCATCAGAGAAGTATCAACAGAGACGACCGCTTCGGTCGCGGCTGGCACTGTGCGCGTTGCCGTCTTGAATTTCTCCATGCTGAAATCAGGGCTGACCAGCATCGGGTCCCCTTCGATTCGCACCGACAGCCCATAGCGCGCTTCGATCTGGGCGATGTGCTCACGCTTCTGGTTCATCAGGAAATTGGCGATCCCCACCGGCGCTTTGATAAGCACCTCACGCGACCGCTTGCGCGTCCCCTCTTCTTCGATCTGACGCAGAATGGACAATGCCAGATTGTCGTCCGAGCGGATCAGGCCGGTGCCGTGGCACGCCTGACAGGGCTGTGTCGTCGCCTCGATCATACCGGGACGCAGACGCTGGCGCGACATCTCCATCAGGCCAAAGCCTGAAATTCGCCCGACCTGAATGCGCGCACGATCAGTCTTGAGCTTGTCTTTCATCCGCTTTTCGACGGCCGCATTGTTCTTGCGTTCATCCATGTCGATGAAGTCGATCACGATAAGCCCTGCAAGGTCGCGCAGACGCAGTTGCCGCGCCACCTCATCCGCTGCTTCAAGGTTGGTCTTGAGCGCTGTCTGTTCGATCGAGCCTTCTTTGGTGGCTCTGCCAGAGTTGACGTCAACTGCCACCAAGGCCTCGGTCACGCCGATCACGATGTAGCCGCCGGACGGCAGTTGCACCGTGGGGTTAAACATCGAAGCAAGGTAGCTTTCGACCTGATAGCGCGCAAAGAGCGGCAATCCTTCCGAGTAGAGTTTCACGTTTTTCGAGTGGGACGGCATGATCATCTTCATGAAGTCCTTGGCGATACGGTAGCCGCGCTCGCCCTCGACAAACACCTCGTCGATATCGCGGTTGTAAAGATCGCGGATCGACCGCTTGATCAAATCGCCCTCTTCGTAAATCTTCGCCGGTGCGATGGATTTCAGCGTCAGTTCGCGGATCTGCTCCCACAAACGTTGCAGATATTCATAATCGCGTTTGATTTCGGCCTTTGTGCGCTTGGCACCCGCCGTGCGCACAATAAGGCCCGCACCCTGCGGCACTTCGATCTCGTTGGCGATCTCTTTGAGCTTCTTGCGGTCGGCGGCGTTGGTGATCTTGCGGCTGATGCCGCCGCCCCGTGCCGTGTTCGGCATGAGCACGCAGTACCGTCCTGCAAGGCTGAGGTATGTGGTCAGCGCCGCGCCCTTGTTGCCGCGCTCTTCCTTGACAACCTGCACCAGAAGGATTTGCCGGACCTTGATGACTTCTTGTATCTTGTAGCGGCGTGGACGCGGCTTGCGTGCAGGCCTGATGTCATCCTGATCGTCATCATCGGCAACGGATTCGATGGTGTCATCCTTGGCCGACGCATCGGCCTTGCGCGGTGCGTCTTCCTCATCGTCGTCGTCAGAATGCGCCTCCGCCTCTGCTGCAGCCTTTGACGACGCCGCGCCGTTGTCATCCGCGTCTTCCGCGACAGTCGCATCGTCGCCGCAGGCTTCGGCCTCTGTCTCTGCGGCGTCAACGGCATCGCCGGAGGGCTCCGATGTCTCGTCCGATGCAGCCTCTGTCGATGCGTCTTCCGATGCGTCATCTGTAGGCTCTTCCACCGGCGTCTCGGCCACACGCTCCATCGGAGATGTGCCTTCCTCGTCGTCTTCACCCAGATCGATGGTTTCCATGCCCTCGATCTGATCGGCGTCAAGCTCTTTGGTCGCAACCACGTCTTCGCTCGCAGCTTCCTCGGCCTTCGCCTTGGAGCGGCTGCGCGACCTGCGTCGCTTGGGTTTCTCGTCTGCTTCTTCCTTGGCTTTCTGCGCCTCGGCGTAAGCGCGCTCTTCTTCCATCAGCGCCTGACGATCCGCCACGGGGATCTGGTAATAGTCAGGATGGATTTCCGAGAACGCAAGAAAGCCGTGGCGATTGCCACCATAATCCACGAATGCCGCCTGCAAGGACGGCTCTACACGTGTTACTTTTGCGAGATAGATATTGCCAGCAAGCTGGCGTTTGTTTTCAGATTCAAAGTCGAATTCCTCAACCTTGTTTCCGTCCACCACCACAACGCGGGTTTCTTCCGCGTGGGTGGCATCGATAAGCATTTTCTTAGCCATATTTCCAAATTGCACAGCCACGACCTCTCTGATCCGGGCGGATCGGAAAGATGTGGTTTATGTCTTGTCAGGGCGATCTGAAACGCACGCACGGGCCGCGCCACGGGGGCCGGTGCCAAACTGCTCAATGCATCTGCGCGCGTCATCGCGGTTCTTCTCCGACACGGGCTCACCTCGGTGGCCTCGCATCCATTATTTACTGCGCTTTCAAGGCTCTCAGGCCCATCCATACGTCAGCGGTTCCTCAACCGTTTCCGGCTCAATCGGTCTGTTCGGGGAGCGGCCATTATCAGCACACAACGCCCAAAGCAGCGAATCTCTAAACAGGGAAAATCGGCGCACGGCCAAATCCTCCTCTGCTCATAGATAATGCCACAGGGTGCCAATTGACAATGGGCAATCTTGATTTCATCCCGATGGCGGCACCTTGCGGTTGAAATTTCAGCGCCTTTTGGTCACCTAAAGGTAGTCAGCCCGCTGCAGCCCGTATTTCGCCATTTTCTCGTTCAGCGTCCTGCGTGGCAGGCAAAGTTCGTCCATCACGCTTGAAATTGATCCGCGATGCCGGCGCATTGTGTTGTCAATCAGCATCCGCTCAAAAGCTTCCACATATTCTTTCAGCGGCTTGCCTTCTGTCGTCATCACCGGCTGCATATCCTCGTGGTCGTTCATCAGGAGCGACGAAATCGTCCCCGCACCCCGCCGCGATTGCAACACAGCCCGCTCTGCCAGATTGATAAGCTGGCGCACGTTACCGGGCCAGGGTGCCTGCAAAAGCTGTGCCGCTTCCTGTGCGGTCACATTTGGCGCCCCACAGCCGTACTCTTCGGCAAACTGTTCGCTCAACCGAGTGAAAAGGGTCAGAATATCCTCGCCACGCGCACGCAGCGGAGGCACCGTGATGCGCAAGGCGGCAAGGCGGTAAAACAGGTCGGAACGCAAGGCATCCTCGGATGTGCGCCCGGCTTCCTGCAGGTTTGAAATGGCCACAATGCGTGTCTCTGCCGGTGTGCCCTGCTCGTTTATCACGCTCAACAGCCGCGCCTGCATGTTTTCGGAAAGCGCTTCGATATCTTCCAGCGCAAGTGTCCCGCCGCGCGCCTCTTCGATGGCAGGCAGTTGTGCATCTTCAGGCATCATGGGCCCGAAAAGCCGCTTGGCCAGCGCGTCTTCTTCGAATGCAGAACAGCTGACCAGCACGAACTTCTTGCCGGCGCGGCTGCCCACAGCATGCAGCGCATGCGCCACCAGCGTCTTGCCCGTTCCTGTCTCGCCATCGATAAGCACATGGCCGTCTGCCTGCCCCAGATCCAGAATATCTTCGCGCAGCCTCTCCATTACAGGGCTTTGCCCGATGAGCTTTTTCATCAACTGCCCGCCGTCGGAAAGCTCTCGACGCAGCGCGCGGTTGTCCATCACCAGACGTCGTGCACCCGTGGCCTTCTTGGCCAGCTCGGACATGCGATCGGGGTTGAACGGCTTTTCCAGAAAGTCAAAGGCACCGACGCGCATCGCCTCGACCGCCATCGGCACATCACCATGGCCCGTTATCATGATGACAGGCAAAGCTGAATCGTTGCCCATCAGTTTTTTCAGAAACTGCATGCCGTCCATGCCGGGCATCCGAATATCGGAAATCACGATCCCCGGGTACTCAGGCCCCAGCACCTTGAGCGCGTCTTCCGCACTGCCAAAAGTCTCCGTGTCATAGCCAGAGAGGGCCAGCCACTGGCTGATCGACTGGCGCATATCCCGTTCGTCATCGACAATGGCAATCTTCATGGCTTGTGTCATGACCTACTCCGCTGCTTGTGTTTTCCCGTCGCTGCCCATTACGGGCAACTGCATCTCGAATACCGCGCCGCCCGCCTGCCCGTTTCGGGCCATCAGGCGACCGCCGAGGTCTGTCACGATCTGCGAGGAAATGGCAAGACCCAGCCCCACGCCGTCGCCGGGCTGTTTGGTGGTGTAAAAGGGTTCGAACAAGGCATCGAGATCCTCGATCCCGGGACCATTGTCACGCACGGTCAGTGTTGCAGTCTCGCCTGAGGACAAAATGATATCCACCTTCGGGTTCCGTTGGGATTTAGTCGCATCAATGGCGTTACGCAAAAGGTTAACCATCACCTGTTCGATCCTCAGCCGGTCGCCCAATACCTCCACCTTCTCGTCGGGCACAATCCGGCTGATCTGAACCTGCCGCTGTCGCAGCTGGGGCTCCATCATGGCGAGGCTGGACGCCAGCGCATCCCCCATATCTACAGGCGAAAACGCCTCCTGCCCTTTGCGCGCATAGGATTTCAACTGCCGCGTGATCCCGCCCATCCTCTCGATCAGATCGTCAATGCGACCGAAGGACGACAACGCCTCTTCACTGCGGTTGCGTTTAAGCAAAAGCCGCGCGCCCGCAAGATAGGTCTTCATCGCCGCCAAGGGCTGGTTCAACTCGTGGCTGACCGCTGCCGACATCTCACCCAGAGCGGCAAGCTTGCTGGATTGCTCCAGCGTCTGTTCTGCCACCGCAAGCGTCTCCTGCACCCGTTTGCGCTCGGCAATTTCCCGCTGGAGCGCTGTGTTGAGCCGCCGCAACTGAGCAGATTCCCGCTGAAACAGCGCCATCCGCAATGCTGTACGACGACTCAGGGCATAAAATGTCAGCGCCAAAAGAATCGCAAACCCCATAATCTCAAGCGCCAAAACGCCATTCACCCGCTCGCGTACCGAGGCATAGGTGGTGTAACTGGTCATGCGCCACCCACGAAACGGGATGCGGTTTTCAAGGCGCATCACCGCTTCGCCCTGCAGATAGGCGTCAGGCGGCAGCGCGGTCCAGTCCGCCGTCGCCTGAATCGCCCGTTGAATGGCATTCTGCGGCGTCTGACGGGCCAGCGCCTCCTGCTCTGTGCGCCCGCGCCAGCGCGGCTCTGTGGTCAGAATAATTGTACCGGTACTGTCAGTCACGATCACGGCGTCAGAGATGCCAGCCCAGGCGCGACCGAATTTTTGCAGGTCCACCTCCACCATGATAACGCCCAGAACGTCAGAACCGGACTGCACGCGACGCGAGTAGAAAAACGCATAGCCCCCCGTTTCCCGTTCCGACACGGTGAAAACCGTCGCATTTGACCGGATGGCGTCCACAAAAAAGGCCTCCGAACGGTGACTGGCCCCCAGCCGGTTCCGGTCCGTTGCTGCCACCGTGCGCCCATCGATATCCAAAAGCATCAAGGACGCGGCACCGATCTCTTCCACAAAGGAAATCAAACGCCGTGTCGACGCGGTGTAATCACCGGAATTCAACGCTCCGATCAGCTCCGGATCCCGTGCCAGAAGCTGGGGAACAATCGCGTTCTGGCGCAACTCGGCCAGCAGGTTGCCGCTGTACAATGCAAGGCGCAGCTCTGCGCGGTCGCGCGTGCTGTCGGTAAAGCGGTCGGTCAACAATTTGTTGGTCACCGAAACGACAACCACCGCAATGACCAGCAGCACCGCCACCGCCATGCGGATGCGCCAGTTGGACACAAAAGTCTCGTGTTCCGCTGAAAGGTCGTTGTCCATGCCACCAGCCTACGCCGAAGGGCTGGGCCTGCTCAAGTCACGCCGCTGTCAGTGCCCCGGCCAATGCGCGAAAGAGTGCCTGCCCGTCCGTGCCGCCATGCACGGCGTCTGCCGCCCGCTCGGGATGCGGCATCATCCCCAGGACACGGCGATTCTCGGACAGAATGCCGGCGATGTCTGCCTTCGCCCCGTTCGGCGTGTCGGTATAGGTAAAAGCCACGCGGTCTTCGCCCTGCAGCCGCGCGATGATGTCATCGTCTGCAAAGTAATTCCCGTCATGGTGGGCAATGGGAATATCGATCACATCCCCCGCATTGTAACCTTCGGTGAACACCGAAGCCGATGTCTCAACCTTGAGGCCCACGGTCTTGCAGATGTATTTCAGACCCGCATTGCGCAACAAGGCGCCAGGCAAAAGCCCCGTCTCGGTCAACACCTGAAACCCGTTGCATATGCCAATCACATAACCGCCTCGCGCGGCATGTGCAGCAACCGATCGGCAGATCGGAGAGTTTGCGGCAATCGCACCGCAGCGCAAATAGTCGCCAAAAGAAAAACCGCCGGGAATGCCAATGATGTCGACGCCGGCCGGGATCTCCGTATCCTTGTGCCAGACCTTGGACACCCTGGCCCCTGCCGCTTCAAAGGCGACAGCCAGATCACGATCACAATTCGACCCGGGAAAGACAACGACCGCAGCGTGCATCAGCCCATCTCCACCGTGTAGGATTCGATGACAGTATTTGCGAGCAGCTTTTCACACATGGCAGCAACATCGGCTTCTGTGGCACCGTCTTCC
The DNA here is from genome assembly GCA_947501635.1 of uncultured Roseobacter sp. Lineage (GTDB taxonomy): Bacteria > Pseudomonadota > Alphaproteobacteria > Rhodobacterales > Rhodobacteraceae > Roseobacter. The sequence continues at coordinate 46,302 of CANMWT010000009.1, forward strand.
AGATCCAGCTCGATAACCTTGCCCTGCCGCACCCCATGCACACCGTCAAAGCCCAAAGCACCAAGCGCGTGACGCACCGCCTCGCCCTGCGGATCCAAAACACCATTCTTCAACATCACATGCACCCGTGCCTTCATCGCACCACCCGCTCCTCTGTCATCTTGCAAAATAAACTCAAATCCGACCCGTCAATCAGTTGATCAGCGTCGGCTTGGTGATCGGCGTCGCATTTTTCGGCATCACCCCAAGCCGCGTGGCGACTTCCGTGTAGGCATCCGCCAGATTTCCCAGATCACGCCTGAAAACATCCTTGTCCAGCTTCGCGCCGGTCTCGATGTCCCACAACCGGCAACTGTCCGGGCTGATTTCATCCGCAATCACCAGCCGCTGGAAATCACCTTCAAACACCCGACCGACCTCGATCTTGAAATCGATCAGACGAATGCCGACGCCCAACAAGAGCCCGGACATGAAATCGTTCACCCGCAAGGCGAGGCTGAGAATATCGTCCATATCCTGCTGGCTTGCCCAGCCGAAGGCCGCGATATGTTCTTCGGTCACCAGCGGATCGCCAAGACTGTCGTCTTTGTAGCAATACTCAACGATCGGACGCGGCAGTTGCGTGCCCTCTTCCAGACCCAACCGCTGCGACATGGTGCCCGCGGCATAGTTGCGCACAATAACTTCCAGCGGAATGATCTCGACACTGCGCACCAACTGCTCGCGCATGTTCAAACGCCGAATGAAATGGGTGGGCACACCAATCTGTCCCAAACCGGTCATGAAGAACTCGGACAAACGGTTGTTCAAAACCCCTTTACCCTCAATCACAGCTTTTTTCTGTGCGTTGTAAGCTGTTGCGTCGTCTTTGAAGTACTGGACAATCGTGCCAGGCTCGGGGCCTTCATACAGGATTTTCGCTTTACCTTCGTAGATTTTCTTGCGCCGGGCCATGGGCGTCCTTTCGCGAGCACGCCCTGCAGAACAGGGCCATTCATGCGCCTCTCTTAGTGCAAGGTCAGCGCTGCTGCAAGCCGAGGCATCTTGCGCAATGCCGCACAAACTCGCATATCTGTGTCAAACGACCAATAAATCTTCAGGAGACAGCCCAGATGACCACGTTTGACGATCGCGAAAACGCATTCGAGAACAAATATGCGCATGATGCAGAGATGCAATTCAAGGCCGAAGCGCGACGCAACAAGCTTTTGGGACTTTGGGCAGCGGACTTGCTGGGCAAGACCGGCGCGGACGCCGATGACTACGCCAAGGAAGTGGTGAAATCCGATTTCGAGGAAGCGGGCCACGAAGATGTCTACCGCAAGGTCTCGGGTGATCTGGGCGACAAGGCGGACGAAGCAACGATCCGTGCGCAGATGGCGTCTCTACTGGTCGAGGCAAAGCGCCAGTTGATGGAAGACGACTGACCCAAAGGGTCACACCGATCAGGTCAAAATAATGCCGCGTCTCACTCCGGGACGCGGCCTTTTTTGGTCGACAAGACGGCGACGTTCTCGCCGGGCCTTGGAGCCTGCTTCATGTAAATGATGAGTATTATGAATTTGCTTCACCATAAGCGACATGACAAGAGGGTGTACGAAGTGTGGAGCCCACGATGACAAACCCTTTCAACGACCTTCTGGAGGCAAACGGATTTCTGCTTGCCGATGGCGCGACAGGCACCAACCTTTTTGACATGGGGCTTATGTCCGGCGACGCGCCGGAGTTATGGAATACTCAGGAACCCCAAAAGGTTAAGGCACTCTATGAAGGTGCCGTAAACGCCGGCAGCGACCTTTTTCTCACCAACTCCTTCGGCGCAAATGCCTCTCGACTGAAACTGCACGACGCGGCACGCCGTGTACATGAACTCAGCCGTGTCGCTGCGGAAATCGCGCGCGACGTGGCAGACACCGCAGGCAGGACAGTCGTTGTCGCAGGCTCTGTCGGGCCGACAGGCGAGATTATGGAACCCGTAGGCACGCTCAGTCACAGCCTCGCGGTGGAGATGTTTCACGAGACAGCAGACGGTTTGAAAGCCGGCGGTGCCGACGTCGGCTGGCTCGAAACCATCAGCGCGCCCGAAGAGTACCGCGCCGCCGCCGAAGGGTTCAAGCTGGCCGGCCTGCCCTGGTGCGGCACCATGAGCTTTGACACAGCCGGGCGCACGATGATGGGGTTGACAAGCGCCGACATGGTCAAGATGGTGGACGATCTGGGCGACGATGGGCCCCTGGCCTTTGGCGCCAACTGCGGCACCGGTGCTTCCGATCTGCTGCGCACGGTGCTTGGCTTTGCCACGCAGGGCACCGAACGCCCTGTCATCGCAAAAGGTAACGCGGGTATCCCGAAATATGTAGACGGCCACATCCACTACGATGGCACACCCGAACTGATGGCCGATTACGCTGTGATGGCGCGGGCCTGCGGCGCAAAAGTGATCGGTGGCTGCTGCGGAACCAAACCGGCGCATCTGCGCAAAATGCGCGAGGCCCTCGACACGCGCAGAATGGACCAGGCGCCCGCACTGGAGGAAATCGTCGACCGTCTGGGGCCTTTCTCGTCACAGGCCGATGGTACAGAAGAAGGCACACAGCCGCAAAGACGTGCCGGAAGGCGCCGCCGCAGCGCGGTCTGACTGATCCCGACCCCGACCCCAGGCAGAAGGTATTTTTGTATGGCATTGCATACATTTTAGAAAAAACCCTGCAGATTTCGAGATGAAGGGTCGCACTCTGCACGATCTGTGTCGCAATCCGGACAGTGCAAAAAACCACTTGGAGCGAAAGATGAACCGCAGATCAAAGCAGCCTTGCCCTTAGCGAAGGAAAAACCATGTCCGAAGAAGACGACATCATTCTTGCCGATTTGGACGATGAAGAACTTGTCCAGCAGATGTTTGACGACCTCTATGACGGCCTCAAGGAAGAGATCGAAGAGGCTGTCGAAATTCTGCTCGAACGTGGCTGGCAACCCTATGACATCCTGACCAAGGCACTGGTGGGCGGCATGACGATCGTGGGCGCTGATTTCCGCGACGGTATCCTCTTTGTGCCCGAAGTCCTGCTGGCCGCAAACGCGATGAAGGGGGGGATGGCGATCCTCAAGCCCCTGCTGGCCGAAACCGGCGCGCCAAGAGTGGGCAAAATGGTCATCGGCACCGTCAAAGGCGATATCCACGACATTGGCAAAAACCTCGTCGGCATGATGATGGAAGGCGCAGGTTTCGAAGTTGTCGATCTTGGCATCAACAACCCCGTCGAAGCCTACATGGAGGCGCTGGAGCAGGAAAAACCTGAAATCCTCGGGATGTCCGCGCTGCTGACCACCACAATGCCCTATATGAAAGTGGTGATCGATACGATGGTCGAACAGGGTGTGCGGGATGACTATATCGTTCTGGTCGGAGGTGCTCCACTCAACGAGGAATTCGGCAAAGCCATCGGTGCGGACGCATACTGCCGCGACGCGGCTGTCGCGGTGGAAACAGCAAAAGAATGGGTCGGCCGCCGGCACAATCAGAAATCCGCCTGATATCGGCGGGACCCGCATCAGCACACTGTTGCCGGCGCGCCGGATGAAAGGCATTGGCAACAGCAATATGACACGCATGGACGATACAGACCTCACCGAAAAGGGCCTGCCGCTGACCGCCCCCAGCGGCAAGGTGCTCGTGATTGCTTGCGGCGCACTGGCCCGCGAAATCATAGACCTGAAATCCGCAAATGGCTGGGCCCACATCGATCTGACCTGCCTGCCCGCAAGCTACCATCTTTACCCGGAAAAAATCACCGACGCCGTGCGCACATCCGTCACGAAACACCGCGCCTCCTACGATCAGATTTTTGTGGCCTACGCCGACTGCGGAACCGGTGGCCTCTTGCAACAGGCCTGCGATGCATTAGGCATCGAAATGATCGCAGGACCGCATTGCTACAGTTTCTTTGAAGGCAACGACCGCTTTGCAGCCAGCGCCGAGCAGGAAATGACCACCTTCTACCTGACCGATTTTCTCGTCCGCCAGTTCGAGGCCTTCATTATCCGCCCCATGGGTCTCGACCGACACCCCGAACTCAGAGACACCTACTTCGCCCACTACGAAAAACTGGTCTATCAGGCTCAGACAGACGACCCTGCCCTGACAGCCAAAGCCCGCGACTGCGCCAAACAACTGGGGCTGGCATTCGAAAGACGCTTCACCGGCTACGGTGATCTGGCCACATCCCTGCGCAAGCTCTAGCGCTTCTTTGGTCCATAAATATCCCCGCCGGAGGCAGGGCTCCCCCAGGGAGGCGCTCTGACCGCTACGACTGCGCCGTAACCTCTGCCGCAACCTTGCGGATGCGTTCTATCATGGCCCGCAAACCGTTTGAGCGCTGCGCCGACAGATGGTCGTTCAATCCCAGCCGTTCCATCTCCGCGCGGGCATCAATATCCAGAACCTGATCCACCGGAACGTCATTGTACAACCGCCGCAACACCGCGATCAGACCATTCACAATCATCGCGTCACTTTCACCGTCAAAATGCATCACCCCATCGTCGGGTGTCACATGCAACCACACCTGGCTGGCACAGCCGTCCACTTTCGTTGACGGCACTTTCAACGCATCTTCCAATGGCGCCATCGCCTTGCCTTCCTCGATCACCAGACGATACCGGTCTTCCCAATCCTCAAGAAACTCGAAGTCTTCCACCAACTCTTCAAAAGCTGCTTGCGCCATGACATCTCCTTTTGCGTCGCGCGTTAGGTATGTCGAGACAGCACAAAGGTCCAGCCCCGGATCAAGGGAGCTTTTCAACTCAGGCCATATAGTCTAGGTCACTGGTACACAGTAGTATGACGGCGGACTTATGCGGACTTCAGCACCAGCGCTTCTGATGGCAGCACTCTTTCTTGCAGGCTGCAGCACCAACGCAAATCCGATGAACTGGTTCGGACGCGACGCGCCCGACGAAAGCGTGCTCGAACCCATTGAAGCGGACAATCCACTGATCCCTGACTCAAGCGGCATCTTCCGCCGTGATCCCAGCGAGACCAACCGCTATCTTGGTACGACAATTGATGCCATCTCGGACCTGACAGTTGAAAAGGTCCCCGGCGGCATTCTCATTCGTGCAACAGGGCGCTCGGCGACACAAGGCGCATTCAATGCGCGCCTGACCCCGCAAAACGAAGACGAGCTGCCGCAGGACGGAGTGCTCACCTACCAGCTACAGGCGCAATACAAACCCGTCACCGGAGGTGCACCGGAAACACGCGAAGTGACAGTGGCGCGCAAACTGACAGATCAGGAAGCGCTCGGCGCGCGCACAATCCGGGTCGAAGGGTTGCAAAACGCGCTCGAACGCCGTCGCTGACGCGGGCGTGCCGGCGTCAATCCAGCCGCACGATACGGACAGTAGCCCCTTCTGCCGTCAAGGCGATTTTACCCTCGCACAACAGCAGCGCGTCCTCACCGAACACCTCACGACGCCAGCCCTTCAGCGCAGGCACATCCCGCACACCCGCCGCAATGGCATCAAGATCAGCCGCCGGCGCGATGAGCTTGGCGGCAACCCCTGCGCTTTCGGTTTTGCTTTTCAACAAAACCCGCAAGAGATCCGCCAAGGCAGGGTTGACCTGCAGCTTGTCCCTTGAACGATCCGGCTGTGGCATCTGCTCAGCGGCACAGGCCACCCCATCCGACACAGCTTTGAGAATACCTTCGGCAATATCTCCCCGGCGCGCTTCGCGCAGCAGCAACCGCGACCGCCCCAGCTCTTCGATCGTTTTCGGCTTGTTCGACGCAAGCTCGACCAGAGCATCATCTTTGTAGACGCGGTTACGGGGAATGTTGCGCTCTTGCGCAAACTCCTCGCGGAAAGCTGCAAGCTCTCGGACAACCGCCAGAAAACGCGGCGAATTGGTGCGTGTCTTGACGCGACGCCACGCCTCTTGCGGGGCGACCACATAGGTTTCATGCGACGTCAACACGGACAGCTCTTCGTTTACCCATCGGCTGCGGCCCGTCTCTTCAAGCTTTTCAGCAAGAAACTCATAGATCACGCGCAAATGCGTGACATCCGCCAGCGCATAGGATTTCTGCGCATCGGTCAAAGGCCGGCGCGACCAGTCGGTAAAACGTGACGTCTTGTCCAGCGGCTTTTTCGCAATACGGCGCACCAGCGTCTCATAGCCCACCTGCTCGCCGAACCCGCAAACCATCGCGGCAACCTGCGTGTCGAAAAGCGGCTCGGGAAAAACCTGCGCATCGACGTAAAATATCTCAAGATCCTGCCGTGCGGCATGAAAGACCTTGACCACCGAAGTGTCGCGAAAGAGATCGTAAAGTGGTTCCAGCGAGATGCCTTTGGCCAGAGGATCGACCAGACACGCAGTGCTGTCGTCCTCACCCGGCATCGCAAGCTGGATCAGGCACAGCTTGGAATAATAGGTCCGCTCGCGCAGAAATTCCGTGTCCACTGTAACATAATCATGCGCTGCTGCGGCCGTACAAAACTCGGCGAGTTCCTGCGTCGTTGTGATGGTTCTCATAGAGACATTTCTTTTGTTTTTTCGTTCACACCACCACCTGTCATCAAACTGTTACACGAGCGTACAGATGTTGGCCAGAACGAGTTCCCACAAACCTAACTTTCCAAAAACACTGGCGTCTTTTCCCCGACCAGAAAACGGCGCAGCACCATCGGATAAAGGATATGCTCCTGCTCGAGAACACGGGCAGCCAGCGTGGCCTCGGTATCGTCAGGCAAAACCGGCACGCGCGCCTGTCCTAAAATCGGCCCGTCGTCCAGTACCGGGGTGACCTCGTGAACTGTGCAACCGTGTTCCTTGTCGCCCGCTTTCAAAGCGCGCGCGTGGGTGTGCAATCCGCGGTACTTCGGCAAAAGCGAGGGGTGAATGTTCAACATATGCCCACGCCATTCATCCACAAACCCCGCGGTCAGCTTGCGCATAAAACCAGCAAGGCAGATCACATCGGGTTTATGCTTTGCGATCGCTCCCATCAGCGCATGTTCAAAGGCCGTCCGGTCGCCGTGAAAGGGTTGGTGGCGCACAACTTCCGTCGGCACCCCACGTTCTTCCGCGCGCTCCAGCCCTGCGGCTGCGGGATCATTGGACAACACAACACAGGCACGCCCGGCATGATCCCCTGTCATACTGTCGAGGAGCTTGACCATGTTCGAGCCACCGCCCGAAATAAAAATAGCCACGCGTCGGGTCACAAAAGATGGCCCTTGTATGCCATGCCGGGTCTATCCGTAACCGAGCCGATACGCGTGACGTCCTCTCCGTGCTCAGCCAGCAGCGCCGTCAGCGCGTCTGCACGGTCCTGGGCCACGACAAGGATCATGCCGATGCCGCAGTTGAACGTCTTGAGAAGTTCCGATTCCGCCATCGCACCCGTCTGTGCCATCCACCGAAACACCGGCGGCAACTGCCAGGTGTCCAGATCGACCTCCGCGCCCAGCGATTGCGGCAGGACGCGCGGCAGGTTTTCCGTCAAACCGCCACCTGTGATATGCGCCAACGCGTGCACGCCGCCCGACTGAACCGCCGCAAGGGCTTGACGAACATAAAGCCGCGTCGGCGTCAGCAATTCCGCGCCCAAAGACGTCTCGGCCCAAGGGCATGCATCATCCCACCCCAACCCCGAGGCGGTCACAAGCTTGCGCACCAGCGAATACCCGTTTGAATGCACACCGTCGGACGCAAGGCCCAAAAGCACATCGCCCGCAGCAACACCCGACGGCAAATCCTGTCCCCGCTCCATGGCACCAACTGCGAAACCGGCAAGGTCGAAATCACCCGCAGGATACATACCCGGCATTTCAGCCGTTTCACCACCAATCAACGCACAGCCCGATTTCTCACAGCCCAGTGCGATACCCTCGATTATCCGCGCAGCCTTTTCGGTTTCGAGCATGCCTGTCGCAAAATAATCCAGAAAAAACAATGGCTCGGCACCTTGGCAAACCAGATCGTTCACACACATGGCCACCAGGTCAACGCCGACACCGTCCACGTGACCTGTGTCGATCGCGATCCGCAACTTTGTGCCGACACCATCGGTGGCCGCCACCAGAATGGGATCGGAATAGCCCGCATCCTTGAGGTCAAACAAGGCGCCAAAGCCGCCCAAACCTGCCACAACACCCGATCTGCTGGTGCGTTTTGCCGCCGGTTTGATCCTGTCGACCAGAGCGTTTCCAGCTTCGATATCGACGCCGGCATCTGCGTAGGTGACCCCTTTTTCGGGCAAAGTCATGGCGCATACTCCTGGCTGAACACGTGTTGTTTGCGGGTTAGAGCATTCGAGCGCGGACTGCAATCCAAAGAGCAACTCCCGGCCTCTTGACGCCGGGCAATAAGCGGCTTACCCAACGGTCATGGCGGGCCTGTAGCTCAATTGGTTAGAGCAGAGCGCTCATAACGCTTTGGTTGCGGGTTCAAGTCCTGCCGGGCCTACCATACTTCAAGACAAACGCACCGCCATGGCCGCACAGGCTAACGCGCGATGACGATGTCGGCACGCAGCCCGCCCATGGGCTCATCCGCGTCCCCCAACCGCAGAATGCCGCCATGCGCACGCGCGATGTCTGTGGCAATCGCAAGCCCAAGACCCACGCCGCCGCCCTTGTCCTGATTGCGCGCTGCATCCAGACGTGTGAAGGGCCGCGCGGCCTCGACGCGGCGCTCTTCGGGAATGCCCGGCCCGTCGTCGTCGACCCGGATTCGCAAGGATTTGTCACTGAGCATGACGGACACCTCGACACGGCCCCCATAACGGACCGCATTCGAGATAAGATTGTCGAGCGCACGCCGGATCGCCAGCACGTTGAGCTTGACCGTCCCTGTACCTTGCCCCTCTTGCGCCACCAGCGTGACATCGCGCCCTGCCCTTTGCGCTTGCTGCACGACATCCTCAACCAAGGCTCTGGGGTCGACGTCTTCGGGCTCGCCCTCGCTGGCACCGCGCACAAAATTCAAAAACGCGTCCAGCATCTCCTGCATGTCGTCCACGTCTTTTTCCAGCGGTTCACGCTCGGCATCGTCCAGCATCGACAGCCCCAACCGCATGCGTGTCAGCGGCGTGCGCAGGTCATGGCTGACACCTGACAACATCAAAGTGCGTTGTTCGATCTGCCGCTCGATCCGGGCTCTCATATCAAGAAAAGCATTGCCCGCCGCGCGCACCTCAAGCGCCCCTGTGGGCGTGTAGGGTTCATGCCGGCCGCGTCCAAAAGCCTCTGCAGCCCGGGCCAGACGTTTGATCGGGCGCAACTGGTTGCGCAAGTACAAAATGGCGATCACCGTGACCAGCCCCCCGAAAAAAACCATGTTCACAAACAGCTGATGTGGATTGGACGCCGATATCCTGTCGCGATCGAAACTCATAAGCACAGGGCCATGGCGCGATTGCGCGTATACTCTTACTCGCGTGTCATCCAGCAGGTCGATCACGTCGATCCGCGGCACCCGCTGCACCAGCCTGTTAATGATGACCCGTCCGGAGAAATCGTACCATGCGCGTTGCATGTCGGGCGGCACATCTGCGGCCTCAACCGGGACAACCGTCAGCGCAAGCTGGCCCGCTTGTGAAATGACCTGCGTTGCAACAGAGCCCCGATCCGGCGCGGTGTCCGCAATATCCAGCACTAGAACAAGCTCGCGCGCAACCGCGGTGGCCATTTGCTGGGTCACATCTTCGAAGTGGCGGGTCAGAAACAGAACCGTAACCACCAGCTGCAACGCGACAACCGGCAGCAGCAGGATGAGCACGGCGCGCGCATAAAGGCTGCGCGGCATGTATTGTTTCAACCAGGCGAAAAACATAGGCTCGACCCTATCCGCGGCCCCCATCATTAGGAAGACCCAAAGCTCATGTCCGACCAATTCGACCCGCCCGTCGGCCAGGCCCAGTCTGTCGCGCCTTTACTGCGCCGCGTGCTGGCCCCAAACCCGTCGCCCATGACCTTCCGCGGAACCAATACCTATCTGCTGGGCGACCGAGAACTCGCCGTTATTGATCCCGGTCCGGCCAGCCAGCACCACCTTTCGGCAATCCTCGCAGCAGTGGGGCCCACACAGAAAATAAGCCACATCTTCGTAACCCACAGCCACAAGGATCACTCCCCCCTCGCCCCGGCTTTGTCCCAAGCAACCGGCGCGCCCGTCTTTGCATTTGGACCAGCCCGCGCCGGGCGCTCAGAGGCCATGAGGCGGCTGGCCGCAGCAGGTCTTGAGGATGGCGGCGAAGGCGTCGACACGACCTTCAAGCCTGACCATAGCGTCGCAGACGGCACACGCATTGCAACGTGCGACTGGCAGCTTGAGGTCATTCATACGCCCGGACATCTGGGCAACCATATCTGTCTGCAGTGGAACGACTGTTGCTTTACCGGTGACCACGTCATGGGTTGGGCCAGCTCTCTTGTCTCGCCCCCTGACGGCGACCTGACGGATTTCATGGAGTCCTGTTCTCGGCTTGCAGAAAAACAGTGGAAATCCTTTTTTCCCGGTCATGGCGACGTGATTTTGAACCCGGCAAGCCGCCTGCAGTGGTTGATTTCGCACAGACGGGCACGGGAAAGCGCTATTTTGGACGCCCTTGCACAAAACGCGCTCACCGCAGCCGAACTCACCGCCCTGATTTACACCGACACCCCAAAGGCGCTTTTCCTCGCAGCGGAGCGCAATGTGCTCGCGCATCTGGTTGATTTATATGGAAAATCAAAGGTCACCCCGAGAAGCACGTTGAATGCCGCGAGTGTTTTTACCCGTTGCGACCGGTAGCTGCCATAATTTGGAAATTTCTCGCAAAAAGCCTCTGGACGCGCATTTGCCGCACTGCTATATCGCGCAAACCGTTCCGGCGTAGCTCAGCGGTAGAGCAGTTGACTGTTAATCAATTGGTCGTAGGTTCGATCCCTACCGCCGGAGCCAAAGAATTCAAGGGCTTAGCACGAGGTTGCTAGGCCCTTTTTTTCGCCGCGACGCTCTTGAAGTACGCCGACGGGATCAAGCCGGGCGAAGCAAGCGGCGTATCATCGCGTCGGGCCGGCTTAGCTTGCGCCATAACTCGGCCTTGCGCGCGGCATCCACCTTGCAGATGTCTTCAATACGCTTTGCACCATCGAGGGTTTGTTGCGCCACGGCAGGATCAACCTCTTTTACGTCGAGGCCTGAAAACACAACACCATGGGTGTCTTTCAACCACCTGTAGTGCGGGTACCCTGCGCGGATTGCATCGCGCATTTCGGGCAGCAGTTGCGGGCGCGAGAACCCGTCCAGTTGCTGGTCTGCGCGCCTCACCTCGCGCTGCGGTTTGCCGAAATGAAAGCGCCGCGCACCGCTGCGGATGTCCTGCAGCACCGCCATCGCTTCGGCGGACATGCTGGTATTGTCGTCTTCGGGCAATATCAGGTCTGACAAGTCGACTTCTGGCAAAAACGTCTCAAAGAAATCCTGTACTACACTGCCACCGGCGAGGGCCTGGCGGTCGAAGGCCTTGACCTTGAAGACGTCAAAAGCAGCGGACTGGAAAGCTTCCAAAGCGGGCCGCGGATTTGGCATCTGGATGCCCTTGTCGGACAAGGCGCGCGATTTCAGGCCTTGCTGCACCAAGGACAGCACCAATGCTGCAGGTTCACGAACGTACACGGCGACGCTGATCTCTTGTGTCACGCCGCGCAATTTTTCGATCAGTGCCGACAATTGCGACGGAGTCCACGCCCGGAACAACTGTTCGCTGCTCAGAACAATCGTATGGGGGTTATCCCTATCAATCTGTGCGACCACCTTATGCCAAAGATCTGACGCTGCGTGGCTATCTACCGTAGGTGCATCCCCCTCAGCCGCCACGAGATACGGGATCAGAGACCGGTGATTATGTTTATGCGGCGCCGTATCGGGATGCAGAATGCCCCTTGCGGAAAGAACGGATCGCGACGCGACCAGCGTTTTCTGCAGCGTTGTCGTGCCAGTTTTCGCGTGGCCGATATGCAAGATGAGTTTACGGGTCAAGGATCGTTGCGGGCTTGCTGTGTGGCATTTGGGTTTAGCCGCTTCCTTAGGCACGGGGGCGGATAATACTTGGCAGTACACGCAAAAAATGTAAAGCGTCGGTTGCAGCCTCTTGCATATCATCTTGCGCCTCGCTGTGCATCACGCTTCAGTCATTTGGTGGCGTTGCGCAGAGCGCAATATCCGGCACGGTGGAGATACAATGCAAATTTGGATTTCAGCAGCGGTTCTGGTTCTGATCCTTTGGCTTGTTGTTTCAAAACGCCGCAAAGCCGTCAGAAAAGCAAAGGTGCAGCAGGCTGTCACGCGCCCCCCTGTACACCCCGCCCCTTTTGACGTTGACGCCTTCAAAAGCGCCCTGCCCGACCCCACCGGGCAGGAGAAGAATACACGCGACGCAATCAAGGCCTGCGCGACCTACTGCGACACCTACCGGCGACTGCTTGCCGGTGAAGACGCAGCTGAAATCGAGACCTATGCAGACATTTTGACCGGCGTCGATGCCAATGCCTCAGATGTGCCCCCGCTGGAACATTTCATCCGCACCGCGTTTCACTCTGATGTTCTGTACGGCTATCTCGCACAGGAGATGGAAAAAAATCTCAAGACATCCATAGAGGCCGGCATGGCACAACACTGGTGGTCAGGGTCACTGGGTGAGGCCGCCATGATCGCGTTCAGACAGACGGGAGAAGTGCGCTACCTTGCACTCTACAGGCAGTTTTTCGACCGTTTCATGATGCTGCGCGATACAAAGTTGGGCTACCACGACGATTTCCACGGTAAGACCATGGACAGCTGGGGCGCGTACAACCTTGGTAAAAACGCAGGCAAGCCCGGGCTTTGGGTCGCCCATGTCACCCATTTCACGGTTTGTATGTTCCCAGCGACCGGCTTTGCCCGCGATGTCCTGAGCACACCCACGCTGACGGACTATCATGACTGGGCCACGTCAGCCCTTGCCTATGTCGAACAGGCCTACAAACAGTTTGACGCCGATTATCGCGACGTCGATGGTGTTTCGGAAAAATGGTATTGGCGCCCCCTGCTCGACAAATACGAAGCGACCAACCACATGCACCTGCTCGGGCAGGCTTTGATAAACCTCTATGCCGCCACAAAAAACGAGCTTTATGCCGAGCGCATCCGCAGCTTCATCAGGATATTCGAGGGCGGTGTCACGCTCCACGACAACGGGATGGCATCGTGGAATTATAGTCCGTATTTTCAAGTAGCTAACGAAAAGAACGGCCATATTTCGCGCCAGTTTTCGGAATACACCTGGAAAGGCGAGATCACGGTGCCTTTTCTCTATGAGGCCAAGGCTGCGGGTTTCGAAATACGACCGGAAGTCTTGCAGGGCGTGACGTCCAGCATCCGCGATCACATTCTCAAAGATGCCGATTACAAGCTCCATGTTCATCCTCAGGCCTCGCGACCGCTTGACCCGCGCGACCGCAAGAAAGCAAGTTTCATCGAATGTGGCATCAGTGGATTTCACGCCGCCGCCGCCGAGGATGCCAGAATTGAACAGCAGGTCATTGATGTCGTAGCCGCGTCACCCGATTTGTTCCCAACGGGGTGGATGTCTCATCCCCGTTTGACCCGTTCTTACGCGCGCCTGTTGCCCGCATCAGCGGGCGAAAAGGCGCTTAAAAGCCCCTGATGCTCCCCCCCCAAGCCAGCTCGGAAAAAAGAATGAAAAGCCTGCGCCTTAGCGACGTGAACAATTCGATGTTTGCCCGTTCAGCGGTTTTACAAAGGAACTGATACAGCGATTGCACGACATGCAGCTCCCTGCCCCTAAAACCGCATGGGCGCGCTGAAAAACTTGGGGGCCGACAGCATCCGCGACCACGCTTGGGCATGTTGGTAGGCAGCCGTGCCTGTCCAGACAGGGCCTCGCCCGTGCAACCAAATTCGCGGTCGGCACCGTCACCTGTGACACCCGTAACGATGCTGCAAAAACGCTGGCGCGGTGGTCTTTGCGTCGGTCTGATGCCCGCAGTATAGCAGGCTTCACAGAACGCATTAGCCGCGTCATTCACATAACAGGGTATCATTCAGCTGCCGGCCACATTGCCTAAAAATTAACCCATTTTGCCTGTAGTTTCCCGCAACCGCATTATCCTGCGCACGGCTTGGTTTTGAGTGAGATGGTACCGAACGATGACAGATTACACAGGCACAGATCAGAATGATCGTTTGACCGGCGGCTCGGGAAACGACCGTTTTGAAGGGTTGGGCGGGAATGACACGCTCAAAGGCGGCGGCGGCGTGGATACGGCTGTGTTTTCCGGCAGTCTTTATGCCTACAGTTGGAGCGCCACCAACAAGGGCTGGCAAATCTCTGGCCCCGACGGAACAGACAATCTGGAATCAATCGAGGTGCTGGAATTCGCTGACCTGACGTTTTCGCTGACGGGCAACAACGCGCCATCAGCCTCTATTCCCACCGTTTCTACAGATGTCGACACCATCATCCAGTTTGAGGTCACCGGCGCCGATCTTGATGATCCGAATTTCGGCCTCGTGGTGAACGACGATCTTACTTTCCAGCAGCCAGTAATAACGCAGATATCGTTCACACATGTTCCCACCGCGGATGGACGGACCACAAGCGTAACCTACCAACTCGACCCAACACGCATTCCAGCAAGTATCGCGGACCCTCTTGCCGAAGGGGAAGCATATGTCATCCCGGTCACTGTCGTTTACGGATCGGTTTACCAGGGCTTCCAGAATTTCACGTCAGACGTCATCGTTTATGGAAAAAATGACAACCCCGGTATGTTTGGCAGCACCCTTTATGCCACGGAAGATGCAGGTCCTGCACGCTTTGACCTCTCCACGGTTGCCGACGATCCGGACAGTGACGATGACGGCACCACGCTCACCTATGAGATTGTCAGCAACCCGGCGGGTCTCGACGTCACAATTGACGGCAGCGACCTCGTGTTTGATCCGCTCGATGGCTACCAGATCCTTGTCGAAAACCAATTCGCCGAGGAAACCATTCAAATACGCGCCGTCGACCGCCATGGCGCAGTTTCTGAAACCGTCGACTTCACGCTGTCGATCGAAGGCGCCAATGACCCGCGGCCGGATTACCAGAACCCCAACGGATCACCCGACTATACCGCCATCGGCCTTGATCCTGCGACACTGCCCAACCTTGGTGTCTTGTCCGGGCTGGTCAACGACCCCGACAACCTGACCTACACTCAACACAGCGATGGTGACGATGTTCTGGCAATCCGTGCGCAAGCGTTTGGGTTTTTCGAGGAAGGTTCCTTCTTTTACGAACAGAACAACCTGCCCTGGAACGATCTGTCGATCGACATGGGTGCAGGCAATGATCTGGCGGTTATCAAGCTCGACAATGCGTCGGCGGAGATGACGCAGATCGAGCTCAACATGGGGTCCGGCGAAAACCTTGTTGTGATCGACATCGACGCGACAACCTATGCAGTGTTTGACAGTGTGGGTATCTTTGGCGGCGACAACAGCAGCCAAGTGATCATTGATATCGATTCATCCGGCAGCGTGCGCTTCATAGATGCCGACTTTGGCTTTGGTGACGGAAACGATCTGCTGCATGTGATGATAACGGCAACGGGGGCACAGGACGCTTTTCCGTTCCAAACCACCGCGAACTTCGTCAATTCCTATTCAATGGGCGGCGGCAATGACACGGTCATCCTCGACTTTGATGTCACTGACGGCGGTGAAATCGGCTTTTCCGACAGTATCTACGCCTGGATGGGCGATGACCACATTCGTATCGACAACCTCGATTCCACCATTTCCGCGGAATTTCCAAGCAGCGGACAAATGGGTTTTACTGGACTGATTGACGCAAGTTACGGCGATGATGTCATTGACTTTTTCTGGCGCGCAAACACCGGCGAGAGCGCCAATGGTACCATCCGTGGCGGCTTGGGCGCCGACACGCTGAACCTGTGGGGCAATCTCGCGGATTGGACAGTGGTCGAAAACACCGACACCTGGTCAACGTTTTCAAACGGCGGTCAAAGCATTGAAGTCATCGATGTTGAAATCATTAACGCCCAAGACGGCACCTTTACACCCGTAGACCAGAACGGCTTTTTGCCAGTCCTTGGCACGACGGGCAACGACTCGCTGATCGGTGGCGACAGTGCAGACAACCTGAAGGGCTATGCGGGCAACGACACCCTGCGCGGAGACGAAGGCGATGACCTGATCGAAGGCGGCGATGACACCGACCAGCTGCGCGGCGACGCCGGCCATGACACGCTGATCGGCGGTTTGGGCAATGACAGCCTGTATGGCGGCACCGGCCACGACCTTCTGCAAGGCGAAGAAGGCGAAAACTACCTCGTGGGTGACGATGGCAACGACTCAATCTTTGGAGGCGCCGCCCGCGACATCGCATATGGCATGAACGATCACGACTACATCGACCTCGGCGGGGGCAGCAACTTCGGCTTTGGCGGTGCGGGAAATGATACCGTTATCGGCGGCGAAGGCGCTGATACGATCGACGGCGACGACGGGTCCGACAGCCTTGAAGGCGGCGGCGGCAACGACCGGTTGCAAGGCGGCGATAACGACGACCACCTAAACGGCGGGCTGGGCAGTGACAGTCTTTTCGGTGGATGGGGATTTGATACCGCATCGTATCAAGACGCGGCCACGGCGATCAGTGCAAGCCTGACAGCACCCGGCGCGAACACCGGCGAAGCCGCAGGCGACATTTACACCTCCATCGAAAGCCTCTTCGGGTCCGCCCACAACGACACGCTGGCGGGTGACTTTGCCGATAACAGCCTCTCCGGCCATCATGGCAATGACACCCTGCGCGGGGATACCGGCGACGATACCGTTGATGGGGGTGACGGACACGACCGGTTGGAAGGTGGGTCAGGGCTGGACCATCTGATAGGCGGCGATGGCAACGACACCGCCTTCGGAGGCGGCACAGAAGCTGATACGATTGACGGTGGTCGCGGCACCGACCTTCTTTTCGGTGAGCAGGGAAACGACCTGATGCATGGCGGAGACGGTTTCGACAACCTGCGCGGCGGCGGAGGCGACGACACGATCGACGGCGGGAACGGGAACGACGGTCTGTTCGGCGGCACCGGAAATGACAGCCTGATCGGCAACAATGGCAACGACACACTCTACGGCGGGCCCTCCGGCAATGACATCCTATTGGGCGGCGCCAACAATGACCTTCTGTTCGGCGAGGCCGGCAAAGACTACCTGCAAGGCGACGATGGCGATGACACGCTGAACGGCGGTGCCAACGACGACACGCTTCTGGGGGGCAATGGAGACGACAGCCTCGAAGGTGGCGCGGGCAACGACAGCCTGTTCGGTGGACCCGAAGGGGCTGACACGTTGAAGGGTGGGCAAGGCTCTGACTTTCTGTTTGCCGAAAGTGCGGATGATGTCCTTGATGGCGGTGACGGCTTTGACCTGCTGAACGGTGGCGCAGGTAACGACAGCATGACCGGCGGGAACGGCAACGACCGTCTTGAGGGCAATCTGGGCAGCGATACACTCGACGGCGGCGCAGGCGATGACACGCTATTCGGCGGCAATGGAGACTTCTCCGACACATTGATCGGCGGCAGCGGAAATGACACCATGTCCGGTGAAGGCGGTGCGGACATCTTTGTTTTTGACAACGGGTTTGGTCAGGATGTTGTCACCGATTTTGACGCTTTTTCTGCCGCAGAAAAGATCGACCTGTCGCGCGTCACCGCCATCACGGATTTCGCCGACCTGACGGCGAACCATCTGGACCAGAACGGCGCGGACGCCGTCATTACCGACGGCATCAACACAATCACACTCAACAACGTGCTGGTTGCCGATCTCGGGGCGGACGATTTTGAGTTTGTTCTGGTCTGATCCCCAGCAAGACGCGCGTCTTTGAAGAAGACAATCGGGACAGGTCGACACATGTGGTTACTTGGCAAGAAGTTTTTTTGACAAGGGCTTAACAACTGTACCTAAAGTATCTAGGCATCCTCTTGGATGCTACATCGGCATGTAAACCTGAGTGCTCCACTCCCGGCAACGTGCGGCAAGGTCGGCTGGCAGCGGCTGATCTGTGAAAAGCGCATCTATCTGTGACAGCGATGCGATGCGACCCGGCGCGCTGCGGGTAAACTTGGAGTGATCCGCAACCAAAAAACTCTTGCGAGACCTGCTCAGGATCGTCTGGCTGACGCTGACTTCCTGAATATCAAAGTCCAGCAGATCGCCGTCTTCGTCCATAGCCGAACACCCGATCACAGCGATGTCGAATTTGAACTGTCGGATACTCTCAATCGTGATCGCGCCGACCAGACCTCCATCCGAACGCCGCAGCGCTCCACCGGTGAGAGTGATCTGGCAATCGGGGTTGGATACCAGAATATTCGCCACATTCATGTTGTTGGTTACAACAAGCAGACCAGAGTGACCCAGCAACTCTCTGGCGACGGCCTCGGTACTGGTGCCAATATTCAGGAAAAGCGATGAGCCATCGGGAATGTGTTCGACACAAGCACGCGCGATACCGGCTTTCTCGATTTCGTTCAGCGTTCGACGCTCTTCGTATTCGATGTTTGTCGTGCCTGACGGATGAATTGCGCCACCGTGCACCCGTTCCAGTTTGCCAGCCTCGGCAAGATCGCTCAGGTCGCGACGGATCGTCTGGAGCGTCACATTGAAATGGGCAGCAAGACTTTCGACGCTGACTTTGCCTTCACGCCTCGCAATATCGAGAATCTCGGGCTGCCGGAATGATTGGGACATGATCGCGTTCCTTTGCGTTCGATTATGCGCGATTAGCGCACATTTTCAAGATCGCTTCGCGGCAATGACCCCAATGGACCTGAGGAAAACCATATGCGCATGACTTAAAAGACCGCCATAAAGCCCTGATAAAAAACTGAAAAACCATGTCTTTTCTTGATCCGCAACGCCAGTGTTCTGAAGCGCATAAAACAGAAAAACGAAAAGTAACGCAAATACTGTTGCGCTTTTATCAGCGATTGCCTAACAATACGCTCAAATTCGAACATCGAGGAAGGGGGACCCGTTGTCGAAGAACGAACAGCACGCTACAATTCGGGACCTGTTCATCATCGGTGGCGGTATCAACGGCTGCGGTATTGCGCGCGATGCCGTAGGGCGCGGCTTGTCGGTGTCACTGGCCGAAATGGGCGATCTGGCGTCAGCGACTTCTTCGGCGTCCACCAAGCTTTTCCATGGCGGCCTGCGCTATCTTGAGTACTTTGAGATCGGCCTCGTCCGACATGCACTGATCGAGCGGGAAACCCTGTTGCGGGCCATGCCCCACATAAGTTGGCCGATGCGCTTTGTGTTGCCTTACCACCGCGATATGCGGTTCGAAGGCGACACACCGACATCGAATATACTCAATGTTGTTATGCCCTGGATGAAGGGACGCAGACCCGCATGGCTGATCCGACTGGGTCTGTTTATGTATGACAATCTGGGCGGTCGCAAAATCCTGCCGGGCACGACCACGATTAGCCTTAAGGACACAGCTGAAGGCGCACCGCTTGACGATAAATTCGAACAGGCCTTTGAATACTCCGATTGCTGGATCGAAGACTCGCGGCTGGTGGTGCTGAACGCGCGCGACGCGCAGGAACGGGGCGCGCACATCATGGTGAACACCAAAGTCGTCTCTGCCGCGCGCGTGGATGATCTGTGGGAGGTCATCACCGAAGACGTGCACACCGGCAAATCGACCAAACACTACGCGCGCATGATCGTTAACGCGGGTGGTCCGTGGGTCGGCGACATCATTCAGACCAAGGTACGCATCAACTCTCGTGAAGGCGTCCGGCTTGTCCGCGGCAGTCACATCGTCGTAGACAAAGTCTATGATCATCCCAAGTGCTATTTCTTTCAGGGGACGGATGGGCGGATCATTTTTGCCATCCCCTACGAGACCGATTTTACACTTATCGGCACAACAGATGCCGAACACGACGACCCGGCCGTCAAACCTGAATGTACAGAGACAGAACGCGACTATCTTCTGAACTTTGCCAACAGTTACTTCAAAACAAAGCTAAGCAAGGAAGATGTGGTTTGGTCCTACTCGGGCGTGCGCCCGCTATATGACGACGGTGCATCCAGTGCGACCGCTGCGACCCGCGACTATACGCTGAAAGTCGACAACACCGGCGGCGCGCCGATCCTTAATGTCTTTGGTGGCAAGATCACGACCTATCGCAAGCTTGCCGAAGACGCGATGGACAAGATCATCCCCTTCTTTGAAGGTACGCCGGGCCACTGGACAGCAGGCGTAGCGCTGCCCGGGGGCGATTTTCCTGTGGGCGACGTAGAGGCTTTGGTTAAAAACCTGTCTCAGGATTATCCGTTCCTGAATGAAAGGTGGTCGCGCCGCCTTATCCGCGCCTATGGGACGGACGCCTGGTCGATGTTGGGCGACGCGCGCGACGTCAAAGAGCTGGGCAAATCTTTCGGCGCCAGTTTGACCGAGGCGGAAATACGGTGGCTGATGCAGCATGAATTTGCCCACTGCGCCGAAGACATCGTATGGCGCCGCAGCAAGCTTGGGTTGCGCCTGACAGAAACAGAAATATCGGAAATTGATAAGTGGATGACAAACCACGGCAATTTCTTAGCCGACGCGGCAGAATAATGAGGCCATTGCAATGACTTTATCGCTTAAAGGTGTTTCCAAAACGGTGGGAGGAGAAGTGCACATCCACCCCACCGACCTGACTTTGGAAAAGGGTACGATGAATGTTTTGCTCGGGCCGACCCTGTCGGGAAAAACCTCATTGATGCGCCTGATGGCGGGCCTCGACGTGCCGGCAACAGGATCTGTGCACTGGGACGGCGAAGACGTGACCGGCATGCGGGTGCAGGACCGTAAGGTGGCCATGGTCTATCAGCAGTTCATCAACTATCCCTCAATGACAGTTTACGACAACATCGCCTCGCCGATGAAGCTGGTGGGCCGGTCCAAGTCCGAAATCGACAGTGCCGTGCGGGAAACGGCCGAACTGATGCAGCTGACACCGATGCTAGATCGCAAACCGCTGGAATTGTCTGGCGGCCAGCAGCAACGCTGCGCTCTGGCCCGTGCTCTGGTCAAGAATGCCGGGCTGGTGCTGCTGGACGAACCATTGGCAAATCTGGACTACAAGCTGCGGGAAGAACTCCGCGAAGAAATCCCCAAAATTTTTGAACGCTCCGGCTCCATCTTTGTATATGCAACGACCGAGCCGGAAGAGGCGCTTTTGCTTGGCGGGAATACCGCCACCCTTTGGGAGGGTCGCGTCACACAGTTCGGGCCCACGCCTTCGGTCTACCGTCAACCGGTCGATACCGCGACCGCCCGCGTTTTTTCCGACCCGCCGATGAATTTCCTGGAGATCACCAAGAGCGGCGATACGCTGCGCTTTGGCAAGGACACATCCGTGGCGTTGCCCGATGCGCTGTCTTCGCTGGACGATGGCACCTACACCGCGGGCTTCCGCCCCAACCATCTGGAACTTGCGGCGCGAGGCCCGGGGTCCATTGCTTTTGACACTGTGCTGAACGTGACCGAAATCACAGGGTCCGAGACTTTCGTGCATCTCGACCACCATGGTGCACGCTGGGTGGGTCTGGTGCATGGTGTTCAGACACTTCAACCCGGACAGGCGCTGGATGTCTATCTGGACCCCGCGCACATCTATATATTCGCCGCTGATGGTACTTTGGTCTCAGCCGCCCGTTATGCGGAGGCTGCATAATGGCCAAGATCACGCTGGACAACCTCGCGCATTCCTACTTGCCAAACCCCACCTCCGAAGAAGACTTCGCCTTGAAAGAGCTCAACCATGATTGGGTCGACGGCGAGGCCTACGCCCTTCTGGGCGCTTCAGGATGCGGCAAATCTACCCTGCTCAATATCATTTCGGGTCTGTTGCACCCCAGCCAGGGCCGTATCCTGTTTGATGACGAGGACGTCACCGAAGCACCAACCGCAGAGCGCAACATCGCGCAGGTGTTCCAGTTTCCAGTGGTCTACGACACGATGACGGTACGCGACAATCTGGCGTTTCCGCTGCGCAATCGCGGCGCGGACGCAGGCTATGTGGCGCAGCGCGTTCAGCAGATCGCCAAGATGATCGGCATGGAAGAGCAGTTGAACCGCAAGGCGCGTGGCCTGACAGCAGATGCAAAACAAAAGATTTCGCTGGGCCGCGGCATGGTCCGCGAGGATGTGAACGCGCTGTTGTTTGACGAACCGCTGACCGTGATTGATCCGCATATGAAGTGGGAGCTGCGCACACAGCTCAAGTCGCTGCATAACGAGTTTGGCCACACCATGATCTACGTGACACATGACCAGACCGAAGCGCTGACTTTCGCCGACAAGGTTGTGGTGATGTATGATGGTCGCGTGGTGCAGATCGGCACACCACAAGAGCTGTTCGAACGCCCTGCCCATACTTTTGTCGGATACTTCATCGGATCGCCCGGGATGAACCTCTTTGAGGCACAGGTAGCGGGACAGACAGCCGAAATCGCGGGGGCATCCGTACCGCTTGGCGCAGGGTATGCACCGGTCGGTGGCAAGGTGCAGGTCGGGGTACGCCCCGAATTTGTCCGCCTGTCGGACAGCGGAATACCGGCACGCGTCACGCGGGTCGAAGACGTGGGACGTCACAAGGTTATCCGGTTGGACGTAGCCGGTCAGAAAGTCAGCGCCATCGCCGAAGAGGGCGCCCCCATTCCAGATGGCGCAAGCCACATCACTTTCGACGCAGCAGGCATCAATGTCTATTCGGACGACTGGCGCGTTTCCGCCAAAGAGGAGGCAATCACGTGAATAAAACCGTAAACCAGAAAGCGTGGTTTCTCGTGTTGCCGGTGCTTGTGCTTGTAGCCTTTTCCGCCGTGATCCCGCTGATGACAGTTGTGAACTATTCGGTGCAGGACACCTTTGGAAACAACGAATTCTTCTGGGCGGGGCTGGAATGGTTCCGCGAGATGCTACAGGACGACCGCATGTGGGACGCTCTGTGGCGGCAGCTGATGTTCTCGGGGATCATTCTGGCGATTGAAATTCCCCTTGGCATTTTCATTGCGCTCAACATGCCGAAAAGCGGTTTCTGGGCATCCTTCTGTCTGGTGATGATGTCGCTTCCGTTGCTGATCCCGTGGAATGTGGTCGGCACGATCTGGCAAATTTTCGGGCGCGTGGACATCGGGCTTCTGGGTTATACGCTCAACCAGCTCGGCATCTCCTACAACTATACACAAGACGTCTTTGCAGCCTGGGTGACGGTGATTGTCATGGATGTCTGGCACTGGACCTCGCTGGTGGCCTTGCTGGCTTATGCCGGTCTGCAGTCCATTCCCAACGCATACTATCAGGCCGCCCGGATCGATCAGGCCAGTCGCTGGGCCGTCTTCCGCTATATCGAACTACCCAAGATGGCGGGCGTGCTGATGATCGCGATCCTGTTGCGCTTTATGGACAGCTTCATGATCTACACAGAGCCCTTCGTGGTCACCGGGGGTGGTCCGGGCAGTGCTACGACCTTCCTGTCCATTGATCTGGTGAAAATGGCGCTTGGTCAGTTTGACCTTGGTCCGGCGGCGGCATTCTCAATCATGTACTTCTTGGTCATTCTGTTGATTTCATGGGTATTTTACACCGTTATGACAAACCTAGACAAACGGGATGGCGTCTGATGACCGATACAAGTGCACAACCGGCCCTGATGCGCCAGCCGGCCGCAAGCGAGACAAAGACCGCGCGTCGCAAGACACCTAAAATCAAAGGGTCCGTGGTGGTCATGGGGCTGTACCTGCTGTTTTTGTTGCTGCCGATTTATTGGCTGGTCAACATGAGCCTGAAGTCCAATACCGAAATCCTTGGCACGTTTTCGCTGTTCCCGCGCGAGCTGACGCTGGCCAACTATGTAAAAATCCTGACGGATGAAAGCTGGTATATCGGGTACATCAACTCGTTGATCTATGTGGTGATGAACACCGTCATCAGCCTCGCGGTGGCGCTGCCCGCGGCCTATGCCTTTAGCCGGTACAGCTTCATGGGCGACAAACATCTCTTTTTCTGGCTCCTCACGAACCGGATGGCCCCTCCTGCGGTATTCGCCCTGCCCTTTTTTCAGCTGTATTCTTCGGTCGGACTCTTTGATACGCATATTGCCGTAGCGCTGGCGCATTGTCTGTTCAACGTACCGCTCGCAGTCTGGATCCTTGAGGGTTTCATGCGGGGCGTGCCGAAGGAGATTGACGAAACCGCCTATCTGGACGGGTACTCCTTCCCACGGTTCTTTGTCAGCATTTTCACACCGCTGATTGCAAGCGGCATTGGTGTTGCAGCGTTCTTCTGCTTTATGTTCTCTTGGGTGGAACTGCTGCTCAGCCGGACACTGACAACCGTCGACGCCAAGCCCATCGCTGCGATCATGACACGCACCCAAGGGGCTGCCGGCATTGACTGGGGCGTCTTGGCTGCGGCGGGCGTGCTGACCATCGTACCGGGTGCCTTGGTGATCTATTTCGTGCGCAACTACATCGCCAAGGGCTTTGCCCTCGGGCGCGTCTAAAAGGAGGATCGACACATGGCATGGATGGCATGGACACTTCCGACCGCAATCTTTTTCGGGGTGATCGCCTGTCTGCTCATCACCTTCACGATTCTTGCAATCAAATTTCCCGAAACGCCCCGCGTGGGTATTCTTCGGATCGAAACAACAAGGGGTGATCGGCTTTTCATCACCCTGTTGGGCTCGGCCTTCATCAATTTGATCTGGCTGGGTTTGGAGGTGGCCCCGCAGCCCTATGCGCTGCTGGCCTGTCTGGTCTATGCCTTTGCGGTGTTTCGCTGGGTCTAGATCGAGAGAACAGCTCGTCCGGACGCATTCGGGCGGGCACATGCATAACGAAATCAACAGTCTGGGAGGACACCAATGAAATATTCCCTTAAATCAACCACGGCCATGGGCGCGATGATCGCCTGTATGGCCCTGCCGGCCTGGGCCGACATGGAAGCCGCGAGGGCATTTCTTGACAATGAAATCGGCGGCCTGTCGGTGCTTGACCGTGCCGCACAGGAAGCTGAGATGCAGTTCTTTGTCGATGCCGCAGCTCCGTTCCAGGGTATGGAAATCAAGGTCGTTTCCGAGACCATCACGACCCATGAATACGAAAGCCAGGTGCTTGCTCCGGCCTTTACAGCCATCACCGGCATCAAGGTCACTCACGACCTGATTGGCGAAGGTGACGTGGTTGAAAAGCTGCAGACACAGATGCAGTCAGGCGAGAACATCTATGACGCCTATGTCAACGACAGCGACCTGATCGGCACGCACTGGCGTTACCAGCAGGTGCGCAACCTCAGCGACTGGATGGCGGGCGAAGGTGCGGATGTCACGCTGCCGACGCTGGATGTCGACGACTTTATCGGCACATCCTTTACCACCGGTCCTGACGGCAAGCTCTACCAGTTGCCAACGCAACAATTCGCGAACCTCTACTGGTTCCGCTACGACTGGTTCAACGACGAAAAGAACAAAGCGGACTTCAAGGCAGCTTATGGCTATGATCTTGGCGTTCCGGTGAACTGGTCCGCCTACGAAGATATCGCCGAGTTCTTTACAGGTCGTGACCTGAGCCATCTGGGTGTGGAAGGCGAAGTCTTTGGCAACATGGACTACGGCAAGAAAGACCCGAGCCTTGGCTGGCGTTACACCGACGCGTGGATGTCCATGGCTGGCATGGGCGACGTAGGTGAGCCAAACGGCCTGCCAGTCGATGAATGGGGTATCCGTGTGAATGAAAACTCACAGCCGACGGGTTCCTGTGTCGCTCGTGGTGGCGCCACCAACTCGCCAGCTGCCGTTTACGCGGTGACCAAGGCCATCGAATGGCTGCAAAAGTACTCGCCACCCGCGGCGGCAGGTATGACATTCGGTGAAGCCGGTCCTATTCCGGCGCAAGGCAACGTGGCCCAACAGATGTTCTGGTACACCGCCTTTACCGCTGCAACGGTAGAGCCAGGCCTGCCTGTGATGAACGAAGATGGCACGCCCAAGTGGCGCATGGCACCTTCACCGCACGGTGTATACTGGAAAGAAGGCCAGAAGATCGGCTATCAGGATGCCGGCAGCTGGACGCTGATGGAATCCACACCCGTGGACCGGGCAAAAGCTGCATGGCTTTATGCACAGTTCGTGGTGTCCAAAACTGTGGACCTGAAGAAATCCGACGTTGGCCTGACCTTCATCCGTGAATCCACGATCGATTCCGATCACTTCACGGAGCGCGCGGACAAGCTGGGCGGTCTGGTGGAATTCTACCGTTCGCCGGCGCGTGTTCAGTGGTCGCCCACAGGCACAAACGTTCCGGACTATCCGAAACTGGCACAACTGTGGTGGCAGAACATCGGCGACGCAATGTCCGGTGCCAAAACGCCTCAGGAAGCACTTGATGCACTTTGTGCCGATCAGGAACGTGTTCTTGAGCGTCTGGAACGCGCAGGCGTTCAGGGCGATCTTGGCCCGGTCATGAATGAGGAAATGAGCGCCGAGCACTGGTTTGCCCAGCCGGGTGCGCCTTATCCCAAGCTTGAGAACGAAGACGAAGAGCCAATGACCGTCAGCTACGACGAGCTGATCAAATCCTGGCAGTAAGTCTTTAACACCGATCCGGGGCGCACATTTTGTGCGCCCCGGTCCTACTGTGGTAAGCCACGCTACCAATTCTCGAAACCGAGAGACGCATATGACGTATATTCTTGCCATCGATCAGGGCACCACTTCTTCTCGCGCCATTCTTTTCGACAGCGACATGCAGGTCAAAGCCAGCGCGCAGGAAGAGTTCGAACAGCACTTTCCAGACAGCGGTTGGGTTGAACATGATCCGGCAGATCTATGGGCGACGACAGCAGCGACATGTCGTGCGGCGATTGAAAAGGCCGGGCTGGGCCCCGATGACATAGCGGCGATAGGGATTACCAACCAGCGCGAAACAACGCTGGTCTGGGATGCCAAGACCGGTCAGCCAATTTATAAGGCCATTGTCTGGCAGGACAGGCGCACCGCCGACTATTGTCGCGAACTGCGCGAAGCAGGCCACGCCGAGATGATTACCAACCGGACAGGACTGCTGGCCGATCCCTATTTCTCAGGCACCAAACTGAAATGGATACTCGACCACGTCGAAGGCGCGCGCGCGCGGGCTGCAAAAGGCGAACTGCTGTTCGGCACAGTGGATAGTTATCTGATCTGGAAACTGACGGGTGGCGCGTCGCATGTGACGGACGCAACGAATGCCGCGCGCACCATGCTTTATGACATCCACAAAGGGCGCTGGTCGACGACGATCTGTGACCTCTTCGGCGTGCCAATGGAAATGCTGCCACAGGTCAAGGACTGTGCGGCTGACTTTGGGATGACGCGACCCGATCTATTTGGAAAACCGCTGCCGATTTTGGGGGTTGCCGGTGACCAGCAGGCCGCCACCATTGGGCAGGCTTGCTTTGAGCCGGGCATGCTCAAGTCCACCTATGGAACAGGGTGTTTTGCGCTTCTCAATACCGGAGACGCGCCTGTTGCCTCAAAAAATCGGCTGTTGACCACCATCGCGTATCAGTTCGACGGCAAACCAACCTATGCACTGGAAGGGTCTATCTTCGTCGCCGGCGCCGTCGTTCAGTGGCTGCGCGATGGTTTGCAGATTATCCGGCACGCCGCTGAAACCCAATCTCTGGCAGAAACCGCTGACGACAGCCAGCAGGTTATCATCGTGCCCGCCTTCACGGGTCTGGGCGCGCCCTACTGGAACGCGGAATGCCGCGGCGCGGTATTTGGTCTGACGCGCGGGTCCGGTCCTGCGGAGTTCGTGCGCGCGGCGCTGGAAAGCGTGGGGTTCCAGACCCGTGATCTGATGGAGGCGATGCACGCGGACTGGCAGGATAGCGGCGCTCAGCCAACGCTGCGGGTTGACGGCGGGATGAGCGCAAACGACCGTGCCATGCAATTCCTGTCCGACATTCTGAACGCGCCGGTTGACCGGCCTGCAGTACTTGAAACGACTGCGCTTGGTGCGGCTTGGCTGGCAGGGCAACGCGCGGGTCTCTACCCGGACATGGCCGGATTTGCCGACGCTTGGGCAGTGGAGCGGACGTTTCAGCCAGACATGAGCGATGATCTGCGTGATAAAAAGTATGCCGCGTGGCAACGCGCAGTGCAGGCGACCATGAGCGTTTGACGTGACCCCCTTTAGCTTTATCAGCGCCGGTCAGATCATCTTTGGCCGTGGCGCATCACAGGAAGCGGTAAAGTCGATCCGCCCCTTTGGACAGCGCGTCTTACTGATCCGGGGATCCTCGGTGCAATGGGCCGATACGCTCACAGCAGAACTGCAAGCCGCGGGCTGCGAAGTTACCACTTTCATCGGCCATGGTGAGCCGGATGTTGCGACCGTAACACGCGCATTGGATTCCGGTCGTGCTGCGTCCGTAGATGTCGTCGTCGCCATCGGTGGAGGCGCGGTGGTTGACCTGGGCAAGGCGGCGGCAGCATTGCTGCCCGGCGCGACGGATATTCTGGATCATCTCGAGGGCGTGGGCCCGGCTGCACCGCTTGTCCTGCACCCCCTGCCCTTTGTCGCCATACCCACAACTTCGGGCACCGGCGCAGAAGTGACCAAGAACGCGGTGATATCGGTCCCTGAAGCCGGCCGGAAAGTGTCGCTCCGTGATGCGCGGATGGTGCCGGATGTGGCCCTGGTGGACCCTGCCCTTACAGACAACTGCCCAAAAGGCGTCACTCTCTCAAGCGGCTTCGACGCGATCACGCAGTTGGTAGAACCCTACCTGTCCAGCAAGGCCAATCCCCTGACCGACGCGTTGGTACGCGCAGCACTTCCCAAAGGTCTGGAGGCGTTAAGCCGTCTCGCCGAAAGCGAAGAAAAAGAAGCGCGCGATGCGATGTCCTTCGCGAGCCTGATGGGCGGCTTGGCCTTGGCAAATGCCGGGCTCGGGGCCGTGCACGGGCTGGCTGGTGTTGTGGGCGGACGTTTTGCGGCCCCACATGGGGTGATCTGCGCTCGGCTACTGGGCCCAGTTCTGACTGAAAACAGACTGGCTCTTCAGTCCAGCGGCGCGGATATTTCCCGCTTTGACGAAATTGCACATTTGATCGCCAGCGCGTTTGATCTGCCGCCACAAGACTGTTTTGACAGCTTGGGGGGGCTGCTTGACCGCCTTGGCGTGCCGCGCCTGTCCGAGTGGATCAACTCGGACGCAGACCTTTACTCCGTCTGTGTCGAGGCGGCGGGCGCATCCTCAATGAAAGCGAACCCCTGCACTTTGGCACCCGCACGCCTGCACCAGATACTGCAGGCTGGCCTCTAATCTGCCCGGAGAGCCTGTCGATCATAGCCCGCGGGCGATCTTACGTTCGGCATTGTCGCGCGCGTACCTGCAGAACCAGCACGCCGTAGCAAGCAAGGTTCCAGTTTGAGCGGCAGACTGTCGCAGCACAGCCTTTGTTGTGAGCCACTACACATCAAAGTGTAGAAATTTTTGCAAAACACCCATAAGCTGTCTGCTTGTTGCCACTTTCTGCTCGTATGATTCCTTGTTTTGTTTTTTAAGAGGTTAAACAATGCTGCCCCGTAGACACTTTATTCAATCCGCAACTGCGCTTTTTTCTGCTGCCGCCCTTAACGTACCCCTCAGTGGTCGCGCCATGGCCGCATCGGGAAACTGGGCGACCTGGGACGCGCGGGTCACACCCGCCAACTACAACCCCTCATCTTCCAATCCATGGGGGCTTCACCCACGGTTTTTGCCGACGCTGGTCGAGGCGAATTCAGGGCTCAAGCCGGGGGACATCCACGTGGATGCTGTCGCGCGGTACCTCTATCATGTCCGCGATGACGGAACCGCCATGCGCTACGGCGTCGCGATTGCTCGCGGCAACCTTTATGAGCCCGGCGTCTACACGATCAGACGCAAGGCCAAATGGCCAAAATGGACGCCAACCAAAGAGATGATCGAGCGCGATCCCGGGACCTACCAGCAACATGCCGACGGTATGCCAGGTGGCCCGCAGAACCCGTTGGGCGCGCGTGCACTGTACCTTTTTGAAGGTGGGCGCGACACCTATCTGCGCATTCATGGCACACCGTCGCCACGCTCCATCGGCAGTCGCGCAAGTTCTGGCTGTGTCCGTATGGTAATGGCGCATGTGATCGACCTCTATAAAGAAGTCCGCCTGTCATCGACTGCGCACCTGTATCCAGCAGAAACCGTGCTCGCGGCTTCAAGCTGATACTACATCGTCAACTCTGAGCGCGCGCGCAGATTGGGTTGCCAGCGGCCGTGCGCAGAGGAAGCTCCGTTGTTTCGACGGGGCCTCTATGCGTGTACCAGTAGCACCCATCGCTGTCCCGCAGGCGCGCTGTCGACAAGTCCTGATTAGGTCCGGCAAGAGCCGCGACATTCTCTGGCAAGTTTCCTGCGGACGGCGAACCGGTCCCACTGGTTGTGCACCCGCCAACCGCTGCGGCAAGGACTATTGGAAGGTAGTGTTTCAGTCTCATAACGCCCTTTTCCATAACAACTAATCATACTCTAGGTTTTTTCCGTACAAATTAAAGGGGTCGGGTTGCGATGTCGATCTGCACAGGTGATCCCCTATGATCAGCAATGACCGCGCGTGCTTTTATGGCGGAACGCACCATACCTCAAAGCAGGCAAACATTCGGTTTGTTCAAATGGACTATGATAAGATGACGGATTAGGGTGATATGGCGCGACAGGGAACATCTGGCAGTTTTCAGCCCTGCTGCACGAATTATCAGTCTGGTGCCAACAGGGAGGCCGCATTGAAAGCAGCGTCGCGCGAAATCCTCGAACGTTTTTTGCCATTTGCGACAATAGCCGTTGTCTTTCTGTTGGGATTGTTAACGCTTGCGCCTTTCGTGCCAGCCTTGTTGTGGTCCGTCTTCATGGCTGTGGCGCTCTACCCGCTTCATCAGGAACTGACGCGGAGACTGGGTGGCAAGCGCGGAATTGCCACCACAGTTGCGGTAATTGGCCTGCTGGCGGTTGTAATGTTTCCGATGCTCTTGCTGCTGCGGTCCGTGATCGCAATTTTACCGGAACTGGCCGTTGCGCTTTTGCAAGAAGGTAAACTCAGCCAGTTCGGGCTCGAACTGCCGATGAACACCCCGCCCACATGGCAGGCGATCTGGACCGGTCTGCGGGATGACGTGGAAGGCATTCGGGACTTGATCGGGGATGAGATGCGCACCGTTTTGTCCTCTGTCGTGCTTGAAGGGCGTTTGATCGGGCAGTTCGTTCTGGAGTTTCTGCTTGGTCTGATAATCGCAGCCATCCTGTTGCAAAATTCAGATACCCTCAAGAACACCGCCACACAGGCATTCCGCAAGCTTGGTGGTGACAAGGGGCTGCTTCTGGGCGAGCAGTCCGTGCTGACCATTCGCTACACTGTCATGGGCATATTGGGCTCGGCTGCGGTTCAGACTGCTGTGGCAGCCTTTGCATATTGGGTCGTTGGTGCCGCCCACTGGCCACTTCTGGCGTTTGTCACCTTCTTTCTGGGCATGCTTCAGGTTGGCCCAATCCTGATATGGGGCCCTCTGGCGGTTTGGTTGTTTTGGGATGACCAGACGGGGATGGCGCTGTTTTTGGTGATATGGGGGCTGATCGTTGTGGGACTGTCCGACAATCTGGTCAAGGCGGTCGTTGTGTCACGCGGGGCTAATCTGCCGCCAATACTGGTGTTTCTTGGCGCCGTGGGTGGCTTGCTGGTCTGGGGCGTTGTAGGCATTTTTCTGGGTCCTGTCATTCTGGCGCTCTGTCTGGAGCTTGTGTTGTGGTGGCTAGACGACGCGCAAGAGGCACCGCCACCGCAAGCACTTCAAAGCGAAAAGACCTGACAGGGGTGCCCTGTCCCTGCTTAAGAATGAAAGGAACAGCTATGAGCGACACCGCCGGCACACCGGGACACGAAGATGTGGAACGACATATCCGAACCATGCGCGATGACATCGCCACCCTGACGGATCTGCTGAAGGAAATTGGCAAGGCGCAGGGGCAGGAAAAGCGCGAAGCCGCACTCGCCGAAGCTGCGCAACTGCTTGAGAAGTCGCGCGCAGCCATCGATGACGGGCGCCTTAAAACACAAAAAGCCACCGCATCGATTGAAGACCATATCCGCAAACAACCGGTACAATCAGCCCTGATCGCGCTTGGCGTCGGGCTTTTGTTCGGCATGATGACACGACGGTGAGACCGATATGCTGGAAGATATCCTGAGCACAGTTTTACGCACGCAGTTTCGAGATGTCGGGCGCCGGACACGGGGTGCCCTGCTCGAGCTTGCAGGGCTTGGCATGATCGGTCTTGCGACGGTGTTTCTGTTTGCCGGCGTTTTCATCTGGTTGTCCAGCCGGATCGAACCGTGGCAAGCAGCGTTCATAATGGGCGGCGTTGCGCTGCTCGCAGCAGGAGCGCTTTTGCTCGTGGGCCGCTCGCTCATGCGTCGCAAAGAACCTGATCCCCACGAACAGGTAATGGCGACAATACAATCACTTGGACTGTTTTCCTCAACCGCGGCTGCAGGCACAGACAACAACGAAGACGGCCAAGAACCGGGGCCCGCAATGATCGCTTCGGCCCTGCTGGCAGGTTTGATGCTGGGACGTTCAATCATGCGCTAGGACAAAGTGCACGCCTTTCATATCCAACTTGCCGCGCGAGCACCCGCGGCGAGATTACGCGCTGCCACGATTTCAGAACGCAACGCTCCGGGCGTCGTATTCTACCACCGCTTTTGTCGCGTGTTTTACCGCCTCACGGGTCAGCTCAAGATCGCCGGGCGTCAGGGCCAGAGACGGGTACAGCTTGCCCGGTGATTTGAAGACACCCCGCGCCCGCAATTGCGCGTTCCAAATTTCGTTCAGCTTGGGATCGCGGTGTTTGGCACTGCGGTAATCCACCGGCTCTGCCGGCGTGAAAAAAATGTCGAACAATGTCGGGTCGCCACATACCCGGTGCCCGATGCCCGCTTGCGTCAGTGCCTCGGATTGCATGTTCATCAACTGTTGGCCGATATCGCGCAGCCGGTCGTATTGTCCGGGGCGGCGGAGGATTTCCATCGTTTTCAGGCCAGCGGCCGCTGCGATCGGATTGCCCGACAATGTACCCAGCTGCATGAGCCAGTTTTCAGCCCCTACGGCATCCTTGTCAAAGTGCGACATGATCTCAGCCGACGCGCCGAGCGCTGCCAACGGGAAGCCGCCCCCGATGATCTTGCCCAGTGTCACGATATCAGGCGTTACACCATAGCGTTCCTGCGCACCGCCATATGCCAGACGAAAGCCTGTGACGATCTCATCAAACACCAGCAGAACGCTGTGTTTATCGCATAGATCACGTAGCCCTTGCAGAAATCCCGGACGCGGGGGCACGATGCGCTGCAGCGGCTCCACGATAAGCGCGGCAACATCCCCATGCTCGGCCAGAAGCGACGCCACAGCATCCAGATCATTGAACGGAGCGATGAGCATTTCATCCGCCACCCCTTGCGGGATGCCAGCACTGTCAGGCACTGGCGTTGGAAAGTTGACTTCTCGGGCCGGGGCAAGGCTCATCTGTGCCTCGGCACTCATACCGTGATAGCCGCCCTCAAACTTGAGTATTTTCGATTTGCCCGTGAATGCCCGCGCAAGCCGCAGCGCATACATATCCGCTTCGCCTCCCGAGGTTACAAACCGAACCTGCTCGCAACAGGGCACCGCGTCGACGATGGCCTCCGCCAGTTCGATACCGCGCGCGTTGTTGGCAAAAAAGGTCATACCCTGGGGCAGTTGTTCCAGCACGGCCTCCATCACCTCCGGGTCGCCATGCCCCAAAAGCATCGGACCTGAGCCGATGAGATAGTCAACATACTCCTGTCCGTTCTCGTCCCAGACGCGACTGCCTGCGCCACGGGCGATCACGATGGAGGCGTCGAAGTTTCCGAAACCCGCAGCGGGCAAGACAGCGCGGGCGCGGTTGATCCATTCGGCTTGGGTGTGAATACGGTTCATTTTCTCAATCCAGTATCATGTCTGGTTCTCCCAGCACATCGCTATCAATGGTTATGCCAAGGCCTGGGGCCTCGGGCGGCACAATGCGGCCGGCTTTGCGCGCTGGCGCTTCAGGTGCGATGCGCGGCGTGACATACCCTGACAGGTCACACACATTCAGCACACGCGCCGGGTCGGTCGCGGCGGCCAGATGCAGGGCAGCAGCTGTCGCGATATCGCTGCCCCATGTGTCTTCAATGCACATTTTGGCCCCAAGATACTGACAAAGGTCGCGCGCACGGCGCAAGTTCGACAATCCGCCGAATTTTGACAGTTTCAATGCCACTGCATCCATGATGCCAAGTCGGTGCGCGTCCAACAAAGAGGCCGTGTCATGGGCAAGCTCATCCAGTTTCATAGGCAGTCCAGTGGCACTCAGCACACGGGCGCAATCTGCAAGCGTGGCGCAGGGCTGTTCGAGCATCACGTCGAGATGTGCTGCACCGCGCCCGACACGGATTGCATCAAGCGATGTCGCGCCACAGTTCCAGTCGCCATAGACCAACGGACCGGACCCTACGGCCTCGCGCACCTTGGCAAGCCGCTCCACATCAGTTTGCCAGTCACCGCAGGCACCCAGTTTGACCTGGAACTGCGTTATGCCCTCGGCTTGCACTGCGCGGGCAATACGGCCCATCTCATCAGGCTCGACACATGTGATGGAATGATAAAGTGGCAAATCGGCCGCGCGCCGTCCCCCCAGCAATACGTAAAGCGG
This sequence comes from uncultured Roseobacter sp., assembly GCA_947501635.1. GTDB lineage: Bacteria > Pseudomonadota > Alphaproteobacteria > Rhodobacterales > Rhodobacteraceae > Roseobacter. The sequence continues at coordinate 81,227 of CANMWT010000009.1, forward strand.
CATACCTGTCAGTTTGCCGGTGATGTCCCAAAGTGCGATATCCAGCGCAGATTTTGCATAAAGATGGCCCGGCAGATGGGCATCTACCTTGGCCATCAGCGACTCTGATCCCAGTGGATCAGCACCGATCAGCACCGGTCTCAACTCTAGCAAAGCAGGCGCGACGCCGCGCGCGTATGCGGGCAAGTATTGGGGAATCGGACAGACCTCTCCCCAGCCGGTAACGCCGGCGTCCGTCTCAACCGCGATAACGACCGTTTCGACAGTATCGCAGGTTTTTCCCTCGGCCATGTAGTAAGCGGTATGGCTGGTCAAAGGGACATGCCACAGACGCAATGCCGTGACCTGCACCTCTGACCGGATGGTTATGGCGGGGTTGTGCACCAGCATCATCTGTTGTCCTCGTAGACTGCCACCGGCTCGCCCAATGCATCGGTATCGGGGTGCACCCCCAACCCCGGTGCCTCGGGCAACTGCAAATGACCGTTCGCGTTTCGCGGGCCTCGGCCTCCGGCGATATCCAGTGTGATCATGTCCTGGCACGCCCAGACACCGCGACAGGCATGGTCCGGCACGGTCGCCGCCAGATGCAGCGCCTCTGTATCCGCCAGCACAGTGCCGCCTGTGGCCATGACAAACATGTCAATGCCGTGGGCCAGCGCGATATCCCGCATCCGCGCGGCTTTGGTCAGCCCGCCGACACGGTTCAGTTTAATGCCAAAGACTTCTGCCAGTCCCTCGCGCGCAATCCGTGTCGCGTCCTGAAGCGTGACCAGACTTTCATCCACAGACACCGGCGCCGCATGTTTGCCTGCAATCGCGGCGATGTCGTCAAGCGTCTCGCAGGGCTGCTCAAAGGTGGCGTTCAGGCTTTCGCAGGCGCGCATCACTTGCAGCGACTGCGCCCGTGACCAGCCTCGGTTGACGTCGTAAAGAATGATTTCGCCGTCCCGTTTGTTGGCTTCGACGTCGTGCACGCGTGCAATATCACGCGTCACATCACCACCGATTTTCACCGAATGCGCCACATAGCCCCGCGCGCGATACCGCTCCATCACCTCGCGGGTTTCCGCAACCGTTTTGGCACCGACCGACGATGCGATAGGCCGCGGCCTGCGCGAGCCTCCCCCCATCAGATCGGCTATCGGCAGCCCCGCCGCCTGCCCCGCGATATCCCAGCACGCCATGTCGATCGGTGATTTGGCATAAAGATGTCCGGGTAGCGCGAGGTCCATGGCGCGCTCGACCGTAAGGGTGCAGCGCGGATCGAGGCCCAGAACAAACGGAGCCATTGTCTGGATGCCTGCACGGATACCTGGGCCGTGGGCGGGTACATATGTGTGGCCCCAGGGCGTCCCTTCGCCCCAACCGGACAAGCCCGCATCGGTTTCGACCTTGACCAGCGTCGCATCCAACGACTCGAATTTCAGCCGCCCGCCCGACAGCCAATAGGGATACTCCAGCGGCAATTCGACATTAAAGACAGTGATGCGCGTGATCTTCATGGGCAAACAACGATATTGCCGGTATGCGTCTTGGCGATAAAGGCCGCCTGAGCCTCGCGCAGCTGATCCAGCGGATAGCTCGCTGCCAGCGCAGGTTGAATGTCTCCCGCCTCGATATAGCGGATCAGGTTTGGCATCACTTCCGGGTCAATCACCGTCGAGCCGGTAAAGGTGAGATCGCGAAGGTAAAACGTGCGTAGATCCATAGCCACCATAGGACCGGCAATCGCCCCCGAACAGGTATACCGCCCACCCCGCTCAAGAACATCGATCAGCCTGGCCCAGTGAGGCCCGCCAACGACATCGGCAACCACAGTAACCTTTTCAGCCCCCAAAGCCGCACGCAGATTTTCCGGTGCGCGGGGCAGCACGACGTCAGGGCCGAAGCGCTTGACATCATTGTGTTTTGCCACGGAGGCGAGCGCAATCACACGCGCCCCGCGCCTTTTGGCCAATTGAACCAAGGCTCCGCCGACACCACCCGACGCACCGGGCACAAGCACCGTATCTTGTTTGGTTACGGCCGCCCGCGTCAGCATCCCTTCGGCAGTGGAATAGGAACATGAAAACGTAGCGAGCTCTGCATCAGACAGGCCTGACCGCACGGCCAGCGCATTGCTTGAAGGGATGGTCGCATACTCGGCAAACCCGCCATCCCGCTCCGACCCGTAGTAGCCGGTTTTGTCCTTGTTCAAGGGGTCTTGCGGATCGCGCAGCCAGTTGTCGGTGATGACGCGCTCCCCGATGCGGGCGGGGTCCACCCCGGCACCTACCGCTACAATCACTCCGCAGGCATCCGCGCCCTGAATGCGCGGAAAGGCCAGCGGCGCGCCTCCCCATGTCGGGTCCTCTTCATGCACGCTGTCGTAAGCGCCACCGGTCGTCGCTTCGGACACCGCCTTGGAATACCAACCCGTGCGGGTGTTGACATCGGTGTTGTTCAAGCCGCAGGCCTTTACGCGGATCAGCACCTCATCGGCTGCAGGCTCAGGGCGCGGCCAGTCTTCATGCAACACGATCTGGTCAAGATCACCATGGCCGATTGTCACCATTGCCCGCATTGTCTTGGGCAGCGTCATTCCGCGGGCTCCCTCACGGCATCCGTGCGCGGCAAGAGGCTTTGCGGATCATAAGCCGGCTCCGCCAGGACACGGGCTGCGCGGGACTTGCCGTGGATGACGACCTCAAGTGAGGTACCGGGCACGGCGGCCTGCGGTTTGAGGTAGGCAAAGGCCAGTATCTTGCCGACCGTATGGCCATAGACAATCGACGCCGTAGATCCAACAACCGCACCGTCCAGCAAGACCGCCTCGCCCCCGTGACCGTCAATCTGCCCGTCCGGTGCGACCTCCAAATACGCGCAGACCCAGCGTATGTTGGTGTCCAACGTCTTGTCGCGGCCAAGGTACATCTTGTCTTGCCGGGCGAACCGCAACACATCGGCCTCCGCCAGCGTGACCTCATTGGTCAACTCGCCGGCACCTTTAAACGCCTTCTCCATCCGCATCACATTCATGGCAAAGCTGCCGTAATCGATAATGCCATGGCGCGTGCCTGCCGACCACAATGCCTCATACACATCGCGCATCGCGGCAAACGGCATATGCAGCTCCCAGCCCAGCTCTCCTGCATACGACATGCGAAACGCCCAGACGCTGTGTCCAGCGACCGATATCATCTGGGCTGAAAGCCATCGGAAGGATGCGTTATCAAGCCGCGTATCCGTGCAAGCGGCAAGGACATCCCGCGCCTTTGGGCCATTGAGTGAGAGCGCGGCCCAACTGTCCGACAAGGCGTCGACCGAGACATCCGATCCGCCCCGATGCGCCTCCAGATGATCCAGAAGACGCTGTTCGAAGAATGCCGCACAGACAAGGTAAAAGCGATCTTCGGACATACGCACAATCGTCGTTTCAAGCTCGATCCGCCCTGCTTCGTTCAGGAAATGCGTAAGCGTGATCGAGCCTACCTTTTGCGGCATCCGGTTGGCCGTCAAACGGTCCAGAAAATCATAGGCATCCGGCCCGCTGACAAGGACTTTGGTAAAGGCGGTCACATCCATTACGCCAACACTGTCGCGAACGCCTTTGACCTCGGCTGCTACCATGTCATCGACCACGGTGCGCCGGAAAGAATAGTGATCGTGCTGGGCCACGTCCCCCCGTGCAAACCATCGCGGACGCTCAAACCCATAGACTTCCTCGAATACGGCTCCTTTCGCCTTGAGCGTCTCGTGAAGCGGCGAGGGTTTGATCGGCCGCCCCGCAAGACGGTTGAAATGCGGAAAAGGTATCTCATGACGCAGACAATAGTCTTCTTTCGCTTTCACGATCTGCCAGTCTTTCGTGGCATATGACCCAAAGCGGCGCGGATCATAGTCACGCATGGACACGTCCGCCGCCCCATGCACCATCCAGCGGGCCAATTCCCGCGTCAGACCGGGTCCCCAGCCGATACCGATCTGTGTCCCGCAGCAACACCAGTAGTTTCGCACCCCTGGCGCGGGCCCGATCAGGGGGTTGCCGTCCGGCGGATGCGAAATTGCGCCATGCACATCACGTGTGATCCCCAACTGCGCGAAAACAGGCATCCGGTTCAGGCTTTCCTCAAGCCACGGCATCACCCTGTCGAAATCCGCGTCGAACAGTTCGTTCTCGGCTTCCCAAGGGCAGTGATCCTCCCAAACCGTGTTGGGATTGGTTTTTTCGTAGATGCCGATCAGACCTTTTTTCTGCTCCATCCGGATGTAGCCGGACACCTTGCGGTCGTCTCGGATCACCGGCAATTCGCGTTCGAGGTCACGGAACTCGGGCACCTCTTCGGTGACAAAGTAGTGGTGTGTCATCGAGGTCATGGGCAGTTGCAAACCGGACCATTCACCCATCTGGCGTGCATAGGTGCCGCCGGCATTGACGACGTGCTCACAAGTGATCCTGCCCTGATCCGTGTCCACCCGCCATTCACCGTTTGGCGCTTGGGTGATGTTTGTGGCGCGGCACCGCCGGATGATACGCACACCCTTCGCCCGCGCTCCGGCGGCCATGGCCATCGTGACATTGGTCGGATCCACATGACCGTCATCCGGCGTGTGCAAAGCCCCCAGAACCCCTTCGAGATTGTAAAACGGATGCAACTCTGCAACGCGGTCGGGCCCCACCAGTTCGATGTTGAACCCCAAAGAACGCGCGACGGATAAAGTATGGCGCAGCCAGTCCATCTCGTCTTCGGTATATGCCAAACGAAAGGACCCGCAGCCGTGCCAGGTCACAGACTGCCCTGTCTCCGCTTCAAGTGCGCCGGAATAGAGCCCAATGTTGTAATCAACGCATTTGCCCAGACTGAAGCTGCTGGTGGAATGGGTGATCTGCCCGGCAGCATGCCACGTACTGCCCGAAGTCAACTCGGCTTTCTCCAGCAAAACCGTGTCCGCCCCCCAGCCTTCATGCGCCAGATGGTAGGCCAGCCCGACCCCCATGACACCACCGCCAACAATCACGACCCGGGCGTGTTGAGGGAATTGTTTGTCCGACATAGTGGCATCCTTTCGGCGGGAGTCGCAAAACCTGTGGACAGGCTAAGTGTACATATGTATCACTGTCAATCATGAATGGGACAAATGTATCATCCGCTGTATTGGAACGCCTGAGCGACGAATGGGACGCCTTGACACCCGAAGCGCAAAAAGCCGCGCGCTACGTTCTGGAAAACCCCGTCGATGTCGGCGTATCAACCGTGCGCGAGATTGCACAGGCTGCCAATGTCAAACCCAACACCTTTGTGCGTATGGCGCGGCAAGCCGGCTTTGAGGGCTACGAAGACTTTCGCGCCCCTTTTCGCGAAGCCATTCGCCAAGGGGCGCTCAGTTTTCCCGAGCGGGCACGCTGGCTGCAGGATGTCAGCAAATCCGGCAATCTGGGGGCCCTCTATGCCGACATGGCCGAGGGTGCGATCCGCAATCTCGAAGACACATTTGCCAATATAGACGCAGAGGCTCTCAAAACTGCAGCCGAAGCGATCTGGCAGTCGCGTCAGGTCTTCACGCTGGGCGTCGGTGTGAACCATTCAAACGCCCGCAACTTCACCTATCTGGCCTCAACCGGGATGACGCAGTTTCACGCCATCCCGCGGCCCGGTTCCACTGCGGTGGATGATCTTGCCTGGGCCGACGGCCGGGATGTGTTGATCGCAATGACTTGCCGCCCCTATCGTTCCGAAGTCGTCGAGGCTGTACGCATCGCCCGCACTCAGGGCATGACCATCGTCAGCATCAGCGACAGTCCGGCCAGCCCGATTATCCGTTCAGCCCACCATGGTTTTATCGTGGCCGCCGACACACCTCAGTTCTTCCCCTCATCGGTGTCGACAATCGCCCTGCTGGAAACACTGCTAAGCTTTGTGATTGCCGTCGCCTCGGACAAAATTGTCGCGCGGGTCGAGACCTTTCACCGACGCCGGCATCAATTAGGCATCTATTCGGAGGAGCCTGAATGAACAAAATGTCCCACCCTGTGCGCTCGCTGGATGCGCGATACTACATCGACCCGCAGGTGTTCGACGTTGAAAAAAGAGGACTTCTTGCAAAAACGTGGCAATTTGCCTGCCATGCCAGCCAACTGGAAAACGCCGGTGACTACGTCGCTTTTGACATGGCCGACGAAAGCCTGTTTTCCATCAAGGGCCGCGATGGGGTCATCCGCACCTTTTACAACGTGTGCCAACATCGCGCGCACCAACTCGTCTCCGGCTCCGGTTCGACCCGTGTTGTGGTATGCCCCTATCATGCCTGGACCTATGAGCTTTCGGGGCAACTGCGCGCGGCACCCAACGCCAAATCGGTCCCGGGCTTTGACGCATCAAGTATTTGTCTGACCGAAGTCCGCACAGAGGTGTTTTTGGGGTTCGTCTTTGTCAACCTTGACCGTGACGCCGCCCCGATGGATACGTGGTTTCCCGCTGCCCGCACGGAGTTGGAAGCCTTTGTCCCGAACTGGTCAGAACTTAAGCCACTGGAATGGGTAGAAATCTCGGAGAATTGCAATTGGAAGGTCTCGGTCGAGAACTATTCGGAGTGTTATCATTGCAGCCTGAACCATCCGACATTCGCCAGCGGCGTAATCCGACCTGAAACCTATGACATCCAACCGCAAGGCTATTGTCTGCGCCACACGACAGAGTGCAACGATCTCAGCCAGATGAGCTACGACATCGAAAGCGGCTTTGAAAACAATCACAAGTATTCGTCGTGGTTCTTGTGGCCCATGTTCTCTTTTCAGGTTTACCCGGGCAACCTGCTGAACACCTATCACTGGCGGGCCGTCGACACCGACCGTGTCATTGTATGGCGCGGGTGGTATTCGGTTGGCGGATGTGATGATGAAACGGTTCGCCGCATGGCGCAACAGGATCGCGCAACCACTGTCGAAGAGGACATCCATCTGGTGGAGAGCGTGCAGCGCGGTCTGAAAAGCCGTGGTTATGTTCCCGGGCCTCTTGTGGTTGACCCCGCCTGTGGCGTGAATTCCGAACACTCAGTCATGCATTTGCAACGCTGGATGCGCGAAGCGATTGACGGCTGACGGGTCTGTCAGGGCCGCCCCCCGCCAGTCAGGCAGAGCGGAGTTTGCGCCGCGAGATCACCACCAGCATCAATATGGTCACAAAGTAGGGCAAGCTGGACAAAACCTGCGAGGGCAGACCAATGCCCATGGCCTGAGCGGTCAGTTCACCAAGCGACAGGATGCCAAACAGCAAGGCGCCAAAAGCGACGCGCCCTGTCTGCCAGGTGCCGAAGACGACAAGCGCCAGCGCAATCCAGCCGCGACCTGCAATCATGCCATCAGCCCAAAGAGGTGTGTAAACCGTCGAAGCATAGGCCCCCGCTATCCCGCACATTGCGCCGCCAAAGGCGACCGCATAAAGCCGGATCAATGACACAGGATAGCCGATTGCGCGCGCAGCTTCGGGGTTTTCGCCAACGGCAGTAATGACCAACCCCAGCTTGGTCCGGTTCAATACCCACCAAAGCCCGAAAGTCATGCCGATAGACACCCAGACGACGATATCCTGCGTCAGCAAGGTCGGCCCTATCAACGGAATTTCAGACAGGCCCAGCAACCCGAGCTTGGGCAGCCCTTGTATCGTCAGACTTTCGTAGGACTTTCCGAAAAGCGCCGACAGCCCCAGGCCCAGAACTCCGATCGCTAGCCCCGATGCCACCTGATTGGCCTGTACGCCGATCACCAGTGCCGCAAACAGCAGGGCGGTGAGGGTGCTGACCGCCGCCGCCCCCAGAAATCCCACAAAATGTGATCCCGTATGATAGACGCAGATAAAGGCGATGGCCGCGCCAATCGCCATCATGCCTTCCAGCCCAAGGTTCAAGAGCCCCGCTTTTTCGACGACCATCTCACCCAGCGCCGCCAGCAGAAGCGGCAGGGCGGCAGCCAAAGTCCCCGCCAGCAGAAACTCCAGCCCGCTCATGCCGGCACCTTTCGGTCAAGTTCGACGCGGTAGCGGATCAGCGTAAAGGTCAGAAGGTAGAAAAACAGCAGCAGACCCTGAAAAACCTCGACCGCCGCGACCGGCAACCCCGCCGAAACAGTCGCACTGTCGCCGCCGATGTAGATCACAGAGATCAGAAAACTCGACGCAATAATGCCCAGCGGGTTCAGCCCGCCCACGTACGCCACGATAATCGCGGCATAGCCATAGCCGGACGTGACCGAGCGCTGCAACTGCCCCAGAGGGCCCGCGACCTCGCTCGCGCCTGCGATGCCGGCGGCCAGTCCGCCGATCCCAAGCCCCAGCCAGACCATACGAGGCGCTGAAAACCCAGCGTAAAGTGCTGCGCGCGGGGCAAGGCCAGCCGTGCGTAACTGATAGCCCCGGAAGTGATGTTGCATGATAAGATAGGCAAAAACGCTCGCCAGCAGGGAGAAGATCAGCGAAATGTTGGTCCGCGTACCGTCAAACAAAATAGGCAAGAGTGCGTTATCAGGAAACATCACGGTTTGTGGAAAATTGAACCCGCGCGGATCCTTCCAGGGCCCCAGAAGCAGATAGTTGAGTATCTGAACCGCAATAAGCGCCATCATGAGGGTGACAAGGATTTCGGACGCGCCAAAGCGCGTGCGCAAGGCCGCGGCGATCAAGGCATAGACCGTTCCGCCCAAGGCACCTGCTGCAATCATCGTGGGCAACATCAACGGTAAATCACCCTGCGGGAAATAGACCGGCATTGCAGACGCACAGAGCGCGCCGACGATGAACTGGCCCTCTGCACCGATGTTGAACACATTGGCGCGAAACCCGATCGCCAGCCCCTGCGCAATCAGCAAGAGCGGCGCCATCTTCAGCAAAACTTCGGAAAAACTGTACCAGCTCAGAAAAGGTTTGAGCAGCAGCGCATGTAGGGCTGCACCCGCAGGTTTGCCCAAAGCGGCAAAGAGCACCAGACTGGCCAGACAGGTCAAGGCCAACGCCAGCACGGGTGATGCAAACATGGCAAGGCGCGAGGCTGCGTCGCGCCGGATAAGACGGAGTTTCATAGGCGTGACTTCAACTCTGGGCCCCGATCATGTAGCGGCCAATTTCCTGCGGGGTTGTCTGGGCGGCCTCCAGTGCCGCGGACAAAGTGCCGTGGTTCAGCACATGCAGCTTGCTGCACATCTCGAAAAGCTCGTCCATCTCCTCGGATATCACAAGGATCGCGCAGCCCTGATCGCGCATGTCAAGCAAGCGGCGGCGGATCGCTGTCGCCGCGCCGATATCAACGCCCCATGTTGGCTGTGAAACAAGCATCACATCCGGCTGCAACATGATCTCGCGCCCCAGAATGAACTTTTGCAAATTACCGCCAGACATCGCACCTGCCTCGGCATCGGGCCCCGGCGTGCGCACGTCAAACGCTTCGATACAATCGCGGGTAAAGGCACGCTCGACCTTTCGTCTGATAAAGCCGCGGCTGAGCATGTTGCGCCCATGGGCTGTCAGCAGACTGTTGTCCGCAAGTGACATTTCAGGCACCGCACCGCGCCCCAACCGCTCTTCCGGTACAAAAGAAAATCCCAGCCTGCGCCGGGCCATGGGCCCAAGGTGACCTGCCTTTTTTCCCATGATTTCGATCATACCGGGGTCTTGCGCACGCGTCTCGCCCGAGACCAGCGCAGCCAACTCCTGTTGTCCATTGCCCGAGATGCCCGCGATACCGATGATCTCGCCGCTGTGGAGTTTCAGGTCGATACCCTTGAGCGTCGTGCCAAACCGGCTGGCGCGCGGGTGGCTCAGGCCATTGAGACGTAATCGCTCCTGCCCCGGTGGGCGCGGTGCTGCATGTGCGACATTGGGCATCTCGCGTCCGATCATCAGTTGCGCCAGTGACCGCGCATCATGCTCGCGCGGGTCCACACGCCCGGTCACTTCACCGCCCCGCAACACGCTGGCAGTGTCGCAAAGCTCGCGTATCTCGTCCAGCTTGTGCGAAATGAACAGGATTGCCATGCCCTCCGCCTGAAGCTTGCGCAATGTCTCAAACAACCTGCGCGCACTTTGAGGCGGCAGCACAGACGTAGGCTCGTCAAGGATAAGCAGCTTGGGGTTCAGCAGCAGGCAGCGGATGATTTCCACCCTCTGACGTTCTCCGACCGACAGGCGATGCACCATCGCGTGCGGATCGACAGACAGCCCGAACTGATCGCCAAGGTCTTGTATCTTCCGCGCCAGCTCCACCGGTCGTCCTGGGATCATCAGCGATACGTTCTGCACCACGCTCAGCGTCTCGAACAGCGAAAAGTGCTGGAAAACCATTCCGATGCCAAGTGATTGCGCATCGGAAGGACGGGCAAGATGAACCTCTTGCCCCTTCCAGCAGATACGTCCTGCATCCGGCTGCTCGACCCCGTAGATGAGTTTCATCAGGGTCGATTTGCCAGCACCGTTTTCGCCCAGAACCGCGTGGATGGACCCTGCGCGAACGCTTAGGTCTATCTGGCGGTTTGCCTGAACGCTGCCATAACGCTTTGAGACTTTGTCCAGCCTCAGCAGCGCCGGCTGGCTCATGAAGGCAGCGGCGTGGTGACGCCGGCGACATGCCAGTCCATGCCGATGATTTCACCATCAGTCATGGCGACCCCTTCAGCCACACGTTCCGCACCTGATTGATCGGTCAGCGGGCCTTTGAACACAACGAAGTCACCTGTGGCGATCTCGGCTTCCTTGGCCTTGATCTGTGCGACCATCTCCGCCGGAATGTCGGGGTTCCAGTCGGCGGTGAAGACCACATCGTCTTCCATGCCCAGCCAGTAGTTCGCGCCCGGGAAATCACCGGCAACATGACCGTCCACAAGCCGTTTGAAATGCGGGCCCCAGTCCGTACCAACCACGCCGAGGTACTTGGTCGGCGCATAGCTCTTCATGGAAGAGTTCAGGTTGTAAGCGTAGATGCCCGCCTCTTCGGCGACGGCAATCACAGACGGCGTGTCCTGCGCGTTCGAGAACAGAATGTCCACATCCTGCGAGATCAAAGCCTTGGCCGCTTCCTGTTCCGACGCGGGGTCAAACCAGCTGTTCACCCAGACAACGCTCATGGTGATTTCGGGGTCCACAGACAACGCGCCCAGCATGAAGGCGTTGATCGAGGTGATGAGTTCGGGGATTGCAAATGCGCCAACACAGCCGATTTTCTTAGACTTGGTCAGCGATGCGGCGGCCATCCCCATCAGATAGGTGCCCTGCCAGTACTTTGCGGTAAAGGGTGCAAAATTCGGCTCGACCATGAAGCCAGAAGCATGGATAAGCGACACATTGCGATTGCGCTTGGCAATCTGAATGCCCCCATTCTGGTATCCGAAAGAGCCCAGCAGCAGCACTTCGTTGCCCTCGGCGACCAGCCCGTTTGCAATGCGATCCGCATCCGGGCCTTCGGCAATGTTTTCCAGAACCGTCACTTCCAGTTTGTCGCCATAGGCTTCTTTGACGGTGTTTACGCCTTCCATGAGGGTGTGCGACCAGCCCACATCAGCAATGGGCGACGGCAAGACCACACCCATCTTAAGCACGTCTTGCGCAGAGGCGCGCATCGGCAGGGCGAGCGCTGTTGTAGCGGCAAGTGAACCTTTCAGAAATTTCCGGCGTTTAAGTGTATCAGACATGAGTATCCCCGTTGTTGGTGTTAGGCAGTATGGTGTGAAGTGTTTCTTCGGCTGCAGCGAACAATGCGCCCTCGTCGATCCCCGGGAACTCTCCGTTCCGCCAGACGACGCGGCCGTTAATCAATGTCAAATCCGTCGGAGCGCCCACGCCCACCTTTGCCAGAAGGCTTTTGGGATCATGGCGAGTGCCGACGTAGTCAAGCTTGCGGGTATCGATTGCGAAAAGGTCCGCGGCCATGCCTGGTCGCAGCGCGCCAATGTCGCGACGCCCCAATAGCGACGCGCCGCCTTCGGTTGCGTAGTGCAAAAAACGGTCTGGCATCGGCACGCCGTCCTGGCGCGTCGCGGCGACAAGGCATTGCAGCATATAGGCAGAGTGCACGCAGTGCATCAGGTTGGAGTTGTCGTTTGACGCCGCCCCGTCGCATCCCAGCCCGACGCGCACGCCCAGAGCCTCCATCGCGGGAATATCCGTGACTTCGGCACCGACGAGATACACAGGCTCTGGACAATGGGAAACGCCGGTACCGTTTGCTGCGAGCGACTTCAACTCTTCGCGCGTCAGTTCCCACCCATGAGCATAGAATGTGTCCGGACCAGCAAAGCCTACGTCGGCGCAGTAATCAACGGTACGCATGCCGTGCACTTGTTCGATGACCGGGCTTTCGCCCTCACCCACATGGCTGTGCAGGATCACACACTTGTCCCGGGCGAGCGCTACAGATTGCTCGAAAGTTTCGCGGTAGCAATTGACCGGCTGACAAGGTGCCACCGCTACCTGCCGCATGGAGAGTGCGGCAGGGTCATGATAGGCGTCTATGGCACGTTCACAATCCGCGATGAAAGCATCGGTGCTTTCCAGCATCTGATCGGGAATGGTGCTGCCTTCGGACTTGGGCAGTGTATTGCCACCGCGGCCCGCATGAAACCGCATGCCCAAAAGCTCTGCCGCCTCAAACTGGCGATCGATAATGCGCGAGCCCGCATGGCGTGGAAAGCAATATTGGTGGTCAAAGGCCGTCGTGCATCCGTGTTTGATCAACTCGGCCATGGCCACCACAGAACTATGGTAAAAGCAGTCTTCTGTCAGGCGCGAGAAAATCGGGTAAATTCGGTCGAGCCATTCGATGACAGAATAGCGTGTCCAGTCCAGCTCCGCACGGTTGCGCACAAAACACTGGAAAAAGTGATGATGCGTGTTCACCAATCCCGGAAAGACAAAATGGCCCGCAGCGTCGATAACCTCGCACCCGTCCGGCACGCTGCGCGACAGGTCCGGACCAATGGCCGAGATTGCACCGTTTTCGCAAAGAATATCTTGCATGCGCAGCACCGGGTCGCTGGCCGAGGTCACGATCGCCTCACAAGACTTTAGCAAGACTGCGCTCATGCCGGGTGCGCCAGTTCATGCAGACGGTGGATGCCAGGCATTTCAATAAAACCCGGCAGCGACCGGATCGCGCGCATCCACAGCCGCAAAGATGGATATGCATCCAGCACAACGCCTCCGTCAGGTGCCAGAGCGGTGTTCGGGAAACATGCGATATCGGCGATCGTGGGCGTTGCGCCGGTCAGAAATCCAACACCATCGAACCGCTGGTCGGTCAGGTGCGCCTCCAGCTCTCGCAAGGCAGTGACGCCGGATGCGCGCGCAGCGTCGATGTCAGCCTCATAGCCCAGAATGTCATGCAAACGCGCCAGCCCGAGGCTGTCATTCAGACCGGACGCAAAGGCCAGCCATTGGTCATCCTGTGGGCTGCGCCATTCCCGCCGGTCCGCCGTCAGATAACGCAGCATATCGGCGCTGTCCGTGAGGACCAGATCATCGTCTTGCAAGACAGGTAACGTGCCCTTGGGGTTCAACGCCAGCATTTCGGCCGATTTGTGTTCCCGCGCGGGGTGAAAATTGACGGCACGCAGCGACAACGGTTTTCCCAGCACCGCAGCCATCAGGCGGATCTTGTAGCAGCTGGCACTAAGCACGTAGTCGTAAAGGATCATGCAGCCACCAATTGCGCACCGTAGGTGTAGCCGATCTTTTTCAGCCAGCGTCGATAGGCCACCGACGTCATATCCGCCTGCGTCGGCACTTCCATGCCCGGATCAAGCGGCAGCTTTCGCGGGATCTGGTTTTCAAGGATTGACCTGTCCTGCATAAAGATCAACTGCTGAAAACTCACCATTTCCGCCATGGTCGACGCATCATCATAAAGCGCCATCCAAGGCCAAACCTCGCACCACTCCTCGGTTAACGGTTGCACGAACAGCGTAATGATATCCCACTCCCCCGGGCGCGGCGGGCAGGTCTTGTAAAGCACCGCACAGGTGGGTGCGGGAACTCTGTACATGTATTCCGTTGTGATCCCGCCAGATGCGGACTTGGCAGCCTGGGGTTGAAAGAACTTCACCTTGGTGGCCCATACCTCGTCAACATCTTCAGCGATCCGCACATCGTAACGATCCACTTCTGTATGCGGCTCAGCCCCCAGAATATCGGTATGCACAAAGGGAAAATGCGCGATATCAAGAAAATTTTCCACCGCCCGCAGCGGAGAACACTTTACGCGAACAGATCCGACATCTACCAACCGACGCCCCGGCGTGTCTGCCTCGGGAATGGTAAAAAGGGCACGATTTGGCTGTCCCGGGCTGGTCCAAAGATGGCCAAAACGCTCGGTCACAGTCAGCGGATTTCCGGCGGCGTCGCGCACCCAGCACGCGCCGTTGTCCCTGCCCAGCGTTATCTTCTTGCCCAAAAGCCATGTTTCACGCGGCGCATCAATGCCCGAGACCATCGCCACGGGATACCAGTGATTGTCCGTTGCCGCGGTCATGGTGCACTCTCCTCAAGGTCGGATCGCAGCGCCTCAAGCCAGCGCGACACAGCCTTGCGGTCTGCCCCTCGCGCGGCAAGCGCATGCACGACGCAATGCGCCGCAGTGCAGGGTTGCAGGGCCAAAGCCACATCAAAGTCTGATCCTATCTCAAGGAAAGTGGACTGCGGCGCGTTAAAATACGCGGCAATCGCACGCGCAGACCGAGCAACCGGCATTGAACGCACCGGACGGCGCGACGAAACGGCGGGGGGCGCGCCCAAAGGTTTCTGCAATGCGGCCCAGATCACACCGTCGGTTTCGGCGCAATCATAGGTCGGCACGCAAATCGTATCTGGCGGTGTCAGTTTGGGATGCGCCGGGATATACGCACAAGAGCCGTTTTCTGAATATTGCCACCCATGATAGATGCATGACAGAGCATTCCCCCGGACAAACCCGTGCGACAGGCGCATGCCCCGGTGCGGGCAGCGGTCTGACCATGCGCGAACTTCGCCCGAAGCACTGCGCCAGATCGCGAGTTCCGTGTCTTCGATACGACTTGGAATGACAACACCTAGGGGCAGGTCCTGCTTCAATCCAACAGCTATCCAATTCATAGTCGCTCCCAGCCCGTCAGCCAGATTAATACAGAGCCGAATTGGCTAATCAATAACGGCAGGGTTGAAACGAAGCTCGCAACCGAAAATTTTGCCTAAAATCTGCGCAGGCGATGAAATTGCAAGCCTCAAAGAGGCGAACTGCTTGTATCGGTCGTGATAGCCACCCTGTCGACAAGCACGCTTTCGGGGCCCAGACTCGCGCCAAGTGCCAGCGCATGCAGCATTTCCTCCGACCCTTTCGCCCGCACCTCGATCCCGTCCGCAAGCTCTTGGATTGAGACCTCTGAAATCCCCAGCTTTTGCGCATGCCGCGCGATCCATTCGGGAAAATCGCGGGTCGCAACGTTGCCGGTCAAAAGAATGGTTGCCGTCGTGCTATCGGACATGCCGCCTCGTGTCAGAGCCATCGCCGTTTCGCCGCACAGTATGCGCGGTCCGGACAGGTTTCACAACACGGGCACCTTCCCTGCCCGGCTCAGGTTAGCATTCTCCCGCGCAGATTTGGCAGCAGCGCTCAGACGGCAAGCGCTCGCCGACGCCGGAGGCTTTCGGCTGCGCGCGCAAAACACTTGCGTACTGTGGCCGCCTCGATCCGGTCCTGTTTGTCACCGTAAAATTGCGACAGGGCGGCATCGCAGATCAGGTTGATAACGGACGCGTTGCCTTTAGCATATTTGACGATGATCTCCAAAGCATCATCGCTGAACAGGACCGATTTATACTCGGCACAAGCCAACCGGTGACGGATGTAATCTGCGGAATCCTCATCGGACATGTTTTCAAGCCGCACCGCAGGCCCGATCAGTGCGGAAAAACTGGCGCTCAGACGGTCTGGCAGCCCCACATCGCCCACCAGAACAATCTTGAACAGCGCGTCGTCAGCCGTCTTGGCAATACCCGCAATTTCGAGAAGTGTCGCCAGTTCATGTTGCTCAATATCATGTGCGCGGTCCACGAAAAGTGTCGGCGCGGGATAGTGTTTCCGAGCCGCCAGAAAACTGTTTTTGAAAACCGAAAGCGAGATATCCCCCTCATCCTGTGGCACCTCCGCTCCGAAGGCCGACAAAACCGCAGCGCAAGGCTTGCTTTGCAGTGCCGATAGGTCAGCCAACTGTCCCAGCAGATGCGCCTTTGACAGCTCTTCCACAACGCTGCGCAAGACTATTGACTTGCCCACGCCACTCTGTCCCGTGAACAAGGTCAGCGGAAGGGAGCTGTTGACGACAAAGCCAAGTTGCTCGGCCGCAAGACAATGCGCGTCACTCCAGAAATCATACAAAGGATCATTGGATACAAAGGGGCTATCGGCAAATTCGTCTTCTGTCGCGACCAATGTCATGGGTTACTCCGTCACTTGCGATCTTTTCACTGTCGGCCCCGGGGCACGCCCCAGATCAACTCCCTGCTCTCTTCAACTTTGTCATATGGGATAAGCGTAGCGCCGGATGACCTGCCAGACCGCACGGTTTGCGACCGCAAGGTCATCAAGCGACCTCTCAATGCCCTGGATCGCCTCTCTGTCCAGAGGCTTCATCTCGCCTACTTTGATCCTGTTTTTGCGGTCGGCCACGCGCATCTGGATGGTAGAAAGGTCCCCGCTGTCATTGTCGAACGAATAGATGCAATGATTGTACCTGTTGCGCAGCCCCGCCAGTCGCTGGACCTTGCCGGTGACCGCCAGCACGGCCTCTCGTTCTTCTTGCGGCACGCGCTCGAGTTTGGACAACCGCTCAACCAGATCGATCCGCGCGCGCGTCGTGTTCAGGGTCAGAAAAGTAACGACCGCCGTTTCCTTGTCGGTGTTGGAAAGCCCTGCGATCAGATGGATGAGCAGGCTTTCGGTATTCGTCCAGCTGTAATTGAGCTGACCCAACAGCAGCAAAAACCGGTCGAAAGCGGGCTCAGACGTTTTTTCCGCAGCGGGCTGACTTGATTTCAGTGTCACATCCATTGCTCCTGCCTCATCAGATCAGGGCAACGGGTTTTGCGATAAATACATGCTTGTCGCGCTGGTCCGATTGTCCACACCGAGTTTGCCGAAAATATTATGCACATGAAGCTTTACCGTATGCACGGACAGGCCAAGCTCGTTCGCTATCGTTCTGTTCTTGTTGCCGCGCGCAATCAAAGCAATGATTTGCCGTTCTCTGGCAGTCAGTCGCTCCAGCTGCGGGTATTGCCGCGTGCTGGTCACGGCAGGCCGGGCAATACTTTCAGAAGTATCGCGCTGACAGGGTGTTTTTGGCGGCGGTCGTTGCGGTTGCATGAATTGCCCGCTCAGAATCTCAGACGGTACGAAAGCTTCGCCCAAAACAAGCAGGCGCAATGTGGCGATCCATGCCTCGATATCAACGTTCATCGAAAGAAAACGAATAGAGCTTTGCATCGCACTGTTTTGACCGACAAGAAAAAGCTCCCGCGCTTTTTCGACACTTCGGTACGCCAGCACCATTTGGATGCCTGTTTCCATCTGCCGGGCCGCAGCCATCAGCTCGGCAGGGAGCGGAGCCGAGGTTTCATCAACAATGACCAACGACACGGCTGAACGCATCAGCGGATCCAAACGGTCGAGTTGTGAAAGATGTGCCAGATGCACAACCTCCACCCCGGCGATTTCAGATTTTACAAGTTGCAGCAAACGGTCAGAAAAAACGACGCTGCTGCCCACAAAAACGAGAACCGATTCAAACTTATCTGTAGCATCCTGCACAGAAAACGTTCTGGTCAGAAACTCACTCTGCGCGACATCTGACTTGAAATTCACAACTACCCCCCCGAGAAACAATCGAGCAAACAAACGAAGCTTACCATGGATACTGGTACTGCAATGCACACGGCCAAAGCGCATACATTGATACAGGGTCTTCAAATTGGAATTATCACAACACCTTAAAGTTTACATGAATTAACAATCTCGAGCAAGTTTTTGCGGATTTTAACGCTAAACCTAACCCTTTGTATTAATCGAATTATCTAGAAACTAAGCCGCCTGCTCTGCCGGCCTGTCGAATCCTACTTTGGGTTTAGTACAAACGCACGGATTCGATTTCAATGCGACGTATCCGCGAAAAATCACAAGATATGCCCCCGGCCATTTGCCAGAAAATCCTTGAGATACAAAAGCGTAAACAGGATTAGATATTTGGTGCGATTGTAACAGAGCTTTGTGAAGAGCACGATGATCGGGCGCTGCAAGGCAGTGCGTCATTAATTGCGAAAATCAAATTGTCAGAACCAGCGCCGTTGTCCGCTCCCGTGGACAGGCTCAACCCATTTTGCGGGTCGATTAGCTGCGCCGGTTGAACAAAAGAAAGGGAGGTGTTGCCGGGCACAAAAGCATGATCACTCGAGCGTGCAAAACATGGCATCACGCCGCTTTCCGCTCGAAATCTCTGAAAATCCAACCTTAAACAAGCCTGTGGCTGGCCACTTTGGAAATGACTGGTGGCGTCACCGGGCCTCAATGAGAGGATTAGACACATGTCTAAGGAAAGAGGTCATAATACGACACAGATGGTGTTCGACGATATTAACGTGGATACCGCAAACATTGATGTAGACGCAGACATCGACATCGAAGAAGCCGAAGTCGATCTGGATCAACAGCAACAACAGCAAAAGCAGCACACCGACACTGACGTCGATCAGGGGCAAGATCAGGACCAGGGACAGGATCAGGACCAAGGTCAGGATCAAGACCAGGGGCAGGATCAGGGTCAGCAACAGCAGACCAGCTCCAACGCCCAGCAGCGCAATGGCGGTGATGACAGCAACGACAATTCGACGGAAGTGAACATCGACTTTGGCGGGGGTGAATGGATCCCGCGCGATGATGATGACGTCGATATCGATGTCAAAGACGGCTCTGTCGGCAATGTCGTAAATGCCGGCGGCGATATCGTTGTTGATCTCGATCCCGGCGACGACGTGAATTTCGGCGACATTCTTGACGATGCGCTGAACGGTGACGGTAACAACACAGGTATCGTCAACATTCAGGAAATCGGTCTGGTCGACAATGACGAAATCGGCGATGCCAGTGTCGTCAATGAAGGCCGCTTCAGCAACTCCGGCAGCGCCCATGGCGGGCTCGCCTACGCCGAAGAAGGCATTGATGCCGAAACCCACTCGGGCGACGGTGGCAGCAACGCCTCCGCAGATGGCGGCAGCGCGACCGGCGGTAAAGCGTTCGGTGGCAATTCGATGGCCAAAGGCGGCGAAAGCGGTGACAATGACGAAGTTGAATCCGAAGGCGGCGACAGTGGTGACGGCGGCGACGCCGGCGCAATTGGGTTGGGCCTCGGCCTCGGCATAACGGGTAACAACAGTGACACCGATGGCGGCAGCTCCGGCAAGGCCGACAGCAGCAGTGGCGACACAACCGGCAATGCCAGCACCGACAACACCACCAAGGGAACCGGCGGTGACAGCGGAAACTCTGACTCCGAAAGTGACGCCAACGACGGAAGCACGACAACCCGCGCGGACGGCTATGCCGACGGCGGCAAAGGCTATGGCGGTGACGGCGGCGACGGATCCGGTGGTGATGGCGGCGACGGCGGCGACGGCGACGGCGGCAAAGGCAGCGGTGGCGACGGCGGCGACGGCGGATTCGCAATCGGCGGTCTGGCCGGCGGTGGCGACGGCGGCGACGGCGGTGACGGCGACGGCGGCAAAGCCTCTGGTGGCTCCGGTGGTAACGGCGGGTCCGGCTCTGGCGGCAGCACAACCACCGGCGACGGCGGCGACGGCGGTCAAGCCTCAGGCGGCGACGGCGACGGTGGCAAAGGCTACGGCGGCGACGGCGGCGATGGCGGCTCAGGGTCCGGCGGCAGCAGCACAACCGGCGACGGTGGTGATGGCGGTCAAGCCTCGGGCGGCGACGGCGACGGCGGCAAGGGCTACGGCGGTGACGGCGGCGACGGTGGCGAAGGCACCGGCGGCGAAGCAACCGGCGGCAAGGGCTCTGGCGGCGACGGCGGAGATGGCGCACGCGGCGACGGCGGCGACGGCGGCAGTGCCGACGGTGACGGCGGTGACGGAGGCGACAACAACGCCAACTCCAACACCCAAAACACCGGCTCCAGCGACAATGACGCGGACACCGACAACGACGCTGACACCGACAACGATGCGAACGGAACAGGCGGCGATGCCAATGCGAACAATACCGCAACCGCGACATCCGGCGGCGGCCTCGACGACTTCGAGGACGACGAAGAGCTCGCGTCGCAAATCGCAGATGCCGGTGCAGCGACAGCCACATCGGGCAACGGTCCGGCAGATGCCGGCGGTGCTGCAGATGCGGGTGGTTCCGCGACAACCGACGGTGACGGCAGCTCGGGCGGCAGCTCGGACGCCAGCGGCGATGCCGGCGACGGCTCCAACGGCGGTGGCGCAGGCGGCTCAGGCAGCGGCGGCAACGGCGGTAACGGTGCACAGGGTGCAACCGGCTCCGGTGCACAAGGCACTGGCGGCGGCGGCCTCGGCGGTGCCGGTGCGACAGGTGCCACGGGCACTGGCGGCAGCGGTGACGGTGCCTCCGGCAATGCCGGCGACGGCGCTGGTGCCAATGGTGCCGAAGGTGGCACCGGCCCAGGTGGTGCCGGCGCATCCGGCGCGACCGGAACCGGCGGCAGCGGCGACGGTGCTGTAGGCAATGCCGGAGACGGCGCGGCGGCAAACGGTGCCGCGGGCGGTTCCGGCGACGGTGGCGCAGGCGCTGTCGGTCAGGGCGGCGAGGCCGGCGACGGCACAGGTGCCGCAGGTGCCATGGGAGACGGTGGCGAAGCGACCGGAACCGGTGGAACCGGCGCTGTTGGTGACGGTGGACTTGGCGGCTCCGGCGACGGTGGCGCAGGTGCAACCGGAGACGCTGGAGACGGTGCTGCTGGCGCCATGGGCGACGGTGGTGACGCCGACGGTCGTGCGGATGCTCTCAGCGACGTCGACGGCACTGCGGATGCGCAATCCGATACGGGCGACGGCGGACTTGCCGATGTCTTCTCGGATGCCTACACCGACGGGTCTGCCGAAAGCATGGCCGAAGCCATTTCCGGCTACGGCGGCGATGCCTCCGGAGATCAGGATGCGGCCACGAATGCCGGCAACAACACGGGCGGCGCCAATACTGCCTCGTCCGGCGCAACCGGCACAGGCGGTGCTGCCAACACGGTCGGCGGAACCACAGGCAACGCCACGGGCGGTATGTCCGAAGGCGGTGCGGCCGACATCGGTGACGTCATCGGCGGCATGGGAGGCACGGCCTCCAATGGTGCCGGCGGTGCGGCCGATAACGGCTCGTGGGGGTCAAACAACGGTGACGACGGTTATGTCACCGGTGAATCCTACGCATCCGCCGCAGCCGGCGTCGAAACCATGGCGTTCAACCAAAGCATCGTCATGGGTGCGAATGTCCTGGGGAATTCGGTCGATATGACTGTCGTCGGCGGCTCCATGAGCTCCAACTACGTTGGCGACGATAACGACGCGTAATCAGGATATCAGGGGCCGGGAAACCGGCCCCTGATGCACCATCAAGACATCGAAATTCGGTTTTTCCATACGGTAGCTGACAGGATGCGAACATGACCCTCGACAGAACATCAGAGTCCATCGCCCATTTCTCCGGTCTGTTCTCCAAGACACTCGAAGAAGCGCGGTTGCGACAGGAATACTCTGAATTCAAATCCATCAAAAAAAAAGAAACCGATGACGCGGGATTTGACTTTGCAGCGCCCCGTTTGAAAACCAGTTTTGAGATCGGGGAGTATGATCCCGGCGTACAGTTTGCGCCAAAAGACGCCCCTGCCCCCGCCCAATCCCCGCAAGCAACACCACAGGTGCCAGCCACCTCCGAGATCGCGCTGTCGGCCAGTTTTTCCTTGCCCCCGTTTTCTCAGGCGCCGGACGTGGGCGACGACTCTGTCGGCGCTGGTCCGAACCTGATTTTCTTGCCCTTTGTGGCGATCCCTGCATCTGTAGCTACGGTGACAGTGCAAACCATTCGCCTGCAAGATGACGATGTCTTCGGCGACATAAGCGGAACCGGATTTCTACCCGTCGAAGTGTTTCACGGTCTGTTAAAGGCGGCCATTCAAGTGGCAGAAGCACTGGCGCCCTGGTCCAGTGAAACTCTGGCGCAGGATATTTTGTCCGCACCGGAAGCGGTCCACACCTTTTTAGCCCAGCTTGATGCAGTTGGTCCCGACAATGTGCCGCTGGCCAAAGTGGCGATTGCGCGCGCAGAAGACGTTGACGGATCGCATGTCAACGGCGCGGTGGTGGAAGAAAAGCCTCAGTTCGACAGCCTGCTGCCAGCGTACATCAAGGCCAAACACGCCGATGCGCTGGCCGCGCAGGAAGCCGAAGAAACCCCGGCTCTCGCGGGCGACAACAAGGGCGAGACCGGCCTCTTTGACGCGCTCGACCATCCTGTTACCTCCTATGCGAATTCCGGACATAATGTGATTGCCGGCGCAAACGAAGCCATCAATGTAGTCGATATCCAAACCAGTTGGATCGACGCTGCGGTAATTGCTGTCGCCGGCGACTATGTCAGCCTGAACGCGGTCTCGCAGATCAATATCCTGTCAGATCATAACTATGTGGACGGTTACAGGCAGGACGACGCGGATGCCGCATCCAAGGCCTACAACATCGCCACGGTTACAGAAGAAGCGGTAGAGAGCGCAAAACCGACCTCCACCGACCAGCCCGAAGCCTGGAACACGGTCCATTATGAAGGCGATGTGACGGTCACAAATGTGGTCAAGCAACACACCTACGCCACGGACAACGATCAGCTGCAACTGACCTTTACAGCCAATTCCACGGCCATCGTTACCGGCGAGAACCAGACAACAAACTACGCGCATGCGGACGCATTTGGCTCGGACTATGATCTGATTGTCGTCGGCGGCTCGATGGTGTCGCTCAATGTGGTCAATCAAACCAACCTGCTGCTGGACGATGATTACCTCTCCGGGTCAGGATTAAGCACCGCCGCAATCTCGGATGGCGACAACCTTCTGCACAACAAGGCCGAGATTCGAAAGCAAGGTGCAGACACGCACAAGAAAATGGCCAAGGAGTTCAAAGATACGCTTAAGGAGCTGAAAAAAAGCGCATCAGACGTGATGAAGGCTGTGGCCAAGCACGAAGCCTTTGAAGGGATGAAGGCGCTCAAAGTGCTGAAAATCGACGGCAATCTGACCCAGATGAACATCGTCGACCAGATAAACTATCTGGGCGATCAGGATCAGGTGCATATGGCGCAGGACGCGATGCAATCCGCAATCGACACTGTGCCGGTCAGCATCACAACGGGGTCGAACCTTCTGTCCAACGAAACCATCATCGAAACAGACGGCTACGATTCCGAGATCATGACCGCAGGGAACTTTTACGATGACGCGTTTTTGTATCAGGCCGACCTGATTGACACGGCCGCAGACCCTCTTGGCGTCAAGATAAACGAACTGGCAAGCGAGGCCGTTGCCTTTCTTGCCGACGATATGATCGCAAAGTCGATTTCGGAACAACTGGAAGCCGCCGGCTTCACGTTCGATGCCGATACCGGCGGCCACACACTCGACGTTTTGCAAACAATGACCGCCTGATTTAACCATCAACGAGGGTTCCAGTGAAAGACACAGCAGATCACAGTCACGACCGCCAAAGCGGCGACGACAGCCCCTTTGTATTGCGCCAACGTGACAGGATTACCGACACCGAAGCACCTCAAAAACACGACAGCCGCCCGCGGCTGAGCGTGACAATTGATGCCGAAGTGGATGCGCCTCTGCCCGCAGGTGGCAGCGCACCGCCCGGTGGCACAGGTGGTACGGGACGCGGCGGTGGCGGCGGCGGTAACTTCCACAAACGGATCGAGCCGCAGGACTTTTCACAAAGCCTCAAGTCGGGCAAGGCCGCTGTCAGCCGCAACCTTGGCATTGTCATGGTGCTTACCTGCGCGACCAACGTTCTGATACTCGCGATACCGGTTTATCTTTTCCAAATTTCCGACCGCGTTCTCACCAGCCGGTCCACCGACACGCTTATCATGCTTACCGTGGTGATCGCGGGCGCGGTCATCATGCAGGCCGTTTTCGACGCGATCCGGCGCTTTATCCTGATGCGCACCGCGGTCGAAGTTGCCGCCAAACTGGGCGCGCCGATCCTGAGTGCTGCCGCGGCGGCATCCCTGAACGGATCAGGACGCGAGTACCAAACCCTTGGCGATTTGCAGCAGGTGCGCGGCTTTCTTGTGTCAGGCACATTGATCTCTTTTCTGGACGTGCCCTTCGCACCGCTGTTCATCCTCGCCATTTTTCTGGTTCACCCTGACCTTGGGTGGATTGTCGTGGTCACGTCCTTGCTGCTTTTCGTCATCGCAATGATCAACCAGCGCGCGACTGAAAAACCTTTTGCACAGGCCAATCTGGCACAGGCTAAAGCAAACATGCACCTCGACTCCATGTCGCGCAACAGCCAGATCATCAACGCGCTGGCGATGATCCCCGAAGCGGTTGTCCTCTGGGGTAAAGACACTGCGGCCTCGCTAACCGCACAGGTCAGAGCGCAGGACCGCAACATCGTATCCGCCGCCTTTTCGCGCGCCATTCGTCTTTTGACGCAGGTCGGCATGTTGGGATGGGGCGCATTTCTTGCCATACAGGGTGAAATCACCGGCGGCATGGTCATTGCAGCATCCATAATTGCAGGCCGCGCATTGGCACCCATCGAAGGGGCGATCGAAGGCTGGAACGGCTTTGTCGTGTCACGTGGCGCCTACGGGCGCATCGTCACCCTTTTGCGCAACTCCCGACTTCAGTTTGAAAAGCTGCGCCTGCCAAACCCCGAAGGGCGGTTGGATGTGGAGAGGCTTCTCTATGTCCCCGCGGGGACAAAGCAGGTTGTGCTGAACGGCCTGAGCTTTCATCTCAACCCCGGTGAAACGCTCGCTGTGATCGGCAACTCGGGCGCAGGCAAAACCACGCTCGGCAAAATGCTGGTGGGGTCCATTCTGCCCACGTCCGGAAACGTCCGGCTTGACCTGATGGACCTGCGCAACTGGGATCCGCGTCAGTTTGGTGAAAACATCGGATACCTGCCACAAGACGTGCAACTCTTTCCCGGCTCGATCAAGGACAATATCGGCCGTATGCGCCGCGACGCGTCCGACGAAGACATCTATGCAGCCGCCAAGCTCGCGGATGTGCACGAGATGATTGCCACCCTGCCACAGGGATATGAGACGATGGTTGCCGCAGACGGCTCACCGTTGTCAGGCGGGCAGAAGCAACGCATCGCGCTGGCCCGCGCCTTCTTTGGAAACCCCCGGCTGGTCGTGCTGGACGAGCCGAACTCCAACCTTGATACCGCAGGCGACAAGGCGCTCGCCCGGGCTATCGAGCATGCCCGTCAGAACCGGATCACCGTGGTGGTCATTACCCAAAAGCCCGCGCTTTTGGACGTGGTCGACAAGGTGATGCTGCTCACCGATGGCTCGATCGCGCTCTTTGGCGAGCGGGATGTCGTGATGCAGCGCATCCGTCAGGACGCGCAAAAACGCAACCAACCGCCAAAACCGATCGGGGAGTAAGCCTGCATGTCAGACAGCAACACCGCACTTGCACCAGTCGAATGGCACTATGATGTGCCGCGGTCCATCAAATACCAAACCGTTATCGGCCTGCTGCTGATTGTCCTCACCTTCGGCGGCTTTAGTCTTTGGGCCTTTCGCGCCCCACTCGCCGCTGCGGTTATTGCGCAAGGCAGCTTTGTCGCGACCGGTCAGAACAAAATTGTTCAACACTTGGAAGGCGGTGTGATCGAAGAAATCCTCGTCAACGAAGGTGACGAGGTAGAGGCCGGGCAAATGATCCTGCAGCTTGAGCAGACCGCTGCAAAAGCAAACAAACGCGAATTGGCGATCCGGAAAGCCCGCCTTGAAGCCACCGCGACACGTCTGCTGGCCGAATACGCCGGACTGGAACAGCTTGCCTACAGTGATAGTCTGATCGAGCAAGCGCAAAAAGACCCCGAAATAAACAACATCCTGCAAAACCAGTCGCTGGCTTTCAGCCTCGCGAAATCCTCGCTGGAGAACGATCTCACTCTGTTGGAAAGCAATATCAGCGCGCTGGATATCCGTGCCATCGGATATAAGACGCAACTGTCGTCGCATAACCGGCTGGTCGATCTGCTGCGCGAGGAATTCGAAGACAAGTCGCAACTGCTTGAAGAAGGTTTGCTCCGACGCTCAGAGGTCAACGCGCTGCACCGCGCATTGATCGAAGCCGAGGGTCAGGTGGGCCGTCTTGACGCACAAGTACACGAGATTGAACAGCTGCGTCTCAAGCATGAAACGCAAATCAAAAAAGCAAAAAGCATCTACCGCGAAACCGCTTTGGACGAGTTGCATGTCATCCAGAGCGAGCTGGAAAGCGTGCGGGAGAAATGGCGCAAAGCGGAAAACGTCCTGACCCGTTCTTTCGTGACGGCCCCGGTTTCAGGCACAGTCGTCAGACTGCACTATTTTACAGCAGGCGGCGTGATTGAAACCGGCAAACCGATTGCCGAAATTCTGCCCGCGAAAGCGCCCTTGATTGTGGAAACACTGGTGTCGCGGACCGACATCGACAGTGTGAAACCAGGTCAGCCGGCAATGGTCAGATTGTCGGCTTTAAATGCGCGCACGACCCCCGTTTTGAATGGCACCGTCGAATATGTCTCGGCCGACTCCATCACCGATGCGTCCGAAGGCTATGCGCGCGAAGTGTATGTCGCCCGCATTTCACTGACGCCTGAAGAATTGGCGCGCGCAAAAGACTTCGTACCGACGCCCGGCATGCCCGCGGAAATCATGATCGAAACCGCGGAACGCACCTTCGCGCAATACCTTGCGAAACCGGTTGTCGACAGTATGAGCCGCGCCTTTCGCGAGCAATAACCGCAGGTTTCAGGTGCCGGCGGACGGCGATGATTACCACAGTCCACCGCGCCGGAGTGTCTAATTCGCAGCCACGGTAACTTCCGGTACACCTGCCAGCCATCCCTTGCCGACCGAAACCTGCAACCTTGTCCAGCTTGCGGCCCAATCCCGTGTCGACAGCGCCAGCTCAAGTTGATTGAACAGAAGATTTCTTTCTGCATCCAACAGGTCGATGATCGTCACGGCGTTGTTTTCGTAACTGGTACGCGACAAGTCGACCACTTCCCGCGCCGTACTCGCAGCCACACCATAAGAATTGACTTGCCGGCGCTGGAAATTGGTGAATGCCAGCGATGTCTGGGTTTCTTCAACCGACCGCAGCACTTGTTGTCGGTACAAAAGTTCGGCTTCGCGCGCACGCGAAATCGCAATATCCCTGTTGGCAGACCGCAATGGCAGACTAAGAAGCGGCACAGTGATCGACGGGCCAAAAGACCAACTGCTGCCCGGCCCGAGGGAAGTGACATTTCCCAAAATTTCAAGCGATGGATACAGCTGCGCTTCGGCCACGCCAATATCGGCAACAGTTGCGGCAAAGTTCCGTTCCGCCGCTTTCACATCCGGTCGGTTGCGCAGCAAATCCGCCGGAATGCCCGCAGACATATTGCGCAGTGGACGTGGCTGCCGACCGCCTCTGTTCATGCGGTTCAGCAAATTTACAGCAGGTTGATTCACCAATGTCGCCATACGGAAAACATTCGCCTGATAATTCGCTTCAAGAACGGGCAAGGACGCTTCGGCCGTGGCCAGCAAAGATCTTGCCTGTGCACTCTCCAGGCTCGTTGCCTCTTCTCTGGCCAGTCGCCGTTCCACGAAATCAAGGGTTTCGCGCCGGCTTGCTATGGATTGCCGCGTGATCCGCGCCGCGGTCTGGAAATACCGCGCGGAAATGTAGCTGCCGACCACGTCAGCCAGATAAGCCAGCCGGACCGTTCCAACATCAAGGTTGGCTGCATCAAGTCGCGCGAGGCTTGCTTCGCGCCCTCTTCGAAATCCGCCGAAAAGATCAAAAACAAATGCTGCATCCGCTGTCGAGAATGTATCCTCATCGATGTTTCCATCCGCAATTCTGCCACGACGGGCATCTGCAGAGACATCGCCTTCCACCTGCGCATTCAACCCGGTGCGACGTATACCGGCCTCGGCCGCTTTTATGCGTTCCAGTGCAATTCGGATATCGAAGTTTTGTCGCAATCCGATATCGACAATCTCGTTCAGCAGCGGATCTCCAAGATCGCGCCACCACGTGATGCTTGCGGCCTCCATCAATGGAGTTGCCTGTGCTCCAACGAAAGTCGGTGGAACGGTTATTTTTGGTTCTTGATAGTCTTGACCGGCAATCGTGCAACCCATTACCGAAGACATCAGAACCACACCCAATGGCTGTGCTTTCATGATGTTATTCTTTCTTAAATCGGTTCGTGCAGACCAAAATGACAAGTCGGGTCCGCTTGCTAAGACAGCATAACACAAAATCATGTAAATTTACATGTATTTTGATTATTTTCAATTAGTTATATGTTTTTATTGAAGCGTTGAGGCTTCCGTTCTGCAAGTGATTTCAACAGGCCCCGCCAGTCGACGGTTGGGCAGCTGAGAATACCCCACGGCAACGTGATCCAAATCCCGGATCATCCTTGTTTTGGGATGCGATGCGGTCTCGTGTACTGATTTCACTGTTACGCCAAGCCAAAAAAGCAAAGCTTGGACCGGGCACAAGAAAAGACTGGGCACAAGAAAGCAAGACAGCTCGCGCGCCGCGCGCAGCAACTGCCACCGCACAAATACAAAAAGGGGCTGACGAACCGCATCACTGGCCGTCAGCCCAAAGCACAAATAATGATTTAATACAGGTAATTACCCGCTCAAGCTAAAGTTAAATCCTAAGCAGATTTTACCGCCGCTTTAACGTCGACAGCCCAAACAGCTTGGAGAAAGAAAACGCTCTTTCGCCCGCGGTCGAGGATTCGCCATGCTTGACCACCAGCGGCAAGATGGCATCCGCCATCCGTGCATGGCGTGGAAAGGCATAAGGATCGGACGGCTTGCGCTTGCTGAGAAGCGGAATTGGGAAACTGGCCATACGCGCATGCCGCGGGAAGGCATAAGGATCCGCCGGCTTGCGCTTGCTTATCAGCCGGATCGGGAAATTGGCCATGCGTGGCCCGCCCGGGATCAGCGCGTTTGTCCCAGTCTTGCCGTTGATAAGATGCGGGAACGGCCAGTTGGCCATCCGTGTGTGTCGGCCAATCACCGAACCGGTGTAGGGCTTGCGGCGGCTGGTCAGTGGGATGGGGAAATTCGCCATCCGCGCATGGCGCGGGAAAGCGAATTTATCCGACGGTTTACGCTTGCTTATCAGGGGGATAGGATAATTTGCCATGCGCGCGTGGCGCGGGAAAGCGAAATTGTCGGCAGGTTTGCGACGGCTTATCAGCGGGATGGGGAAATTCGCCATCCGTGCGTGACGCGGGAAGACAAACGCATCCGACGGCTTACGACGACTGATAAGTGGGATGGGCCAATCCGCCATGTAATACCCAGCTGGCGTGCGGTCTCGCGACCGGCTGAGCATAAGCGGGTGATCGTTGAGAATTGTCGCTGTCCGACCAGGGCGGTCTTTGACATAGACCTCTTCCACCAAGTCGCCCATGTCAGCGGCACCAAGTTCGGCTGTGACCTGACGGGTCAGCTTTGCAACACCCAGAGGCTTGTAAGTCGCTTTCGCCAGCAATACCGAACCACCTGATTTCAGACGCTCGGCATAGGCTTTGGCCGTATCTTCATTGACATGCTCAGCTGTGAGCGCTTCGACAACTTCCGCTGGATCAGTGAAGATCAGCAAGTCTTTTCTGGGAAACCCTTCAAACTGCAGCGTTCGCTTGACGTCCAAGCAGGTTGATGCGCTTTCGAAGTACCGCGTTATCACTTGTGTCATGTCAGCTCCATTGATTTGGGTTGTTGCTCTGACCCGGCTATTTTGTAAGCGTCAGGGTCGGCAACACTGTTGTTTTTCCGTCGGTCCTTCAAGAATGGCAACGTGACCAGCATTGCCAGTAACAAAAATACGATCTCTACCGAGAATACAAAATTGTAGGGCGTTTGCGGCGCGTTTCCAGCGATATGCTGGAGCCCTACAATCAGGTCGCGCACAATCCCCGCAAGCGCGATACCAACGCCCGCAGCTGTGGCCTGCACAGCGCCCCAGGCACCAAGAGACAGGCCGATCTGATGCGCCGGCGCAGACCTGATGGTCGCCGTCAGCGTTGCATGGCCAAAAAGGCCCGTGCCCAGACCAATCAGAAAAGTGCCCAGCAAAAACAGCGGTATCACGGAAAGCGTGGACGACAGAATGATCGCGAAAAAACCCGGTATCCCTATGGCCGCACCGATGATTGAATAACGCACGGGCGACGCGCCCTGCCCCAGGACCTTTGACGCTACGCCAAAGCCAATCAGGGTCCCAAGCGCAAACAGGGCGGTCAGCTTGGTTGTGTTGGCAACCGAAAGCCCCAACACCTGACCGCCGTAAGGCTCCAGCAGCACATCGGCCATTCCGAACCCAAACGTTCCCAACCCGATGATGACCAGCAAACGGATCATGCCCGGGCGCTGGATCAATGCGTTCCAGGCTTCACCAAACTGCATGGGGCGCGCTTCTTTCATGGCGCGGGCACGCCCGCGATCGCGGGCCTCCTGCTGCCACATCGCGACCAGGTTCAGCACCGCCGTTGTGACTGCAACACCTTGAATAACCTGAATAAGCCGTCCAGGCGTGTAGTTCTCAAGCAGGGCGCCAAAAACCAGAGCGCTGAACACCATGCCAAAGAGCAGCATGACATACATCAGACCCACGACTTTGGGCTGGTCTTCCTGAGCTACAAGATCAGTGGCCAGCGCCAGACCAACCGTCTGGACGATATGAACGCCTGCACCGACCAACAAAAAGGACAAAGCGGCAGAGCCATATCCCAGCCAGAGCGGCGCATCATAGGACTCTCCGTAGCCCGACAAGACAAGAAGCGCGAAAGGCATGATTGCGAAGCCACCGAACTGGTAAAGTGTCCCTTTCCAGATATAGGGCACGCGGCGCAACCCGAGAGCGGAGACATGCACATCGGACTTAAAGCCGATCAAAGTCCGGAACGGCGCAAATAGCAACGGCAGTGCAAGCATGACGGCCACCAGCGATGCGGGCACTTCCAGCTCTACGATCATCACGCGGTTCAGGGTCCCCACAATGAGAACCAGCGCCATACCAACCGTGATCTGGAACAGTGAGAGCCGCAGCAATCGCGACAGGGGAACATCTTTGCTGGCGACATCCGCAAAAGGCAGATACTTCGGGCCGATCGCCGAAAGCTTCCGCGTTGCGAATGCACGATAGTCAAACATGTTCCAAGCCGTTTTTCGCAGGACTACCAGCCTGCGAGGCCGGCCCCTGCGGTGAAAGAAGGGGGCCCGCGAAAATAACCGCGGGCCCAGTTTTTATTGAGTAACAACCGAGTAGGTTTCGGCCGTCGCCGAGGTCGCATGGACCTCCGGCGGCGCAAGGATCGCTTTGACCGGTGTGCCGTCTGACAGGATAATGGTCACTTCGCGTGCCCCATCCACAGACTGCGTCGTATAAGACGCCTTGGCCGCATCCGGATTATCCAGCATCGTCGCCGCTGCCGTCTGATCACCTGAACCCAGTTCTTTGCCCGACAGGAAGTCAGACACCCACGATGTATTGCTGAGAACAGCAACATGCACCGCGAACGATCCAACAGCTACCGCGCTCAAAAACAGTGGTACACCCACAGTTGGCTTAACAACGAGCCACATCTTTGCATTATTCATGACGTGCCTCCTCTATCCCAGCCACGGGGTCGCTGCCGCGACCAGTACATGAGCCAGCAACGCGATCGCGCCAAAAACGCGCGTCCCGTCTATGAGGTAGCTATGCACCTCCTCGGCCTCTTCTAAAGTCAGCCCTGTTGGCCAGACCTTGTCTTCGTCGTCCGCCATATCCGGTCCTCCGCTTATTGACGTACATGAGCGTTTCCAGACGACGTGCCTCATCCGGGAAACAAGTTAGGCGCACAGTAGGAGAAGAGTGTCAGTATTTATTTACATAATCAAGTGTAAACTAGTGATTACATCTTTATTTGCGCTCTCACATGTGAAGGACAAGTCACCGTGCGCACAGAATTTGTCTTTGTGCGACCCGTCGCCCGGCACCTTTGGAAAACAACCTTTTTCTATTACCTTTAGGTAGTTGCCTGCAAAAAGAGCACTGGAAACCAGCTCAGCTAACTTGCCTGCCCAAAGTTTCAGCAAATGGCGGAAGTCACTGCGGTCTTGCACTATCCCCGTCTAAAGTGGCCATCTGGGCCGCGCTTTCGGTGTGGCTTAAGAACCAGTCAGCAGAATCAAAGCCCCTGGCACAGCGTGACGCGGCACCGCGACGTCCCTCCGGCGAGCGCACCCGCTCACTTCAGCGCCCGGGCCAAAAACGCGCGCGTTTCTGGCTTTTTCGGCGCACCGAACATGTCTTGTGGTGTGCCCTCTTCCAAAACCCGACCGTTGTGCAGAAAACAGACCTTGTCAGCGGCTTCGGCGGCAAATCCCATCTCATGCGTTGCCAAGACCATCGTCATGCCCTGATGTTTCAACGTGACCAGAACGTCCAGTACTTCGCCAACCAGCTGCG
This sequence comes from uncultured Roseobacter sp., assembly GCA_947501635.1. Taxonomy (GTDB): domain Bacteria; phylum Pseudomonadota; class Alphaproteobacteria; order Rhodobacterales; family Rhodobacteraceae; genus Roseobacter. Next base: position 114,009 of record CANMWT010000009.1, read on the forward strand.
GGTCGAGCGCAGAGGTGATTTCGTCAAACAACATCACCTCGGGCCGCATCGCCAACGCGCGGACGATCGCAACCCGCTGTTGCTGACCGCCGGAAAGCTGGTCGGGATACTGCGCCATGTGCTCAGACAGGCCAAAGCGTTCGAACAGTTCTGATACTTCAGGCACAAGTTCCCCGCGCGTGCGTCCGTGCACGCGTCTCGGGGCGAGCATGGCGTTGTCAAGCGCGGTCATATGCGGAAACAGGTTGTAGCTTTGGAATACCATGCCGATGCGCGCGCGCACGTTCTGCGGGTTCAGACCGGGTACCGAGATATCCTCGCCATCGAGATAAATCGCCCCATCCTCTATCGGCTCCAGCAGGTTCACGCAGCGCAACAGCGTGGATTTGCCCGCACCGGACGCGCCGATCAGACAGACCATCTGCCCTGCCTTTACCACAAGATCAATTCCGTCGCATACTGCTTTGTTTCCGAAGCGCTTTACAACTCCTTCCAGCACCAGTTTTTCCATCAGCGCCGATCCCGCATTTGCCGCGCCATCAGATGGTCCGCATAGCGCGTTGCCGGAATTGTCACGACCAGAAAAATAAGTGCCGCCCCCACATAGGGTGTGAAGTTGGCAAGCAGTGATTTGAAGACACCGGCTTGCCGAAAGATTTCGACCGGCCCGATAAAGCTCAGCAGCGAGACATCCTTTTGCAAAGCGATCAGCATGTTCATCTGGGACGGGACAACATTGCGCACCGCCTGTGGCAACACCACATCGCGCATCACCTGCCGTTCGGACAGGCCCAGCGACAAGGCAGCCGCGCGCTGGCTGTGATGCACGCTGTCGATCCCCGCGCGGAATATTTCGGCGACATAGGCTGAATACGTCAGGATAAGCGCCAAAGATCCCCAGATGTAGGGAGAGTTCCAAGGCCGCGGCAACCCCAGCCCCGGAATTCCAAAACCGATAAGGTAGACCGTCAGAATGACAGGAACACCGCGAAAGATGTCAGTAAAGGCGGCACCGAAGATGCGCAGCGGAAACAGCGCGGGTGATTTCACATCGCGCGCAAGGGCGATCAGCAGCCCCAGCACCGCGATGGCGGGCGCGCACCACGCAAAGATCATCACGTTGACCCAGAATGCCTCCAGAAGTTTCGGGAAGGACTTGGCAAACACCTCTGCATTGAAAAAGCTGTTCCGGACCTTGTCCCACCCCGGTGCAAGCGGCACCAGAACTACAAGTGCCGCAACCACGCCAGCCGTGCTTGCCGAGGCGACGATCAGCGCCCGGCGGCGCTGCTGTGCCTCATAGCGTTCGCGACGGGTCAAACCCGTGGCTGACGGCCTGAACATATTATTCGATCAAAGGGACACCTGTTGTGTCCTGCAACCATTCCGCTTCAATACCCGCAAGCGCACCACTGGCCTTCAAAGCGGCCAGCGCATCATCCACACAAGGCTTGAGCGGGCTACCTTCTTCCATAAGCATGCCGAATTGGTCAGGATTATCGCTTTGATCGGGTGCGAACTGGCCAATCACCTTTGATCCTTCGATCATCACCGCGCTGAGAAACAGTGCCGTGGGCAGATCGAACAAGGCAGCGTCAATCTGGTTGGCGGTGATCGCTGCATTGACGTCGGCATTGTCGCCGTACAGCAAAGGATCGCTTTGGGGCGCAATAACGTTCGCCAGTTTAGGCACCGCCGTGGTCGTGCCAACAGCCCCCCATTTCAAAGCGCGCAGCGCCTCCAGCGTCGCGGGCGTGTCAGCCGCGTTCGCGCCCACAAGAACCGCCATGGGCGCTGTATAATAGGGCTCGGAGAAGTCAACGACCTGATCGCGTTCTGCGGTGATGGAATACTGCTGGATGTTAAGGTCGAAATTCTTGGCGCCAGGCTGGATCGCCTCGTCAAAAGAAGACCTGACCCAAACGACATCTTCCGCCGCAAACCCCATTTCCGCAGCAACCGCAAAGGCAACAGCGGCTTCAAACCCCTTGCCGGCTTCGGGGGCATCGTCCAGGACCCAGGGAAAATAGGCGGGATTGCCGGTCGCGATGGTCAGCTTGCCATCAGTCAGCGTCTTCCCCGCCGCGCAATGCCCATCCGCGAAAGCAGCCGTCGTCGTGATCGCACATACGCTTAGCGCAAAAGCCAGCATTTTTGACATGTCTCAGAACCTTCCTGTCGCGTTGTTTCAGACAGGTTAGTAAGCGCCGCAATAGGTGTCCAGCGGCTTGCCACACGAAGCGATGCGATCAGCACAACACGCGATGCCCGCGATCAACAGTCCAGAACGATTGCAGGGTTCACCCTGCCCCCCAGACAGCGTAGGCTGGCCCGCGCGAGCCCCCTCGGCGCCCCTTCCGCTCACGGCAGGGGCCCGCCCAAGCATGAGAACCGTTTTGACCAACGCCCTCCCCCGTCAGACATCCGGCGCAGATGCCAAAGCCTCTGATCCAGACGTGCCGCCGTTCAAGACACAGCTGCTCAAGTGGGTAGGCAACAAACAAAAGTTTGCGCATGACATCATCCGGCACTTCCCGACAGGCTTTGGCACCTACTACGAGCCCTTTTTGGGCTCAGGTGCGGTCATGGCCACACTTTCCCCCCGCCGCGCCGTAGGATCAGATGTTTTCAAGCCACTGATCGAGATTTGGTGCACGCTCTCGGAGAACCCGCAGCAGCTTGTTGACTGGTACAGCAGCAGGTATGCGCGCTACATGCAGGGTGATCGCATCATGCAATATGAGCAGATCAAGGCGGATTACAACGCGCAGCCGAACGGCGCGGATTTTCTGTTTCTGAGCCGCGCATGCTATGGCGGTGTCGTCAGGTTTCGCAAAAAAGACGGCTATATGTCCACACCGTGCGGCGCGCATATGCCGATCAAACCCGCTGCTTTTGCAAAACGCGTGGCGTTATGGTCAGACCGTCTTGCCGGCGCAAGCTTCGAACACTGCTCGTATCAAAGCATCATGGCGCGGGCAAAGCCGGGTGACCTTGTATATTGCGACCCACCCTACGCGGACAGCCAGTCTATTCTCTATGGTGCGCAGGCGTTCAAGATGACAGAGCTGTTCGACGCGATCGAAGACTGCAAAGCACGGGGCGTATATGTCGCGCTCAGCCTTGATGGCACTAAAAAATCGGGACGGCATCTGTGCGCAGTCGATGTCCCGCATGGGCTTTTTGAAGAGGAAATCACGGTCAATCTGGGCAGATCCATGCTCAGACGGTTTCAGCTTGCCGGAAAGAGCCTCGAAGACGAGCTGGTAAGTGACCGGCTGCTGCTGAACTACCAGCGGTGCGCGCGGTGAAACTTGCTTGAGAAAGCCGCGATTTGGACTTGTTTTCCACTTGGCCGACAGATAGACCGACCGGCGGAGACGTGGCCGAGTGGTCGAAGGCGCTCCCCTGCTAAGGGAGTAGGCGAGGAATCGTCTCGAGGGTTCGAATCCCTTCGTCTCCGCCATATTTTCACCTTAAGTCACTATATTTGCGTGTTTTTTTCGCACAATCAACGTAAGGGTTCCCACACATGTTCCCACACCCAACCATCAGTCGATGGTGTATTATTCAATCAAGTCGTCTGGGTCTTCACCTGTCACAAGCTTACGCTGGTCGTCCCGGTTGATTTGACCATAGTTGCGCAAAGTCGTCAGAACGTCGGTATGCCCAAGATTCTGTGACGTAGCGACCAACTCCGCAACCGATTTGCAATTCCGGGCAATGTGACGGGAGAGCATGTGTCGGAACGAATGCGGACCGAACGCCTGCAAGCCTGCAGCCTTGAAAGCAGCGTTGACAATCTTGCGGACGGGTTCTGTCGTTGTCCAGTTGCGGCGCTTAAATCCGCTTGCCTTAAAGCCGTCGTTGCCCTCTGCTTCAAGCGCCGTCGCCGGAAAGAGCGGGTCATCAGGGCCAAAAAGCGCCACTTCGTCGAGATACGTCAACCATCTGGCGAGGACCTCTTCGGCCTCCTTGAAGCCTTTGGCGAAAAACGTGTCGATGGACTTGCCGCGCTTCGTGGCGACCTCACGCGGGTTTTGAGTGACGGATTTATCCTCAACGTCCACATGCTTGATTTTAAGCGAGATCAGCGCGCCCACGCGGATGCCAGTCAGACAAAGAAGGGCGAAAATTGCCTTGTCCCGCAATTCGCGTGGCGTGGCGTCAGGCATCATGGCGAGAGTGCGTTGCGCCTGCTTCATGCTCGGAGCCGGGCGATGCGGCGCCGCGCGGGCCTCCGCCTCATCGCGCAGGGACAGGCGGAAGTATTCGGCATCCGCGAGTTTGACCCGCCGACGAAACCCGTCTTGCTGAGACAGCCAGATCACGAACTCACGCATAGTTGCCATGATCGCTCTGCGGGTGGACTTGCTGAGAGACTGTCCGGTTGCCGTCTTCGCCTGTTCGAGATGTGCGCGAAAACCCATTGCCCAGTCGATGTGGAATTTGGCAAAATCTTTGCGCCCGTTCCACACATCGAAGCGTTCGAGTGCGGAAATCTCGCGGTCCAGAGTTCTTTCGGAAAGCTGCTTGGCGTGCTTGCGGTAATTCAGAAAGTCGCGCTTGGTGCGCTCGTTCTTCTCGTTCGGACGTTTGGTCATCTCGGCGCCTTTCTGCTGCGAATATGAAGGTCACAAAGTGGGGTATTGGATGGGAGCATGAAGTGGAAATTCAGGGGGGCCAGTGTCCACCACCTTAATGTTGAGTCTTGTGCTGGAATTGCAGGCGGAGGCCCGGCGCAATTGCGGCGTTCGAGATGGCGGGCAAGTGGCTTTCCCCTTAGTCTTCATCAATCAGCTCCAGCTTGTTGCGCAGGGCAGAAAGCTGCGATTTGGCGACCGGTTTGTTCATCACGCCCTCGCACTCGATACAGATCGCCTTCAGGGCGACGCGCGTCCCATTCGACCGGCACGTCGCGAAACCGCCCGCAGCGGCGCGCGATTGTCGGCACCGCAAACAGAAAAACTCATGCAAAGCCACTTCAGTCTTTCGGTCGGCGCGTTTCTTCTTGATAAAGGCGATCAGATCGTCTCCACGAACTAGCGCGGGACGCTCAACCGCAAAAACCGGCAAACCCTGCTTGATCCAGCTGCGAACGGTGCGGGTTGTAACGCCTGTCACCTCCGCGACTTCCGGGACCTGGTAGCAGCGGAGGGACTTGATACCCGTCAGGCGTGCTGACTTCGGCATGACCGGGCCCCTATGCTTTGGGGCCGGTTTCGTTACGGATCAGCCACTCGCGGATCGCGTCCACCCGGATCAGGCGGCGGGTGCCGATCTTGATGCTGGGCAGGTCGCCTTTCGCAAGGGCTGCGTAAAACGTCGTGCGCCCCACGCCGGCAAGGCGCGCACCCTCGTCTGGCGAGACGGCGATCGGAGGTAGCGGGCGGTTCGGTTCAACAGTGTTCGTCATGGCTCATTCTCCTGTGTAAGAGCATGAGCGGACCCTGACGGACGCAAGTCAGACAGGAACAGAAGCGAGGTTTCCGTCCAGTTATTGTCCAGTTCGTATCTTGCTGACGTAGTCGCGGACGAGAGAGGTTGATGGAGGCTTTTGACCGGGGTTCAACTCAATGAATTTGGATAGAACAGCTTTGGCTTCCGCATTCCGGCCGTCGAAAGCCATGCCGCTCGTCATGCGCTCATTGATTAAACTGGTAAGCGTTTCACCGTAGCGGTTCGGTGCGCCGCCTGGGTTCTTGCGCGCAGCGCCCACCAGATCCCGGAGATCGGCAATGGACCGAAATCCTGCGCCCAAAGTGTCGAGTTCGATCGCATCGGATAATGGCACGGTCTTCATTCCCGGCACTTGCAAAATACCGATCGCCGACAGGATCAGTTGATAGGTCGATCGAGGTTCACGTGCCAGCACAGCCGAAACCTCTGCTGCATCGTCTTCGGTTTGCAAGGTGCCATGGAAATAGATCGCTATATCGCAAGCTTCACTTGTTACCCTACCCACACGGCACGTGGCGCCTGCCAAAGGCGAGGGCTTGCGCGCGCGACACTCGAAGGCGTCGGCCAACGCTGCGATGATCTTGGGCACATTGGCGCGCACTGCAGCAATCTCGCTCATATCGACCGGAACGAACCCCGCTTCAGCACAAAAGTACCCGTCGCGCCCGTCATGATGAACGATCTCGGCATCGTGTAAAGCGTCGCAGTTTGGACAAGGCATGGACTGGATCACACCGGCTGCTTCAAGAAATCCATCGGTCAAAAGAGCCTCGAAACATGGTTCATCAATGTAAGCCGAGGCGGCAACCTTCCGCCCTTGTGCTGCGATTTCGCAAAGCAACGCGATAGGTTGCACTCACCCTGCCTCCAGAACATCGAACTCTTCGAAAGCAGGAGCGAGAAGGCCCCATCGCTCCAGCAAACCAAAGATAAACTGCCTGTCACTTTCGGTTGTGTTCGGAGAGGTAGTGGTGTTTGGCAGGCGCAGGGTCACTGTCAGGGTGCGTTGGCGTTTGCCCTCCTGAGCGGCGAGAATGATCCGGATCGTTGCCGCAAGGATCGTCCAGCTGCCCGCTCGCAACGGTGATGTGTTTCCGAAACGCCTATCCAGAAATTCGTGGATTGATTCAACCTCGCCGCGCTTTTCAAATCGTGCGATACCGCCGTTCGTGTCCGCGAAATCCAGCGATGATATTTCGACCCGTGCGATGCCGTCCGACGGGACGACTTCGAAGTCAGGTTCCCTCTTCAAGAGTTTCAAAAAAACGTCCCGACGCGGGACTTCGACAGGCGGCTTTGAATGTGGCGCAAAGTTCTTTGAAAACACCGTTGAGAATTGGTCGCGCACCTTTTTGCCGCCGCGCGCGCAAATCTCGACAAGCCGTGACTTCGGATCGCAGGCGACGCCCACTTCCAACACCTTCGCAACAACCTGCCGCTCCAGTGTATCTGACACTCCGAAGCCCAACTCACTTTCGGCGCGCTCTTCAACGTAGATCGTCGCGTGTGTGAATGTCGTCTCTTCGCCGGTGACGGCGTGCGTGCGAACAGTTTCGTACCAATCCGCAACGTGCTTTCGATGCTTGGGCAGGTCTAGCACGGCTAAAGTATCCGCTAGGAATGCAGCGCGTGCGCCTTCGTTTTCGAGGGTCCAAGGCCGCCCATCGTCATCAAATTGAAAGGTAGACCAGTTTTGCCCACCGTGCCGCCGCGACATCGACGCCTGCACCTCAATGCGGTTGAGCAGGATCGGGTGCTCAATTGCGATAAACAACAAGATGTCCTGAATGCCATGCAGCCCTTCGATGTCGATCTCCTCGCCGGAGCAGACCTGCTCTGCCGCGATCAAACCAACCTTGTCTGACAGTGTCGCCAGCAAATCTAGTTCAGCCTTTATCGCGTCCTGGCGTTTTTCGGGGAGTTCTGCGATCAACTGCTCTATCGAGCGCACCAGTTCAGTTCCTCGACCCGCGCCCCTCCAATCGAAGTCGACGGACGCGGGCACGTCTTTGGACCCGAAATAGCGTTTTAGCCGTTCGGCGGGAGACTTTCGAATAAAGCCACTGAATGACGCCATATATTGTGCCTTTTGCAAATTGCGCCGTATATATGGGGTTAATTAGTTTCCATTACAAGCTGCGCATATTCGTTTGGGTTCTGTCGAGGCAGCTTCGGAATGCGAGAGTGCGATCTTCGATCTGATCGGTTTCTGAGCGCCTAATCAGGATTCAAGCGTGGCGCTAAGCATCGCGTGAGCATGTCTTCGATCGCAAGTGCGGCTAACGACAAGCCGATGCTGTTAGCCGCGATGCAGCGAAAAAAGCGGCCGACTGTTTAAAACGCAGCGAGTTTTAAAGCCCCAATTTCCGATTTGCGGACAAAGCAGCCGCTCGCTACGAGAACGTTTGGACTAAAAGAGTGCCGCCTGCCGCTAGATATTTGACAGTTGACCTTACAATCTAGTCTAGGATTAACCTTCTCTACCGTAACGCGTGCACCAACCTGGAGGGCAAAGGGTCTTGAAAACAGATGAAGACCGGGGATGGCGGGCAATTATCGGGTCTTCGTCGATTATGTCTTTGGCGCTTCTGGGTGATGCGCTGCTTTACGCCGTCCTACCAGCATACGCATCTGACTTCGGGCTCACTTTGCCTTGGGTTGGCGTCATGCTGTCCGCAAACCGGTTTGTCCGAGTGTTTGCTTATGGCTTAATCGCGCGTCTGGCCGTTGGTTTGGGTTTGCGAAAAACGTGCTTATGGGCGGCTGTCACAGCGACTATATCAACGGCAGCTTATGGTCTTGTCGAGGGTCCCGCTTTGCTACTCGGCGCGCGAATACTATGGGGTCTTACTTACGCCAGTCTTGTACTGGCTACTTTGTCTTACGCATTAGAGTATCGCGAAAAAGTCGGAACCCGTGTTGGTGTCGGGCAGGCTATTCAAAGAACTGGACCTATCTTGGCATTGTTCGGTGGTGCATGGCTGGTCGGACAATCCGGACCTCAAATGGCCTTTGTAATTTTGGCCATTCCTACAGCTTTAGGTATTTTTATCGCATTGAAACTGCCGCGAGATGTTTCGAAGACAAAAGCTGCAACGAAACCCCCGGCCCTTTCACGCCCCAAGCCAATTGACGTGCTGTTCTTCTTACAGGGCTATGGAGTGGACGGAGTATTCGCAATTACAATCACATTGATCTTTGCGCGGGAGGCAGATCTTTCTACCGCAGTAATGAGCGGTAGCGCACTGCTGGCCATGCGGCATTTTGGTGAGGCCATTGCGGCACCGGTATTCGGAGCAATCGCAGACAAGTTCGGAGCACGAAAGGTATTCATAATTGCTGCCATTTTAACAATGCTCGGGTTTGTCCTTGTCGCAGTCGGGGTCACGGTGATTGGTGCTTTGGTGATGCTACTTTTTCGAGGTGCATTGGCCTCCCTTGGGCCCGCAGCGATTGCAGCCGATCTAAATACAGAAGAGGATGCAATTGGCCCACTAGCCCGAATGCAGGCATGGCGAGACTTGGGGGCTGCGCTCGGACCTTTGGCTACAGGGTTTTTGCTTGCCTATTTGTCCGCTGAGGTTCAGCACGGGATTGTCGCATCCGCTTTGACATTCGGAATACTCTATTGGATAACTACGCGGCGCTGACATTTGGAACGCGACTCGGCAAACCGCTGATAATCAGCACAGTGTCGCATTTAGGTCGGTCTGTTCAGTCAGCAGTTCCGAGACGTTGGCTTTGAGAATGGCATAACTGACATTGCCAAAAAGAACCTGCCGACCTTCATTTAGAATGTAAGTCGGGCTGCCGCGAACGTTGATCGACTGTGCAAGTTCATAGTCAGCAGCTACCCGAACACAACTCTCTTCTTGTCGAAGGGATCGCAAAATCCAGGGTATGATCCCCAATCGGAGTCAGCACCAACAGCCTAGCGGCCAACTGAGCGAAGTTATCAGCTATTGGTCGGCTTTGTCCGCACCTCCGGCGCACGACCAGATTTTTCGAACGACAGGTGCTGCTGGAAAGCGCGTCGACAATCAGCAGGGAGGTGCGTTGCAAGGTACAGCCACGAATACACAGAAATCCGCTACTGCAAGCATGACTTGCCCATACAGTTTGGAGCCGAATTATTGGGCTGCAACAGTTATGTGAGGATACGCCGATTGCGCCATGCGACTTCAGAAAAGCGTGAAGCCGCTTATTCCTCCAACCTCCTTTTGTTTCCGAAGAACGATCACGGGGACGGAACACCCTTGCGTATCGCTTTGGAGTATCCCGCCGTAAGTCCTTCGCTCTCAGCGCGTTCTGCGATGCGGCCGAGTTGGCGCAACTCTTCCACAGAATACTCGGTATTCAGAACACCGTGTTCGTACAGATAATCCGGCAGGTATCCGTTCACAATTATGCGCCAGTCGAAGGGTGCATTCAGCCCCAGTGCGGCCATCGTTTTGAAGACCACGGTCGTGCAGTTCGTAAATATGGAATTGTACCACTCTGGTTGCGCGGCAAGGCTGTTCGCATCGGCGACGTAGCCTTCCAGCAAACGCCGAAGATTGTCCGGATTGGCCTTTATCCGGAAAATATGCACGTCGTCCTGCCTTATGTTGGAGCGCATTCCGACAACATCGAATTCTTCTGCTGCAACGATCACCAACGGGTTTTCCTTGAAAAAGTCCGCCAGGGGCGAATAGGTTCCCGTTGTCAATCGCCGTACTTCGACCGACCAGGCAAGATATGTGTCATCGCCGAAGCCGAAACTGAGGATGAAGTGCGCCATGCGAGGATCACCCCAGTAGGACAGAAAAAGATCCAGCGTTTCCAGGCGAGAAAGATCGTATGTGCGATTTGACCAGACTTCGGTGAAATCATCCTGCGTGCGCCATTCGAAAGCCCTTACACCTTCGAGGGTCAGTTCATCATCTGAAATGGTGCCTGTGACCTGCCGGGCAACTTCGGGAGCCCAATCGTCGGCCGTCGGCGGAGTGAGACTGTTCCACCATACCATCAGCAGGACAAAGCCGGCTATGTAGACCAGAATACTGCGCCAGGTCTTGCCGTTGAATAGATGTATCGACGCAAAGACACCGGGTACGAGAAAGACTGCAATCACCGCGAGTTTCAGCGCCGGCATATCCGGCAGACGAAACCAGAGAGCCAGCGCGCCCCAAAGCATAGAATAGCCAAGCAAAAGAAACGCCAGAATTTTAAGAAGATACACTGCTGCACGCATGATGCGGATCAATGCCTCGCATTGGTTTCGACGTTTCAGCCCTGAGCGTACCAAGAAAGCACAACATAGCGAAACCCGCCGAATGCAAAAAGAACCTGAAAGAAACTCTATGCGGTCAGATGAATCTCTGAGGTGCCGGAAACTGTTTGTATTGTTTCAAGGATGCATCGTGATCGCGGCGTTGGAGCGACGGATATTTTCAATCGATGCCGCCGTAATCCGGCCATCGGCAGTTTGCCCCGAATTCTAGAACGCGCGCGAAATACCAAACCCGAAAACAATCTGATTGCGGTCGCCACGTTCCGAAACAATCGGACTATCTGCAGCGTCGTTCAGAAGTCTGGAGACCAAAAACCCACCTCCGATCTGCCACTCACGACTGAGGGGCTGTATATAAACCACCGATAGGCGCACATCGCGGATACCGGATCCGGCCTGAAAAACGGGTAAGCCACTGTCAGCCGAACCTTGTGAACCAACTGAAAAATATGTGTCCATGTAGTCCGATGACCCGTAACTAGCACCTGCGTAGAAACCGAGTGCGGAGAACTGACCTATGGGCATCCAGCGCCGCGCAGATACGGCAATCGTATAACCATCGTTGTCACCTGAAACGCCATGTATGAAACTTGAGCCAATCGACCAGCGGTCTCTTGGATCATCGCCGACAATTTGATACGAGACGAAACCGCCCAAGTCGATAGAGCCGTCGATTTCCGGCAAACGATCCACCACCGGATCATCCACATCGTCCCTGCCAAATCGATACATGCCAGCAGGCCCGGCGCGCCAGTTCCGGTCCTCGATCAGGTTGATCCTCGCAAAGTTTGCTTCGAGCGCGATATAGCGCTGCTCACCAAAGGAGTAGCGGCCAAAAGGGGCGACGCCAAATGATGAGTTATCTGACCCCAAATAGTCGGGATAGCTTCCAAAACCGAGACCGAAATAGCTCGGGAGGTAGGTTGGGGTCAAAGAGAGAAATTCGGTTTCTGCCAAGGCTGGGCTTGTACAAATCGAAAGGCAGACCGCGAGTGCTGCACAAGAACGTTGTAAACTTCGATACATTGTGGCCCGCATTAGATTTTGAAAACTTACCTCACATATAAAGACACTTTGCAAAGCAAGTGAAGTCTACATGCAATCATGTGCCACGCTCGTCGTTTTCTTTTCCAACAGACCCGTCAATATGAATTGGACGAGGCTTGCAATGCTCAGACAATATTCTGGCAATGCCAGTCTAGAAGTGCGCGACAATCTCGCGGCACATCTAGACTTGAAGGGTTCCCCCCGCCTTAAAAGATAGCCTTTGGTTTGAAATACACGCTTTAATTTGTGGCATAGATGACCCTAGTGGTTAACACTAACCCCGCAACGTGCCTGCGCAGTGTTATGCGACTGAGTAAGGCTGAACTAATTTAGAATGCAATCGCGCAGCCAAAGTTTGGAATGCCACGCCACATGACCCCTACTCGCCGCCAGACTGGTCTTGTCACAGCTATTTTGCTCGGGCTCGCCATCATCTTCATTTTTGAAAGCAATACCTTGCGGACGTGGCGCAACGGGATCGTCGCCAAGTATCTAAGCAACATAGTCGGACAGTCAGTGCTCGTGGAAGGCAATGTGAATGTCGATCTTTTTCCCAAGTTCTCGCTTAAGACGACCGGAGTGCGCATACCCTCGGAGGCCGTGCCGGAGATTGACCTTTTAACACTGGAGTCCGCAAAACTGTATCTAAGCCCGTGGGCAGGCGTCGAGGGCTGGACACAAGTGCCAGCCATTGAGGCGCGTGGACTGCGCCTGAACCTCTTGCGTATGGAGGACGAAACGATCAGCTGGCAGACTTTCAAACCAAGGTCGACATCCCAGCCCCGGACACCATCAGCCGCCGCTTCTGCAGACAGCGCACTCATTCGGTTCATCAGTACGCGCCAGGTCGATTTCTCGGACATGCAAGTAACGATGGAGAACCGCACGTCAGGCTTCGTCTTCAATTTCGCACTCGATGATTTTCGGGTGGTGCAGACCCCGGCCAGTGTGGGCCGCTCCGTAGACCTTGTGTTCGGCGGGACCATGAACGGTCAGCGGGTAACCGTTGACGGGCACTTCCCTCGAGGAACACCGTTCAGCGTAACAAGCCGCATAGGCGCAACCGATCTGGCCCTGACTGGTACACACGATCCCTCGCTCGGGCCACTCGGCTTCGACAGTCTGCTTACACTGAATGCAAGCGAACTCGATACTGTTCTGCGGGCATTGGCGCTGAAAGGCAGTGCACAGGGCTCCGGACGCGTCGAAGCACGCCTGATGCGCCGCGAAGGCGCTTACGACCTCGAAGAGATAGAGACGCTGTTAACGCTAGACGGGGGGCGTACGGTCAAGATGTCGGGTACATTTACCGACCTTCGACACACTTCGAATTTTGACTTGAACTTCAGTGTCGATCTGATCGGAGACGGTCTCCGCCCCCCGCCCGCCATTTTCCTGCGCGATATTCGACCCGAAGCTGTAAGCCTGCAGCTCACAGGCCGAAACAAGCTGGTGACGATTGAGGATTTCTCTTTTGTTACCAATGCATTTGAGGAAGAACTGCGGGATGTCGGGCCGTTTCGCGTTGGCGAAATACAACGCGCACCTGACGGCAGGCTTGAGTTGCGGGACGTCTCCATCGTGCTCGGGCCGCCGGACCGACCATTTCTGTCGGCGAACGGCCAGATCAACGATTTGCTGGCCTTGCGCGGCTACAAGCTGGAAGCTGCGCTTGACCTGCCCGCAACGCAATTCCTGCGCACACTGCGACCGGAACGCATCGCTGAATTCGGACGTCTCATCGGGCATTTGCACATAGGCGACGAGGACGGACGCACGGTTCTGCATGACTTCGAGATCGAAAGCGACGGCAGCGATCTGTGGGGCGGACGAGTAACCGCACGCTCCGACGATCTGCGTACTTTCAAGAACGCGGAGTTGACCGTAGCACTTTCGACACCCGATAGCGCGCATCTGTTGGAGGCGATCCAACTCGATCCAGTAGACATCGGAACGGCGGGCTTTTCCGTCGCACTTTTAAGGGATGAAAAGGCGGGCATCGATACCAGAGGTCAGATTGCAGCAGGAGAAACGCGTATCGATCTCACGAGTACGTTGCGCCTCGCCGCAGGAGCCCCAGTGTTACGCGCCGCCTTGACCAGTGATATGGTGCGGCTGGACGATTTACGAAACGTAGTGCTTGCTGCCCGTGAAATCGCGCGCGAACCTGTCGTACATCTCGAAATGCGCGCGTTGCAATTGCAGGACCGAATTGATCCCGTTAGCGCCACTGCTGGCGACGACGACGGTTTTCAGCCACTGGTGTTGCCCGCTGCGGACACTGAAACCGACACAGCTCAGGATGAAGACAATCTGTCAGAATTCCAGCCGCTCGTGTTACCTGATCCTCTACGGCAAAAAGAGGATCTTTCGGACTTTGAACCGTTGGTTCTGTCACCCGAAACCGGCGGCGCGGGTGATGTTAGTATCGGCGCTCTGAAAGATCCCGCGTTGTTCCTGAGAAGTCTCGACGCCGAGGTTGCCATTGCTTTTGCACGCATCGCGGGACAACGGGGTATCTCGCATCTCGATAGCAGCCTGACCGTGAAGGAAGGGCAGGCGCGCCTTGGTCCGCTGCGGCTCGAGTACGGTGGCGGTTACGCAAGTCTGTTCGCACAGATCGATGCGATCAATCGACCTGACCGCCTCCGCGTTTCAGGCAAGACCGGCGGATGGGACGTGGGCAAGCTTGCTTCCAGCCTTGGCGGCAAAGTGCACGCAGAAGGCACACTTACCGGCCAGATCGATGTCAGCGCGCGTTATGCGAACCGTGATAGTTTTGCCCGCAGCCTATCGGGCACTGCGCAGGTGGAAATGGGTGCGGGACGCGTTTCCACTACGCTGATCGACCTTGCTGGTCTCGGCGTTCTGCCTTGGTTGTTTTCCGTCGACCGGCGCGCTGGATATTCGCCCATCACCTGCTTGCGTGCTCCGCTGAGGTTCAACGAGGGCAAGGTGGTCATCGACAATGCCGTGCTGGAAACCGCACGCGTACAACTGGTCGCGACGGGCCAAGTTGACTATTTACGGGACACCATTTCTTTGCGCGCAGAGCCGCGTCCGGTAGGCCGCCCGCTGGCGCGTAGCGCATGGCCTTTCGAGGTTTCAGGCGCGCTTTCTGAACCGAAGATTTCTTTGGCTAAGCGTAACACCCGCCGCGCCACGCAACCGCTGGCAATGCCCGATCAGCGCATACCTTGCGTCGCAGACGTGATTCAGGTGCGTCCCGACCACAATAACCGCCCGCGCTAGACACTATTGCGCGGCCTGGCAGCGCTCCATCTCAGCGATGGCTCGCGCTGATCCCGTCAGGTCCAGCTCGAACTCCCCGCCTTCGGGACCCACGATCCGAAGGGACCGTCGCTTGGCAATCTCGACCGCAAAGGCGGGATTGTTGAAAAAGGCCCAACCGCCGTACAACCCGTCCCTTTCGATCATCTCCACTTCGCCCGCGAATTTTTCTTCTGACGTGAAGAACTTCACCACAGCGTTGTCGCCAGGTGTCAGATGCGTCCAATCGGTATTCAATGCGGCGATGAAACCGCCGTCCCGGTCTGGCAGGAACCCGAGGACAAAGCGTATGCCGCTGTCGAAATCTTTCTCGATGTAGCAACCGTTTCCCGTTTCTGCGCTTACACTTACGCGCCAGTCGCCGCTGGTGCCCCAGTCGGATACCTGCGCCGCCGCACATGTCGCCATGAACGCTATGCATGACACCCAGGAAAGCTGTGTTCTTGTCGCCATTCTATTCCAACCCTACCCGTATTACGTGGTGCACACCGTATTGGCGTCTGGCGCAATTGGGCACCACTGCAAGTGAACTAAACTATGGCAAGGTCTGCGGTCAAACCAGAAACCCGCACAGTGGTTTTTCTAATGAAGGCGCGTGAGGCGGGCAGGATGAAGCCATACTCTTCGGCCATGATTCAAAACACCTCTTAAAAACTATGAAACGGTTCTTGAGGGCATCCGCCTCGCGGTTTTTCTCTTATTCGGATTCCACTTTCCCTGCTGAATGCAAGAGAGCTGCTGCGTGTGCCTACGATCGATGGCAGCCGTGAGCTCGTGCCCTAGAGTTGAAGCGAGTTAAGTCGAATTTTCGCGTTTGAACTCCGGAAACGACGGATCGAGGATGTGAATTCAAATCTCTGAAGATGGCAAACCGACGAGTTTGTGGTCGTAGAAGGGTAGCCAACAACCAGGTCAGCGTTTTGCATTCGATAGTTAGCTGCTTCGTGATCTGAATGTGCAGAAGGCAGTCTGATCTGGTCGGTGATCTCAATGACGCTTAATAGGTCTGCATTGGGCTCAAGGTAGATATCACTGCATATCGCTCGAACTACCGCTGTGCCGACGAAACAATTGTTTCTCATAATCGCTGTGCTTACCTGCGAATCAGCGCGACAATGCCTCATTAAGTGCCGCAATGACTCTCGCGTCCCGCTCGTAGACATCCTCACGGAACTGAACCACTCCTGCCTCATCCATCCAGGCCGTAAAATATGTCAACAGGACGGGTAACGGCTTGGGCAAATTGATCCGGGTAGTGCGTCCCGACGCCAAGATCGCCTCGCGCCGCGCAACCGACCACTCGGGGTCTTCTGCCATCAGCAGATCTGCAAACTCGAATGGGTTCTCGATCCGCACACAGCCCGAGCTGAGGTTTCGCTCGTTCCGATCGAAAAGGCTCCGGTCATCCGTATCGTGGAGATAGACGGAATGGACGTTTGGGAACATGAACTTGACCTGTCCAAGCGCGTTCTTTGGCCCTGGCTCCTGCCTGAGTGTGACATTGGGTGTACCGGACCAATTGACCGCACTTGGATTTATTCGGCGCCCGTTTGAATCCAACACCGAGTAGCCACCGCGCGCGAGGTAGCCCGGATCGCGCCGGATCAGCGGCAACTTGTCCCGGCGGAAGATGGACACCGGAACTGTCCACGTTGGATTGAACTCCATATACTGGATATCATCGCGGAAGACAGGCGTCTGGCGGTAACCCCGGCCTACGATAGAGCGCGTTTTCCAAACCGTTTTGTTGTCCTTGACTAGGTAGGTTTCGGGACCGCCGATGTTGACGAAGACGTAGTCGCTTTCAAGGTCGCGAAGCAGCCAGCGTGCCCGCTCGAGGCTAGCCCTGAGTTGATCGATCCGTTCGCCAACGCTGCGGTTCAGCGCGGTGAATGTTCTTGGACCGACGACGCCATCGGCTTCCAGCCCGTGGCGTGTCTGAAACGTTTTAACCGCAATGAGGAGTGTATCGTCATACAGAAGGCTCTCATCCTGCAAGCCTTGAAAGTCTCCCGTAATCGCGAGGCGTCGTCTTAGGGGCAGGATTGCTGCGAACTCCTCACCTGGACGGAGCACAGTGCCATCTGGGACCTCGGGCCAACCTCCCTGAGCGGCAATCAAGCGATAGCGCGCGAGCCCCTCTTGCAGATTTTGGTAGGCCGGATGGTGAATTTCGATGTCGTCAACAAGCGCTTCCAATGTCGCAACTTCGAGATATTGATTGACAAGTTTTTCCGGACTGCCCGGCGCAAAGGCGCGCTCAAAGGTCCAATTCGCATTGAAAGTCGTTGGGTCGACTTTGCCGTAGTAAATATACCGCAACAAACGCGCTGCAATTTCGGTAGCTGCAATATCGAAACGTGCTTGTGCTGCTACATCACCATTGCTTGTTGCCGCGTGCATTTCAGCCAAGCGACTTGTTTCGAAGTCTTCAGGCCGAAAACCATGTTTTTCTGCGTCCCTGAGTTCGTGAAAAAGATCTTTTCGGCGCTCATCAACTAACCAGATGGGTTCATTCTCTCGCAGTGCATAGAGGTCGGTTACGAACAGAGATGAACCAAGGCGAATGCCGCCGATCTCGTTGATGCTTCCGGATACAATGCCCCCGGCTAATTCTGCAATCTGATCCCTGATCTCGGTTGCCGATGCGTTTTCGGCGACCGAGATGAATAGCGTTAACGAGAGTAGTGCACGCCTCAGGAAGGTCTGCATCGTCGGGTTCCTTGTTTCATTTAAAGAAGTTATCTTCGCTCTTCCCCTGCAAGGCAAGAAGTGTTCGAGACTGGAAAAGAGCGCGCCCACATTGGCACTAGTCTTTTTTCGAATGCTTCCACCGTCCGCTCTGCGCCCACATTGACACTTCTGCACACTGCGCAAAAGGTAGCTATGCTGATTGAGCGGATAGTCTCTGACGCAGCCTTGGACGGAGCCTATCTGCATGTACAGGACGAAAGATAAATCAAGATATCGAGGCCAGAACGGGCGTATTCCAGTCCTGGCTACGGCGATGTGGCATCTTCTTGCCTGAAGAATTCCAGACCTCGCAGCAACTCAAACTTTACCCGATTAGCGCTTAAGTCCCGATAAAACGAGATCAGAAATGCGGTAGGCCCTTGCAGCCTGTTCAGTCCGAGGGTCACTGCCACAATACGTGAATGGATTGCTTGGCGACCGTTCAACGAGACCGGAGATATCCTGGAAACAAGAAAGTAAACGGCAGAACGAGTGTCAGGGATACCTCGCTCAAAACTCCGAACTGGTGGTTTGGAGAGAATCCGTAACGATTTTATTGGGTTACGCGCAATAATTGATGAATAGTGCCTGTCAACAGCGCATTAAACTACGTAGGACTTGATGCGCGAGGGGACCGTGTGCAAATGTCACTGTGTAGGTGCTATGGCGCTTTTTGTCGTTCCTTATGAAGTCAAATTTGGAGATAATAAGTCAATGCATGCTACGCTCTTTGCAAGTGCTGTCAGCCGAGGCATGAACGTCTGGTGGACGCGTGCGTGTTTTTCGCTTGGACTATGCCTTGGAGCCGAATCAGCCGGCGCTGACGATTTGGAATTCTCTCCCTCATTCATCATATCAGGGTTCGCTCAAAAACCCGTTGACGTTGACTCTCCTGACAGTTCTTTTTTTACCGGTCGTTTTGATGCGTTTCTGACAATCAAGAATATCTGGCAAGGAGGAACTGCCAATTTTCATTTGGAGTATGTGGATGGTGATGACTTTGTAGGATTGGGCACTGCCGGACTGATCTGGCCGTCGAATACACTCGCGGCACTGCCCCGCGCGACAGCTTCGGACGATTCAACGCTGTCATTTACTATTTCACAACGCATCAATGAAACAGTAAGCGTTTCTTTCGGAAAATTTGATCTTGTCGATATTGCGGATAAAACACCCATCGTGGGCGGCCGGAGGAAAGGAAGTTTCCAATATCTCGGCATAGCCGCACCGCCAAGTTTTGTTTTTCCACCGTATATTCTCGGGGCGCAAATTTCGGTGGCGACGGACCCGGTCAGCTACAACCTGTTTGTGTACGACTCGAGAAACGCACAGGGCAGTGACTTTTGGGACAATCTGTTCGACAACGGCGTCGTTTTTAATGGATCCGCTACCTTCAAAACTCGGATGGGCGGAGCGCCGGGATACTACGGCCTAAGCCTCGCTCACAGCACAGCAGAGGGCGCAGATTACTCTACTGGCAGAGATGTACCAGAAGACCCAGAGCAGTTTCTCGAAACCACAAAGGGTAAAAGTTTTGCTTCTTTCAAGTTCCAACAGTTTCTCTCTTTTGACCCGCACAAACCGGACGAAGGATGGGGCGTTTTCGGGCAGATCGGTTTTGGCATAGGTGACACTCAACAGCTCGACCACCAGTTCATGCTCGGCGTAGCGGGCTCATCGCCCATCGAAGGGCGCAGCAAAGATCGTTGGGGGCTGGCTTGGTCGCGCTTCAACTGGTCAAACGACCTAAACGCATACTTGAAAAATACTGGTGGCACTGATCTGCAAGATGAATGGGCGGTTGAAGCCTTCTATGAAGCCGAAGTTTTCGACAACTTTCGTGTAGGTGCAAATATTCTTTATGTGCGTCCGGGCATACCAGCTTTTGAAGACTACAAGGAGATAGGTTTTCGCGTAAAATATTTCTTTTAAAGAAGAAACGCGAAAGTGCAGCAAAGTCCAAAAGGCAGACATCGACGTCTTAGATTTCGCTAAAGTAAGCACGAACGGCTGCTTTTCTTTCTGGTGCGGCCAAGATTTGGGCCTGTAGCGTTGCAACAACTGCGAGCTTTGCTACTGAAGTACTTCCGCTAATGGGATGAACCGGCTGCTTCCCCCGGGGGGTTATCACGGCCTGTCCGCTAATGAGACCACGGTGTGAGCGTAACCCCAAAATGGCCACGGCCCACGCGCCGATCCAAAGGCCGGATACATATCTGCGACTTCCGAAAACATGCAAATACTAACTTGCGAACAGCAGCCGGTACATACAGTGGGCGCGATGCAGTCAGCTTCGCAAAGATGACGATACTGTGCGATAGAAACGTGAACACCTGTTGTGCACGACGCCCCACAAGTACCTGATATTCCGCCGAAATCGCCACCATCCATCACGGGAAAGACGCAAAAACCGTCCTCGAATGACCGCTTCATAGCGGCGGTTTCAAAGGGTCGACGCAACACTTTAATCTTTTTGGAAAGATGGAGTGTTGATGATGAAGTATCGGACGCGGACGTTTTACACAGATAAACAGAAGTCGGAGATGTGGGATCGCTGGCAACGCGGAGAGTCGATGAGTTCGATTGGGCGTTGTTTTGATCGTGCGTCTTCATCGGTCTTTCCCCACCTTGCAGCGACCGGTGGCATCCGGCCACCTGATCGCAGGAGGTCCCGTATTGCGCTGAGCTTGATCGAAAGGGAGGAGATTTCGCGTGGTCTTGCAGCCAAGCGTTCGTTTCGTGCCATTGCGCGGATCTTAAAGCGATCACCCTCGACCATCAGCCGAGAGATTCATCGCAACGGTGGACGGCATGCATATCGCGCTGCACCTTCAGATCAGCGTGCTTGGAACTGCGCGAAACGACCTAAACCTTGTAAGCTCTCGTTCAACGCGCCCTTGTGCCATTGGATCTCGCGGAAGCTGCGTTTGAAGTGGTCTCCGGAACAGATCGCCGGTTGGCTCAAACGGGAGCACCCTGACGAAGAGCAAAACCGCGTGTCTCATGAAACGATCTACCGTAGCCTTTATGTTCAAACCCGAGGGG